>CBDUBJ010000052.1:0-17018 GCA_965365355.1 uncultured bacterium
TTTCTTCTTTTGGTTTTGGAGTTTTGTGACCTCTTTTATTGTACGTTGCCATTAATTTCTTATTTGTGAGCCGCAAAAATAAAATTTTTATTGATATGCAAACGCCGAATATTGCGATTTTTTCGATAATTTGCACCGGTTTGGCCGCAACCTGCCAGCACACTGTTTTTCTTCGATAAATATCTCAGCCTGCGGGACTTTTTGGAATGCATCTCAGACGGATTTCCCTCATAAACTACAAAAATTTTGACGATGCCGGCTTCGATTTCGACGCGCGTGTCAATTGTTTTGTCGGACGTAATGGCGTCGGGAAGACAAATGTGCTCGATGCGATCTATCATCTTGCCTACGGAAAAAGCTATTTTAATCCGATGTCGGTGCAGAATATCCGCCATGAAACCGAATTTTTTGTCATCGACGGTGAATTCGACATCGACGACCGTTCGGAACAGATCGTATGCAGCCTCAAAAAAGGCCAGAAGAAAGTTTTAAAACGCAACGGCAAAGAATACGAAAAGCTTTCAGACCATATCGGATTTATCCCGCTGGTGATCATTTCTCCATCCGATCGGGATCTCATCACCGAGGGCAGCGATACGCGGCGAAAGTTCATCGATCAAGTGATCTCACAGCTCGATCCGAAGTATCTGCGAAGCCTTATCCAATATGAAAAGGTCCTTCAGCAGCGCAACGCACTCTTAAAATATTTCGCTATCAATCGGACGCACGATCAGGAAACCCTCGACATTTACAATTCACAACTTTCGGATCTTGGCACGCCGATCTTCGATAAACGAAAATCCTTTCTCGCGGAATTCATACCGATATTCGATGCGCATCATAAAGCGATTACAGGTTCTGCAGAGAATGTCCAGCTCGTTTATCAGAGCCATCTTCACGACCACAGTTTCATCAGCCTGCTGACAGATCATTTTACACGGGACAAAATGCTTCAGTATACGAGCGTGGGAATCCACAAAGATGACCTTTCGTTTGAGATCGATCATCATCCGATAAAAAAATTCGGGTCGCAAGGCCAGCAGAAATCTTTCCTGATCGCGTTAAAGCTCGCGCAATTCGAATTTGTCAAAAAGAGAAGCGGAAAGAAACCCATACTTTTGTTCGACGATATTTTCGATAAGCTTGACGAGCATCGCGTTTCGAAGATCATATCGATGGTGAACAACGACGATTTCGGACAGCTGTTCATTTCCGATACGCATCCGGAGCGGACCGAAACGATCGTAAAATCGACACATCAAACCTATAAAATGTTCAATCTATGATGAAAAATATATTGGCAGCCTTACTGATCGTCATGATAAGTTCGTGCAAAGGCCAGCCGAATTCATCTGTACAATCGATTTCGCCAAAGGAATTTGCCGCAAAATTGAAATCTGATAAAAATCCGCAATTGATCGACGTGCGGACTTCTGAAGAATATGCATCGCAGCATCTTCCAAATTCGGTCAACATTGACTGGAATGGCGGCAATTTTGAAAAGGACGCTGCAAAACTCGACAAGTCCAAACCTGTTTACGTGTATTGCATGGTTGGCGGACGAAGCAAAAAAGCGGCGGATAAATTAAGTCAACTTGGGTTTCAGAACGTGTACGACATGAGTGGCGGGATCATGAAATGGAATTCCGAAGGTTTAGCGAAAAGTGTGTCCGGCGGAATGTCGATGGATGAATATCAAAAAGTTACATCCGGGGAGAAAGTCCTTGTCAGTTTTTACGCCGAATGGTGCGGCCCGTGCAAAAAGATGTCGCCGTATATGTCGACTTTGCAGGAAAATATCAACGGCTTAAAAGTCGTACGCATCGACGCCGATAAAAACAAAACCATCGTAAAAGAGTTGAAAATTGACGAACTTCCCACATTGATCCTTTACGAAAAAAGCGAATTGCAATGGTGGAATTTCGGTTTCATTTCGGAAGCCGACCTTAAAAACAAACTCAAATGATATCAAAAGACTCGCTTCAGTTCCTTGAAGACCTGAAAAAGAACAACAACCGCGAATGGTTCCTCGCCAACAAAAAGCGTTACGAGCAATACAAGGAGAATTATAACGAAGTGATCCGCGAAATGCTTGATGCGATGATTCCGATCGATCCGTCGCTGAAACATTTGGAAGTCAGGGATTGCGCGTTCAGGATTAACCGTGATATCAGGTTTTCAAAAGATAAAACGCCATATAAAACGCATATGGGGATCTGGATGTCGACCGGCCAGAAGAATACTAATCTTGCAGGTTATTACATCCATATCGAAAAAGGATCGGCATTTTGCGCCGGCGGCGTTTATCATCCCGAAGCGGGCGACCTGAAAAAGATCAGAAAGGAAATCGCGTTCTTTCACGAAGACCTTGAAAAGATCGTTTCGGATAAAAAATTCAGGGAAACTTTCGGCGAACTCGACCGCAACGAAGAAAACAGCCTGAAATCGGCACCAAAAGATTTCGACAAAGATCATCCTGCAATCAATTTCCTGAAATTAAAATGGTTTACGGCATCGGCCCCTATTTCAGACAAGGAATTGCTTGCGAAAGATTTCATCAAATCCACGGCCGACAAATTATCTGCACTAAAACCATTAAATGAATTTCTTAACCGCGCGCTAAAAGACTGATGGAAATCCTTCATAATCAATCATTAAAGAATTACAACACATTTGGCATCGATGCGAAAGCGAAAAATTTCGTGATTGCACATACTACTGATCAGCTGCGTGAAATATTGCTTGAAAATCGCGGAAAGGAAATTTTCGTGCTTGGCGGAGGAAGCAATATGCTGCTGACGAAAGACATCGATGCGCTGGTGATCCATATCGGCATCAAAGGCATGGAGATCGTAAATGAGGACGACGACCACGCATTGGTGAAATCGATGTCGGGCGAAAACTGGCATCAGTTCGTTTTGTATACGATCTCGCAAGATTTGGGCGGTCTCGAAAACATGTCGTTGATTCCGGGGAATGTCGGCACGACGCCAATCCAGAACATCGGAGCTTACGGAACCGAGATCAAGGATACGATGGTTGAATGCGAGGCGATGGAAATCGCGACGGGAAAGGTGCGAAAATTTGCGCGCGAAGAATGCAACTTCGGTTATCGTGAAAGCATTTTTAAAAACGAGGAAAAAGGAAAGTATATCATATTATCGGTAACGTTCAGGCTTACGAAACGCAATCATAAGATAAATACGGCATATGGCGACATCCAGAAGCATCTGGCCGATGCCGGAATTTCAGAACCCGGACTTAAAGATGTCAGCGATGCCGTGATTGCCATCCGCCAAAGCAAACTTCCGGATCCGAGAATACTTGGCAACAGCGGGAGCTTCTTTAAGAATCCGATCGTTCCTACTGAAGTATACGAGCGCGCCAAGGCCGAATATCCCGAGATGCCGCATTATCCGGTATCCGATCGCGAGGTGAAAGTCCCGGCTGGCTGGCTGATCGAAAAAGCTGGCTTTAAAGGCTTGCGGTTTGGCGATGCCGGTGTCCATAAAAACCAGGCGTTGGTTTTGGTTAATTATGGAAATGCCACCGGGGCGGAAATCCTGGAACTCTCGCAAAAAATCCAGGCTTCCGTAAAGGAAAAATTTGGGATAGATATCGAGGCCGAGGTGAATGTGGTTTGATCGTCAATTCCCGCGAAATCCGAAGCTGGCTCCCACCACCCGCCACCCACAAATTTCCCCCGATTTCACCGATCCAAATTGCGGTAAACCCGCACATTTTTGCACCTCATATAATAGAGAGGCTTAATGCAAATTGGTGGGGTTTTTAAATCTTGAAACAAGGAAAACTGCAATCGTCAAAATCCCGCAAAAATCTTGATGTTCCCGCGAGCATGCAGCAACGCGCCTTCCGGATTTTAATCGATCAGGAACTCGTGTATTTCGATGATGCTACCACGACGGATCTGCACAAGGTTACCCGTTTTCTTCAGGAATATGCCTAATGACCTTTCGTTGTAGATAAATTTCATCTCAGGCGAATAGTCGGTTACCAAATACATATCTCCTTCCAGTCTGTAAAACGGGACCTCGATCTTGTTTTTAACCTTGATGCCTTTGTTGACGATCACCCCGCTTGCAATCTTTTCCTTCAGTATCTGTTCATTTTTCTCACCTGACGATACCTTGGCATAGGCAAGCATCATTTTTGTCCATTCGTCACCGTCGATCAAGTACCAGCTGACTTTATTGAAGTCGACTCCCTGTTCACTGATCCATCCATAACTTGTAAAGGCGAACAAGACCTGCTTCCGGCCGTCGAGCCTGGTATCTTCGCTTGGGGTAAACTCCTGTAATTTATAGGTAAGTACCGAGACGTTCGACATGTCCTTTAGTTTCTTGCCCTCAAAATCCAGAGTCTTCAGCGAAAAACTGCTGATTTCCGGATGGTTTTCCAGCAGCCATTCCGTTGCGGTCAGTTCCACCTGTTCTTTCATGTCCTCAATTGCGGCGATGCCTGCACCGATGGCGATGAGCCCGCCGGCGACAGCGGCGATGCCTGAATCGTTTTTCTGACTGAAGATCTTTTGTGACGGGCTCATTGATAACAACAATGTGATAATGACGGCTGGGTAAATTTTCTTCATGATAAAAGTTTTTAGTGTGCGGCAATCTATAAAGAAGCGCGATTCCACATTTACGGTTTTTCGCAATTTGGTTTCACCGCTCGGCGCATCTTTTTTGACGGATTTTAGATCGTCGACTTCATTGGCTTATTGCACAATAGTTCGTACTTTTGCCCGCGTTAAAAATCCATCCCTGTGATACTTGACATCATCCTCAGCTTTTTTATACTAGTCGTCGTTGTACAACTTGTTTATTATGTGGTGATTTTTGGCAAATTTGCTTTTGCGAAACCTCAGCAGAGCAATCTTAAGAAAATTCCCATTTCGGTTATCGTATGCGCAAAAAATGAGGAGGCCAACGTTGCAAAATTTGTCCCGATGCTTGCCGAGCAGGATTATCCGGATTTTGAAATTGTTTTGATCGATGATGCGTCGACCGACAATACACTTGAACTTTTTGAAGGATTTGAAAAACAATACCCGAACGTGCGGCTTGTTAAGGTTGAGAACAACGAAGCATTTTGGGGAAATAAAAAGTTTGCTCTGACACTCGGAATCAAAGCAGCAAAAAATGAATATCTGTTATTTACCGACGCCGATTGCTTTCCTGTTTCCAAAAACTGGATACGTGAGATGAGTTCGCAGTTTACGATTCAGAAAACCATTGTTCTGGGATATGGTGCTTATGAAAAGGTCGCAAATTCTTTCCTGAATAAGATCATACGATTTGAAACGTTACTAACTGCCGTGCAGTTTTTCTCATGGGCTAAGATGGGACGGCCTTTTATGGGCGTCGGGAGAAACCTCGCGTACAAAAAAGAAGAATTTTTCAATGTCCGCGGATTTATGGACCACATGAAAATCAGGTCGGGCGATGACGATCTTTTCATCAACCAGGCAGCAACATCAAAAAACACGACGGTTTGCTTTTCGCCGGACAGTTTTACTTATTCCGAGCCGAAAAAATCATTCAAAGAATGGTTTACCCAGAAACGCCGCCACGTATCGACTGCGGGTCATTATAAGCCTGCGGATAAAACGCAGCTTGCGATTTTTTACAGTTCTCAATTGCTGTTTTTACTGCTGCCGATCGTTCTGCTGATCTTTCTTCACCAATGGATCATTGTCGTATCGGTCATTGCATTTCGATATTTATTTTGCTGGATAATCCTCGGTTTGTCGGCCGGAAAGCTTCGGGAAAAAGATGTGATGTACTATTACCCTGTGATTGAATTTGTCCTTATCTTCACACAGCTCAACGTATTTTTCGCAAATATTTTCTCGAAACCCGTGCATTGGAAATAAACGACTACATAGAAAAAGCCAAACAGGGCGATCAGGCTGCCTTTACATTCCTGCTCGATCGATATTGGAATGAAGTCTATGGGTTTATGTTTAAACGCACGAATAATGAAGCCGACACCGAAGACGTCGTCATTGAAACTTTCGCCAAAGCCTTTGATAAAATTTCGGTCTACAATCCGCAATATCAATTCAATACCTGGCTGATCGCCATTGCGAAAAATGTTCACATCGACATGCTGCGCAAAAGAAAATCATCGCTTTTCATAACGGATGAGGAAGACCGCCAGGCTTATAATATTCCCGATTCTGCACTGTCCGCCGAAGATGAATTGATCAGAAAACAAAATCTTTCAAAACTTTTAGCTTGCATCAAACAGCTGAAACCACATTATCAGGAGGTCATTCAACTGCGGTACTTCCAGGAATTGAGCTATCAGGAGATCGCCGATGAACTGGGCGAACCTTTGAGCAATGTAAAGATCAAATTGTTAAGGGCTAAAAACCTGCTGACAAACATCCTTCGGAATTCTTCCGATCTGGAAAGATAAATTTCTTAAAATTTACACAATTTTCTTCTGATGTTTCAAGTTATGTGTTAAAAGCAACTCTATGACATGAAGATACTTAACCAATTCCATTTGTTATGTCAAACGTTAGTATCTTCGAGAAAAGCTGGACCGAAATTGTTTTCGAAGGCCGGAACAAATCTTACGGCGCTTACCAGCTGCGGAACGATAATCCGCGTACCACTTTAACCGCACTGTTACTTGGATTGCTGAGCATTGTTTCTGTCGCGGGAATTGTTTTGCTCGTGCAGGCGTTGAATTCAAATCAGCAAATTGCCGACCCGATTTTCGATGAGCCGGTAATCGTAACGCCGTACAATCCGATGCCTCCAAGTGAACCCAAGGCCGCGAATATTCCACTTGCAGATGATGATGCGGAAGAGCTCGACGATGATAAAAGGGTTATCGATGATCCCGTCATTGTAGATGATAATGCTGATGATGTACGACGAAATGATGAAAATGAAAACACTTCTTCACCAGAGACAGGCAATGTAGGAAGTAATTCTTCGGAAACCGGTTCAGGCGAAACTGCAGGCACAGGTTCAGGCGAAACAGGAACAACATCAGGAACCGGAAATATTCCGATTGATTCGAATAAACCCGTTCCTACAGGCGAACTTGACAGACTGCCTGAATTTCCCGGTGGCATCAAGAAATTTTACGATTATGTAGGCCGCCGCTTTGAAAAACCGAACATTACCGAAGAAGGAATTAAAACCGTCCTGCTATCCTTTGTGATCGAAACAAATGGCGACATGAGCGACATTCAAGTTTTGCGCAGCGCAGGACGAGAAATCGATCGCGAAGCCTTGCGCGTGCTGAAATCGCTAAAAACCAGATGGAAATCAGGAATGAAAAATGGCGAACCGGTCCGTACACTTTATACGCTTCCGATTACCGTGGATATGAAAAATCTCGATTAAGCTTTCTTAACGAATTCTGTCCGCAGCACCATTGCAGTTTTGTTAACCCTGCAGTCAATTTCTGCAGGATCGTCGGTAAGCCTGATGTTTTTGACCATCGTGCCGCGTTTGATCACATCCGACGATCCTCTGACTTTCAGGTCTTTTATCACCGTAACCGAATCGCCGTCTTTTAAAATGTTGCCGTGGCTGTCTTTGACCTCCATTGTCTGAAATTTTCCGCAAAGGTAAATGGATTTAGAGTTTGTCTAGCATCTTTGGCGCTTTAGCTTCGCTCAGTTCGTCCTCTGGCCTCGAGTGGTGCTTTGGTGCTTTTGGCTCTATGGCTCTTTGGCGCTAAATTGCTTTTATCTACATTTGGCAAAAACCACATGCATTTCACTACGCGCGAAAAAATAAAACACCTTCTTGGATTTCCTGTAATTGTAGCGGCTTTGGGTTACTTTGTCGACATTTACGACCTATTGCTTTTCGGGATTGTACGCGTTCCAAGTTTGCAGGATCTCGGACTTGACGTCGATACGGCAGGTACGCTGATTCTGAATTATCAAATGACCGGCTTGCTGCTTGGAGGCATTTTATGGGGCGTTTTTGGTGACCGTAAAGGAAGGCTTTCGGTTCTTTTCGGATCGATCATCGTGTATTCGCTCGCAAATATCGCTTGTGGATTTCTGCCGCAGTTTCCCATCGAAGACAAAACGATGGTTTATGCAATTCTGCGATTTATTGCAGGTGTTGGACTTGCAGGCGAATTGGGCGCTGGAATTACGCTCGTTTCCGAAAGTCTTCCGAAGGAACTTCGCGCAATTGGCACCTCCATAGTTGCGGGATTTGGTCTGCTTGGAGCCGTGGTAGCACAACTCACTGTTGAAATGGCGGGAAGCTGGACAATCGCGTACTTTATTGGCGGATCGCTTGGATTGATGCTGCTGTTGCTTCGGATCGGTGTCATGGAAAGCGGACTTTACAAAAATCTTAAACACGAAGAAATCTCGAAAGGCAACTTTTTGTCATTTTTTACAAATGCAGAGCGTTTTACCAGATATATAAAATGCATTGCGATCGGATTGCCTACATGGTATTGCATCGGAATTCTCGCAGTAATGGCAAACCAGTTCGCGCCGTCATTCGGGATTACTTCAATCGATCCCGGGAAAGCGATCATGTGGGCGTACGTCGGAATATCTGTCGGCGACTTCGCAAGCGGCTTTATAAGCCATGCTTTGAAATCGCGCAAGAAAGCCATTTTGTATATGATGATCTTCACGATCATAGGTGTGATTCTACTTCTTTCAGGCCATGCCGATACCGAAAACATGTATTATTTCTATTGTGCATGGCTCGGCCTCGGAACAGGATATTGGGCAATGTTTGTAACTGTTGCGGCAGAGCAGTTCGGCACCAACATCCGCAGCACGGCCACGACGACCGTTCCCAACATGGTTCGTGGTTTACTGCCCGTAATGCTGCTTGGATTTGACTTTTTCAAACGCGACTATTCGGTTTCTTTTGCAGCTGCAATGGTCGGGATCATAGTGTTTGCTTTGGCAATTTATTCAACAGCGACGATTTCCGAAACGCACAATCGCGATCTAGAGTTTATTGAGCATTAAAAGGTACTGTATTATAATTTTGTACGGGTTTACCTCAGGCGGATTTTCGCGGAAAATTGTAGGTTGCCCACGGGAAGGGGCCAATAATTATCCCTGGCGAAAAATAAATTGCGATCGATGCGGATTTCAAAACTTTATTTGCGAAATTATTTTTGAACCGACAATTTCATAGTCAATCTCCCGTTGCAGATAGTGCTTTGGAAAAGCTTGCGATGAAATCAGCAAACCTGGCAAAAAGAATTAATACAATCCTATTGATTATCTTTGCCATTCAAATTCCGCCATGGAAACAATACTCGACAACAATACCACCATCCAAAAACCGAAATGGCTAAAGGTTAAACTTCCTATCGGCCAGAAATACACCGAATTGCGCGGGCTTGTCGATAAATACAAGCTCAATACAATCTGTACTTCAGGAAGCTGTCCGAATATGGGCGAATGCTGGGGAGAAGGCACGGCAACTTTTATGATCCTGGGAAATATCTGCACGCGATCATGTGGTTTTTGTGGCGTTAAAACAGGGCGTCCGGAAACTGTCGATTGGGACGAACCTGAAAAAGTCGCACGTTCGATAAAGATCATGAACATCAAGCACGCCGTCATTACAAGTGTCGACCGCGACGATCTAAAAGATATGGGTTCGATCATCTGGTATGAAACCATCAAGGCGATCCGCCGGATGAATCCTCAAACCACACTTGAAACTTTGATTCCGGATTTTCAGGGCAATGAGCGTAACATCGATCGGATCGTTGCGGCAAACCCCGAAGTGGTATCACATAATATGGAAACCGTACGAAGGTTGACACGCGAAGTACGGATCCAGGCAAAATACGACCGAAGCCTTGAAGTTTTGAAATACCTGAAAAAGGCGGGAATCAATCGCACAAAATCGGGCATCATGCTCGGCCTTGGCGAAACCGAAGAAGAAGTTTTGCAAACCATGCGCGACCTACGCCATTCCGATGTCGATGTCGTAACTATCGGACAATATCTTCAGCCGAGCAAAAAGCACCTTCCCGTAAAGGAATTCATCACACCTGAGCAATTCGCGAAATATGAAGAAGCAGGAAAAGCAATGGGATTCAGGCACGTCGAAAGCGGCGCGTTGGTAAGGAGCTCGTATAAGGCGCAGAAACACATTCTTTAATTAATAATGAATAATTAATAGTTAATAATTGCCTCGAAGTCGACCTTATGACTTTACGACCTTATGACTTTCGACTTTTGACATTAGACATTAGACTTATATGACCAAAGTTGCCATTAACGGATTCGGGCGTATCGGCAGAAATCTTTTTCGCCTGCTGATAGACCATCCAACTATCGAGGTTGTTGCGATCAATGATATTGCCGATAGCAGGACAATGGCGCACCTTTTAAAATACGACAGCATTCATGGCATTCTCGAAAGGGAAATCAATTTTGAGGAAGATTCCATTTCGGTCGCAGGAAATAAAGTTAGATTTTTCCATCAAAAAAATATTTCAGATATCGATTGGAAATCTGCGGATGTTGATGTTGTGATCGAATCCACAGGCCGTTACAAGACTTACGATGAAATCCATCAGCATATAAAATCAGGTGCGAAGAAAGTAATATTATCCGCGCCATCCGAAACAGACCAGATCAAAACCGTTGTCCTCGGAGTGAACGAAAATATCCTTGACGGTACGGAAGAGATCATCTCCAACGCAAGCTGTACGACAAACAATGCAGCGCCGATGATCAAAGTCATCGATGAACTCTGCGGGATCGAACAAGCTTATATAACTACCGTTCATTCGTACACAACCGATCAAAGCCTCCATGATCAACCGCATCGCGATCTTCGCCGGGCGCGCGCCGCATCTCAATCGATTGTTCCAACAACAACCGGCGCCGCAAAAGCATTGACTAAAATTTTTCCTGAAATGGAAGGGCGAATCGGCGGTGGCGGAATACGCGTTCCTGTTCCCGATGGTTCATTGACCGACATAACATGTTACGTCAGGAATGAAGTTACCATCGATCAGATAAATGATGCGTTTCTGATCGCTTCAAAGACAAAACTGAAAGGAATCCTTGCTTATACTGAAGATCCGATCGTATCTGTCGACATTTTAGGAAACAGGAATTCGTGCCTGTTCGACAGCTTACTCACTTCGGCAATAGGAAAAATGGTCAAGGTCGTCGGCTGGTACGACAATGAGATCGGCTACAGTTCGCGTCTTATTGACCTCATTATTTTCACAAGCAAAATATAATTGTATATTTAAACCGTTTTCTAACCTTACTGCATGGGAATGAGGCTGTTTTTATTGGTTGCTATCCTGATATCCCAAATCGTTTTCTCCCAGAGAAGCGAAAGAATGGATAGCATCAGTTATTATAAACAAAAGGCGAATTTCAGCGCCAACGTCAACGATTACAAAAGCGCACTTGATTATTCGCAGCTCGCGATCGATTATGCGCACAAAAATAGTCTTGTCCGTGCCGAGGCTGATGCGACTGCGCTTCTGGCAACCTTTTACTTTGAACTTAAGAAATATGATGACGCGATCGAAAATTTCGAGCGAAGCATCAAGCTATATAACTCGCTGAAACCATCTGCGCAACAGGCTTTTGCGTATTATAATCTCGGCCTGAGTTATATGGAAAAGGAGAATTACACGCAGGCAGAAACGTATTTGAACCGTGCGAAAACACTTTATCAAACGATAAAAATCCCTGATGCGATCGAACTGATCAACCTGCAGAAAGGCATCGTTTACAAAGCCAAAGGCAAAAACCGGATGGCATCCAATATTTTCAGTACGATCATCGCAAAGCCAAACAGCGACGATTTTTATAAGATCAAAGCCGAGGCGTTGTATCAAATTGCAGGAATTGAAGCCGACCAAAATCGTAACAGCATCGCCATCAATTATTTAAAGCGCGCACTTGAACTGAATGCACGAACCAAAAACATCGACCTTAAAGCAAAGATCTACAAAGCAATGAGCGATGTTTATGAAGAATTGTCGGATATCGAAAGCGCGCACACTTATCTGAAAAGCCATCTTCAGGTTAAAGACAGCATTCAAACGATCAATATGCAACGTCTTGGTGCGGAAGATTACAATAAATTCAAGGAAAACGACCGGCTTAAGACCATTGAGCAAATGCAGAAGGATTTCCAGAATCAGCAGGAACAAAACCGTTTTGCCAAGGTCATTTCGATCCTGGCGATTGCACTGATCTCGATCTTGTCGCTTCTGAGTTTGTCGCTTTATAAAAACAACATCATCCGGAACCAGTCGAATTTACTGCTTAAAGAAAAGAATAACGAACTTCAGATCGCCAAGGACAAAGCGGAAAAAGCGTCGAAAGCACGTGCGGAATTCCTGTCGACGGTCAGCCATGAACTTCGTACGCCTCTGAATGCCATCAACGGAATCACGCATTTGCTGCTTGAAGAAAATCCGCGTAAAACACAGCTTAACTATTTACAATCTCTTAAATTCTCAGGAAATTATCTTCTGACGTTCATCAATGAAATTCTCGAGATCAACCGTATCGAATCAAGTACGGTCGTTGCGGAAGCCATCAATTTCAACCTCAAGCTTTTGCTGGAGAACATTCAGAATTCACTTAAAGAACTCGCATACAAAAACAATAATAAATACGTGATCGAGATCGACGATTCGATTCCCGACAACCTCATCGGCGATCCGACGAAATTGTCGCAGATCTTCATCAACCTCATCAACAACGCACTGAAATTTACGAAAGATGGTGAAGTCAAAGTTACGGCACGCACGATAAGCCGCGATGATGAAACCGTTTCGGTCTTTTTTATGATTGTCGATACCGGAATCGGAATTCCCGAAGACAAGCAGGAAACCATTTTTGACAGTTTCGCGCAGGGATCTATCGAGATCAACCGCAAATATGGCGGAACCGGGCTCGGATTGAACATTGTCAAAAAACTTATCGATATCCTCGACGGCCAGATCAAGCTTGAAAGCCAGGTCGGAAAAGGGTCGACATTTTCTTTCTCGCTAAAATTTAAACTTGGAATTGAGCAGCAGCCTGTTGACCTGAACATTGATTATGATGAATCGGTTTTCATCAATAAAAAGGTTCTTTTGGTTGAGGACAATAAGATCAATCAGATGATTACCAAGAAGATGCTGGAAAACAAGCAGATGCTTGTAGAGATTATCGATAACGGCGAGGATTCGATAGAGGCCGTAAAAAATAATTACTACGATCTGGTGTTGATGGACGTCCATCTTCCCGGCATCAACGGAACCATCGCAACGCAAACGATACGGACTTTCGATCAGCACATCCGAATCATTGCGCTAACCGCGATCTCATTAAATGAAAACCGTGAAATGCTTTTGTCGTACGGAATGAACGATGTGATCACGAAGCCGTTTGATCCGAATAATTTTTATAAGGTTTTGTCGCAGAATATTTAAGATCGAAGAATAACTTCCTTTATTAACTGCCTGACTTTTGGCTCCGCTTTTTTAGCCGCTTCCAAAACTTCTTCATGGGTAATATCTCCGATGCTTTCCTCGCTTCCCATATCTGTAATGACGGAAACGCCTAAAGTTTCAAGATTCATATGCCGCGCCACGATGACTTCGGGAACGGTCGACATGCCAACGCAATCCGCGCCTAAAGTCTTTACCATCCGATATTCGGAAAGGGTTTCGAATGTCGGCCCTTGAAGACCGAGATAAACGCCGTCTTTGACCTCGATTTCAAGTTCGTATGCGATTTCTTTTGCTTTTTTGATCATCGCAAGGCTATACGGTTCGCTCATATTGACGAATCTCGGACCGAAGCGCTGATCGTTCTTGCCGCGAAGTGGATGTTCCGGAAACATATTGATGTGGTCTTTGATCATTACGATCGATCCGACTTTATAATCAGGATTTACGCCGCCTGAAGCGTTCGATACAATTAGTTTTGTAACGCCGAGATATTTCATCACTCGGACAGGAAATGTCACTTCGTCCATGGAATAGCCTTCGTAATAATGGAATCGGCCCTGCATCGCGACAACCTGCTTCTCTCCTATTCTGCCAAAAACAAGTGCGCCTTTATGGCCTTCGACTGTCGATAATGGAAAGTTCGGGATATCGGAATACGCTAAAGTGTGTTCAATATCGATATCAGAAGTAAAACCGCCGAGGCCCGAGCCGAGTATGACGCCGAATTCGGGATTGTGATTGACCTTTGATTGTATGAAGCCGACTGTCTGATGGACTTTTTCCCACATATTTTTTTTTGTAAAAGTAAGGAAGTCTTTAGTAATACGATGCTCCGGCGTGTCGGCAAGATGTGATGACTATCCGTGCCGGCTCACATAATCGCGCACCCGATCGTCGAATTCACTTTGGAATGCCAAAAATTCCGAATTGATCTCCAAGTAAAACAGATCAGGCAATTTGCGTTTAATCCGCACATAATCCTTTTCCGTCGTGACGATCTTGCGGCCTGCTGCTTTACTGATGAATTTAGCTACGTCTTCATTTGAAAACGAATGATGATCGGGAAAAATCAGGATATCATCATCGGCCGATCTAAGATGATCAATAAATGGTTGTGGCTTTGCAATACCTGCAATCAGCAGTTTCGATTCCTTTCTAATATCCAAAACAGAATATGAACGTTGATCTCCAATGACTTCGTCTCCATAGCAAATCTTCGAAAAATAGACAGGTTGATCGTTTCTTGACTTGAGCTTTTTTCTGATTTCCACTTGCTCGGCATCAGTCAACTGCGGACATTTCGTAACTACAATAATATCTGCCCGAACCGAACCGGCTCTGCCTTCCCTTAAATTTCCCGCCGGCAATATCAGGTCGTCGACGTACAGTGAATCATATGATGTCAGTAATATGTAAAATCCAGCTCTTACTTTTCTGTGTTGATAGGCATCATCGAGCAGGATCACATCAGGCTTCACCAGTTCAACCAGTTTTTTGATCCCACGACGGCGGTTGGCATCGACTGCAACGGAAACATTCGGGAATTTGCGATGGAATTGATATGGTTCGTCGCCAAGTGTTTCGGCGTCCGACGATTTGTCCGCAAGCACAAAACCCTCTGATTTGCGTTTATAGCCACGGCTCAAAGTCGCAATCTTATATTTTTCTGATAAAAGCCTGATCAGGTATTCGATCATCGGCGATTTTCCCGTGCCGCCAACGCTCAGGTTTCCGACGGCGATTATCGGAATGTCGAATTGTTCCGATTTCAAAATCCCGCGATCATACAACATGTTTCTGACGCCGGTAATTGCGCCATATACAACGCCAAGCGGCCACAGTAATTTTCGCAGAAAACCCATGTGGCGAAAGTAGCGATTTTTTATCTTTGGGAAAATTCACGATATGAAGATGCTGTATGCCGTTACATTTTTTCTGCTGACGCCAATGCACGTTTGCCTCGCCCAGTCTACTGAACATCCTGCCATTTTTGAGACCATACTTCGTCATTATTACAAAAACGAAAAACCTATTTACAAAGGCCGCAACCAATTGCTTTTTGTGTATTGCGAAAAAGTCAACAACAATGAGGAAATCCATCAGACAATCAACGAACTTAAACTTCCGCCGACGATCGCATCAAACCTGAAAAAGCAGGTAGTGACGAATATTTCACCTGACCGTTGGGATAAAGAACTCGAATACATCGCATCGCTTCCCGACAACGTAAAAATTAAAGTGAACGCATGCCTTTCGCTTGAAGAATATCAGCAGCGGCAACAAAAATCGCAGGTCAATAATCAAAGGCTTATGATCATCAGCAAACCGCTCTTTTATTCCGATAAAAAAACCGCGCTCGTGAAAGTCGTATTTTACCGAAGCATCGAACATAATAACGGCAGCGTGCTCCGGATGGAAAAAGAAGGTGACAAATGGGTCATCAAAGAATTTTTAAATTCCTGGTCAACATAATGAAGATAAAAGATGTCATTTTAGTGCTCGAAACCATGGCCCCGGCGGCTTACGCGGAAGATTTCGATAATGTCGGGCTCCTTGTCGGCGATCGCGAAAATAAGGTCAGCGGCATCCTTGTCTGCCACGACGCCGTCGAAGAGGTCATCGACGAAGCCATCGCTAAAAATTGCAATCTTATAGTCTGCTTTCACCCGATCATTTTCTCAGGCCTGAAAAAAATCACAGGAAAAAATTACGTCGAGCGTACCGTCATCAAAGCCATCAAAAACGACATTGCGATCTATGCGGTGCATACCGCGCTCGATAATCATATCGATGGCGTAAATAAGATTTTCAGCGATGCATTAAGCTTAAAAAATCCCAAGATCCTTGTCAGGAAACAAAATTTCATCCGCAAACTTGTTACTTATACCGTTCCCGAAAATGCCGACCGTGTGCGCAATGCATTGTTTGCAAATGGCGCAGGAACCATTGGGAATTACGATCATTGCAGTTTTAATTCGAAAGGTTTCAGCACTTATCAGGGCAACGAAGACAGCAATCCGGTGGTCGGGAAAAAAGGCGAACTCACCATTGGCGACGAGGTAAAGATCGAAGTCACGTTTAAAAAAAACCGGCAGGACGACATTCTAAAAGCGCTTTTTGAAAATCATATTTATGAAGAAGTTGCTTATGAGATCTACGAATTGATGAATGAACATCAGAACATCGGACTTGGCATGATTGGCGAACTCGACAAAGCAATGAATGAAGAAGATTTCCTGAAATACGTGCGTGATCAGATGCGAAGCAAGTCGGTCCGTCACTCGGCCTTTACCGGAAAAACGATCAAAAAAGTTGCTGTTTTGGGAGGTTCCGGAAGTTTTGCAATTTCAAATGCGATAGCTGCCGGCGCAGACGCTTTTGTGACATCAGACCTAAAATATCATAATTTCTTCGAGGCAGAAGGAAAATTGCTATTGGCCGACATCGGTCACTACGAAAGCGAACGATATACAAAAAATTATATAGTTGATTTTCTTAGAGAAAAAATCGCTAATTTTGCCATCGTTTTATCAGAGACAAATACAAAT
>CBDUBJ010000053.1:0-16531 GCA_965365355.1 uncultured bacterium
TTTGAATTGAGCTCTTTGCGTCTTAGCGTCTTTCCGTGCAAAACAAAAGAAAATCAAACTAAATTTGAGTCTTCGGGTCTTTGCGGCAAAAAATTATGCAATTTCAATCCAAACTGGCGCATGATCACTGGTCTTCTCATATCCGCGAACATGCCTGTCTACACCGCCGGCCTTTAATTTTTTCTTTAATTCCGGGCTTAAAAGGAAATGATCGATGCGAAGACCCGCATTCCGTTCATACGCATTCCTGAAATAATCGAAGAAAGTATAAATGACTTCACCCGGATATAACGTGCGGATCGCATCCGTCCAGCCTTGCGACATCAGATTTTCAAAAGCCTCGCGGACTTCAATCCGAAAAAGCGCATCGTTGTGCCATCGTTCCGGTTTATATACATCCAATTCTGTGGGCATCACATTGTAATCGCCGCACATGATCACCGGGATTTTGAAGTCGATCAAAGTCTTTGCGCGTTCGGTCAGCCTGCTGAACCATTTAAGCTTATAATCGAATTTTGGCCCGGGATACGGATTTCCATTAGGCAAATAAAGACAGCAGATCAAAATATCGTCGGCCATGGCTTCAATGTACCGGCTTTGGATATCTTCGGGATCGCCAGGAAGTCCGCGGCCAACCTCTTTTAATTCAATTCCGTTTTTTGCCAATATCGCAACACCGTTCCATCGCTGCTGTCCGTGCCAGATCGCCTGATATCCCGCATCATTTATCGCATCGCGGGGAAATTTTTCGGATGGGGCTTTAAGTTCCTGAAGGCAGACGACATCCGGCGACGACTCGGAAAGCCAGCGAAGCAGCACCGGCAATCGTCCATTTACACCATTTACATTATAAGTTGCGATCCTCATCATTCAATTAAAAAATGCTTCTTCGCTTTGATTTCCGCGCAGGCTTGCCGACCAAAACACCAAACAAACCTCTGGTGATCTCGCGAAAAATCGTTTTTGTCAGGCTGCTGTTTGCAATGGTCTTGATTGTTTTTGCCATTTCAGAGGGCTGTTCCTTTTCAGACTTAGTTTCTTGAACGATCTCAGGCTCATTATCGTCCGCCGCGCTGACAAGTTTTGCCTTTAAAATCTCGAATGCGCTTTCACGATCGATTTCCTGATTGTAAAATCCAGCTAGTCGGGACGCCGCGATCTCTTCATCCTGCTCGGCCGGGCTGATCACATCCATTCGCGATTGCGGTGCGCACATCATTGTATGGACCAGTGGCGTCGGAATTCCCTTTTCGTTCAAAACAGTGACAAGCGCTTCTCCGGTTCCAAGTTCAGTGATCAATTGGTCCGTATCATAATGTTCCGTAATCGGGAAATTTTCAGCGACAAGCTTGATGTCTTTTCTGTCTTTTGCAGTAAATGCCCGGAGCGCATGCTGGATCTTGGTTCCAAGCTGACTTAAAATAATATCAGGAATATCCGTCGGTGCCTGAGTACAAAAGAATATTCCAACGCCTTTGCTTCGTATCAATTTCACGATCGTTTCGATTTGGCTCAGCAGCGGCGAACTCGCTTCCTTGAATATCAAATGCGCTTCATCAATAAATATCACCAATTTCGGTTCGCCTTTGTCACCAATTTCCGGAAACTTATTATAGATCTCGGCGAGAAGGCAAAGCATGAAAGTCGAAAATAATTTCGGCCGGTCCTGAATGTCGGTCAGCCGCAGAATGTTGATAAAGGCTTTCCCATCTGAAGACCGTTGCAAAAGATCCTGGACTTCAAAAGACTTTTCCCCGAAGAATTTATTTCCGCCTTGTTGTTCGACTTCAAGCAGCTTACGCATGATTACACCTGACGTTGCGGGGCTTATCGTTCCGTAATTCTGTTCAATTTCCGATTTGCCATCACCATCGGCCAAATGCTGCAATACTGCGCGCAGATCTTTAATATCGAGCAGCGGCATTTTATTATCATCACAATATTTAAAAATAATCGCAAGCGCGCCTTCCTGATTCGGATTCAGCTCAAGCACTTTTGCAAGGAGTACAGGCCCGAACTCACTGACAGTTGCCCGAAGACGAACACCTTTCTCGGTCGATATTGTCATCAGTTCGGTCGGATAATCGGTTGGCATCCATGGAACGCCAATAGCATCCATACGTTCGGTGATTTTTGGATTTTCAATACCCGGCCTGGAAATTCCGCTGACATCGCCTTTGATGTCCATCAACAAAACATTGACACCACTTTCAGAAAGCGCTTCACTAAACCGCTGGATTGTTTTGGTTTTTCCGGTTCCTGTCGCGCCGGCTATCAATCCGTGCCGGTTAACTGTGGCAAGAGGAATTCTGACGTGAAGATCTTTCACCGGAGATTTGTCGACAAGCGCGCCGCCAAGGATAATGCTCTTTCCGGCAAACGAATATGCCGAATTAATTAGCTCACTGAAATTTTGTGACATAGTGGTTAAATTGGATTTGAAGATACAATTTTTGCCGAAAGCGCCGAGCAACGCAATCGGATAATTTGCGTACTTTGATCAAATCGAAATAAATTTCTATAAAAAAGGAGGGTGTTCTATTTTTCAGTTGTCTGAACATTGAACATAAAATTATAACGATATGAAATCAATCAGACTTTTACTGTTTTTAGCGTTGACCGCGGTCGCGTTCAATTCGTGTTCGGATTCCGATCCGATCCAGAATAACAATGCTGCCGAAGAAAGCATCGCGCTGCGGACAATGGTTTTCGAACTCAAGAAAGCCAACGGTATCAACAACAGGATGCAGGACGCAAATCCGTTTTGTTTCGACTTTGTTTACCCTGTCAACTTCACTTTCAGCACCGGAACTTCGATAAGCGCCGAAACATTTGCAGGTCTGATGGAGATCATCGCTAATGAAACACCACAAATTTATCTTGAAGCAATCGAATTTCCATTTGACGTCATGCATTCGGGCGCAATAGAAACTATTTCAACAGAAGAAGAGTTTACTGCATTGCTTGAAGAATGCGGATTCAACACCTTTAGTGACGATCTTCAAAGCAGCTTTTGCTTCGATATCATTTTCCCGATTCAAATTTTTGCTCCTGATCAAACGCTTGTAACCATCAATTCAAATGAAGAACTTCAGGCGCATATCGAGAATCCAACAAATGGAATTGTGACGCCGATCGTTTTTCCGATATCTGTGGTCTATGAAAATCAAACGATCGTGATCGATAACATTTACGAATTCTATCAACTGGTTGGCGATTGCTCAAACGATTGTATCTGTACGCAGGAATATGTGCCGGTTTGCGTGCAGACCGCTAATGGAGTTTTCGAATTCGGAAACATGTGCTATGCCATGTGCGCAGGCTATACCCAAAACGACCTGGTAAACTGTAACCCGACAACAGAGTGCGGAATCAGCAACCTTGAGGTTTCTGTCGGCAATTGCAATGCAGACAATAGTTATCAGCTTACAATCAATTTTACTTACGAAAACGCCAGTTCAACGCAATTTACGGTCACTAATGGAAACGGATTTGTCATCGGAACCTACCCATTGACATCATTGCCTGTAACGGTTAATTTCCCGTCGGTAACCAATGCCACGGATTTCGTAACGGTAAGCATCGGCAATAATACCAACTGCACGGCGACCCAAATGTATACATTGCCAAACTGCGATTGCGGATGTCCAACCGATTTCGATCCGGTTTGCGTGCAGACAACTCTTGGCCTTGTTCAATATGATAACGCCTGCCAGGCTATTTGTGCCGGCCATTCGCAGAATGATTTTGTATCATGTGTGACATCAACGTATAATTTCGGACAGCTCCTGGGCAGTTGTTTTGACATGGTATATCCGGTCCAGGTACAGCATATGGGAGCAGTTGTAACAGTTACTGTCGACGGGCAATTGCTGCAATATTGGAATCCTGCTCAGGGACAAATGCCTGCCATGGTTTATCCGGTGAGTGTGATCTTTAACAATACGACGTACATTTTCAACAGTCAGGCGGAGTTTGAAGCGCAAATCGCCACGTCTTGCAATTAGGTAGGTTAAATAGGTTTTCTTTTTATTGCCACACATCTTCCGGGATGTGTGGTAATAGTTTTTAATATGGAAGAGGTTGCAAATAAAATTGAAAAGCTATGTGCTGAGCCGGTTTTCAAAGCGGTCTTCAATGCGCACTTTAAATTGCTCCGGAATTTCCTTGTTTATAAATTCCGGGATGTTGAAAGGGCAGAAGATACAGCCCAGAATGCTTTTGTAATCTTATGGGAAAATTGCGGAAAGATCAAATCCGAACAGGCAAAGAGTTTTTTATATACTACGGCGATCCGGCTTTCGCTGAATATGATCAAGCATGACAAAGTAGTATCGAATTTTGAGATAGTTGCGCGTCCGAGATCGATCGACGATGAATCTCCGGAGTTTGTTCTACAGGAAAAAGAACTTAAAGTTCGACTGGAGAATGCGATCAATAACCTGCCTGAAAAACAGCGTACTGTGTTTTTGATGAATAGATTCGAGAATCAATCGTACACCGAGATCGCGACCATACTGGACTTGTCCGTAAAGACCGTCGAAAAGCGAATGCATAATGCGCTGATCTCACTTCGTAAAGTGATTAAAAATGTATAGATGATGGAAGAAAATGAAAAATATCTTGCAGATTGGCTTGCGGGAAGCATCACCGATGAACAGCTTCGGAAACTAGTTTCGCCGGATGATTTTAAGTCGTATTTGATCCTGAGAGATTCTCTTGCAGACTATCAGCTTGCCGATCCGTCGATGGATGAAAATTACAGGATGATCAGGCGAAAAATCGATCAGCCGAAAGCAAAAAAGGTCAAGGTCAGACCGCTGTTTTATTATATATCGGCCGCGGCAATGATTGCGATAATTTTCGGATTATCACAGATTTTCTGGTTGTCAAATTCCGATGAATCTTTGCACGGCGAACGCCTTTCAGTTAAACTTTCCGACAATTCAAGGGTGGAGTTAAACCACTATTCATCAGTATCTTATTCGCCTTTATTTAAATACAACCGGACGATAGAATTAAGTGGCGAATCTTTCTTTGATGTTGCTAACGGCAGCACGTTTACAGTCTGTACCGACCAGGGAACTGTTACTGTTCTCGGAACGAAATTCAACGTGATCGACCGTAAAGATTATTTCGAAGTAACTTGTTTTGAAGGAGTTGTGAAAGTCAAAACGGATCTTTCTGAGATAACGCTCTCAAAAGGCCAGGGTTACCGCATGTTTGACGGAAACCCGGAAAGATTTAATATTATTTCGACCGTTCCTGGCTGGCTGGAGAGTGAAGCTTCATTTCATGGATCACCATATTATTTCGTTATCGATGAGCTTGAGCGGCTATTTGCAAAGCATGTAACTTATCCCGAGAAATTGAGAGCCGTTAGATTTACAGGCGGCGTTTCAAATAAAGATATCGAGAAAGCATTAATGTCGGTTTGCAAGCCTTTGAATCTGACGTATACGATCGAAGGTGACCACATCATCATTTCTGAATGAAGCGGCTGGTTTCAATGATCGCGATGTTGGCTTGTCCGTTTATCTACAGCCAGGATGTGACGCAGGATTTTGAAGCCTCAAATGCCTCATTGAAGGACTTTCTTCAAACAGTTGAAGAAAAATTCGACGTAAGTTATTCGTACGTCGATTCCATCATATCGGATAGATCTGTTTCTATAATCGCAGGCCGTTATTCCATAGATGAAGTCCATGCGCAGATTTCGAAGCAAACGACCTTGGCCATCAGTAAAATAGACGACCGATATTTTGCTGTTCATATTCAGGAAAAACCCGCATCTTCCGTAGTTCTTGACCAAGTGGAAGTAACGCAATTCCTGTCGCAGGGCATTCGAAAGATCGATAATTCGATTGTCATTTTACCGCAGCGTGTTCGTGAACTTCCCGGCATTACAGATGCCGATATCCTTTTTTCGCTACAACAGCTTCCCGGCGTCAAAAGTCCGAATGAAACTGCAAGCGGGCTGCATATTCGCGGTGGAACGCCCGATCAGAATTTAATATTATGGAACGGAATCCGGATATACCATCCCGGACATCTATTCGGAATGATCTCGCCATTTAATTCAAATTTGAAACAATCGGTAAGGTATTTCAACAAAGGAACCGATGCGAAATTCGGAGAACGGGTTTCCGGCACGATCGATATTCACACATCGGAAGAAGTGCCAAATGAAACCAGTTTTTCAGCGGGTATAAATGGTATCAATGCCGATGCAAATGTTAGTTTTCCGATTGTAGATCAGAAATTAGGAGTTGAGTTCGCGGCGCGGAAATCACTTACGGAATTTGTTCAAACACCGACGTTTAACTCACTGGCTGACAAAGTATTTCAGAACACTTCATTTAGGGATTTTAATTCTTCAAACGCTTTTGGTTTTAATGATTTTTCGTTGAAACTTATTTCGAATGTCGGAGATTCGAATGTCATATCAGCAACCGGAATTTTGGTCGATAACAACTTGGATTTCCTGATTCGTGAACAGTCCGGCCGTACGAATTATGACATGGATATTTTAAACTTCGGGTACAGCTTTTCATGGACGAAAACATATTCGCCAAAGTTTTCCCACGATTTGCGAGCCGGTTATTCGGAATATGATTTTAACTATTTTAAAACCCGGTCGGTTGAAAGTTCATTGGAACGATTTACCAAACTGAACCGGATCGTTGATTCTGCAGTTGAATTGGGTTTCAAGTTTCATTTTTCTGAAATCTTCACTTTAAATTTCGGATATCAGCTTCTTGGAAATGATGTCTCGCATTCGTTTACCACCGCGACACCGGGATTTGAGATTACGCTGGATCAGCAGAATTCCTATAATGTGACCAATGCTGCATTTGCGATGGCGAATTTTAAATGGCATGATTGGACGGTCGCTGCGGGTTTGCGATATAACACGTATTCAATTGCAGCGATGGAAAGTCTTGAACCGCGTCTCTTTGTAAAAAGGCGCATCAATGATGAGATTTCTTTCGAAGCGACTTACGAGCAAAAATCGCAGGTCATGAGCCAGATCCGCGAAACTGTTGCCAACGATTTAAGCCTCGAAAATTATGTCTGGGTACTTTCAGATGACGGTCAGCCAATCCAGCGTGCGCAGCAAATTTCAATAGGAGGAAATTATCGTACAAAATCATGGCTGGTTGATGTCGATGGCTATTTTAAAACCATTACAGGAACATCTTCATTGTCATTTGGTTTCATGCATCAATTCGATTCATCGCTTAACCACGGCGAAGGATTCGTCAAAGGTTTCGATATCCTGATCCAGAAAACTGCACCAACCTGGCGTGCGTGGTTTACCTATACCTTTCAGGAATCGCAAAACAGGTACGACGACCTGAACGATCATCAATACTTTCCGATCAGTGCCGATATTCGTCATTCATTTACACTTTCCGCGCATAAAACCTGGAAAAAGTTTTCGCTGTCCGCCGGATGGTTTTGGCATACGGGGCGGCCATTTAGTTCGCTCGATGAAAATAACATGATCGCCGGTTTTAATGACAAACGGCTAAAACCTTATCATCGACTCGATATTTCTGCCTTTTATGAATTCAGGAAAGATACATCCTGGTCGGGAAAAATTGGGTTGTCGGCGCTGAATGTATATAATGAAAAGTCAATTATCAGTAAAGAATATCAAAGAAGTTACGCTACGATCAATGATGTGGTAGAATCGACGTATACGGTTCAGAATTACAGAATGCTTGGTTTTACACCTAATTTGTTTGTTCGGATAGAGCTTTAGGCTATTAGCTGTCAGCTGTCCGCCGTTAGCTCAAGCGTTTGTTATCATTTCATTAAAAATCTGCGGATACATAAACTTTATTTCGCGGGTTGCCAAATCCCTATAAAATTGTTTCTTTGGCTTTTACTCAAGAATGTCCAAAAGCAAGCCTTTTTTTGAAACATTGTACCAGATGCGCACGATCGGGCAGATCATCTTGTACAATAAAATGGCGAAGATCCCTGCGGACGAGGATAAAGATGTGACAGATTTTCTTGAGTCGGAGTTTGACAGGGAATCACTTGATTATCCGTTTGATGCGCCGAAATTCAACCGAACCGCCGCAATATGGGCTGCCAAAATACTGTATTCATCGGTCCAGCTTCTTTTGTACCGCGATATGAAGCCGGCTGAAATGCTGATCGTAATTCCGCCATATCCGGGAAAGGTTGATGCTTCCGCCATGATTTCCGCAGATCTTTGCTTGCGATTCCTCCCACAGGTCATCGTGCAGCTTACGGCGCTTGATTCAGAAGATCCTTTAATAGGGCTTCTTATGGAACGACTATCGACATTTCATTATTCAGCCATCGGATCCGATATCGATTTCACGACCTTAGATTTACAATGTCTTGAAAATAAATGTATCCGCCAGCTTTACATCGATCGCATCATCGATTTGAAGGCTGAAAACAGTCTGCAATCGGCCGAACTAAAAAAAGGCGTTCTCGAAAGCCTCGGCGACCATAAAAATATTTTCTGGCGTGAGATCGAACTCATCCAAAACAACAATTAACATGTCTGAAAATTTAAATAAAGTTCTTACCGGACTCAAGGAAACCTTCGTAGGTAAAAACGAGATCATCGATTTGCTCGGAATCAGCCTCATCGCGCGGGAAAATGCGTTTTTACTCGGGCCGCCGGGAACTGCAAAAAGTGCGATTGTCCGCTCGTTGTCGAACCGCATCGAAGGCGGCCGCAATTTCGAATATCTGCTGACAAGGTTTACAGAACCGAACGAGATATTTGGTCCGTTTGATATCAGAAAACTGAAAGAAGGCGAACTCATTACAAACACGGACGGCATGATGCCCGAAGCATCGATGGTGTTTCTCGATGAGATCTTCAATGCAAATTCAGCCATTCTGAACAGTTTGCTGCTCGCGCTGAATGAAAGGATCTTCCGCCGTGGCAAGGAAACAAGAAAACTGCCTGCACTGATGTTCGTGGGTGCCAGCAACGTTTTGCCCGAAGATGAAGCGTTGAATGCCTTGCTTGACCGATTTCTTGTGCGGATAAAATGTGATTATGTCGATCCTGACTTGCTTCACGAAGTATTGCTGGCTGGCTGGAAACTTGAAAATGTTGCGCCGGATGGCGTTGCAACGATTACCGGCGATGAAATTCGGGAGCTTCAATTGAAATCCAGAAACATCAGCCTGAACAATATCCGCAATCAATATGTCGATATCGTTCACAGTCTTCGCAACACAGGGATCAAGGTTTCCGATCGCCGGGCCGTCAAACTTCAGAATCTGATCGCTGCGAGCGCATTGATCTGCGGACGTGACGAAGCCATTGTTTCAGATTTCTGGGTTTTGAAATACATCTGGGACAATGAGGAACAGATTGAAATCCTGGAAAGCATCATCAATGCGATCATCGAAAAGGAAGATTCAACGAATTCGCATCCGCAAGCCATGTATAACCGAACGCCAAATCCGGAGGAATTGATCAAGGATGTGCGGCAATTACATGACAAATGGACCGACGATTCGATATCTTTTGAAGAGCGAAATATCATCAAGGATAAACTTCGTTACCTGCAATCACGTTGCGACTGGATAAAAAATCCCGAACAAAAAACCTTCATCGGACGCGAAATCGAGAAATTATGGGAGATGATCCTTCATACGGCGTAACAAGCTTCCTGATGGAGATCGATTCGAAGAACATTTCGTTTCTCGGACAGATACGCCGATTTCAGAACCTGAAAGGAGCTTTTGAGGGAAATATCCTGTGGATAAAGGAAATTACGGCCGAACAGGCCGATGGAATCATTATTTCAGGCATTCCGTTTACACAACTTTATTATCAGCGCGACAACCTTCTTTTTCCGAAAGGGAGCAGACTTCCGATCAAGAAAATGAGAACAGGGTTACTATGGTCGCCGCTGGAAAGGCTGATTCCGCTTGAACTGCCTAAACTAAACCATAACTTTTTTGGTATCGAGGCAAAGGCTGATGTCAAAATCGTAAAGTCGCATGTTTCGCGTGAGCCCGAAGCATTATTAACTTCCATATCTCATGCGAAAAACTTTATCATTGGTGCGCCTTCCATCAGGCTGCAGGAACTGTATTGGGTTGGAATCGACGAGCAATGCTTGTTTGTCGGAATTCCGATCTTGCCGATAGAAGGACAGACTTTCTGGATGATCGAAAGCATGTTTATTCCGACAGGTTTCGATTTTGAATTTTCCGCGCTTTATAGAACCGTTTATGAGACGCTGGCAGATGGCCAATGGATCGTGTGGAATAAAAGTTCGGAATACATGCTTATTGATAAAAGTGATCTGATGCCGCTTTCCCGAAGCTCGTTCCGTTTAACTTATGATCCAGCGTGATGGAAGCAATCGAATATTTCCAGTCGTATCGAGATTATTTTTGGGAGTGGGAAAACGAATCCGACGCCCCGCGAAGCTTATTTGAAACCGTAACGATATCCGGCGGGGCAACAATTGCGTATGAGCAGTACATTTTTGAGATATTGGAATATTTATCGGACGATTCGTGGCCGCCATTCGGTTCTCTTTTATTGGCGTTGATCGCAACCAATCCGCAGGCTGAGCAGTCGATTGATAAGATATTTTCAATAGTGGAGGCGCAGGCCAAACCTCAGGGCAAGGTGGAAACTTTTTTCAATGGCGCAAAGCAATTTTTAGTTACGCTTTCACAGCTTCCGGCGCAATATAAACGAGGCGACAAACGCAAGCAAATGCTTCAGGCGATATTCCATGATTGCCATAACAGGATTTCAAATGATAAAGCAAAGCGGATACTTATAACATACAAACAGTTTAATGATCGGGCAAGTGGCGTGAAAATTCCATTCAGCGTCGCGAATTACAATAAGGATTTCAGGACGATGGAAATGTTGGCCCGAAAATATCCCGATGTTGAATCGATTATTTCGCAAATCAGCGGGATCGTCAAAACCCCTGAAATTGCTGAAAAAGTATTCGACGAACCGCATATTTCGGAAAATCCGGATTTTGTTGCCGAACTCATCGAAAATCCGCAGACCTTTCACGTTGGTGCATTGATCAAACGGATCTGGTCTGGCCTGAATATTCCGTTGCATCATTTTCATACGGGTTCCCAGCCGATGGGCGGCATATCGGACGTAACCACAAAAGGCGATTTCGACCGGCTGCTGATCTCTGAATTCGCGAATGATGACGATATTTTTACTTTGCGGATTGCCAACAACGAAGCACTTTTCATAGAACGTGAAGTTCCGCCTGAAACCGAGGAATTTTCACGAGTGCTGATTGTCGATGCGTCGCTCCGAAACTGGGGAACACCACGATTACTTGGTTTGGCAACGGCATTGGGAATCGCAACGCATCCCAAATCGGAAATCGACTGCCGTATTTTTATTATCGGCGAAAGTTATCATGAAGTTTCCTATGCAACAGCGAGTGACGTGATAGACGCATTGGATTACATCAGCACTGAGACCGAAGCCGGTTCGGGATTGGAGCATTTGATGGAAAGCGATCATCTCAAAGGAAATCCTGAGGTTTTTATCATTTCAAGCGCCGATGCTTTGCGGATGGAGGACATGAGACATGTGATTGCTGAACATTATTCGCGTATCAAATATATTGTTGAGTCGGATTCCGGTGGTCACGTGAATTTCTTCAGGATACAGAATAAGGCGCGCAAACACATTCAGCATGTTTTTTTGCCATTGGAAGAACTTTGGCTTCATGCGCCTAAAATTAAATCGGCGAAGATCAAACGCGGCAAAAGCAATACAATTCCTGTCTATCCGATCTTGTTCCCAATGCCAAGAGTTGAAATGGGAATTTTCTTTACCGATGGAACATATTACATTTTGGCAGGCAACCGGAGTTTGATGCGAACAAGTTTCAGGGCAAATGATCAATCGACGCACGGCTATCACGATCGTTTTTGCGGTGTCGAAATACTGCTGGAAGATCTATCGATTAAATCGGGTGGCATCCATGCTTTGATGATTGAAGACAACCAGTATCATTTATATTCATTTTTTCCTGATGAGCATCTGATAAGTTTCCACAACCTGAATACGGCCGAATTCTATAAATCCGAAGCCCAGGTTACGCCGCGTGAAGATTGGAAAATGTTTGCCGTCGATACCAAGGGCCAAAACGACGGCGTGTTTCTGATCAGTGAAGATGGTTACGAGAATTATCGCATCGAACTTTCGGATGGCACGCTGTCACTGAAAGTGGAAATGACCACAAGCTTGTCGGCGATGTATCGGACATATCTCGACAGCATCCGCCTTATTACGTATCGTCCCGGAAGTTCCGTTCTTTCCAACTGTATGCCTGTTTGTATCGACGATGAATCGATGTTCCGGATGAGTAAAATGCAATTAAAGGTATATCTTTCAGACAGCCGGGAATACAGCAATTTCCGACTGATTCTTGCCAGGAATTTTTCGCGTGAGATCATTGCAAGCCACGATAAATTGAATGGCGCCACGATATACGAATTTCCCGAAGGCAGCACGGTACAGCGTGACAAACGCGGAGTATTTATTTTAAAGAGCGGCGACGAAAGAATACCTGTGATCTACATGCCGGCGTCTGTCGAATTTAATCTTGGCTTGGCGACCGACAAATATTTCGCGGGAAATGAATATTTTTTTAAATCTGATGCAAACCTTGCAAAGATCACCGTAAACGAATTCGACCAAAAGTTTTTAAAACCATTCATTAACCGAATCCTGGATCATGGTCCTCGAACTTAAACAATCGGCCGCTAACGGAAATCCAATTGGAGGCATCCTAATCAAAGGCAGTCGTCCCGGGCAATGGCTTGCCGAGATACGCAGGATGAATATCGATATATCCGCTGTTAAGGGATTTCCCGTTCCATCGCTTACGGCAAATGTGGTTTATGGCTGCCTGCTCGTTGAAAATGATTTCAGCAAGATTTCGGATCGGGGAAGTAACCAGTTTCTGCAGCTTCTGCACGATAAAATTTTCATTCCGCAGCGAAGCGAATTATATCCCGCCATTGCGGAAACTGAATGGGATCGAATGTTTTCAGCACAATATTATTTATTTCATCAGGACACAGGTTTTGTTGAATTGGCGAATGAAATTGTTTGGAAGGATGTCATAAATACTCCCGACGAAATTTCCCCAAAGATCACAGTTCCGGCAAAATCCGTTGCTATTCCACAGCGCATCAGTACGTTTTACATCGACATTGATCCTGCGGAAATCGCGGCTTCTCTCAAAGATCCGTTTGACAAAGATGAGATGGCAAAGCTTCCGTTCAACATGCAAAAACTGATGAAGGGAAATCAGCGTGAAGCGGATAAATACATGAAATTTCTTCAGGAGAACCCGGAATTGGCGCTCAAATATGCTGTTCCGCTTGATGTATTGGGAACGTCGCGTGGCGGTGGAGCAAAATTTACTTTCGGCAATGGAAGCGGCGATGCGAAAAATGTATTATGGGCGGTTTTAGCGATCGTTTTCCTGATTTTGATGGTGGCAGCCTTCGTCAGCATCGCAAACAGTGGCGGCTCCATGTTTCCATTGATCTTTATGGTGATGATCGCATCGGGATTATATAAAGCTTTTGGTAAGTCATCAGGCATTGGAGGCGGAACAGGCGGATCTGCGGCAATAGATTCAGACCGCTTTTCAAAACTTCAGGAACGTTATGAGAAACTGGCCGAAGAATACAAAAGCCAGAAGGAATATCATAAGGCTGCACACATATATTCCAAATTGTTGAACAACAAGTTCAGGGCTGCACAAACGCTTGAGGAAGGCGGACTGTTTGCAGAAGCAGCAGTAATATATCACAAGCAATGCAACGATGTTAAACGTGCCGCCGAATGCTATGAAAAAGGAAAAATATATTCAGAAGCCGCGACACTGTATAAAGAGCAAAAGATGTTTGAAAAGGCAGCGGACGTGCTTACGATCTTAGACAAGCACGTTGAAGCGCGAAAGCTGTATCGAATTGTGATCGACGATTATAAAACGACGGGGCAGTTTGTAAAGGCCGCCTTGATCTATCGATATAAGCTTGGCGATTCGATGAAAGCGCAATCCATGCTGCTTGAAGGCTGGAATAGTGGTCGCGATGCGTATAATTGCCTCAATAATTATTTAACTAATATTGAAGATGACATCGAATTAGAGAAAGAAATCGCCGGTCTGTATGAAAACAGCCGTTCAAATCAACATGAACTTTTTCTGAATGCTATAAAAATTGAATTTGATAAACGGGTGGAATGCCGTGAATTTATCAAAGACGTCGCATACGATATCATTGCGGAAAATTTGCGACATAATCCCGGCCTGGCATCGAACCTGATCTTTTTCAATAAGACTGACAGGGCGATTACTCGCGATGTCATCAAGTATAAAAACAAAAGAAGGAGCCGTACATAACAGCTCCTTCCATATTATTCGGGGAAATTATTGCTTGATTATCCTCAAAGTTTTATTTCCCATTTCAATGTTGTAAATGCCTTGAGCCATTTCTGCAAGACTGATCTGGTTTTGATTTGACAAACTTCCCGAAGCGACTTTTCTGCCTGTCATATCGAAAATCGAGTATTCCTGTCCGTCTAACGTAGCGGTTGAATTGATGTTGATCAAATCATTGGTCGGGTTTGGAGAAACCGTGAATGATATTCCTGGATTTTCAGGAGTTGCCAGGATTTCGTTGCGCATTTTTATCAGAAAAACATCGCGGAAATCTGTTGAGGTCACATTCTGCATGCCTTCTTCCAAAGGATTGATGTCGATTGAATTTTCAAATGCCGCGGATAAATAAATATCGTCGGTGTCATCGATTCCCATTGTACATGTATCCACAAAATTAGATCCGCCAAAGCCAAAAGCTGCGACAGCGTTACCATCCGAATCATATTTAGCAAGATAATTCTGTTGTGCATTCACAATGCTTGTCTGCGTAAGATTGAATGAATCGATCGTAATGCTTCCGCTGTAAAAGCCATAGGTAAAAACTTCGTTTTCCGAATTTACTGCGACGTCATACGCCTGACTGCCTGCTGTAGCATCGAGGTATTTTGCCCAAACCGCCTGTCCGCCCGCTGCAACCTTGGCAACGTAGCCGTTATAAAAGTTCGGAGAATTGTAGGTAATCGGCGCACCGCCATCCGTGGCAAAGATGATAATTCCGCCAAAGTAACCTGAGACGTATGCATTTCCAGTGCTGTCGATGTCGAGTCCGAGACCGTAAATGTTTCCATTTGCTTCGCAGACTTTGGTGGCATTTACAAATTCGCCATCGGTATCCAGATGAAGGATATAAACGCCATCGCCTGAAGTGGTCAGGTTAAAAGTTTCAGAGTCAGAAGGATTGAAATCGGCATTTCCCGCGAAATTACCTGAGATGTAGATTCCATCTGCAGTCATTTCCATCGTAGTCGCCAGATCGAAGCCGGTGCCGCCGAATTGCTTTGCCCAAAGAAAATCCCCTGATGAATCGAGCTTGACAGCAAAGCCGTCGCCACTTCCAAAAGGTGTCATCTCAAATTCGGCTGCAGAGGGATCGAAATCTGCGGCTGCATAAAAATAGCCGGTCAGATAAACGTTGCCGCTGCTGTCGACAGCGATTCCGGTGGTTTGTTCATAATCTTCGCCGCCAAAGCTTCGCGCCCACACGAAATTTCCATCGGCATCGAGCTTCACGACGAAAATGTCAAGTCCGCCCGAAGATGTCAGATTAAAAGTAGCTGCTCCGGGATCGAAGTCCGCGGTTTCCTGATAAACGCCCGTTACGTAAACGTTTCCGTCGGCATCCGCGGTAATTGCCGTACCGTTTTCACCGGATAATCCGCCCATAGCTTTTGCCCACGCGAACTGTCCGTTTTCATCGGTTTTTGCCACGAATATCTCGTAGTCGATACCGGTTGAAATGATGCTTGTTTCTTCGGAAATGTCGAAATCGCAGTTTAACGTAAAATACCCCGTTGAATAAGTGTTTCCTGAGCCATCGGTATACATCGCTGCGACGACATCTTCACCGTTACCGCCGTATTTTCCTGCCCATTGAAATGATTGTGAATTGGCTGAAATGCTGACTAATGATAGTAAAAACAGCCTGAATGCAAAAGTAAATTTTGAATACATAAAAAAATGATTTGTGATTGATGATTTGCCGGGACCATCCCGGACTTTTGCCAAGAAGCTCAATTGATTATTTTGTTACATAGGCACTTAAATTTAATGAAATATTTCTGATTAATTTGGTAGATGTGGAAATTGAAAGGAGGTTGCTTTTTGGATTGAGAATTTGAATATTTTAATAAAATGTACTGTTTTCCCGGACTGGCGTTATCGCGGTAATTTGTAGGTTACCTGTGGGGAAGGGGCGCATGTTACCCTATGAAATCCTGCAATTTTATTGATGCGGTTTTGCCGGATATTTTCTTAAATGAATGATGGGTAGGACAGGAGGAACCAGATGTCAGACATAAGAAGTAAGAAATGAGAAGTAAGTAATGAGAAGTAAGAAA
>CBDUBJ010000054.1:0-15891 GCA_965365355.1 uncultured bacterium
AGAAATCATAACATTAATTTAATCGACCAAGTGCCGATTTTAGCCATGAAATGCATTAGTAATGCAAATCACATATTATGAACTGACCTACAGCGTAGTGGGGTTTACGGTTGAGTCGTTTTTTTCACGACTGTATTTATAAAAAGTAAAGAAAATGAGGCTGAAAAAAAAGATACCATATTGACGATATAGATAATCTTCCGTCAGGCAAAGAATCATTACGTTTAATGACGAAACGTATAGAAGAAACGAATTAATACGTCTGGATATAATCCAAAGTTTGTAAATATAAAACATGAATGCCAGAATTCCTGCGATTCCGGCTGAAAGGAAAATATACAGGTAATAATTGTGAGTCAGATAACCGCCAATCCTGTAAAATTCAGAATCGTAGTTTTCTTCGTAGCACGTTTGAAGCCTCGGTCCTATGTTTTTAAATCCGACCCCATATAAATAGTCAGTCTCGGCGATTTTCCGGCAGCATTGATAGATAGCAAGCCTAATATTTGTTGAGTTATGTTCTACTCCGAGTGGAGGTTTATTGTAATTGTCTGCAATTTCAACAAATCGTTTTTTTATTCCTGGTACCGCAGTAATTGATGCTGCCAACGTTGTAAAGATTAAAATTACCGTCAAGATCTTTTGATTCGATGAGAAAGGCGAACGGAACAGCATCATATATGTCAGAACGGCAAACATCAAGATTATATTGATCTTCGCAAGAACAAAAAGTGTAATCAAAAAGAACAGAAATACATAAACTAATTCTATATACCTTTTTTCTTTAAAAAATCGCTCAAGACAGTATACCGTGACCAATAAGACTATTGAAGTGTAATATGTGGGGTGAATTTTAAAAATCCTGATTTCTTCATAAACGAAAATGCGAAATTTTGGAACCCCGTAACGGTATACGAATAAATCGTTATAGTCATACTTTAAAAAAAATGCGATAATATATCCGATTGCAACAATCAAACATGCATTTTTTAGAATTTCAAAATATATTGTTATTTGCTTCTTGGAAAATACTGACGATGGTAGCAAGCCGAAAAGCACCGGAAAAAGTAGAAAGAAAAGTGCATTTTTAATCGCCTTCAGATCTTCAGGTGAGTTTGCTTTCAACACACAATCCGTAACTACGATCCAAAAAGGAATTGTAAACCACAGAATTTTCCAATTAAACTTTGGTTTTGATATTAAGAAATTAATAACGGCAGAAGCTGATAAAAGAATAAACAGAAATGTTGATATGCTTTCCTTAAATAAGGGAAAGGTAAAAAGGGAACCAACCAACAGGCTGATCGCGGGTAAAAATTTATTTTTGGGATAAGTTCCTTGCAAATGTTCCAACACTATGAAAAATCAGGATTGCAGTATAGCAAATATATTCTTTTCAGGGTATTTTATGACCAATTTCAACTTTTGAAAACTGAAATTCTTTAAATGATTTTCAAAAAAATTATACATTTGCACAGCTAAAATTAAACATCGATGAAAAGAATTTTTATTTTCCTTATTATAGCAGCATCAATGGTTTCCTGTGGAGACAAAGAAGCTAAAGATATTGGGCAGGCTGAGGCCGCTGCCCAACTGAAGCAGGATCTTTACTCGGTTGTGGTGGACGGAACCTTTCCGCAAAACGATAGTATCATTTTATACTATAAGCTGTTGGGACATGTTCAGTATGATAAGCCGGTCAAAACCGCTGTAAAAGGTTCAGAACTTGCACAACGCCTGACAATCGATGTTCCTTCGGACGTCAAACCCGAAAGTTTCGTTATCGTTGCTAGTACTAATAAGGAACAGAAAATCATTTCAATTCCCAATATTACCGTCATGATGAATGATAAAATTTTGGTTGATGGTGCGAATTATCGCCATAACCAATATTTTATGACGGATCAATCATTTAAATGGGATGATAAAAATCAGCGATTTGAATTAAATCATAGCAACCAGTATCCACCTGCATTTACCGGTTCGCAATTACTTGAAGATGCGCTAAAGCAATAGAATAACACAAATATGTGTACAAGAGACTGCCTAGAAAGCAGTCTTTTTTTATATTCCAAGACAAAATGGAAACCGAATGAAAATCCTTCTCGATAATATAGCATATTCCAATGCGGCCCATGGCGGAATTTCCAACTATTGGTTTGAATGGTCAAGATATTTGCTGAATAAGCCGGATCAGGTTTTTTTTAACGATGAAAAAGGGGGTTCATTAAATTTTCATCGTGCACTGCTTAATATTCCTGCCGGCCAGATTATCAACAATCCTAAATCCTCAGCATCCTCCATAATTCGAAGGTTATCTGCGACAGATGGTTCTGATTCTCTGTTAAAAGGACATCTTCTATATCACTCCAGTTATTACAGGCCATTAAAGAATCATCGGGATTATCGTGAAGTCACTACCGTGCACGATTTCACCCACGATTATTACTTTCCACGGCATAAACGGATTATGCACAATCTGCTGAAATATCCGTCATTAAAAAGATCAAGTGGAATTATTTGTATCTCAAAAAATACATATAGTGACTTACTTAAATTTTGTCCACCTAGACGGCATCAGAAGGTTGAAGTCATTTACAATGGGGTCAGCGACGAGTATTTTCCGGTAGATTCACGCTTTTCCCAGTCCTTTATCGAAGAGCATAAATTATCAAACCGATTTATATTATATATAGGAAGCCGCGCACATTACAAAAATTTTGACTTTACGGTTGAACTTCTCAATAGGCTTCAGGAATTTAATTTTGTTATTGTAGGACGAGCACTTTCAGACAATGAGAGAAAACTTTTTACGGATAATTGTATTGCACGCACTAAGATCCTTTCAAATATCAGCAACGCAGAGTTGAATTTGCTTTACAATGCTGCACATGCTTTGGTATATCCATCTTCCTACGAAGGATTTGGCATACCTGTAATCGAGGCGATGCGCGCAGGTTGCCCGGTTTTGGCCATGAAAACATCATCGATAACTGAGGTCAGCGGAAACGCAGCACTATTGTCTGATGGTAAAGATTTAAACTATTTTAAAGTACAGATTAAAAAATTATCTGACCGCCAATTTCGCAGCGATCTTGCAGGATATGGTTTTGAGAATGCTGCCCAGTTCAGTTGGAAGCGATGTTGTGACGAAACTTACGAATTTTATAAGCAGGTTTATTGATACAACACTTTAGCAGTTACTGTGGAAGTTTGGATTTCCTGCTTATACAAATAGTAGAACAGCCATATAAAAAAGAAGAATTCAGGCGGGAAGTAGTGTCCGTCGCGAATTAGTTTAAGAAGGAAATACACAAATATCGCCTGTGCCATATAATGCTTTCCTTTAAAGCAATCGGAAGTGCGATAAAGAATGTAGATTATAAATATAACGCCTAATATCCCAAAATCTGAAAACATTCTCGTAAACATCGAATTGGCATCGAGCGAATTAGTGGTATGTTTTCGCTGGATGCGCATCGATTCAGGCGGTCGCATCACCGCTAGATATCTTTCGGTAAACATATAATGATGGCTTCCGATTCCGCTACCCAGCGGATGATTCTGAAAATTGCGATTTGCAATATACATGTTAGATATCAGTGCATACGAGCTAAGATTTGTTTCTTCGGGAAATTTGCCCGTATTAACAACATTCAATGCCTCGTAAGTATCATCAACCCGCATTGCGAAAAAAGGAAGTTCTTTGTAGGCGTGATAGAAAACGATACCGATAAGCGGAAGAATTGCTACAAAGTATCCGATACGGCGCATGGTCAGGTTTGGAATCAAAAGCATTAGACCACAACCGATATATCCAAGCGATGACATGGAAAGAAGCAGGGTTCCGAAGATTATTATAAATTTTACCCATTCCTTCCTTTTCATAAAATAATAGCACGCAGGAATCACCACGATCGCGTAATGCGCCGGTTCCTTAAAAATACTTTGGAGCCGGTACATGGGGTCGTGATAATTAAAATAAAGCAGCACGTATCCGGCCAATGCAACCCAAACGCACATTTTACCATAAATGTCTATGATATCCTGTGTTTTAAATAATGGCAACGCGTTATAATAGTAAGTTCCGACGATAGAAAGCCCAACAATCTGAGAAAACATATAATTATACGGAATCCCAATTACCGTATAGCAAATTGCGCCGTGGATTGTTATCGCCAGAAGCAGTAAAATAAACCAAATGTTGAATTTGAGTTTTTTCATCCTGATCAATAATCCGAAGTTGACGATGATGATCAAGTAAAGAAGTTTCCAGTCAATGATAAAATTAAAGAAAAACGCCTCTGTAAAAATGGCAAATACCGACGAATATAAAAGGAATTTCTTGGCTGAGATTTTCATTTCATTGCTTATGGTGGCTGGCGGCCAAAGATACAACCTTTATATCCGCCGTGGAATAAGGCTTCAGGTTTTTGCAAGCCTCATATTTGAAACAAGCTTATGGGCTTCGATTGGCTGGACGATAACCCAAAAGATCAAGAATAGGGACGAAGAAATGACGACGCTCGATATTCCATATCCTGCTTGAATGAATATGTACGTAATCGGGATTTTCAAAATTACGCTTATTGTCAGCAAGATTAGATAATTGCGAAGATTGCCGATTCCAAAGAAAAAATAACTATAAAAATTGCTAAAGATCCGAAGGGAAGTCATGACAGCAATCACAATCAGCAGCATTCTATCAATTCTAAAATCTTTTCCGATCCATAATTTAATTACCCATGGCGCGATCAACGTGCAACCAACAACAGCTGCCAGGACAATAATATAGAAGTAATTAAATTTCACAAAGCTTTTTCGAAGCCACTGTGAATCGCCCTCAAAATAATGTTTTGTAAACATCGACCAAAGCGGAGCCATTCCCGCCGTAATAATTAGCAGTGGAAAGTGAAAATACTTTGATATAATTTCGTATGGAACTATTTCTTTCGGATTATAAAAGTACGAAAGAATGTAATTATCAGAAGAAAACAACATGAGTGTTCCGGTTTGCATCAGCATGTATTTTGCGCCGAGCCTGTATACTTCGGAAAAATAGCCTGTTGGCAATTTATCCTTTGAAAATAGCTGGAATGCCTCTGTTCGGAAAAAATATACTGTATAGAGCAAATTGACTAATATGCAAACAAACCCATTGAGATAGCTAACCAGATAAAGTTTGTCGTATATATCGATATTTTTTACAAAAACAATTGAAATTCCAAGAGTGAGAAGAAATCCAAACTGATTTACTGCCAATGATTGCTCCGCGAATTTTCCCTTATGTACGCTTACAAAAAGGGCTTTATGTGTATTCATTACAAAGGCAGTACAGAAAAAGAAAAGGTTAAGCAGAAATATCCGGATGATGAACCCACTATCATACGGGATATTAAACAGGCCTTTTATGTCTCCAAATATTGCAAAAATTCCAAATAGCAGGAAAAGACCGAACGCAATCTTAATAGAAGCTTCGTAAGTTGCGCGTATATATGCATTAAGCATTGCTGAACTGCCTTTAACCTGAAGTTCAGGTATTTTGGTCTTTAGCACACTTGCCAAACCAAGGTCCATCAATAAAACCCATTGAAATAATGTCGAAATTAGGATCCAAAAACCATATCCAGTATCACCGAGGTATTTGATCAGAAGCGTAATGGATACGAACAGCGAAAGACCCGAAAAGCCTTTATAGACTGCGCTCATCAAAAGGTGGTTATGCCTGAGTCTTATCAGTCTTTGCATCTTACGATTTTATTTCTTAATAACCACTATACGGTTGTAGGTTTGGAAGCCACCTCACTGATCCATGTAAATGTTTTTACCATTCCATCATAAAGTGGTTCAGAAACTTCCCAACCGATTTTCTCCCGGTAAAGTTTATTATCCGAATTGCGTCCTCTTACTCCGGTCGGACACCTAAATCCGTATTTATCGATGAATTCCTGACCTGCGATATTGTTAATAGAAATATTTTTGCCCGAAATATCAATTGCCATCTGCGCAAGCTCGTTGATGGTTACCATTTCTTCCGATCCAATATTTACCGGTCCGATAAAATCCGATTCCATCATTCGCAAAACAGCTTCAACACATTCATCTACATAAAGAAATGACCTTGTTTGCAGGCCATCGCCCCATACTTCTACAGTTCCGTCGTCATCCGCTTCAACGACTTTACGGCACATCGCGGCAGGCGCCTTTTCTTTCCCGCCTTTCCATGTTCCCTGCGGACCAAAGATATTGTGGAAACGCGCTACGCGTACATTAAGTTTGTAATTTCTGTTGAATGCAAGAAAAAGCCTTTCCGAAAACAGTTTTTCCCAGCCGTATTCAGAGTCCGGATTTGCCGGATATGCCGAGCTTTCTTCACAGTTTGGATTAAGCGGATCGAGCTGATTGTATTCGGGATACATGCATGCAGATGAAGAATAAAATACTTTTTTGACTTTTTTATTGACGGCTTCTTTCGCAACGTTGAGGTTGATCAAAGCCGAATTATGCATGACGTTTGCATCGTTGTCACCCGTAAAAATGTAACCAGCTCCGCCCATATCAGCAGCGAGCTGGTAAACTTCGTCAATTCCGTTATCGATAACTTTTGCAACCACTGTCGGGTCGGTTAGGTCACCAAGGACAAATTCGGTGCAGATTTCACTATGGTCGAAATATTCGTGATTTTTAATATCGCAGACGCGCACAAAATTCCCTTCATTTTTAAGTCGTTTTGCCAAATGACCTCCGATAAAACCACCGCCGCCTAACACCACAATTTTTTTCATACTATAATTTGTCAATTTTTTCAATAAAGGAATCCAATATTTTATTTTTAGAAAAATTCTCGATCATATATTGTCTTGCTTTCTGACCGAGTTCTTTCCGCAACTCCGGGGAGTTTTTCAAAGCGAGAACTTCTTCAAGCACTTTTTGCTCTTCATCATTTATATAATATCCACGACCCTGCGACAGGTTGATATGCTTTGCAACTTCCGATGCCATATCGCCGGTAATGATCGACGGCCGCGCACTGCTCATCATTCCAAGAATCTTAGATGGCATTACAGAATCGATGACATCCGACTTTTGAAATAACAAATGAAGGTCGGCACTGCAAAGCAAATTACCAAGATCTTCATATGGAATCGGCTCATAATATTTGATAAAACCAAAGAGATTTTCATTCTTCAGGATTTGAAGCAGCTCATTTTTGTAAGCTCCTTCGCCCACCAGAACAAACTCAATATCTTGATGATCGCATAATTTTCTGGCCAAATTTACATAAACTTCCCAATTCTGCTTCTGTCCGATGTTACCCGAATACAATATTGTGAATTTATTTGTTGAAATATACGGATGCTGACTGTACTTATTTGGGTCGATAAAGTCTACATCAACCCAATCGGGAAAGAAAACCGGATTTGTTTCAGGAGCTTTCTGCCTGATGCGGTCTACCATCTTAAAACTGATGGACGAAATGATATCGGATTTGGTGAACAGGTATCGCTCAATCTTATACAGCGCTTTTTTAAATACACGTGACACAGGGTTTTCGTTGAGCAGTCCGGATTCGTAAGCAGCGTCGAATTCAAAGTCTTTGATCGATGTCCAGACCTTTGCATTCTTAAGTCGTCGCTTCAGCATCAGCCCAAGCATGACATTGGTCGTGAACGGTATGTTGCAAAAGATGAGGTCCGCCTCTTTGATTTTGCTCAGATTGAAATAATTGCCAAAATTAAACGACAAAATATGTAGGGTACGATAAAAGAAGTTGCGATTTTCGGGAACGAAAAATTTATAGCGGAAAATTTTTACGCCATTGATATATTCCTCATAAAACTTTGGCTTGTCCTCGTAGTCCGCCGGGATCTTCCACATCGGATAATACGGAAAACCCGTGATTACCGAAACATTAAATCCCTTAGTAACCAGGAATTCTGCAAGCTGTGATGTGTATAAACCGATCGCTGTGTCTTCAGGCGCGTAATTGACGGTAATGAAAGTAATGTTTTTAATCATAGAAATATTTTCCCGGAACGCAGCCTCTCATAATCAATTTATCCCACGACCAAAGGGACTTTCGTTAAAGGAAGTGCAAATATAATTTAACCAATTAAAATTTTTACTTTTGCCCGGGTTATTGTGAAAGAAAGGAGCATTTTTAGCATCTGACGACAAGACAAATGCACTTTATTAGCTTACGAAACGTAACTTTATTATCTTGGCGCAAAATTGAAGTGCTCTGCCAAGAAACGACAGTCGAATGAAAAGGATTCTCATTACCGGAGCCGCAGGGTTTCTTGGTTCTCATCTCTGCGATCGCTTTATTGCTGACGGTTATCATGTAATTGGCATGGATAATCTGATTACCGGTGATCTTAAAAACATCGCACACCTTTTCCCTCACGAAAATTTCGAATTTTACCACCACGATATTACCAAATTCGTCCATATTCCCGGCGATCTCGATTATATCCTACATTTTGCATCACCCGCAAGCCCGATAGATTATCTCCGAATTCCGATTCAAACGCTTAAAGTAGGATCGCTCGGTACGCACAATCTGTTAGGCCTGGCACGCGTAAAGAAAGCCCGTATCCTGATCGCATCTACATCCGAAGTTTACGGCGACCCGCTGATCCATCCGCAGAGCGAAGATTATTACGGAAACGTAAATACCATTGGCCCACGCGGCGTTTACGACGAAGCGAAACGTTTTCAGGAATCGATGACCATGGCATATCATACATTTCATAAGGTCGACATCAGGATTGTCAGGATCTTTAATACGTACGGACCACGGATGAGGTTAAACGATGGCCGCGTTATTCCTGCGTTTATCGGACAGGCGCTGCGCGGCGAAGATTTGACCATTTTCGGCGACGGAAGCCAGACAAGATCGTTCTGCTATGTCGACGACCAAGTGGAGGGAATTTTCAGGCTGCTGCACTGCAATTATGTCTATCCGGTCAACATCGGAAATCCCGATGAGATCACGATCAGGGATTTTGCAGAAGAGATCATTCAGCTTACCGGAACAAATCAGAAAATCACCTATCATCCATTGCCGCAAAACGATCCGATGCAGCGCCAGCCAGACATTACGCGCGCAAAAGAATTGCTTGGCTGGGAACCGAAAGTTTCCCGTAGTGACGGCATGAAGCTCACATATGATTACTTCCGCTCATTGTCCGCCGAAGCCCTGAAAAAAGAAGAGCACAAGGATTTTTCAAAATACATTGTGTAAGTGCGGAATAAAACAGGAAGATATTCAGGTTACATCAGGCCATTTTCATATTTGGTCGACCTTGCCGTCATCAATGTTTTAGCCGCATACTTCCTGCCGTCGAATGTCGACATGATCTGGTTTCACCTTTTTACCTCGATGTCTTGGGTTGTCATTGCCTGGAACATCGGCTTTTATGAGGTTTACCGATATACGAAAGTCATACAGATATTCGGAAAGATTCTGCGTCAGTATTTCCTGTTCCTCATTGTCAACTTCGCATACATCGGATATTTTTCAAAATTTTCCGACACCAGCATCGTCCTGAACTTTATCACCGCGGCACTGATCATCATTTCACTGATCAAAATCGGAATCTACTATTTCCTTCGACGCTTCCGCGTGGTGTTTGGCGGGAACTTCAGAAGCGTTGTCATCGTCGGGAACGGCCGCACGGTCGAGCAGCTTGTGAATTTCTTTAATGAGAATCCCGATTATGGATACAAGCTCATCAAGGTTTTCGATGTATCAGAAAATAAAAAACAGCGTATCGAGGAAGCATTGACATTCGTTATCGAAAGTAAGATCGATGAGATCTATTGTTCGCTTTCAGATCTGACAAACACCGATATCAACCGCTTTATCGATTTCACTGATAATAACCTTAAGATTCTCAAATTCCTTCCGGATAACAAAGAGATCTTGTCACGAAACCTAACTTTCGATTATTACGATTACATTCCGATTCTTTCACTCAGGAACATTCCATTGGACGAAACGACGAACAAAGTGATCAAGCGTATTTTCGACATTATATTCTCACTCACGGTCATCGTCTTGATCTTAAGCTGGATGACTCCGATCCTGGCTTTGCTGATAAGGCTTGAGTCGAAAGGGCCGACATTCTTCAAGCAAAAGCGAAATGGCCTGAATTACCACGAATTCTTTTGCTACAAATTTCGGTCGATGCGTTTAAATGAGATTTCCGATCTCTACCAAGTTTCGAAAAACGATCCCCGAATTACACGTATCGGCCGGATCATCCGCAAAACCAGCATCGACGAACTTCCTCAGTTCATCAACGTCCTGCTCGGCGATATGTCGGTTGTCGGACCGCGTCCGCATATGGTAAGCCATACCGAAATGTACGCGCGCCGCATCGATAAGTTCATGGTTCGCCACTTCATCAAGCCCGGAATCACCGGACTGGCGCAGACAAAAGGCTTTCGGGGCGAAGTAGAAACCGATAAGGACATCATTTATCGCGTGAAGTACGACATTTTCTACCTCGAGAACTGGTCACTTCTGCTCGATATCAAGATCGTACTTTTAACAATTTACAACGCGGTGAAAGGCGAGGCAAAAGCTTATTAAAATACGCCTTTTTTGATTAGACCCGACATTTGGGCATTGAGATCGAAGTTTGTTTCGGCGCTTTCCAGGACAGATAGTTTCAATGAGTATAATTCATCCGACGAAATCGTTGCAATTTGTTGTAAGATGCGATTCAGCATCGTAAAATCTTCAACAGAAACCGGCCAGCCCAACACACAATCGCGCACAATGTCTTCGCCTTCGCCGCCTCCAAAGTATAATACTGGATATCCGAGCGACGCATATTCAAAAATTTTAGAAGGCACCGAACCGTAAATGCGCGTTTTCAACGGAACGAAAGCAATGTCGAAATCTGCTAGTTTCTCAAGTAATTGCTTACGCGGAAGCATTCCATGAAAGATGATTCTGTTGTTGTTCTTCTTGGCGTATGATTCGATTTGAGTTCGTTCCGCGCCATCGCCGAAAATGTGAAATTCGATATCTAAATTTTCAAATTCCATTTTCCGGCAGCATTCAAATACACCCTGAGCAACGCCCAAAAGTCCAGCGTAAAATATTCTGATCGGACGGTTTGCAGATTCCACAATGTACGGCCGAATCTGATGTTCCGGAAGGTTTCGATATAGATAGGCCGGTTTCTCAGGAAATAAATTTTTGATATGAGTCAATATTTCATTCGACTGCCCCAAAATAAGTGTCGACTTTCTATAAATGAATCGCTCCAAATAAAGCGAGATCCGATGCGACAGCGAGTCTGGTTTTAAAACTTTCAGTTCTATCGCAGCAAGCGGCCATAAATCAGACACATTCAAAATTATCTTTCTCCGGCGGATGCTTAACGCAAACACGCTGAGAAACGACAGCAGCAAAGGTGGCGACTGGACGATTACTTTTTTTGGCAGTTTTTTGAAAAGCAGGAATATCAGCAGGCAGATCGAAAACGAGAAAATCGACACGATTCTTACAAAAGGATTTTTGGAAACGCTTGGATAGATCCACAATCGGCTTACCGAAATTCCGTTTAAAGTTTCCTTTTTAAAAAAGCGTCCGCGATATCCGCTAAGTAATTTTCCTTCCGGATAGTTCGCAAGCGGACAAACAACTGAAACTTCGTAATTGTTTTGCTTTAATTTGAGTGCAAGCTGTTCAATGCGATTCGCTGCAGCCCCTTTTTCAGGCGGATAATAATTCGATACGATCAGGATTTTTTCCATGTCGATATCAAAATGTCAACGATGCGTTCCGATGCTTTCCCATCCCAAAGCTCGGGAATGCCGCTTTCGCGACGTCCGTGGTGCAGCAGATGTAAATACGCTTTTGCGAGATTCTTTATGCTTGTCCCCACCAGCGTGTTGGTTCCGATGGTTTCGGTTTCAGGCCGCTCGGTATTTTCACGCATCGTAAAACACGGTATGCCCAAAACAGTGGTTTCTTCAGACAATCCGCCTGAATCAGTAATTACCGCAAATGAATTTTGCACGAGAAACATGAAATTCAGATAACCTTGCGGCAGTACAAATTCAATGTTTTTAAATAAAGTTTTATCACCTGATTCAAGAATTGCTTTTGTGCGCGGATGAATCGGAAAAATGACTTTTCGTTCGCGTGCAAGTGCATCGATGCCTTCAAGCAAATGCACAAGCGATTTAACTTCATCAACATTCGACGGCCGATGTAGTGTCAGCACAAGATAATTGTCGGGAGAAAGCTTAAGCTCGTCAAAAAATGCAGGTTTTTCAAATCGCGTTTTATTCTGCAGCAACGTGTCGATCATCACATTACCGACAAAATGAACCTTAGATTCGTCAGCGCCATATTTCATCAAATTTTCTGACGCTGTAGTTGAGGTCGTAAAAAAGTAGTCTGTGATACTGTCGGTAACAACGCGATTGATCTCTTCCGGCATTGTCCAATCGCCTGAACGGATTCCCGCTTCGATATGCGCTACTTTGACATTCATTTTCTTCGCAACGATTGCACAGGCCATCGTCGAGTTTACATCGCCGACAACCAGCACGATATCGGCAGGATGACGGTCGAGCTCACTTTCAAAAGCAACCATGATCGCTGCAGTTTGCACGGCCTGTGACCCGCTGCCAACTTCCAGGTTGACATTTGGTTCGGGAATTCCGAGTTCCGCAAAAAATGTATCGCTGAGGTTTTTATCATAGTGCTGGCCGGTGTGGACAAGCCTGAAAAAAATATGCGCGCCCTCGTTTTGCCGCCTTTCGATTGCTTTAATGATTGGGGCAATCTTAATAAAATTTGGCCTGGCGCCTGCGATGATCGTAATTCTCATTGATTTTTGATTTCCGAAACGAACTGTTTCAGTTTCCCGCTCTTGCCGCGTTCGATTCTTTCAAGCCTGTTAAATTTAATCGTCAAACCGGGCTCGAGATAATCCGTGAAAACTTTCCTGATATTTTCTTCTTCCGAATTGCTCAAAGTTTTCTGGCTCGTATAACGGATTTCAAAAGTATCGGTTTTTGTCTGAACGATGACAAACTCATTCACATTTCCTTCGTCGCCAAACAGCTTTTTCGTGATCGAATAGAATGTCATTCCGGGAGAAATTTTTCCCGACGGCAAAACAACAAGATCATTCTGGCGCCCGCTCAAAGATTTTAAAATCGGATTCTTTGCAGTGCTTTTTTCATCGAGAATGCCAATGTCGCCAACTTCATAACGAATCATCGGATGCGCTTTATTATATAATGATGTGACGACAATCCTGCCTTCACGACCGTACGGCAAAACATTGTTTTCATCGTCTAGTATCTCAATAAACAATGTTTCGGCATTAGCGCGCCAGATCTTATTTTGGTCTTCGAATGCCATGATATCGAGTTCTGCCGAGCCGTATTCATTGATCACAGGAATTCCAAGCCATTTTTCGAGTAGTTTACGATCGTCGTCGAACAGCATTTCGGATGTTGAGATGCAGATTTTTAATGTCGGGCAGACATCTATTAGAACGATATTTTTCGATTTCAAATGCTTCGCAAGCAGCAGGATCGAATTCGTGTAGCCATTGATGTAATCGAATTTCTTTTTGCTGAAAATTTCTATCATCCGATCCATCGCAGGTTCAGAAAAATCAAAAATATTGAAGCGATAACGGTTGCTGAAAAAGTCTTTGACCCGAAGTTTTGCATTCGACCATAAATCGAGCGGCATGCCGTAAAACCGCGCCTGGTACGATGTGTTGAAATCTATTCCATGCCAATTCCACCGGCGTTGGATATTTGCCCAAATCAATGCATGGCAGAATTTATCTTTCGCAAAGACGAACGGATCGCCGCTTGAACCCGAGGTTTTATTTACAAATACATTCTTTTTCGTATAACCTTCAGAAAGCCTTTGATGTAATGGCTGCTGAAAATCCGATTTTTTCATGACCGGCAGCGTTTCCCATGTCCAATTCTCGCCTGCGATATTTTTATAAAGCGGATTAAATCTCCGATGAAATTCGACAATTTCGCGTTTCTGTCTTTCGATAAAATCGACATATTCTCCTTCAGGAATCGCCAAAATTTCATCGAGATGATTCCTTGCTTCCCCAATCGGAAATCCATTCAGCCGCAAAGAAAGATCGAATAACTTCATCCCGAATTTTTGGTAAAAGTAAACAGTCGCCCGGTTGTCCGCAATTTTTTAAAAATTAAATTCCGCTTCCTGATTAAAGAGGTTAATTTTGTGGAAATCGTTTTTAAGATGAAAATCCTTCTTCTCGGATCCGGCGGACGCGAACATGCAATCGCCTGGAAAATATCGCAAAGCCCAAATTGTTCAAAGTTATTTATCGCTCCCGGAAATGCAGGAACAGGTCAGGTTGGCGAAAACGTCGCGATGAGTTCGACCGATTTTGCCGAGATCAAAAAATTCGTGCTCGATCATCGCGTTGAAATGGTTATTGTTGGTCCTGAAGATCCGCTGGTGAAAGGCATTTACGATTTCTTTCTCGACGATGAAGAGCTGCGGAACATTCCGGTTATCGGTCCGTCCCGGGAAGGCGCCCGGCTTGAAGGAAGCAAGGATTTCGCGAAAAAGTTTTTGATAAAGAATAAAATTCCGACCGCGGCTTACGAGACGTTTTCAAAAGAGTCGGTCGAACAGGGTTGCGAATTTCTAAAAACACTTAACCCGCCTTACGTTTTAAAAGCCGACGGGCTCGCTGCAGGAAAAGGCGTTTTGATTTTAAACGATCTTGAAGAAGCAAAAGCGGAACTTCGGAACATGCTTGTCAACGAAAGTTTCGGCGCGGCAAGTACGAAAGTTGTCATCGAGGAATTTCTCGACGGAATTGAGTTGAGCTGCTTCGTGCTGACCGACGGCAAAAGCTACAAAATCCTTCCGACGGCAAAAGATTATAAGCGGATCGGCGAAGGCGATACGGGTTTGAATACAGGCGGGATGGGCGCGGTTTCACCGGTTCCCTTTGCCGATGCTGAATTTATGAAAAAGGTTGAGGAACGGATCGTTGTACCGACGGTCATCGGACTTGCGTCAGAAAATATCGATTACAAAGGATTTATATTCATCGGACTGATCAGCGTAAAAAGCGAGCCGATGGTCATTGAATACAATGTCCGCATGGGCGATCCGGAAACCGAAGTTGTATTCCCGCGCATCAAATCAGATGTCGTACAACTTTTTCAGGCCGTCGCAAACGGAACCCTGGCAGATTATCAGCTTGAAATCGAAGAGAAAAGCGCGGCGACGATCATGGTCGTTTCGGGCGGTTATCCGGGAGATTATCAAAAAGGAATTACAATAAACGGACTCGAAAATGTCGATGGTTCGATCGCTTTTCATGCCGGAACAGCGACAGAACATGGAAATGTAGTTACAAATGGCGGCCGGGTTATCGCGATGACATCGTATGGGAAAGATATCCATGAGGCCATAAAAAAATCTTACCAAAACATCGAAAAGATACGTTTTGATAAGATGTATTACCGTAAGGATATCGGGAACGACCTACTTTAAGAATGAATGCGCAGTTGTATCCTGATTTTCCTCGCCGCTTTCTTCATGCAAACGAAGCTGCTTGATCCAGTAAACAGTTGCAACCGTACAGATGATCATGAAGATCCAATTGATGATATTCGCTCCAAACCAAGAACTTAATTCCAGTTCCCTGAAAAAGTCCCACGGTATGAAGATTATTTCAACGAAAAGATATTGGATAGCTTCCCAAAGTGACCTCATTTTGATTTGAGTTATGATTACATTTACAAAAGTATAAATAATACTGATGCTTACAAGCCTTTTACGAAAATCAACGCCATTTAATTATACGCTGATCATCCTGCTGACGGTGATGTTTT
>CBDUBJ010000055.1:0-15883 GCA_965365355.1 uncultured bacterium
ATTGTTGCCCTGCTATCTCTACGATTGCATACATAACAATGAGTTTTGTTGATTTTAAAATGGATGCAAATATACTTCTTTTTTTTAATGTATCAATTTAGAAATGTAACAATTTAAAAATGAGTGAGATTTCTTAACCATTGCTAAATTCTAAATTTCTAAATTGATTAATTATTTAGGCGTCCCGCCGCCCTCGTTCCTCAGCCGCCGTCGCGTCTTCCGCTGTAGTCCTCGCCTCCCGATAGCTATCGGGAAGGCTGCGGGCTGCCGCTGCAACCGCTCACGCACATGCAAAAAATTCAAATCTTCAAAGATGTTTCTGGCATTCCTTGATTTACCACAAAGGCACGAACCTTATTCTAAAATAAAAAACATATTACCATCTGCGTCTTCGCGTCTTTGCGTGAACATTTTTTTTCATCCTTCTTAGCGTCTTCGTGCCTTCGCGGTAAATTTTCGCGGCAAACCAAAAAAAAACCGCCACTCAAAAGAGCGACGGTTTTCCGGGTTTATTCTTTTATAGCATTTCCCTTATTGTCGTAGAAATGGTATTCTAAATACCTGTAAGCGTCTCGAGGTACTATTTTGACCCATTTTTTATGTTGCAGAAACCATCTGGAACGGAGGGATGGGAAACCCTGGCTTAAGTAAGCGGCAACGAACGGATGCGCATTCAGCACCACGTTCTTGTGTGTTTTTAAAATCCTCTGCACATCAGAGGCGATCTTGTCTATGATCAGTATCGGCGCGTCGATCTCGCCATCCGGATGATTGTTCGGATCTTCTTCGCGGGTCTTGATATTGACCTCCGGGCGGACACGCTGCCTGGTAATTTGTATCAGTCCGAATTTCGACGGCGGCAATATCTTATGCTTCGCCTTGTCGTCGCTCATTTCCTTTCGCAGGAAATCGAAGAGCTTTTTGCGATTGTCCGGATTCGACATGTCGATGAAGTCGATCACAATGATTCCGCCCATATCACGAAGGCGCAATTGCCTTGCGATTTCAGCGGCTGCGATCATATTGACCTCAAGAGCCGTGTCTTCCTGGTTCGTCGCTTTATTTGAGCGGTTTCCGCTGTTGACGTCGATGACGTGCAGCGCTTCGGTATGCTCGATGATGAGATACGCACCTTTGCTCATGGATACCGTTTTCCCGAAAGAGGTTTTGATCTGCCTTTCGACATTGAACTTTTCGAAAATCGGTACGTTGTTGGACTGATAATACTTCACTATAGACTGTTTTTGAGGAGCGATCTCAGCGAGATAGTCCTTGATTTCATTGCTCAACGTTTCATCATCGGTGAAAATCCCCGTAAAGCTGTCGTTAAAAACATCACGAAGGATCGACGATGCGCGGTTGACTTCCCCGAGCACCTTTGACGGATGATGCGCCGTCGGTAATTTTTTACACATTGCATTCCACCTGCTCAGCAGGTTCTGCATGTCTTTGTCCAATTCGGCTACTTTGCGGTTTTCGGCCACCGTGCGAACGATGACTCCGAATCCTTTTGGCCTGATCGATTGCACAAGGCGTTTCAAGCGGTCTTTCTCTTCTTTGGACTCAATCTTCTGTGAGATCGATATCCTGTCGGAAAACGGAACCAGAACGATATATCGTCCCGCAAGCGACAGTTCCGAGCTGATGCGCGGTCCTTTTGTCGAAATTGGTTCCTTTACCACCTGAACAAGGACCGACTGGTTGGTACTGAGCACATCAGTGATCGCACCGTCCTTGTTGATCTCTTTTTCGAACTGGAAATTCTTTAGTGAATAATCTTTTAATTTACCTGCGCTTACAAGTTTTGTGAACTTCAACATGGAAGGTAAGTTCGGACCCAGGTCGTGATAATGCAAAAAGGCATCTTTATCGAAGCCTACATTTACAAAAGCAGCATTAAGTCCTGCAACCGGCTTGCGGATCTTCGCTATGAAGATATCGCCAACCTGAAAGTTGCTCTGTTCCTCTTCCTTGTGTAATTCAATTAGTTTTCCATCTTTTAATAAGGCAAAATCTACGGCTTCAGAACTCGTCCTGATGATCAATTCTTTATTCACGTCGTAAATTTTTATCCATACAAGGTTCAGGGTTCAGGTTCTAGGGAACAGGAAAACCTGAACCCTCTGCCCTGTAGCCTGCACCCGATAAGGATGGATTAAACAAAAATTAAACAGGTATTGTTATTACCCGATGGGAATTAAGACATTCAGTTATTATAGCCTACAGCTCTCTGTCTGCTGGTAACTAACTACTGCTTACTTTTCCCGATTTCAATGAACGTTAAAAAAGAAAAAGTAGCCTGGACTACTTTTTCTTCTTATGGCGGTTAGCACGAGCCCTTTTTTTGCGCTTGTGTGTTGCCACCTTATGTCTTTTTCTTTTTTTACCACTTGGCATGCCGAAGAGTTTTGGTGATTAATATTATTTGGTCTCAGTATTAGTCTTTACGCCCTCTACAAACACTTTAGCAGGTTTAAATGCCGGAATATTATGAGCTGGGATTTTAATAGTGGTATTCTTTGAAATGTTCCTTCCTGTCTTCTCCGCCCTCGTCTTGATGATAAAGCTTCCAAAACCTCTAAGATATACGTTGTCTCCGGTTTCAAGCGAGCTTTTTACTTCATCCATAAAAGATTCAACAGTCGCCTGTACATCTCCCTTTTCCAGGCCCAGTTTTTCAGAAATTTTCGCTACGATATCAGCTTTCGTCATTTTTCTTTCGATTTAAATTTATGTAATTTTTGAGGTTGCAAATATAGGGAACAAAAAACTAAATACCGCAATCTAAATGGCTAAAATTTAACTACATAAAAATTACATTTGCCGCTGAAACCTTATTGTGATGGATTTTGCTAAGTTATTAACAGATTGGTATTTACAAAATCGTCGGGCGCTTCCGTGGCGCGAAACTACCGATCCATATCTCATTTGGCTTTCCGAAATCATACTCCAACAAACGCGGGTTGCACAAGGTTTGCCGTATTTTTTGGCATTTGTTGAAGCATTTCCCACAGTTCATGACCTTGCATCCGCAGAAGAACAAAAAGTGCTGAAAACATGGCAGGGATTAGGCTATTATTCGCGTGCAAGAAATCTTCACGAGACCGCAAAAAAGGTAACCTTCGAGATGGCCGGCATTTTCCCTGATTCATATTACGAATTGCAAAAACTAAAAGGTGTCGGCGTTTATACCGCGGCCGCGATCGCATCGTTTTGTTATGATGAACCCGTCGCAGTTTTGGATGGAAATGTTTACCGTGTTCTCGCAAGGGTTTTTGGAGTCAGGACAGACATAACATCTTCATCCGCCAGGAAAGAATTTACGCAACTGGCCAATTCCAAAATTTTGCGTAAAAACCCGGCATTATATAATCAGGCGATAATGGAATTCGGCGCCATGCAGTGTGTACCGCGAAATCCCAACTGTAAGATCTGCCCGTTAAATCAAATGTGCATCGCATATAATACCGGAACTGTCAACCTGCTTCCGGTCAAATCGAAAAAAGCGAAACCAAAAACACGGCATTTCAATTATCTTGTATATTCCGATGCGCATCAAAATACAATCATCACACAAAGAACATCAAAAGACATCTGGAAAAACCTGTACGAATTTCCTTTGATCGAAACGGAAACATCCGCCGATTTCGACATGATCTCATCTTCGATAAATCAAACCTATAATGTTATTGCGGTGTCCGAACCTGAAAATGTCATTCATAAGCTCACGCATCAGCATCTGCATATAAAATTTTGGAAAATCGATGTTGCCGGCAAACTTGATGGCGCGATTTCAATGTCAGAATTAAGGAAACTTCCCGTTCCTGCCGCAATCTTTAATTTTGTGGAAGGCTCAGGAATCTGACTTGGAAACTTCGTATATTTGGTTGCAATCAATTTCCGCACAAAATGAACGGTACATTAAATAAAGTTATGCTCATCGGACACCTTGGCGATGAGGTCAAAATGCATTATTTCGAAGGCGGAAACTGCATCGGGCGCTTTCCACTAGCAACGAATGAAGTCTACATCAATAAGCAGACAAACGAAAAGATAACGTCGACCGAATGGCATAATCTCGTGGTTCGAAACAAAGCAGCCGAGATATGCGAGAAATACTTATCAAAAGGCGACAAGATATACGTCGAAGGACGCATCAAATCACGTCAATGGCAAGCTGAAGACGGCGCCACGAAATACACTACAGAAATACAGGTAACGGAATTTACTTTTCTGACCACGAAAAAAGATACTGATGCAACGCGGCAACCGCAAAGCGAGAACCGCAACGCCTACGATACGCAAAGCTTACCCGAAAACGATCTTCCATTTTAAGCTGCATGATCTCCAGATTACGGATGTCAATATTTTTGTTGCCGCTTGCTTTTGTAAGCTGTAAAGATGACGTGCTTCCAAAACCGGCAGCGCGATTGAGCCTTGAATACAAAGAAGCCGAATACGCAGCATTCGAAAACAGATGTCCGTATACTTTCAACATCAATGCGGATGCGATCATTACTGAAAAATCCCTTTGCAATTTCACGATCGATTACCCGAAAATGAAGGCAACGATTTTCCTGACCTATAAGCCAGTGGAAAATAATATTTCCGATCTGCTACGGGATGCGCAAAAACTGACATTTGAGCACGTCATCAAGGCGGATGATATTAAAGAACAGAAATACGTCAATCCCGACAAGAAAGTTTTCGGCATGTTTTACCTGGTCGAAGGAAATGCAGCCACAAACGCACAATTTTATGCAACTGACAACCGTCAGCATTTCGTTACGGGTTCGGTATACTTTTACGCGAAACCAAATTTTGACTCGATTATGCCCGCCGCAAGTTATATTAAGAATGATATGCGGGTTATTATGGAGAGTTTGAAGTGGAAGTAGCTATCAGCCTTCAGTTGTCCGCTTTCAGCTGTTAGCTGCCAGCTATGTTCCTGGCTTTTTCACTTATCAACTTGATGACAATCAGCAGTCACGAAAAGCAGTTTTACAGCGAAGAGGTCTTGAAGGCGCGACTTTCAAAACTTTCAGCTGAAAAAACAAAAAAGGAACCCTAAAGTTCCTTTTCTGTTTATTTCTAAGTTATAACAGCTGACCGCTGACAGCTAATAGCTGATAGCCTCCTACAACGTTCCTTTTTCCTCACTTGCCGCAGCAGCTTTCTTAGCCGCACAACAGCCAGGTTTTCCCGCAGCAGCTTCTGATGAACATCCAGCTTTTTTATCGCTTGACGCTTCGTCAGCTTTTGCATTTTTCTTCTTTTTCTTCTTCTTTTCTTTTTCCTTGTCGCCGAAAACCATCATAGCCTGATCGCCCGACGATTTCATGTTGGCAACTTTGTATGTTTTTCCGTCAGCGACGGCTTCTACAAGCTCGGCAAGTTTTTCGGGAGATTGCTTGCTTGAATCAAATTCAACTTTTGCGGTTTTACTTTCGTAATCCACCGATGCGTTCTTTACGCCATCTGCTTTGGCAAGCTTTTTCTCGATCGTATTCGCACAACTGACAGCACAGTTCATTCCTTCGATCTCGAAAGTTGCCGTTTCAATTTTGCCTTCAGGAGCATCAACGGAAGCAATTTCCGTTTCAGCCGCAATTTCGGGCGATTTCGCCGCTTCTTTGCATCCGACAAACATCAAACCTGCAGCAGCGAACATGAATAAACCTTTTGTAATTTTCATATGTAAATAATTAAAGTGTAGCGATTTGAGCAAAAATAATAAAAAAGCTTCCGAACCAGAATAATTTATTGCCAATTTTGCACGTCTAAAAAAATGAGATGCCGGCAGTTAATATGAAATGGGTTTATCTTGTCATCCTGGCAATGATCTGGGGAAGCTCATTCATTCTGATTCATCTTGGACTCGATAACCTCAGCCCGTTCCAGCTTGGTTCGCTTCGAATCATTTTCGCTGCAACGTTCTTGCTTTTGATAGGTTTTCGTGAACTTCCAAAAATCCCGCAGCATCAATGGAAATACATTGCACTGACGTCACTTTTTGGAACATTTATTCCGGCTTTTCTGTTTGCCATTGCCCAGACGCAGATCAGCAGCATGGTAAGCTCGATTTTAAATTCGCTTACTCCGCTTAATACATTGATCCTTGGCGTATTGTTTTTCGGACTTGGATTTAAGCGCAATCAATTCATCGGCATCGCAATCGGATTTATTGGAAGTGCGTTGCTGATCCTTAACGGTGCGGCCAATCATCCCGAACAGGATTATCGCTTTGCAATATTGGTCGTAATTGCGTCGATCTGTTATGCGACTAACGTCAACCTCATCAAAAAACACCTGTCGGATATTACGCCGTTGGGAATATCTACAGGAAATTTTGCTGTGATGCTTGTTCCTGCGATCATCATCTTGTCATTCTCAGGGTTCTTCGATATCATGCATGTTGCCGAAGTGCAGCAATCAGTTTTGTACGTTATTATTCTCGGCGTCGTCGGCACCGGAATTGCGAACATTTTCTTCTTCAGGCTGATCCAGATGTCGTCGCCGGTATTTGCAAGTTCTGTCACATACCTTATTCCTGTTGTTGCATTTTTCTGGGGTTTTACCAGCGGCGAAACACTTACCTTTTGGCAAATCATCGGCGCGGTAATAATTCTCTTCGGTGTTTACCTTTCGAGCAAAAAATAAAAAAGGCCACCGTTTTCGGCAGCCCTTTTCTTCTATGAAAATTGTTTTTATTGGAAATCAGCGTCGGAAACTCCTTCGTTGATTTTCACATCTGTAGCAGTAAGCTCTAAGTCGATTCCAACATTCATTACAGTTTTGTACGGAATTTTAACTCCCTTAACTTCCTTGTAATCGCTGAAATTAACCATCTGCGTCATCGACTGTCCGCCTTGCTCAACAACATTTGCTTCGCCGACTTTCAAACCGCTGGCAACGTCGTAATACATAGTCGACTTGCCATCCTTGATCGCATAAGCATCAGCACCGTTGATGTTTTCTATACCATCAACGGTCAGACCTGCTTTGTTAGCCAACGTAAGCTCCTGGAAGGGCATCGCATCAGATTTTTTCTCGGCAAGTTCTTCACCTGTGTAATCTTTACGCTGTCCTTGCTGAATCATGTATCCGGCTTTATCGGTTACAACCTGTTTCATCATCGACATGCCCATAGCTTTCATTTCGATAAGCTTTTTACCATTTGTAACTTTGGTTGTAAGTTCAAGTGGCGTTCCCTGAACGGTTCCTGTTGAAACCATTGAAATGCTCTTTACTGCTTTTACATTCTTCTCGCCACCGATGGCTTTGATATAATTATCGATAACAGTTTTTGCTGTAACTCCTGCCGGAACAGTCTTCTTTGCAACCGGCTTTTCAACCGGATTTCCGAATTTGTCAAAGTAGAACATCGGCATTTTCAGGCTTTCCAATGCAGGAAGCACTTCCGATCCTTTACCAACGATCACGATGCGCGTGTTGTCGCCAAGGAAATATTTGTTCGCCACACGCATTACATCTTCCGGTGTAACCGCGTTGATGTTTTTGATGTAGTTCTCGTAAAAATCAGCAGGCAATTTTTCAGTCTCAATGTTCAAAGCATATCTCGCAACCGTTTGAGGTTTCTCGATCTGCATTACAAACCTTCCGATGTAACCAGCTTTAACGTTGTTTAAAACCTCATCTGTAACTTTTTCAGAACGAATGCGTTTCATTTCTTTCATGAATTCCACCACGGCACTGTCGGTCACTGCATTACGCACTTGCGATGTCGCCCTAAACGACTGAACGTAGCGGCTTCCGCCGATGCTTGAACGCGCACCGTATGTCCATCCGTGAGCCTCACGAAGGTTCATATTCAGATAACTGTTGAAATCACCACCCAAAACCTGGTTTGCAAGGATAACAGGGAAGTAATCCGGATCTTTCATCTCAAGGCGAACAGTATTTACAAGAGCAATTTCCGACTGAACAGCGTTTGGCATATCAACAAAATTGATCTGTGTGTACTGAACATTTTGCGGATCGTTATATGTCAAACGAGGCGCAACCGCTTTTGTCCATCCGCCGAATAGCTTCTCGACTGTTTTTTTGATCTTTTTCGGATTTACATCTCCAATAACAACAAGGTAAGCATTGCCCGGAACGAAATAAGTAGCATAGTTTTTCTTAACGTCGTCAAGAGTTACATTCTTGATGGTTTCTTCGCTCAGATATTCACCGGCAGGATGCGATTTTCCGAATGCCAGTACATTGGTTACGCGACCTGCAACAGCCGGAACGCTTTTCTCCTGCGCTTTTAGCCCTTCGATAAGTTTATCTTTCTCTTTTTGGAATTCCTCTTCAGTAAATACAGGATTCAATGCACCGTCTGCCATCAATTCAAGTACGCGGTCTGCGTATTTCGAAAGTGAGCTTGCGTAAGCTCCGGCAGAGTGGAAACTGATGTCCGCTCCAAGAAAATCCACTTCCTCATTGAACGCATCTTTAGAAATTTTCTTTGTACCGCTTCCGATCAAAGAGCTTGTCAGGTCATCAACACCTTTTTTGTCGCCTTCAGCGTAAGGTGCATTATCGATGGTCAGGTTAAAGGAAACACGTGGAAGTTTGTGGTTTTCAACGATCATTACCTTAAGCCCGTTAGACAAAGTAAACGTTTCAGGTTTCTTTACATTAATCGCCGGTGCAGGTCCCGGTTTCGGCATCGGTCTGTTTTGTGCTTGCATAGTGAAGGTTAATAACAAACCTGTTAGCGCTAATATTGCTTTTCTCATTTCTTTTTGTTCTTAGTTTTGTGCTTTATCTTTTGCAGGAACGTAATCCAAAATCAGCCTTTGGTTAGGATTAAGGTATTTTTTGGCTACATCGCGAATTTCTTCACGCGTTACCGAACGATACATTTCGATTTCGGTATTGATCAGGTTCACATCGCCGTAAAGCAGGTAATATGTCGCAAGGTTTTCCGCAATTCCTTCGACGCTTGCGTTACTGTTAACGTATGTATTGTCGTATTTGTTTTTTAGCTTCTGAAGATCACGTTCAGAAATCAATTCTGTTTGAAGCTTCACAATTTCTTCATCGATTTCTCTCAGGATATCAGCAGTTTTGGTCTCACCTTGTGGCATTCCGTAAAGAATATACATGCCGTAATCTTCCTGGTTAAAGCTGAAAGCGCCAACCTGAAGCGCCATTTTTTGGTCGTCAACGATTTTCTTGTAAAGACGTGAGCTTTTTCCATCGCTAAGGATCGTAGAGATCATATCCAAGACGCGAGCATCACGTGTTTTCATCGATGGCGTCCTGTAAGATGCAACCATCATCGGGATTTGGATGTTCGGATCTTCGTAGGTCGCGTTGATAGTTTTGCTGATTGGATCCTCAGTAACAGCAGTACGCTTGATGTCTGCACCACGCTTGATCGGACCAAAATATTTCTGGATCCATTCCTTCGTCTTAGCCATGTTGCTGATATCGCCTGCAACTACAAGAACCGCATTGTTCGGAACGTAGAATTTCTTGTTGAAAGCCTGGAACTCCTCAAGGGTCGCAGCATCAAGGTGTTCCATCGATCCGATAGTTGCCCAACGGTATGGATGCTTTGTAAACATGTTACGTTTTACCTCAGCGATCAGGTTTCCGTAAGGCTGATTGTCAACGCGTAGACGCTTTTCTTCTTTTACGACTTCATTCTGCGTATCAACACCAATCTGGTTGATCACAGGATGCATAAGCCTTTCAGATTCCATCCACAATCCAAGTTCAAGGTTGTTTGACGGGAAAACTTCAAAGTAGTAAGTACGGTCGTCGGTAGTATTCGCATTGTTGGTTCCACCGTTTGAAGTAACGATCTTAAACCATTCGCCGCGTTTGATATTTTCAGTTCCTTCAAATAAAAGGTGTTCGAAGAAGTGCGCAAAACCCGTTCTGTCCGGTTGCTCATCTTTCGCGCCCACGTGATACATTACAGATGTGATCACAACCGGCGCTGATGGATCGTTATGCAGGATAACATGCATGCCGTTGTCGAGCTTATACTCTTCAAAGGCAACTTTCTGTGCCGATGCAGTCGCTCCCAGTGTAAGTGCAGCACTTAATGCCATTAGGGAATTTTTCATAAGGTAGTAAAAATTTTTAAGGATTCGAATTGGTATGACGAAGAATTCGTTTGTTACATCAAAAGTAATTTTTTTTAGGGGAAATCAAAGGATGTCGGCGAAAAAGGTCGTTTTATCGATAAATATCCCAAAGAAAAAGAGGCACAAAAACCTATAATTTTCGCCTCTTAACTTTCTGATCAATTATATCGGGATGTTTTATCTGATGATCAATTTTTTGGTAATCATTTGATTTTCAGATGTAATGTTTACGAAATAGATTCCTGACTCAAGTCCGGATACATCAATGCGAGGAATATTGCCCGATGCGGAAATCCTGAAAACCTGTTTGCCGGTCATGTCAGTAATAAAAATTGCGTCAATTTGACTGATACTCTGAATGTAAAACTCATTATCTGATGGATTTGGATACAGTGCAACCGAATCTGTCCAATTCTCAGCAACCGACATTTGCTGAATCTGCGTCGAAACCGTATTTGTCGCAATTGGTGCATTGAAATCAAAGAAAATGTTCGATGACGCATAAATGATCTCTCCCGGAGCCAACGCGGTAACTGGCTTCACTTTATACACGATGTGCCCGTGGCTGTTCGGCTCATTTGTAGTTCCGGGCAGATTGACATTGTTAAAGTTGAAAGTCACCATGTTACCATTCCGTTCAGTAAAGTAAGTATGATTTGATCCGATCGGAGTAAATGTCGACCAATCGAGGTAATTGCTCAATTCATTTTCGACTCGAACGTTTACTGCATCCGCATCACCGATATTCTGGAAGCGCACAACATATGTCAGATAACTGTCTGCCTGCTCTTCTGTAATAAATGGGCCTTCAAGTACCGCAATATCGTTGGGATCAACTGAATTTACAATAGTCTGATTCAGAAATACTGAATTGTTTGTCGGATTTACATCCGTTCCATCAATGGTCGACTGTACATCAAACACCAAAACATCTCCCAGTTCGGCAATTGGCGGAACAGCTACATTAAAAGTGAAGAAATATGACATTGCCTGTCCGGGGGCAATTGGCATCGATGAAATCATAATTGGATTTCCTGATTGAACAGATGTCGCCGGAGTTACTGTAAAAAATGTCAGCCGTGTTGAATCGTATGCTATGCTAATATCCGGCATGAGAACGGTTGTCCCAACATTTTGGATGTACAACGCATATGTCGCCGGAAATCCCGGTCGCGCCTGTGATGTCGGAACAAAAGTTATTGCAAGATCATGAACGGGTTCCATAACATCTACACAAAAATCAGCTGTTTGCGTTCCCGATCCTGAAAATATAATAGTTTGATCGGCCGGTTCCTCAAATCCTTGCGGAGCATCCATGATCATCACCTGGTTTGTTCCATCCGGAACATTGGTAAACGTATACTGCCCGCTTGCGTTGGAATAAGCCCACAGCAAATAATTCCCGTTTAATAACGTCACTGCGACATTTGCTGCCGGCGGATCGTCATTGGAACAGCCATTTCCGTCCATATCGATACGCACGGTGCCGTTCAAAATATTATCCGTACAAATAATAACCTGCAATGCGATCGGCGCAATTCCGAAGCAATCTGGATCGTCACCTACAAATCGGACGAAGATCGTTGCGTTTGACGAAGCGTAAGCCTCAGCATTAATCAGAGGATTTACACCAGCGATAGCCTCTGCCTCCGACTCAAAAAAAGTGATATTCAATCCTGGCTGTTCGGCAAGCATTGATGCAGACGCGATCGTAAGATCAAAAATACCTGTTCCCGTTCCGTTATTACAGATTTCGAGGCTCGCTGGAACTCCAATTGGTTCAAGACCGATCGTTACTGTAAAGCTCGCTTCGTCTGTACAAATGCCGTTTTGCGCAAAAATGTAAATAGTTTGCGATTCGGTAATGGCATGTCCGGCAACAAGCTGCTGACCTGTTGCTATAGGACCTGTATAATAATGATGTCCTATGGGAAGTGCCGGAAACGTATATGCCCCACAACTATAAACATCAGCAGGCTGCTCTATTATTGGTGTAGACAAAATTGCGACCTCAAAACTTGTTTCGGCCGTGCACGGACCAATTTGGGTGAACACATATATGGTTTGGGATGATGTAAGGACTGTACCTGCCGTTAACATGGTGCCCGACGCGCCCGATGCAGTATAATAATTTCCAATTTGCAACGCAGGCAGAATATAGAAATCACATGCGGTGACATCAGGCATGTCTTCTACAAATGTATCTGCAATCGTAATCGTGAAAGGATGAATATCCACACATACTCCATTGGATGCATATCCATACAGTGTAACAGTTTGTGTTATTGGATTCACCGCCGGAACAGTTCCCGCTTCATCCATGACCCATTGCGTTCCCGGTGGTGGCGGTGGGAGCAGGAAAAATCCGCATGTAGTTATATCTTCAATTCCGGCCGCGATCGGCATTACATCCCATTGAATATAAAATGATGTGGTTGCAAAAGTATCATCCGCAGTATTCGTCACGCGCGCATAGATCATCTGATATTGCGACAACGCAACGTATACCATCGGGTCAACTATCTGGTTTACGCTATTTTGCGCATCTGCCAAAGTTTCAAAATATCCAACCGTAAATTGCGGTACGGTCTGATTTCCTAAAATTACTTGCTCATGCAACGTCAGGTCAAATATCTCATTCTGACACTGCATCAGATTTGGCGGCGGATACGCATTAGCCTGCGCAAAAGATTGCACTGTAAAAGAAAATGCCAGTAACAAGAAAAGTAGTTGTTTTTTCATATGATGATAATTAGCAGAATATCAAATATAAAATAAACAACAAGCCTGTAACCGATGAATTAGAATTCGCTGACAAGCTCCACCTTTCGTACTATTTCATTTCCGTTATCATCCATGATTGTTAAGTAATATTTCCCCGATGATGCCGAAACCGACATTTCATGAAAATCCCGCGTCTCGCCTAAGAATTTTTTTCCGAGATACCAAAAAAGTCTCGTTTTCCGGTTAGAATGAACTGCTTTAAAAACTACAGGTTGTACATTGCCCGAAAAATCTTTTGTCAGATAGATTTTGCCGTTTTCTTTCGGATAAATGAAATCCATCGATTGTGAAATATTATTCTGGCAGCCGTCTTCAAACGGCGGCAGCGGCATATATTCGAGATGTTTCGACCGGTAAAACCATTCCATCACCGGGGGCAGCACAAACCATGATCTTGCCTGGATCTGATCGATGTCTGCGCAACTGCTATTTACACGTTTGCCCGACAGACCGAGATGTATCAGCTTATGATATGGACACGGTGTCGTCTTCGAACTTTTGTACGGGATCATTTGCTTACTGGCCGGGCAATTTTCACTGGCGATATGTCCGCTGGTTCTGCAGATATCGGCTTCTTCAAGATCGTTCAGCGGCGATGCAAACCATTTCGATCTTGGAAGCAGGTTAAACACGTCAAACAAAATAGGCGCTGCAGATGTTATTCCCGTCAATGCCGGCCTGCCCTCGCCTGTCGCATTTCCAACCCAGACGCCGACAACATATTTCGAGGTCGTACCGATCGCCCATGCATCCCGGTTGCCGAAACTTGTTCCTGTTTTCCACGCAATCGGCAACGACGAATCATAAAATTTCCACGCTTCGTCGCCTTCGGGACGATTGACTTCATGCATCGCATTGTATGTCAGCCATATCGATCCTGCACCAAGAATTTCTTTCTGATATGATTCTTTGCCGAAATCGCGCTTTATTTCCGAATCCCAGTTTAAGTCGGCAAATTCAGCTGAACGATATTTTGCTTCGGTAGATGTGTAATAATTTAAAGTTGAGGTCAATCCCGCGTACGTCCGGCACAGATCCCACAGATTGCTTTCGGCACCGCCAAGGATCAATGACAATCCATAATGATTCGGGTGCTTTTTGATATCGCGAAGATGAAAACGCTGAAGCCTGTCGTAAAACCGATAAACACCAAAATCTTTGAGCATCAGAACAGATGGAATGTTGAGTGACCTTGCCAATGCCCGTTGCGCAGGAACGGCTCCGTCGTATGTAAGCTCGAAATTCTGCGGCGTATATCCCGCAATTTGTGTCGGCACATCGGGAACAAGCGTATTCGGTAGGATTTCGCCCGCATCAAGCATCGATGCGAACAACAAGGGTTTTAAAATGCTGCCGGTACTTCGCGGTGCCGTGATGATGTCAACGTCTTTCTGATGATCACTGTCGGTCGGCGCATTCCCAACATAAGCGAGCACGTTCCGCGTTTTGACATCAACAACAAGTATCGTAAGATTGTGGACGCCATTGTGCTTATACTGATTGTGATACGAAGATGCGATCCTGTTGACGCGTTCCTGCAATTCCGATTTTACAGTGGTAATTATACGATGGCCAGATCTCGTTTTTGAAATATTCTGCAGCAGATGCGGCGCGTGATTAGGCAGATCATATGGCTTTGACGGCAACGGCTCGATGACAGCCAACTCATAAGTTTGCTTATCGATAATTTTTTCTTCACGAAGTTTCAGCAATAATCGGTTGCGTTTTCGGAGCAGTTTTTCCTGGTTTTTCCCGGGATAAATCAGTCCCGGCGCATTCGGTAGTACCGCCAGCATCGCCGATTCCGCCCACGACAACTGATGCGGCCTGACGCCGAAATAACGCCATGAAGCCATATCCAGCCCGACAACGTTTCCGCCAAACGGTGCATGCGATGCGTACAAATTCAGGATCTGTTTTTTTGAATGACGCAATTCAAGCCTTGTGGCGAGTATGATCTCGATGGCTTTTTCAAAATAACTGCGCGGCTTGTCTTCACGCGAAAGCCTGATGACCTGCTGACTGATCGTACTTCCGCCGCGCACGACTTTTCCCGCTTCCCAATTCTGGACCGCTGCTCCCGCCATTGCAGCAGGGTTAAATCCCGGATGATACTCGAAATAAGCGTCTTCGAACGTTTTGATGCATTGCCGGAATTTTTCGGGCACGGAATCCTGTGCAGGAAAACGCCATTGCCCGTCGGTCGCTATTTTGGCAGACAAAAGTTCACCCTCGGCGCTTTCGATGACAGTTGAATATGGTTTTCCGAACAAGGTTTTCGGCAGGCAGAAAAAGTACGCGATAAAAGCAATGACAATTAATGCCGACTTCACTTTATTGCGACGGATCAAACGGCCGAAAGCCATTGCAAAACCTGATATTTTGTGCCGAAATTTCATGGAATGAGAAAGCCATAGCCCGGATCCCGATAGCTATCGGGAAGGCATCCTTTTGCGCCTTCGAGCTTGTCGAGAAGCGCGCAAAAGATACAGCGGAAAGCCGGAAAAAGTTTCAAATTATTGTCTGACAACATTTACCCACTGGCCTTTTGTTCGTGCGAACCACGAATTGTCGTACATCGCTTCGGCCTGCACGCCCGGCAGGTAGAATCTTCCAGGGTACGATGCATTAAGCAAGATCCTGAATTTTCGTGTCTCGCCGGCGCGAAGCGGAAAATAGAAGTTCGTACGGTCGTCACGGATGTCGATGTAATCCGCATTGTTTTGGGCGAATTCGCCAAAATCGGTAAACCTTGTGTTGACGATTTCCCAGCCCGACGGAATGATCTGCGACAGCGCAAAATTGCGTACCGACTCGCTTTTCATGTTCTTGACCGTGACCTCGGCAACGAATTCGGTTCCCTGAGCCAGCGATGAATAATCGATCTTGTTCCCTTTCCTGTCGGTAAACATAATGCTTGCAGACAGTCCGCGCTGCACAGCCAATTCCTGGCCGACCGGCAAGATTCCCGAATAAATGACTTTCGCGAA
>CBDUBJ010000056.1:0-15474 GCA_965365355.1 uncultured bacterium
CTATTACCCGCACGAAAGCTTCTCATTTGGGAAGCTTTTTTTATTTTTGACCTATGAGAAATATCATTTGTTTTTTATTTATCATCTGTCTTCTAAACGGTTACGGCCAAAACAAGATGGTTCGTGCGCGTGAGTTCGGGATTCCATTTCCAGGTAAAACAGGGACATACAATGCAATTACCGATGTTTCCGGCGTATTGGTAGGCTATAAAACCAAGATCGAAGGAAAGGGCAAATTAAAGGTTGGCTCAGGTCCGATGCGTACCGGCGTCACTGTCATTCTTCCACAGGGCCGTTCGCCCAAACCTTATCCGGCAGGCTGGTTTTGCCTGAACGGCGATGGTGAAATGACCGGAACAACATACGTTGATGAATACGGATTTGGCTATGGCGCGATCGGAATTACAAACACTAACAGCGTCGGTGTGGTGCGTGATGCGATAGGCGAGTGGAACGTGAAGAAATTTTCGAAAGGCGGACTCATCGATTTTGCTTTTGGACTTCCGATAGCTGCTGAGACTTTTGACGGATTGCTTAACGACATCAATGGCCTGCATGTAAAGAAAGAAGATGTTTTTGATGCGATCGAATCTGCCAAAGATGGATCGATTGCCGAGGGAAACGTGGGCGGCGGAACCGGAATGTCGCTTTTCCTATTTAAGGGCGGAAGCGGAACTTCGTCGCGTGTTTTTGAAATCGACAACGCAAAATATACGGTGGGCGCTTTTGTTCAGGGAAATTTCGGTGGCCGCGGCGACCTTTTGATCTCAGGAGTTCCCGTTGGTACAGAAATGCTTTCGGATGCAAAGCCGATTTTCAATACGAAGGAAAAAGACGGATCGATCATCGTGATCATCGCGACGGATGCGCCGTTGTTACCGACGCAGCTAAAGCATATTGCCAAACGCGCATCGCTCGGTGTTGCAAGAACAGGTGGATTGGGCCGAAACGGATCGGGCGATATCTTTCTCGCTTTCTCAACAGCCGTTCCCGAGATGAATGAAAAGGAAACAATCCAAACGTGGAAATCAGTCGCGAAAGATCACCTCGATAAATTTTACCAAGCCGCAATTTTTGCTACCGAAGAAGCTATTATCAACGCATTAATGGCGGCTGAAACAATGGAAGGCGTCAACGGCAATACCATATATGAAATCCCAAAAGATCGTTTGCGGGAAATATTGATAAAGTATAATAGGTTTACGGGGAAGTAGTCAGTTAATAGTTTCAGTTTACCGTGTACAGTTTCCACAGTGCTGCAAACCGGAAACTGTGAACAGTAAACTGTAAACTCAAAACGAATTCATCCCGATCCACGAATTTATCTTCGCCTCCAGCAGCGCCAGCGGCAAGCATCCCGATTCCAACACTTTTTCGTGGAATTTCCTGATGTCGAACTTCGAACCCATTTTTTGTTCAGCTTTTTTGCGGAGTTCTATGATTTTAAGCTGGCCGATTTTATACGAAAGTGCCTGTCCGGGAATCGCCATGTAGCGCTCGGTTTCCATTACGATTCCATCAGCGGGTTCGGCCTCGTTTTCCATTTTGTATTTGATGACCTGTTCTCGCGTCCAGCCTTTTGCATGAAGGCCGGTATCGACAACCAATCGCGTCGCGCGAAGCATTTCGCCGCTTAGCATTCCAAAATATTGATAAGGATCAGTATATAAACCTAGTTCTTTACCAAGGCTTTCAGTGTATAAAGCCCAGCCTTCGCCATAAGCGCCAAACCAACCGTATTTCCTGAATTTTGGCAAAGCATCATTCTCCTGCTGTAATGCGATCTGGAAATGATGGCCCGGGATTGCTTCGTGCAAAAACAGGTCCTCGTCCGCATAATAATTATATTTTGTTACATCTGGAATCGGGGTATAAAAAATTCCTGGCCTGCCGGTATTCGGATCGCCCTGCATATATTCGGCGCTGGCGGTTTTTTCGCGGAATGCTTCGGTACGGCGGATCTCGAACGGGGTCTTTGGCTGAAGCGAAAAGAATTTGTCGACGTTAGGTTTGATCTTTTCGTGGATCTTTTTGAAATTATCAATCACCTGCTGCGGGTCGGTGAATGGCATCATTTCCTTTTTTTCACGGACATGATTGCAGAATTCCACGATTGAGCCTTTAAATCCTACCTGATCCATTACTTTCTGGATTTCGGCCCTGAGCCTTGCAACTTCGCGAAGTCCGAGTTCATGGATCTCATCAGGGTTCATATTTGTCGTGGTTTCGGATTTTACCAACGTTGCATAGTATTCTTTTCCGAAAGGCAAAGCACCAATGCCGCTTGTTGTCCGAGACGCAGGCAGATATTCATCGCGCAGGAAAGCTGCCATTTTCGTAAAACGCGGCTGCAATTCCTTTTCGATAACATCCGAATAATCTTGTTCGATTTTAGATTTTGCCTCGCCTGTGATTTCCTTCGGCATCAATTTTACCGACGAATAAAAGATATTATCCTGTGTCGTTTTTGAGATCATATCTTCAAACTGCGAAATGACTTTCATCGTCAGCGCTTTTGGCAATACGACTTTCTCCGCCATTCCTTTCCTGAGATAAAGCATTGTCGAATCGAGGTAAACCGCATATTTTTTCATCCTTGCATGGAAGTTCCGGTAATCCTTTTCGTTATTGAAAGGCTGCGCCGATGTTCCGCCCGCGAGCTGCGCCATCGCCAAATGCGTTCCCGCGAATTGGTGGATCGGCATCAGATAAGTTGGATATTTTTCAAATTCTTTCCCGATTTCCGTTTCCCATTTCATGATCCGGTAACTGATCTTTTCCTCATCGCTGAGATCGGTCGTATCGATATCGGCAAGCGCCTTTTGATACTTATCGTAGAAAGCACTTTGCTTTGCCCGGAATTCGGAAGTCATTTCCAGCGTTAGCTGATCATTGTACTCATTCTGACCGCTGTATGTAGCGTTGAGCGGGGAAAGCGAATTTTTGTCGTCGAAGTAATTCTCGGTCAATGTCCCAAAATCCATTGTTGTTTTCCCTGATTCTTTTTTGCACGATGCAAAAGCAATTGCGATGATCGCAAGTAGTGAAATGTTCTTCATGATTAGGTATCTGTAGCGAATGTACTAAAAAAAAATCCCGGAATGTTCCGGGAAATTTCTACATGTTTTTCAGGTTGATGATTTCCTGTTCGGTGAGGAACCGGTAATTCCCGCGCGGAAGATTTTTCTTGGTCAGCCCCGCAAAGACGACGCGGTCTGTTTTGAGTACGTTGTAATCAAAACTTTCGAAAATCGCGCGTACAACCTTTACGTTTGCGGTACGCAATTTTAATCCGATTTCGGTTTTTGGCTCATTTTCGATGTAACTGATCTCGTCCACATACAGCCGGTGCCCGTCGAGCGTCACGCCTCCCGCGATTTTCTCAAGATCTTCAAATTTCAGGTTTTTATCGAGCGAAACCTGATATATTTTGGGTGATTTTTGGTTCGGCTGCGCAAACTTCCGGATCATATCCGTATCGTTTGTGAACAGCAGCAACCCGGTCGTATTTTTATCCATTCTTCCGACAGGCTGCAACATTGCCTTCGAAGCGCCGCGAATCAGTTCGTAAGCGTTGCGGAGCGAGCCTTCTTCCTCGCCGGAAGTTGTAAAGTTCTTGGGCTTGTTAAGTAAGACGTATTCTTTCTTTTCAGGGACGATGATCTTGCCATCGAAATTTACGACATCTCCGGGTTTTACCTGGTAGCCCATTTCGGTTACGGCAACGCCATTGACTTTGACATTTCCCGACTGGATGTACAGATCCGCATCGCGCCGTGAGCACACGCCTGAATTGGCAATGTATTTATTGAGACGGATATCACCATTGTCGCTTTTTGCTTTCGGCTTCGGTTTCGCGGCAGCTTTTGGCTTCTGCGCCCGTTTGTCCATTGGCGGACGAGGTTTTGCGTAATCTTTTTTCGGGGCCGAACCGGATGAAGGTCGTTTGTTGTTTCTGTTCGGAGCTGCCATAGTTGAAAATTTTCTGCAAAGATAGGGTTCAATCGACAATTGCTGGTTGTTAATTGATAATTGTTGTGTTTCGAAATTTTCGATTAGTTCGGAATCCTAGCCCGGATGGCAGCGGCATCCTTTTTTGGGGCGTCGAGCTTGTCGAGACGCCCTGAAAAAGATAGAGCGTACAGCCGGAAAAAGCTCCTGAAAAATCAGATATCGATCATGTTGCGGCCATGGATGAGCACGCTGGGCTTGATCAGGACGATGCAGAATACGCCTGTGACAATCAGGAATTTTAGAAGGTTGTGTAGCCTGAGATATTGCGGTTTTCGATTTGATTTCCACAATCCGAGCAGAAAAAAAATGAATACGATGTAACTCATGTAGAAATAAATGTCCATGTATCCGATATTATAGATTTCGATCAGCGCATATACTGGAATGACAGTCAAAAATACCAGGATCGTAACTACTTTCTTCGATGCTTCTTCACCATAAACAACCGGTACGGTATGATAATTTGCCGCAAAATCGCCGGGAAGGTTTTCGAGGTCTTTGATCATTTCGCGGATCAGGAGCAGCAGGAACAAAAATGCTGCGTGGAGAAATACGATCTCAAGCTGCGACAGTTCGAAGGAATGGCCTTCAAGACGTGCGTAATAGAGCAATATACCGAAAAATGGGAAAACCGCCAGGACTGCTGCGGTTATATTGCCGATGATGGGATATTTTTTAAGCTTATGTGAATAGAACCAAATCAGGAAAATGTATGAGGAATAAAATAGCGCGACTCGCCATGAGATGAACAGTGATAAGGCAACGATGATAAAGTTCAGGCCAAAATACACGTACAATTTTGTTTTTTGGCTGACAAGCCGGTCGAGCATCGACTTTCGTGGACGGTTGATCAGGTCTTTTTCGGAATCGTAAAAATTGTTGATGATGTAACCGGATGCAATTGCGAGGCTTGACGCGAGGACAAGTATGAAGATATTTGGGTCGAGGATGATATCAAGCGTGCGAATATCCTGCGGTGCGAGAATAAAAATCGCTGAAAGATACTGCGCCAATACAATTACAGGAATGTTGTAGCCGCGGACCACGGAAAACAAGCTGACGATTTTTAAGAGAAGAAGCCTGTTTTTCCTGCTAAACAACTTTTAATTTATAATTAATAGTGAATAATTAATAATGCAAAGCGCACCTTACAACAATCTTTGGATCTTTGGCGCTCTGGATCTCTGGCGGTTAGAATTGGTATACAACTTCGAGTTTGTAATCTTTTAGAGATGCTTTTGCCTTGTCGAGGTCTTCCGTAAAACCAAGAATATAACCGCCGCCGCCGGAGCCGCAAAGTTTGAGGTAATAGTCGTTGGTGTCGATTCCGTTTTGCCACAAAGTGTGGAATTGTTCCGGGATCATTGGCTTGAAATTATTGAGAACGACCTTCGAAAGCTGCTTTGTATTCGAAAACAACGATTTTAAATCTCCGCCGAGGAAATTCTCCACGCATGCATCGGTATATTTTACGAACTCATCTTTTAGCATTTTGCGGAAGCCTTTATCTTTAAGGTTTTCCATGAAGATATTGACCATCGGCGCAGTTTCGCCGATAATTCCGCTGTCCAGCAAAAATACTGCTCCTTTTCCGGTCCTTGCCTGCGATGGAATTCCGGTCGGTTCGATATTGTCTTTTGAATTGATCAGGATCGGAATGCTCAGATAGCTGTTCAATGGATCTAAGCCGGAACTTTTGCCATGGAAAAAGGATTCCATCTCTGAAAAGATATTTTTTAAAGTAAGCAGTTTTTCCCTGGTGAGGTTTTCGAGGACTGTAATCTTATTGTTTGCGTATTTGTCGTAGATCGCTGCAACCAAGGCGCCGCTGCTCCCGACACCGTAACCTTGCGGTATGCTTGAATCGAAATACATTCCCGATTCGACATCCTTTTTCATTTTCACGACATCGAAAGTTACCAGATCAGGATTTGTGTCCTGAAGGTTTTCCAAAAAGGAAACAAACTTCCGTAGTGACGCATTTGAATTTTTGGATTCAGCTGTTTCGGCACCTGATTTCAAAGCTCCTTTGTAAAAATTATATGGAATCGACAATCCTTTTGAATCGCGGATAATTCCGTATTCTCCGAAGAGAAGGATTTTGGAGTAGAATAGTGGCCCCTTCATTTGTGATAATTAATAATTAATATGTAATAATTAATAATTGGATTTCGAGGTATTTATAATGGTGGTAAGCAATTTCAATTGTTCAATCAGGGCATCATTTACAACTTCATATTCTGAACGATCAATATATTCAGATTCGTAAAGTAACTGTAGCCAAAAATCGGTTTCATTCGCTTCTTTCAACGCGATTGATAGCTTGCTTATAAAGTCTGCCCGACTTTGGGCATATTGAGCCTCACAAACATTGGCTCCGATCGAAGTGCCGGATTTAAGAAACTGTTTTGACATAACATATTCCCTTTTATCCCGAACAATCGTCTTGTATATGCTAATTACATTCAAGGCAAACTTAAAGGATTTTTCCTTTAAAACATTTGGCTTCATACTTAATCTTTATGGCGTACAATGAAGCAGTGCAGGAATTATTAACTATTAATTATTCATTACTAATTAATGTAGCTCCGTTTCCAACCTCATCACAAATATACTGACCATTCTCACACCAGCCAATTAATTCAGCCTTAATAAATCCCATTACTTTTGGCGCGTGATTTCTAGGATATAATGTATGAACGTTCGCTCCTGCATCTAACGTAAAACAGATCGGAATATTGGTGTTTCGGCGAAATTCCCAGATTTTTTCGATAATCTGTAAAGTATTGGGTTTCATCAGGATGAAATATGGCATTGATGTCATCATCATCGCGTGAAGTGTAAGTGCTTCGCTTTCTGTTATTGCAACAAACTGCTCAAGATTTCCTGTCTGCAGAATGTTTTTCATAGTTGATACATTTTCCGATGCCTGCATAAACCGTCTTTCGGCATATGGATGATTATTCATCAAGTCGTGGCCCGCGGTGCTTGAAACCTGCTTTTTGCCTTTATCGACCAGTAAAATGGTGTCTTGATAATCATTAAAAACCGGATGTATTTGCGAAACTTCGACGCCAAAAAGGCTGGAACTTCCTGAAATTTCATGATGTTGTCCCCACGCTACTACTTTTCCGTTAATGCTGCGACATGCGCTTCCCGACCCCAATCGCGCGAGAAAAGAAGCCTTCTGATAAAACTTTTCGTCGGATAAGTTCGGATCGACCAGTTTTTCAAGGCTCATGATATTTACCGCAAGCGCAGCCATCGCCGATGCGGACGACGCAATACCCGAACTGTGCGGAAACGTATTTGTCGTGTCGATCTGCAGATGATAATGCTGCAAATACGGACAGTACGGCATTATCCGCTCCAAAAATCTATGGATTTTGGGCCTGAATTCTTCATTTTCTGCACCGTCGAATGTCAGATTAAAAATCTTCTTGTTGCTTTCCGCTTTCTCAAAACGAACTGATGTAATGGTTTTGCAACGGTCAAGTGTCAGGCTCAGCGACGGATTAGCCGGAATCTGTCCGGACATTTTTCCCCAATATTTAACGAGTGCGATATTGCTCGGCGCGCTCCACTTAAAATGGGCAAAATCAGGCAGGCTGCCAGTCGCGCGTGAAATGAAGTCTGTTTCCAATACGGCGTATTTGCGCAAAGATACTTTTTTTGTCAATCAATTATTTATCTTTAGAAGGTCTTAAATCGCTTATGAAAAAGTCATATAAAATTGCTGTCATGGCTGCCACTTGCCTTGCAGCCGGATATTTTGCTTCACTTGCCACACAATCAGGCGTTGATACGTGGTATCCGACAATCGAAAAACCGTCATTTACGCCGCCATCATGGGTTTTCGGGCCGGTTTGGTCACTCTTATATATTTTGATGGGAATATCTGCGGGGATCATCTGGTCGCGACTTGGGAAGCAAAAGCACGTCCGGTTAGGGTTAATTCTATTTGCGATACAGCTTGCGCTGAATATTTTATGGTCGTTTTTATTCTTTGGATTGGGCAATCCGTTCCTTGCCTTGATCGAGATCATTTTACTCTGGCTTATGATCTATGAAACGATGACCGTTTTCAGAAAAATCAACAAATTAGCAGCAAATCTTGTCATCCCGTATTTGTTGTGGGTATCGTTTGCTGTGGTTTTGAATGCATCGATCTGGTGGCTTAACCAATAAAAAAAGCCCTTTTTTACAGGGCTTCTTTTTTAGTTTAGTATTTCCGTTTCCAATGCAACCGTATTCGTGATTATTTCTTCATTAATTTTTTGACTATTCGATTCGAATCTGTGATGATTTCGACGGCATAAATACCGGTCGATAATTCCGAGAGGTCAATTAAAACTTCTGAAGCGCCAAGTGTATTTGTCTGCTGTAGCATTTTTCCGAGCATGTCATATATGACAACCTTTTGTAATGTCTGATTGCTATTCTGAATCAATACATGAAATTCATTTCCGGCCGGATTCGGATAGATGATCAGATCATTTGCCGCGAAATCGTCGACTCCCAGAACGGACACAAATTCGGTATTAGCGGTATTTGTAACAATCGCAGGATTTGTATCAAAGAAAATTGAGGCTGTATTCGGAACAATGTCTCCAATTTCAAATCCCGGTTTTAACTGCACCTGAAACTGAACGTAGCCTTGACTAAGCATTTCACTTTGCAATTGCGGCGGTAAGTTGATGTAATCAAAAGTCCATGTTAATTTATTGCCGACACGCTGCAAGACGTAATTATGACTTGCCGAAAGCATTCGGACCGAAGTTTCATCGATCATCGGATCGAGTGTATCCTCGATGCGGACTGTCGTCGCGTTCGCGGTACCCGTATTCTGGAAACGAACGGTATAATTCAGATAATCGCTCTGCGAAAAGTCACTGAACAGGATTTCGCCGCCATGTGATTCCTGTTTGTCGTTCGGGTCATAAGCGCCCACTACGATCTGGGTGAGCTCAAATGAATTGTTTAGTGTATTGATGTCGCCCGCAGCTGCCGAAACCGACGCCGACGAAAGCAGCACATCATCAATGTTTACGGCCGGGATCGGAGGAATGGAAAGTGTTACGGCAATCATCCTTTGCTCGTTGGGCTGCAATCCTGTAAACGCATAGCTGAAACCCGATGCATCCGAAACTGCAGAAACCTCCGAAACCGATGTGATTGCCGCCGCCGGATCCTTGACATACGTGATGGTCCCGCTGGCGGCAGTCAGGCCGTTATTCCTATAAATGATCTTTTGCGTAAAGTTCGCGCCGGGAACTGGCGGACTCAGCGGTGCGATCGTAACCGATACATCAACATAAGGCTGCAGGATCGTTATTGGAAAATACAACGTCTGCGTGCCGGTCTGCACCGAAATATCATCATAAAATGTCGATCCCGCAGAAAAATACGCAGCCATTTCCTCATTGACGGTATAACTCAAATCGTAAACATCACCATTGCCGCTGTCATAAATTGAATACGTTCCCAACGGGGAAGTAACATTCACTGTTTCTGACGAATTATTTTCTTCGACCTGGAATGTCCCATATGGGAAGATGGTCTCTCCGGCATCCTGGACCGCATTTGCATTTTCATCGATAAATGCGATCAATTGAATTCGGTCGGTGCACGAAGGCGGACCTGAAGAGAAACTTCCTGCCTGGATGAACACTGCTGAATCGTATGCGGAATCCTGACGGTCGGCAACAACCAGTTTAATATGATATGGATTATTTGGAATGATGGCCGATGATGCCGTCATCAAAGCCGTATTTCCATTAAAATTTATAGATGTGCCAAAAGGCTGGTTGCCGAAATAGCCGCCAAAAAATCCTTCGTTGACTGACGGGCATCCCGGATTGTACGCAGCGTCGCGGATCGTAACAACGGAAACAGGTGCATTTGTTCCGGGTACAACCGCAAGGTTTGTTGTGATCCCTGTATTCAGGTCGGTCAGCAAAAATGCAAAGCCATCCGAAAACTGGCATTGAAAATTACCGTATTCTTCAGATGCAAACAAGAAATTGAAGCTCATGTATTCATGCGCGCTGACAAAATCGAATTCGAGAATGGAAGCGTTGTGCGACTGCAAAGCCTGTCCTGTTGCCGACAATATGATGGCGTCAAGCTGAGCGTCTCCCGGCCAGTTCCCGGCTCCATCACTTAATGTGGTACTGTTTGGACCTTGTGCATTGAGCGCACTTCCCGAACTTAATATGAGCCCCGAAGAAATCGGAAAGGATTCGCTGGTGCTTACGAATGACCCGATCCCGTTGACATTTCCGAAGTTGTTTCCGCTTACCGCCGAAATATTGAACACATCGACACATGGATTGCCCAGCAGAAGATCAGCGACAAGCTGTTCAGGAGTATATTGCGTAGTCGACACGATGATTGGAGCTTGTGGTTCCGAAATCACGAATTCGATGCCGACAGACCAATCGCTTAAATCATCCGGACCGCATACGGAGCGTACATAAAAGTCATACGATCCATCCGCGAGGTTTGTCATAAGATATGGGTTGCTGTTAACCAAAATTCCGGTGGAAGCAGGTGTTGGAACGGGTTCCGAAGCAGGCTGGACCAAAATTTCCCATTGCGTTGCCGTTCCGGGTGAGATCCAGGAAAGTTGTACTTCGCTGCCATCCTGATTTGTTACAGATGCGCTGAATGGTGTCGGGCATCCCGAATCGTAAGTAATTGGCCCTACCCATTCCGAAACGATTTCGTCCTGGCAAACGGTACGGACATAAATATCGAAAAAAGTATTTGGCGCCAGTCCCGAGAGTGGGAACTGAGTGGTAGTTACAAAAATGCCCGACCCGGTATCGCCTGGCGCCGGAGATCCAAGCGGCAGGTAAATAACTTCGTACACAACGCCAGTCTGCCCGGTCCAGTTTAACACGGATGGGTCTCCCGGCTGCTGCGCTATATAAGGACTGATGGGTGCGATGCACGGTTCCGGCATGCAATTTATCAGCCCTTCAAACAACACCATTCCCGGCTGTCCTTCGCCCTCGGTTTGCTGGTAAATCATTTCGGAACCCATGATGATACCGATATTGACATCTTCAGGCGCTGTGCCTCCGGGGTTCCAAACCAGGGAAATGATCTGGCCGGAACATGCCATAACGGTTACCTGCTGGCTGGTGCCCGATGTAAAATCCTGTCCGATCGTGGCGATCGCAACACCGTTCTGGCTGACCGTCATGGTGTTGCCACTCCAGCCGTCGCCGCCAAAATCAGTGAGGAAAAATATAAGAGGGCATTGCTGTGATGGATCACATTGCGCATTGGCATTCAGGGCAAGCAATAAGATTCCCAGAATCGGGTAAAGTAATAGTTTTTTCATGGTTCGCCGGTTTTTGTAGTCGACCAAATATATCGATTTTTGCCCAATTTAACAATGCAAATTCTCAATGGCAAAGCGCAAATCCTAAATCTGATTTTCCAATATTTGAAAAAATTGTAGTGAAAACACGCATGCATTGATGGCAACAGCGTTATTAAAAAGCGGGTAAATTTTTTTATGAAAATTTCTTTTGAAAGGGTAATTATCTGTTTCCCGTGATCTCCGTCGCGGCGAGAAAAGCCGTAGTCCACGCATTCTGGAAATTAAATCCGCCCGTAATCGCATCGACATTGATGATCTCGCCTGCGAAATACATTTCAGGCAAAATCTTGCTCTCCATTGTTTTAAAATTGATTTCCTTTAAGTCGATGCCACCTGCAGTCACAAACTCTTCCTTAAAAGTACTTTTGCCATCGACATTGAATTCGCAATTCGTCAGTTGCGCCGCAAGATTGAAGATTTTTGCTTTTGATAGATCCGCCCATTTTTCATCTTGTCCGATTCCCGATGCCTGAACAAGCCGTTCCCACAACCTGGCCGGAAGTGCAATCGACGATTTCCCGGTAACAAGTTTCTTCGGATTGTTGTTTTTGATTTGACTCAGCATATCAATGGCATCATCCATCGAAACGTCATCCATCCAGTTTACCGCGATCTTAAATCGATAATTGAGATCTGCCAATATCCGCGCGCCCCATGCCGATAGTTTCAATATTCCGGGACCGCTCATTCCCCAATGTGTAATGAGCGTCGGGCCGGACGCTTCCAATTTTGTATTGTGAACTTTAACGGTTGCAGGTGCTGATAATCCAGCCAGATCTTTGATCCGCGGGTCTTTAATATTGAATGTAAAAAGCGATGGAACCGGCTCGATTATCGAATGGCCCATCTGCTGAAGCATATTCCAAATTTTCGGATTGCTTCCTGTCGCCATGATCAGTTTACGACATGCGAAATTCTCGTTTTGCGTATCGATTTTCCAATGGTCATCTGAGCGGTAAATCGATTGGATGCTTTGCCCGGTCAGAACGAGGATATTTAATTTTTTCGTCAGATTGATGAAGCAATCGATGATGGTCTGCGATGAATCGGAAGTTGGAAACATTCGCCCATCAGCTTCCGTTTTCAAATCGACGCCGTGCTTCCCGAACCATTCGTAATTTTCCGATGATCCGAAGGTGTGGAAAGGCCCGCGCAATTCCTTCTCGCCACGCGGATAATATTTTGTCAGTTCCCGAGGTTCATAGCAGGAATGCATGACGTTGCATCGGCCGCCGCCGGAAATCCTGACTTTCTCCAAGACATTTTTTCCGCGTTCGAGAATCGCCACCGATATCTTCGGATTGTTTTCGGCGATGTTGATCGCAGCAAAGAAACCTGCTGCACCGCCACCGCAAATTATGACATCGAAATGTTTCATATCCGGTCGGGAAAATCACTGATTATGGCATCAACCTGAAATGATTTCAACCGCTCGATATCTTCGGGTTCGTTGACCGTCCACGCGTAAACCTTAAAACCATCGCTTTGGATATCGCTAGTCATTTCAGATGTCAATAAATGATGATGCGGATGAATGCTGTGCGCGTTAATGAATTTTGCGAAAGCGATCGCCAGTGGAAGATCGGTTTCCGTCAGTACGCCGATCGGAATTTGCGGATTGATCTCATGCATATTTTTCAGGGCTACCCAGTCAAATGATGAAATTAAAAATTGTTGCGGAGTCCAGCCTGATTTAAGATAGTCATCGATCAATGCGGCAACGTTTTGAGCGGCGCTTCCCGCTTTCAGTTCAATGTTTACGATACCGCGTCGATTGACAAAATCGAGAGTTCGGTTTAATGTTGGAACAGACTCTGAACCATTAATTATTAAAAGCGCAATTTCTGATGATGTCAGTTCACTGACACGTCCTTGCCCGTTCGTCGTCCTGTCGACAGTCTCGTCGTGGATGACAATCACTTCGCCATCGGCACTTAAATGCACATCGATCTCAATGCCGTCGCAACCGAGGTCAAAGGCTTTTTGGAAAGCACTTAAGGTATTTTCCGGTTCATAACCTTTTGCACCGCGGTGAGCAATTTTCAGGATTGAACGCGACATTTATTTTTTAAATTCAAGAAGTACGATGTCAAACGGCGAGTCGACCTGCGCTTTGCCGTTCAGCACTGTTGTTTCCTGTCCCGAATAAGCGTCGCGCAGGATCGTACCTTCTTTGAATACGGAAGAAACTTTTAGTTCTTTGCGGCCTCTAGGAAGATCAAGCCCGATCACAACGCGGTCGAGGTAAGTCCCGTTCGCGTAGCCACGGCTGAAAACGTAAGGTGATGTGGAAATCTGTTTGTGGATTCCGGCGCCGATCGCAGGATGCTTCTTTCGAAATTGCCCAAGTTTCTGCCAATGCGTCAAAAGTTTTTTGGTTTCCGCGTTATTCTCGATGTCATTCCAATTCATGAACGAACGCAAAGTCGCATCGCCCTGCGTGCCTTCGATAACCAGAGACCGCCCTGATTCGTCGCCATAATAAACTTGCGACATTCCCGGTGAAAGCAGCAATTTTGTTGCGGTCTCATAGGGTTTTTCACGTTTTGCATCGAAAGGCTGGCCGTCATCGTGGGACGACATGTAATTCAGCAGGCCGTAGCCTTCGAGGATGCCGTTGAGGCGATCCGAATATATCGAAAAGAGTTGCTCATAACTTTCCTTAGCATTCCATTTGAACTCAAAATTGATCATGCTGTTGAATCCGTTGGCGAAGTAGTTTACTTTCTTGTCTCCGAAATTGAAATCCTTGCCGGAACTGATGCCGTAATTGTAAACTTCGGCGATCATATAAAATTTATTGTTGTCGAGAACCTTTGCACGATTGTTCTTTTTCCATTTATCGAACGCCCACTGGCACTGGGTCTTAAATTCCGCCCACACACTTTCTTCAGTATGTTTTACAGTATCGGCGCGGTAACCGTCGATGCCATGATCGACGATATAATCGGTCAGCCATTTCATGATGTAATACTTCGGAGCGCGCGGATATTTGGTGCGTTTGAAGAATTCGTCGAGCTCCTTCATTTCCTGCTCATAACGACCTTCAGCTTTCCATTTGTCGGCGAGAATTTTAGGAATTTCGACAGCCTGATTACTTTCCGTTTTGATATCCGGAAGGTTTTTAACCAACGTACACGTAATGTTTGTCGCATACGACTGATAATCGCACTGCGGTTCGGTGCGAACCCAATCTGACGGCCAGACAGGATCGTCGGCGGTAACCGGGCCGGTATGATTGATCACAGCATCCAGGATGATCCTGAGTCCGCGTGCATGCGCTTTCTCGACAAGTTCGGCAAGATCTGCTTCGGTACCGTAATTCGGGTCGAGTTTCGTCCAGTCGCGCGTCCAATAGCCGTGAAATCCATAAGTGATTCCGGTTCCTTCGTCAGTTCCGCCATGGATCTGCTCAACTATCGGCGTAAGCCAGATCGCATTAATTCCAAGCTTATCGAAATATCCTGCGTCCATTTTTTGGATAATTCCGCGAATATCGCCGCCTTCGAAGCCACGTAATTTCGCCGGTGTTTGTGTGCGGTTAAAATTGACATCGTTGGTCTTATCGCCATTGTTGAACCTGTCGGTCAGCAAAAAATATACGTTAGCCGCTTCCCAGATAAAAGGCGTTTCACCCGATGGCATCCCTTTTTGTGCCGATGTGATCGCTGAAAAACATGCGATCGCAAGGATTAAAATTTTCTTCATCTTATAGTTTTATCAAAATGTTCCGGCTGGATTCAAGATCGTATGATGCCGGAAAAGTGAGCATTCTGCTGTTTTTATCGTATTTGTATTTTACCGATTTCCCGTTGATGGCGACGCTTTTCGGTTTTCCCGAAAGATTGTGAACGGCTATATCGACGGACTTTTTCCGAGGCTGAAAAGTTACTCCTTTTTCAGGTTTGATGGAAAGGATTATTTGCCGATCGTCGGATTGCGATGAAAAATGGAGTATCGCGTAGTTGCCACTTTCAAAGGCATTAGGTGTAATTCCATCATCCAGATACATTTTGGAACTGCTTTCAGACTGTTCCGGATCATAATAATAATTCAGGTACAAAGGT
>CBDUBJ010000057.1:0-15176 GCA_965365355.1 uncultured bacterium
TTTTGAAATTTCTTCAGATGCGGGAAAATGCAGAACATCTGTTACCGGATTTGGATAAACCGCAATATTTTGAAACGCATCGTTTTCAGGCAATCCCAGAACATTTTGCACCGTCGTTACATATTCATTCGTGACGATCGGAAAATTGTAATCGAAATAAATATCTGCAGAATTGCTGAATGAACTTCGGACCGTCAGGGTTGGTTTCGTTTTGATCTTAAATACAACATAGCCGTCATTATTCGCATCGTCAAAAGGTATGCGGAAGAATTTTTTCAGAAATTGAAGGGAATGTAATTTATAACGCTCGCTTTCGCGTGCTGATCGTATTGCTATTTTACTATCTTTATTTTATCGAATCCCCTGTCGATCAAAAAGATACAAAAGCAATAGTTCCCTTATGAATGATCGCATCAAAATTCTGATCGTTGAAGATGAAATGATCATCGCAGCCCATTTATCATTGCAATTAACCGATCTTGGATATGAGGTAACCGGGATAATTCCCAGGGCAGAAGAAGCACTCATTCATCTGCGGCAGCATCGTCCCGATATTTTGCTGCTGGATATAAATCTGAATGGCGACATGAACGGTATCGATATGGCGCACGAAATGCAGAAGCATCACAACATCCCGATCATTTATTTAACCGCAAATTCCGATGCATCACATTTTGAAAGGGCAAAAGCGACCAATCCGTTTGCATTTATATCAAAACCTTTCAAAAAGCTTGAATTGCAGCGCTCCATCGAACTGGCGGTAAACCATATCAATCGCGTCGAAATAAAACAGGTTTTCGCACGTGACGCGCCTAGTATCATCAGCGACAGCATTTACATCAGGCATCATGATAAAATGCTGAAGATTGCCATCAATGACATTCTTTATATTGAAGCCGATCGCAATTATTGCCGCCTGCAGTGCAAAGAATCCGAATATTTGCTGGTCATGACATTAAAAGAGCTTGATGAGAAACTGCCTGCCGGAAAGTTTTTAAGGATTCACCGATCGTTTATCGTAAACATGTTTCATATCGATGAGATTGCCACGAGCCATGTTGTGATCGCGAAAAAAGCTATTCCGCTGAATGCTGAAATGAAAAAACGGCTTCTGCTTCACATCCAGAAAATATGAAACGGTGTATCCTTCTGGCTTTCATCGGCATCAGTACCGCATATTCACAACCTCCGAAAAAGGTGCTGATGCTTAGCGAGCAGTACAAAGAACGCGCGAATTGGTTTTTAAGCATGCCGCAATATAATCCCGACAGTTCTGATTATTATGTCGATCGGGCGATTGCCGTTCTTGATCCGTCCATTGAATCGCATCGGTTTCAGATGTTAAAACTTCAATACGACAGGTTCCGCGGAAATTACCTGAAGCTGGATAACAATGGAGAAGATTCATTGGCAAAAGTAAAATGGCCGGAATATCAACAGCTCGAAAAATCTGAAAAGAACAGAGTTTTAAAATATGATTTTCTCGTTCACTGGGCGAATGTCAAATTGCGAAAGGCCGATATGAAAGCATCGCTGGAATTGTTTAAATCCGGGCTAAAGCTGATCGAAACTAAAGATTCCCGTGCCACGCATGCAAAAGTACAGCTCGACAAAGCCTTATTTTACGGACGTTACGGCCTGGCAGATGAAAGAGACCTGACGATTGATTATTTGCATAAAAGCCGGGCATACTTTAAATCCGATCCACAAAAGCATGCGGCGAGCTTATTTATGATTTACGCGGAGCTTCTGTGGCAGCATAAGGAAAAAAACAAAGATTCGGCGGCGCATTATTTACTGCAGGTCGACCTCCTTTTGAAGAATTATAAAAAGCCGATTGCCCGGGCGTGGTATAACGTCATATATACGCAGGAACTGATGGCTGATTCAAAACATGCGGAAGCTACACGATATATCAATGAAACGCTTCAGATACTGAATCGGTATAATATTCAATGCGAATATAAAGGGCAATGCTATGATTTGCTGGGTATCATAAATTTAAAAGACAAAAATTATGATCAGGCAATTGCCAATTATAAAAATGCCTATATTGAATTCCAAACTCAAAACGATCAGTATGCCACGCTCGTTTTAGAGTCGATTGCCGACGCATACGAGCAAAAAGGCGACCTGAAGAACGCGCTGAAATACAAGGATGAATTTTACGACAAGTCACTCGCATTGGAGCGAGATAGAAACGCCCGAAGCCTGCGTGAGAAGGAACTGGATGTAAGTTTACTCACCCGAGAAAAGGAGTTGGAAAAAAAGAAGAATCAACAAACCGCTTCATTTGTTGTGTTTGGTATCGTTGCACTGATACTGCTGCTTTTATACAGAAATTTCAGGAACAAGCAAAAGAGCAACCTCAAGCTTGCGGTGGTAAACGGTCAGCTTGAGCAAAAAAATCAGCTTCTCGACAAGCGCAATGCGGAAAATGAATTGCTGTTGAAGGAAATACATCATCGCGTCAAAAACAATCTTGAAATCATCTCGGGACTTCTGGCGCTTCAATCGGCACAGATCGACGATCCGAATACAAAGGATGCGATGATCGAAAGCCAGAACAGGGTTCATTCCATAGGCATAGTTCATCAGAAATTATATCAGGGGAAAAACCTCGGCAGCATCGAAATGAAGGATTACTTCATCAATCTCGGCGAAGGTATTCTGGATACTTTCAATGCCGAAAGTAAAGTGAGGATCGAATGCATCATGGACGATCTCGAACTCGACATCGACACTGCCGTTCCCATCGGACTCATCGTAAATGAGCTGCTGACGAACGCGCTTAAATATGCATTTCCCGACAATGCTAAGGGCGAAATCAGCATCAGCCTGCAAAAGGTCGATACTACGTTGATCTTAAAAGTTTCCGACAATGGCATCGGTAAAAATGTCCAAAATCTGCCGAAAGGCACCGGATTCGGAACACAATTGATAAAGTTGTTGACGGTTCAACTGAATGGCGTGCTCGACGAGAGATCTGAGAACGGAACACATGCAAATTTCCGGTTTCAGCTAAAAGCAGCATAAGCCATTCTTCCCTGATAAATTTATTGCCATATTCGGACACTTATCAGTCCGTTTCATCCTAACGCGTTTTCTTTTCTGATTGCATGTCAGTTACTTAGACAATGAAATCATCGCGATTTCACCGCAATCAAAAATACCTTTATCATGAGAACGCTAAAAATTACTTTGCTCTCGGCACTTTTCTTATTTCTGCTGCCGACAAATTCCATTTCACAGAATCAAATGCTGTGGATCCATGAAGATCATGTCAAACCTTCAATGGCTGAAGAATACAAGAAAGTTACGAAGGAACTCGTTGATGCCTGCATCAAGTATAATGTTCCAAATCTGAATTGGGTGATGATCCGCAGCCAGAATGGAACGTACAGATATGTTTCTCAGATACCTAATATGGCCGCTCTTGATATGAATCCGTTTGCAGCGCTTGCTGAAAGAATGGGAAAGGAAAAACTTGATGCATTGTGGCAACGGATGGATAAATGCTATGATCGGCACAACACATTTCTGGTAAGCAATCTTAAGGATCTCAATTATATGCCTGGTGCATATTCGGTTTCTGCGCCCGGCAAAAATTATCGCAAATACCATTATTTCTATGTTACACCGTCGACGTCGGATGCGGTTGCGGCCAACATAAAATCAATCACCAATTTGTACGTAAAAAAAGGCGCTGCCGAACATTACCGCGTGTATCGCAGCGGAATGGGAACCGAAGAAGAATACTATTGCGTAGTGATTCCGGCCATCGACGAAGCGGATTACAAAAAGACATCTGACGAAACGGAAAAACTTCTGGGTGATGAAGGCAAAAAATTGATCGACGATCTGATGAACAATGTCGAACGTTACGACACCTATTCAGGAAGTGTTATTCCCGAACTAAGTTACGAACCAAAAAAGGATACGCCTCAAAGAACTGGCGTAACGGCTACCTCAAAATAAGATGAAGCCGCTATTTGTGTTAACGCTTGCGCTGTTGTTCAGCGTTTCGAAAAGTACTGCGCAAGATCCTCATGAAGGTCAGTTTCCGGAAATATCGGAAAGCAACCATGAGGAAAACGTGAAATCGTTATCGGCGATTTACGACGCATTCGCAACCGGAAACGGAAGAGTGCTGCAGGAGTTGATTTCGGATGACGTAATCTGGAATGAGGCCGAAAGTTTCCCATATGCCGACAGGAATCCATATATCGGAAAGAAAGCCGTGTTTGAAGGCGTTTTTGGAAGGATCGCCACGGAATGGGAATCTTTCAAACTGACGGGGATTCGCATATATCCGATGCTTGACGATAGGGTGCTGGCAACGGGTTTCTATGAAGGCAGTCACAAGAAAACCAAAAGGGTCGTGAAGATCCAGATGGCGCATTTGTGCCTTTTTAAAGACGGAAAGCTTGTCGAATTCCAGCAGTTTGCCGATACGAAGAAAGCGGCGCTGGCAATTGCCGATTAGAATGAATGCAAATCAAACCACAGATACCGCAAGAGCCATCCCCGCACTTTCCAACCATACGGTTTTGCGGTATTTCAATTTTATCGCGCTATACATTGCACAGGGAATTCCTGAAGGGATGATCTTCTTTGGATTGCCGGCATGGATGGCAATGAACGGAAAAACTCCAGCTGAGATAGCGGCCTTTGTGGTTGCGGCGGGTTTGCCATGGAGCTTTAAGATGATCGTTGCACCGATGATGGACAGATTTACCTACTTGCCGATGGGTCGTAAACGGCCATGGATCATTTTCGGGCAGTTTGGTCTGATCATGAGTTTTATATCATTTTCGATGATCCCCGATCCGCTGCACAACATGAACCTGATGCTGGCCGCCGCGTTCGCAGTCGGGTTTTTTGGTTCGTTCCAGGATGTTGCTACCGATGGAATGGCAATCGACATCATTCCCGTAAACCAGCAGGCGCGGGCGAATGGCCTGATGTGGGGTTCAAAGATCGCAGGTACCGCCGCGTCGCTCTCGATAGGAAACATCTTGCTCAATTCATACGGATTCTCTTCAGCCATTCTTATACTCTCGATCGGTGTAGCCCTGATCATGATCGTTCCTTTAACGCTGCGCGAGCGCCCGGGCGAAAAACTTTTACCGTGGACCAAAGGCGAGCCGTCGGAAGAAAGCAAAATGATCCAGATCGGAAACTGGACAATGATCTTTAAGTCGTTGTACCGCGTATTTACGCTGCGGAACAGCCTTTTATTTGCGGGAATTGCATTTATTACACAAGGCGCCGGCAACTTTATGGACACGCTGCTTCCAATCTTCACCGTGCAGCATCTTGGCTGGACGGATCAGGCGTACTCACAATTTTTTGCCACGGCGACGCTCATCGGCGGCATTGGTGGAATATTGATTGGCGGAATGCTGATCGACAAATTTGGAAAGATCCGCATGCTCAATATTTATTGCGGTCTGCTGATATTTCTCGTTTCAATACTCTGCCTGCTTCGATCATATTGGGAGCACAACGCATTGATCAGCGGATTTATGATCGTTTACCAAATACTATATGTTTTCTGTACCATCGGCATATTCGCAACGGGGATGCAATGCTGTTGGAAAAAAGTATCGGCCAGCCAGTTTACGTTATTCATGACCATTTCAAATATGGGCCGCATCGTCGGTGCCGGATTGCTTGGCACATTAAAGTCGAATTTATCATGGGAGTTTACGATATTGTCTTTCGCCGGAATGATTGCGGTGGCGTGGTTGGGAATACAATTTTTGAATGTAGAGAAGCAGGTGAGTAGGATTGGGGAGTTGGAGCGGGAAGATGAGCGTGGTGTGGCGGCGGTGCAGTGCTGATGGTGAATGCAGCGACGATGATTTTTTGCCGGACATTATCAGTTTTCATTTTAATTAAATTCAATTTACTAAGTATACAAAAGGGTAGATTTTTCATATTATCACGCAAAACGCACAGAGTAATTTGTGCGTTTTTTTTTGTGGGTATGTTTACCGCAAAGGCGCGAAGGCACAACGAATACATCGATTATAAAAGACGATAGCGCAAAGGCACAATTAAAGGGTGGACTATAAACTGCATTATAGACGTGACATGTTTTGCCGAATCATGATTCTGTAAGTCCATGACGAATAATACCGGCGGATTTCACCTTTTAGATTTGTTGTAACTATTGCTTTGGTCATGATACTAACTTCCTAATCATCATCATCATAATCAAAAAAACGAATAGTAATCAACTTATGCGAAATCTGTTTTATCTCCTTTTTTTTATATCGTCGTCGATTATATATGCGCAAAACATTTCGGGAACGGTTCGCGACCATACCGGATCACCAATCGGTTTTGCAGTCATATCCTTGCTCACTGAATCAAAGACGCTCGTGAACGGAACTACTGCCGATACTGATGGAAAATTCACCATCGCCAGTCCGCCAGCCGGAAAATATCTTTTGCAGATTTCTGCAGCCGGCTTTAAAATTTTAGAGAGGCCTCTTGACATTTCCGTAGATTTTGCAAAGGTCGATCTTGCAGATATTGTTTTAACACAGGATGCGCAGCAGCTCAAAGAAGTTTCCGTAGAATCGCTGCGCCCGGTCATCACACAGGAAGCCGACAAAATGGTTGTCCGTGTCGAAGGCACGGCGATGGCATCCGGGAATACTGCTTATGCACTGTTGGCCAAAATGCCCGGCGTGTTTGTCGATCCCGAGGGGAATATCAGTTTAAATGGCAAAGGAGGCGTGACGGTAATGATCGATGACAAACTGACTTATCTCTCTGCTGCCGATTTAAGGAACATGCTTGAAGCAATGCCCGCCGAGAATGTTAAGTCAATTGACATCATCAGCAATCCGTCTGCGAAGTACGATGCGGAAGGCACTTCAGGAATCTTAAATTTTAACCTGAAGAAGAATACGCTGTCGGGAGTTAGCGGCAGCGTATTTTCGGGTTACTCTTACAATTTCAGGAATCAGCACAATTACAATGGCGGGACCAGCATCAATTATAAGAAAGGAAACTGGAACACCTTTCTGAGTGTCGATGCGAACCATCGCGAGGGCGGGCGGGATGCTACGTTTACGCGTATTTTTTACGGAGACGAAACAGTGTATTTCAATCAGGATGCCATAGGGAATTTCAAAGGATGGGGCCCGCCGTCGGTGCGTGCGGTTGTAGATTACAGGATCAACAGCAGGCATACCGTAGGTGTCATGGGCAGCTTTCTTACCAATACTTTTAAAAGCGATTTCCTTACGGAGACTTATATAGGGAATGATCCATCGTCTTCGGCGCAATTTATCGATGCTGATAATTTTCAGCAGAACCGGCACACCAATTTCAAGGTCAATCTGCATCACAGTGTTGCCCTCGACACTACGGGTACTTCGCTGACAACGGACTTCGATTATGTCAGGATTAAAAACAAAGGAGATTCACACTTTTACAATTATTTTACCGACCTCGCAAATCAGACACTGACGACCGATTTTTTGTACTCAGCAAACCCGAATTCGTTCGACATCTATGCGATAAAGTCGGATTTTGTCCATTCGCTCAACGAAAACCAAAAGTTTGAAACGGGTGCAAAAGCGAGCCGTGTAAAATCTGACAATGATTCCCAATTTTACTTCAACAATGCGGGATTGGTACCGGACCCGTTGCGCACCAATCATTTCATTTACGAGGAATACATCATTGCCGGGTATTTCAGCTGGCAGGCGAAACTAAGTGATAAATGGAACGTCAAGGCAGGGCTGCGTGCGGAGAATACTATCTCCGAAGGTGAATCTTATACAACCGGCGATCTGACGAAACGCGATTATCTGAGCCTTTTTCCGACAGTGTTTGTCCAGCAGACCATATCGGAGAATTATGGAATCAATTACAATTACAGCCGCCGCATCACACGTCCGAATTACGGCTCATTGAATCCGTTTAGGGCTTATCGCGATCCGTATACATGGTACGAGGGCAATCCGTTTTTACGGCCACAGTTTACGCATTCGTTCGGGATGTCGCATGTGATCAATAAAACGTATCATTTTACTTTTGGATATGATTATGAACAGGATGTTATTTCTGAGATCCCGTATCTGGATGTTGAAAATTCCACGACCATCTATACCACCGGAAATATGGATCATGGCCAATCGTTTGATTTTACGGCATTGATTCCGATCAGGTTTACTTCTTGGTGGGACAGCCAGAATACAGCGCTTGTGTTTTATAATTCGCTGGAACTTGAAACATTGTCGGGTACGCTACGGAATGAACAGCTTTCTTATTCGATACAATCGAATCATGTACTTAAATTGCCAAAGGACTTTAGGGTCGAGGCGGATTTCCGGTATCAGGGACCGGCAGCGAACGGTTTATACGATATGGCGGCGATGCATCGGGTTGATGTGGCGATCAAAAAATCCTTTCTCAATAAAAAACTCGAAGCTGTCCTGCGCGCAAACGACATTTTCAAAGGATGGAATTATTTGTGGACAACGGATCTCAATGGCAACGTGAACGATTTTGACCAGTATTTCCGGATTCGAAGCATCGGACTTTCGCTGCGTTATAATTTCAGTAAAGGCGAGAAAGTGGAGGCGGTTAGGAGTACGACTGTGGAGGAGTTGAATAGGACTTAGATTTGTTTTTTTGTCTGGCAACAAATCAATTGTGTTTCTCATATTATTGGCTGCGCGGTTCACCCTACAAACATTAAAGAAATAACGCGGTGAGGTAAAATAAACAAATGCCTTCGCAATTATAATTTTCTTGAAATCTAGGCTTGATATACATTCTCTAAATAGTACTATCGTCCAAGCCGGGATTCATCGCAGGTAAATCTACGTCATCTATTTGATGCGAGCCGCTGCGCTTCTAAATGAATTACTGTTTTAACGATAAAAAGGAGTATTCACAACGGGAGCAAACCATTCTAAAAGATGTTGGAACATTGGAAGTAATGATAATGAAAGAAAAACTATAAGAACACCTCTCATTATAAAAAAAGAAAAATGGTTGTTTTTGAGTTCTATCATTGTATCTCGTTTTCCATACAACATCTTTAGAAGCCAGTCTACAATAACCGACAAAGACCACGTAAAGACAAATACGAATCCTATATAAATTGAAATTTTTTGCATCACTAACCAAAAGGTGTGCACCACAGTCGAATCATAAATGATTACTTCAATTGCATTCTCAACCAACTCAAGTGCAACTTTCAGGAAAATGAAAAACGTAAGTAACAACGAAGATATCCATAGTGATTGACTTAAGGAATCCTTTACTTCATTGGGGGTGTTATTAGGATGCTTAAATATTTGCCGACGTAATAACAATAGCATTAAGGCAGTGGATACTATTCCGACGATACAGGTAAAAAAGATACTTTGTTTATTCATGGTGTTGATTTTAAAGAAATTCTCCAATTATTCATATTTGCAATATTATTTGAAATCTGACCAGGCTTTGCATTTTTGGCCGTAGTTTCCCAAACGATGTACTCTTTATTCTGATATGGAAAAAAACTTCCAGTAAGCGGTAAATTGATTCCCAGAATCGAATGACCATAGAATTCACTGCTTAACATGGCAACATCATAATTATAATGTGCAAAAATGCTGTAAAGCAATAATGTTCTCGTATCACAATCTCCTTTAAGTGTTGTTAGAAATTCTATCGGTGAATTTAGACCGAAGCGCTGGTACCCGATGCATTCACCTTGGTTATTTAAAAGATATTCTTTTGTAAATCTGTCATTATACAGCGACGGATCACATCCGTTATCTAGAATAAGGGCATATGGAATATCCTGAACAAATGAAACAACCATTTCTGCAAACTGGACACGATCTAGTTGCCTTGTGTTTGAGATACTATCGAATAAATGTAATAGTCCGGGATATAAGCCTTTGTCATGCTCTTTTATTTCATAGACTATTTTATCATATGCATACATCGATTGTGGAGTCACCTGCAATCCATTCTTGTTTCTTGAGGCCTGCTTGAAATGATTCAGTTGAATCTCGTAATGACCGGAAAAGTTATTTCCTTTATAATCATTCCACGACCGAAAATGTTTAATGGATTGCGGTAATGATTGATCTGCAACCTCCGGCTTTCGATTATTTTCAATATCAGTAATGGTTTCGATCACTTTTTCAGATTCCTGAACCGACCTACGTTCTTCCGGATTATTAGTTACGACAGGTGCGGTGCGGTTTCCTTGCCTTTCTTCGGTTATTGCATTAAATATACCGAATCCAAATGCAACGACTAGTAATATAGCAACAGCCCGGAATATCCATCTTAAGTATGGCCCCAACCAGTTGATGATCGCGATTCCAATGAATAGAGCAAGCACATATCCGAATCCAGGAAAAATTGAGATCAGGAATATGGTAAATAATATCATTCCCACGATTCCCAATAGGTTTCCGCCACATCCTGTTTCGGGAGTCGCATTTTTTTGTCCAATGCGTGTATTATAATCACCCCATACTCTGCAATCTGAATGATTTTTACAAAAATATTCCTGACGGATGTAGATGCCTTTTAATTCATGATTTCCTGTTTTGATCCGTGATGGTGCACAGGGTTGCTCGTTTTCGACAATTGTAGTTTCAACGTTTATTGGTCCGACGATTTCTTCAGCTTCGGTTTTTTCGTAATCAAGAACATATCCCGAAATCAACGCTTTGAACGAACCGTAGACATCGTCGCCTTCAATTTGATGATGATGCCTGTCGATTGTAAATTGATAGAGCGTGGGTTCCAGGATATTCACTCCAAAGGAATTGCCTTTTGCATTTAGGATAACAGGCAAAGTTGTCGGCAACTTTTCTTTAGGAAACGGTTTCCCTTTTTCGACGCTGGAACATAAGTCGAAATCATCAGGAAATGTAAATGGAACGTTTTTTCTAAAGTAACTTTCATCTTCACAATATACAATGGCCTCATAAATTTCGATGTCGAAGATCCTGGACTTATATGATTCGTCAAAAAGTTTTGAGCCACGATAATGACCAGCAATTGCACCTTTTAGAAATGTCTGCCTAGGAAGTAGATATTCCTTATGTATACGATAATACATTTCGCCATCATCGCCAATGAAGGTTTCCGTGGATATGATATTTTGAATCGATCCTGACATTTATTGATTTTCCTCAGGATCACTATATAAAAAATCAAGCAATGCCTTTTCGTTATTTTTTATAGAGAATGGAGAAGTACGTCGTTCCGTTCGAAAAGGGCAATCAAGCCAATATTCGTACTTCTTTATAATTTGATCGTCGTATTCATGATATAATTGTTTGGAAATCTCGACATATTTGGCGGGGCGGACATTTTTCAGTTTAACCAATAATTTCAACACTCTTTGAAGGCAATTCCGGTTATATTGTAAGACTCTTTCTGACAGAATTCGCGAGTATTCGACTTTAGCTTCCTCATATTGCTCCAAAATTATCCTGTGTTCTATGTACATTCTTTGGAAATAATAATCGGAGGTGTTTATTTTGGAAAGACTTGATGATAACAGTGCTGACTTTAACCAAGGGAAATCGCTCGTTTGAATCAGTTGCTTGCGAAGTTTTTTGATTCTGGCCGTATGGTCTTCCTCCAAAAAAAGCTTTGCCGATAGGTTTCTCGCCTTGTACTTAAAAAAAATTGGTAAAAGGAATATCAAACATATAGTAAGGGTAATCAACCATGCGGTAAATTTCTGCTGCAGTAAGAGTTGAATCTTCATCACATAAAAGTTACTTCTGTCTAATAAATCCACTAAAGCATCGTAATTAGCAATCTTCTGCTTGATCATCCCGGAGAGATCAGTTTTGAATTCAATGAAATCCCTGTTGAAAGACCCACGTAAATTTGTTCGGTCCAGCGTTTCCAGAAATTTATGATCGGATTCAAGCTCCGCGCTCAGCATATGGTCAAGATCTGCAATCAATTGCTTCTTTTCAGTATTTTTTTTGATGTTTACCGCCTCGTCATTAAGCTTTTTCAAACGCTCGATCTTTGAAGTGGAATTAACCAGGAATAATTTGTCCTCAGCCATTTTCTCCTGCAGAAAACTTAGTTGGTTGTTAAAGGCCTGTTGATCTTTGTGAGTTAATGAGTGTGAAATCTTATTTATAAAACTTTGATGTTCCTTAATTTCCTGGTGAATGATCCGCTTGTTGGACAATGTATACAATTGTACACGCTGTTCGATCATATGACTTTCAACAATGTTGGTGATCGACGATGACAAACAGAAAACCGAAATAGGCTGGGCGATGATCATTGCGAGCAGGACAATAAAACCGATTCGCGACATCATTGAAAAAGAGAAGAATGAATATCGATCTGACAAAGTGGTTTTTAATAATTTGCTTTTTTTCTTTTTTGCCGATAAAGGAATGATCGGGGGAGAGATTGTATGCAGCAACAGCAAATACAGATTCACCACGACCATTCCCCAAACCAGACCAAGCGGAATACTCAAGTACTTTGCTTCATTAAACAGCGAATAGGTAAAAAAGCCTGCACTGGCCATGCAGCCGATGAAGATCAGCAATACAAAGAATCCCAACAGAGCAAATCTTCTTTTGATGTGCGGTCCACATTCGTTCAGAATGCTGTTGTCTTCTCCGGAACAGGTTACCAGAAATTGTCTGATATCATCAAGCATTCTGCTCGTCGGGGTTTAGGTTTTTGATATAGTGATCCAGGTTTTCATCAATTTTCTTTTTCTCGCGCTCATTGTATTTCATAACTGCATACTTTGTAAGTTCTTTTTGTATGTTGGTCACCATGCGTTTTTCAAAAATTATTCGCTCAGCTTCATGGTTGATGATCAGGTGCCGTTCGAGACCATCCCTGTTCTTAAATTTATCATATTGGACTTCAATGCCATATTGAGCTTTGACTAATTCATCACGGTTCTCGGCCAAATAATCGTACGTTGTTTTGGTAAGCATCAATTTGAAAAAAATTGGCGTAAGTTCAATAGCCATAAAAAGAAGTGTTATGAATAGGGAAATCCAAAAACCTGCTACTTCGTGGGCAATTTTTATTCTTTCAAGCAAGCCGTCTAATCCATTTGCAATTTGTGTATTATTATTACGCTCAATTTCTTTTGCCAGGCGTAGTTGCTTCTTTTTAGAATTTAATTCATTGAGTTCCTCTTTATGGAACGCATCGAACTGAGCCAGTTGATTCTCGACCTTATCACGCTCTCGCAGCAACGCTTTTGCAACCGGCCCTTCACCTTGATTGCGTCCTCCTTGGCCTTCAGCAGTTTCTTTCTTATACTGATCGTCATAGTCGCGGATTCGTGCAATTAAATCTGCACGTTGGGATTCAATTTTAGAGAAATCAGATAGTAATAACTTTTCCCGATCCGCATAAGTTTTATCGACTTTTTCCTGATATGCTGCCTGTTGCTCCAATTGTCGCTCTCGCAGCTTAATATCAATTTCCGTTTTAAACATCCGGATTTCGACAGGTTTCGATATTGTCAGTGCGATGATCATCCCCATGATAATACGTGGCAGGGCACTTTTAAGTTCTCCCATCGTAATAGCCTCAGTTCCATCGCCTTTTCCTGTGGAGGTTACAATAAACCGGTCAATATTATATATCATCAATCCCCAGACTATACCGAATAAAGATGCAATGCAAAGAGTTTGAACGTCAACCGGATTGACGATTGCCGAACCGCGCGGCTCAAAGATTGTATAGAACGCATATCCACCGGCCAATCCGGCCATTGCGCCAGTGGCAAATACGATCCCGCCAAGGCACATATATTTGATCTGATCCGAATAGGTAGCTTTCTCCAGGAGGATTCTGTCGGCGCCTGCACATTTCCACAGAAATCGCATGATAGCAGTCGACTTGGGTGTTTGATAGTACTGAGTTGTCATATATGGTCGTTTTGGTTATAAGGTTTCAATTCAAATTTCAGGTAATACATCGGACGGAGGTTAGTACCGGCAAACTTCACGTTAACCCGAGTAAACGTCGGATCAGGTAAGGTAAAATGTTGGCGATTTGGGATGTCTAGAGCTGTACTTATGTGAATTTCTTTCTGAAATTGCTTACTGTTAAGTTCGAGTTGGGGAATGAGCGATATCTTATAGCGTACGGATTGAAAGAATCCATACACGATGAGAGTAAAATCGTTTTCAAAATTCTCAAGATCGAAGATTTTCAATTCATTTTCCGTCGTCCAATGATTTGCAAATCGGTAGCAGATCGCATTCCTGAAGCGATAGCTGATAACGACATAGCTTTTGTTGAATAGATGTTCAGTATCATATTCAAGATAAAGGCGTCGTAATTTGCGATCACCTCGAAACAGAATTGTAAAAAATCTCACTAGAATCCTGCGAATAAATGGAAGTCGAAGCCTTGACATCATAACGCTTAGATTAATACCGACTTGTGACGATATAAAATTTCCATGAATATTTCTGTCCGTCATCGAGATCATCCTTGCCTATATATGGTTGTACGCCGGGGGCCGATGCGATGTACGAGTAATTTCCTGCCGCGATTTCGATGGTTTTTGTTTCACGCGGATAAAATGAATAGCGAATATTATTAAGATTTAATGTGAGCTCTTTTGAAGTGTCATTATATATCTCTATTTCAGGATTATATCCGGAACTTTTGCCTTCATGTGAAAACAATCCTTTTCCTTCTGTTACTCGTTCGCCTAATTTCACGAATGATTTATGAACATAACCATACGTGTTTGTATCGATATCTATAATCGAATAGAATTCTTTATCCGGAATATTCGAAAGAACAAAAATTTGAGAGCCACCTTTCAGGGATCGAAGAATTTCGTAGTCAGTTCCCGGACCTTCACGCAGATTCACAGTTTTGGTTGTCCAGCCTAAATATGCCTGGCTTTGAGCTGTAATGGATATGAAAAGGATACATATCATTGAAATTACACACTTCATCTTAATTGAAAAATTTGTTGTTGCGGCAGCAAATTAGTTAAAAGACTGTTAACTAATTACGGAAATCCGTAACGCTCAAATATTTACAAAAAAGTGATTTGCTGCTTTAGAATAGAAACACGTGTTACCCCCCAAAAAACGTATCCACAAAAACCCCAAACTTCACCAGCAATTTCTCTCCCAACGATTTCCGCTGCAACACCGATG
>CBDUBJ010000058.1:0-14417 GCA_965365355.1 uncultured bacterium
ATGAAAGGAATCATTCTGGCAGGCGGATCGGGCACAAGATTACATCCATTGACATTGGCTGTAAGCAAGCAATTGATGCCGATCTACGACAAGCCGATGATTTATTACCCTTTATCAACATTGATCTGGGCAGGAATAAACGAAATACTTATTATTTCGACACCACACGATCTGCCATTGTTCCAGAAACTTCTTGGAGATGGCAGCAGCATCGGATGCAATTTTCAATATGCCGTCCAGGAACAGCCGAAAGGGCTGGCGGAAGCATTCATTATCGCTAAAGATTTCGTCGGAAATGATAAAGTGGCCCTGATCCTGGGCGACAACATTTTTTATGGCACCGGTCTCGCGGAAGTCTTGCGCGCAAATAACGATCCCGATGGCGGGCACATTTTCGCATACCATGTGCAGGACCCGGAAAGGTACGGTGTTGTTGAATTCGACAGCAACGGCAAAGTTTTGTCGATTGAAGAAAAACCATCCAAGCCAAAATCTAATTATGTTGTTCCGGGAATTTATTTTTATGATAACGATGTGATCCAAATTGCGTCTCAAATAAAACCCAGCGGCCGAGGTGAACTTGAGATTACCGATGTCAACAAGATATATCTGAACAATGGGAAGCTAAAAGTGAGTATTTTAGATCGAGGCACAGCCTGGTTGGATACCGGCACTTTTAATTCCCTGATGCAGGCAAGTCAATTTGTTCAGGTAATTGAGGAAAGACAGGGATTAAAGATTGGCGCGATCGAAGAAGCCGCCTTTAAAATGGGGTTCATCGATGCCGATGCGCTTCGGAAAGTTGCACAGCCTTTATTGAAAAGCGGTTACGGAGATCATCTTTTAAGCTTAATTTGATGGAAGTCACGCATTCAAAAATCAAAGACTGTTTCCTGATCAAGCCATTGGTCAGAACAGACGAGCGTGGCTATTTCATGGAAAGCTTCAATGAGCGCGATTTTGCTGCTGCAACGGGCATGTCTGTGCATTTTGTGCAAGATAATCAGTCGAGATCGACAAAAGGCGTGCTTCGTGGACTGCATTACCAGACAGGCGATCATGCGCAGTCTAAATTGGTCAGGGTTTTCAGCGGACAGGTTTTGGATGTTGTAGTGGATATCAGGCCTGAATCGCCGACCTTCGGGCAGCATATTTCGGCTATTTTATCTGATGAAAATCAGTTTCAGATGTTTATTCCCAAAGGTTGCGCGCACGGATTTCTCGTATTGAGCGATGAAGCAACTTTTTTCTACAAATGCGATAATTTCTACAATCGGGAGTACGAGGGCGGAATTATCTACGATGATCCGGCTATCGGCATCGACTGGCAATTCGAGAAAGGCCAATTGATCATCTCCGAAAAAGACCGATTCCTTCCAACACTTCGCCACGCAAAAAAAGTATGGTAGTCGCCGTTACAGGATCGTCAGGCCAGCTTGGTCAGGCCATCCAAAGTATTTCAGGCAATTACCCGGATATTGATTTTCGCTTTTTATCTAAAAGTTCAGGTGATATTACAAACCGGGATCAAATACGTCAAACTTTACTAGAGATCAAACCTGATTTTTGTATCAATGCTGCCGCTTTTACCGCAGTTGACAGGGCCGAGCAGGAGCATAAAGCAGCTTTTGATGTCAATTTGCACGGTGCAATAAATGTCACCGACGCTTGTTCTGAACTTGATATAACCCTCATTCAGATTTCGACCGATTTCGTATTTGATGGAAATATTGAACGGCCATATATTGAAACCGATATTCCCAACCCTTTGTCGGTTTATGGCAAGTCTAAATTTGAAGCTGAGAAATACATTCAGGCCATTCACCCCAAGCATTTTATCATTCGCGCATCTTGGATCTATTCGAAATTCGGATCAAATTTCCTAAAGACAATGCTTCGTCTCGCAAGCGAAAAGAGCGTGGTAAAGGTTGTCAATGATCAAAAAGGAACGCCTACGCATGCATTGGATCTGGCAGATCTCCTTTGCAAGATCGTTAAATCCAAAAGCAGCAATTACGGAATTTATCATTTTAGTAATGAAGGCCATACATCGTGGTGTGAATTCGCACGGGAAATTTTCAGAGCATACGAATTACCTGCCGAAGTTCGACCGGTTTCTACCGCTGAATACAATGCGCCTGCGAAACGGCCACTGTACAGCGTGTTCGATAAAACAAAGATCAAGAACGAATTTGGTTTGCAGATCCCAGTCTGGACCGAATCCATACTAAAGTAAAAAAGAGGCCGAAGCCTCTTTTTTTATTTCTTGATGATCTTAATCGTCCGAATCAGATCGTCATTTGTCAGTTTTAGCAGATATGTTCCTGCAGATATTCTTGACAATTCGATTTCGGCCGAATCCGTAAAGCCTGAGATCACATGCTTACCATCGATTGAGAACACGTCGTATTTCACTTCTCCGGTCAAACCGACAAATCTTACGATATCATCAAACGGATTAGGATAAACCGCGAAAACGCTTTGCTCTTCTGAACCGATGCCGAGTTCTTCATCCACAGTTATCGATACGTCGAAAGACAAACTTCCGCCGCTGTTTGATACAGTTACAGTGTAAAAAGTTGCCGGCGATACTTCGGTCGGCGTTCCTGTGATAATTCCGGTCGTGGAATCGAATACCAATCCTGCAGGCAGGTCCGGCTCTATCGTAAATACAAGATTTTCTCCAACAACAGACGGCATCAACGGTAAGATTGGGATGTTTGTGATGTAAATATTTGGCGTTGGATATGTCAGGATTAGTGGCGCGATGTCAATCACGGCAATACTTACATCAAATGATGTACTTCCACCGGTATTTGTGGCAGTAACCGTGTAGAAAGTAGCCGGTGACAATTGCGTTGGTGTTCCGAATATGGTTCCGCTGCCACTGTCAAAGCTCAGACCTTCGGGTAAAGAAGGCTCTATACTATAAGTAAGATTATCGCCTTCGACGGTTGGAACCAATGGCGATATTACCAGGTAAATGTCGAGGATGTTCGGTGTTGGATATGACAACGAGATCGGTGCGGCGTCGATAACCGAGATATTGACTACAAATGAAACGCTGCCGCCTGAGTTTTCAGCACTAACCGTATACATTGTGGGAGCCGATAATGCAGTTGGCGTCCCGGATATGATTCCGGTCGCGGCGTCCATTTGAAGCCCTGTAGGTAATGATGGTTCAACAGTGAAAGTAAGGTCGTTTCCTGTCACAGATGGAACCAACGGCGCTATCGCATCGTTGATCATGTAAACGTTTGGAGTGTCATATGCCAATCCGATCGGAGCAACTTCCGTCACTTCAATGCTGATATTGAACGACACCGAGCCGCCCGTATTTACTACTGTGATAGTATAGATTGTTGCATCGGACACAGTTGTCGGTGTACCCGAGATAACACCGGTGTCAGGATCAAGAATTAATCCTGCAGGCAACGGAATGTTTACGCTGAAACTTACAGCATTTCCATTAAATACCGGTGTAAGCGGTGCGATTTCCGATCCGACGGTATAAACGTTCGGGGTATTGTATGCCAAACCATGAGGCGGTAAATCGTCGACGCGGATACTGACGTTGAATGAAACGCCGCCACCTGTATTTGTTGCAGTAACAGTATAAGTCGTAGCCGCTGAAACAGCCGTCGGCATTCCCGAAATAACTCCTGTTTCAGTATTGAAAGTTAATCCTGCGGGCAACGCCGGGCTAATGCTGAATGTGAGTCCGTTTCCGGTTACCGCAGGCGCCAATGGAACAATTACAATTCCCACAGAAAACACGTTGGGAGTCAAATATGACAAGCCTGTTGGCGCTACATCATTTACTGTAATACTTATTCCGAATGAGATCGATCCGCCGGTATTTGATGCAGTTACTGTATAAATTTGCGCTGAAGCTATTTGCGATGGCGTACCTGAAATTTCTCCTGTCGCAGTATCGAATGACAATCCTGATGGCAATTCAGGCGAGATGCTAAAGGATAACGAGTTTCCGCTGACAGTTGGCATCAAAGAGACTATGGTACTTCCAACTGTATAAATGTTCGGTGAGCTATAAGACAATGCCGTCGGAGCAATATCAATAACAGCTATGCTTACATTAAATGAAACACTGCCGCCGGTATTTGTAGCGACTACTGTATAAACGGTTGCCGCCGAAAGCGCAGTAGCCGTACCGGATATCACACCTGTTGAAGTGCTGAAATTTAGTCCGGCAGGTAAAGCCGGTGAAATCGCAAACGTTAATCCTTCGCCCGACACAATTGGTGTCAGAGGAATAATCGCGGATCCGATCGTGTAAATATTTGGGGTGTTGTATGCAAGTCCGGAAGGCTCGATGTCGTTGACTTTAATGCTGATTCCGAACGAAATGCTTCCACCTGTATTTGTTGCAGTAACAGTATAAATTGCCTCTGCGGAAACTGCCAATGGTGTCCCCGAAATCACACCTGTTGATGTGTTAAACGTTAATCCGGCTGGGAGCATTGGACTGATACTAAATGTTAGCGCATCTCCCGAAACTGTTGGCGTTAATGCGATGATCGGAGAACCAACCGTATAAAGATTCGGTGTGTTGTAAGACAAAATTGTTGGCGCCGCATCATTGATTGTAATGCTGACGACAAAACTTGTGCTTCCTCCTGTATTTGTCGCAGTAACCGTATAATTCGCCGTGGAGGAGATTGATGTCGGCGTTCCTGAAATGACACCGTTTGATGTATTGAATGACAATCCCGCAGGAAGTTGCGGAGTGATGCTGAATGTTAAGCCATTTCCTGTAATCGCAGGCGTCAGTGCAGAAATCTCAGATCCGACAGTAAAAACGTTTGGAGTATTGTACGATAATCCGCTTGGCGCAATTTCATTTACTGTTATTGAAATGTCGAAAGTTGTTGAACCGCCGGAATTGGATGCAGTTACGGTATATGTTGATGCGGCACTTATCAAAGACGGCGTTCCGGATATTACTCCCGTTGCGCCATCGATAGTAAGTCCGGCCGGCAAAGCAGGCGAAACGGTAAACGATAACGCGCTTCCTGAAACCGTTGGCGATAGCGGAACAATTGCCGACCCGATCGTATAAACATTTGGTGTGTTGTAAGCTAAAGCTGTCGGAGCTGTATGATTAACGGTAATGGTAACACCAAAAGAAGTGCTTCCACCGGAATTTGTTGCAGTCACAGTATATACTGAGGTTGACGATACAGCTGTCGGCGTTCCTGAAATTATTCCTGTCGATGTACTGAACGTAAGTCCGGCAGGCAACACAGGCAAAATTGAAAAGGAAGTAACGTTTCCTACAACTGTCGGTGCAAGAGGTGTAATCGTGGTTCCGACATTGAAAATATTCGGAGTTGAATAAGCCAATCCATCAACACCTACGTCGTTAACTGTAATAGTAATTCCGAACGTAGTGTTGCCACCGCTGTTTATCGCCGTCACAGTATAAACCGACGTTGCCGTAACCGAAGTTGGCGTTCCTGAAATAGTTCCTGTTGTCGTATTGAACATTAATCCAGCAGGAAGCGACGGACTAATAGAAAACGTTGAGACGGTGCCCGAAAAAGTCGGCGAAAGTGAAACGATTTCTGAACCCACCGTATAAATATTCGGAGAATTATACGCAAGTCCGGATGGCGGCGCCGGATTCACCGTAATATTGACGTTAAAAGTACTGTTGCCACCACTGTTCGTTGCTGTCACAAGATAATTTGCAGAAGTGGCCACAGACGTAGGCGTCCCCGAAATTACTCCTGTTGAAGTATTAAATGTCAAACCTGCAGGAAGTGCCGGAGAAATGCTGTACAATACAACGTTACCTGTTACTGTTGGCGACAGTTGCGCAATTACGCTTCCGACCGTGAAAACATTCGGCGTGTTGTATGATAAAGAATTCGGCGCGATATCATTGACCGCTATTGATATAATGAAAGTCGTATTTCCGCCTGTGTTTGTTGCAGTGATCGTATAATTTGCAGCAGCAGAAACAGCTGTCGGCGTTCCGGAAATGATTCCCGTTGATGTGCTGAACTGCAGTCCGGCCGGCAACGTTGCCGAAATGCTGTATGAGGTTACCGTACCTGAAACGGTAGGCGTCAATGGCGTGATCAAAGTGCCTGTCGTAAACACGTTTGGCGTGTTGTATGAAAGGGCTGCCGGAGCAATATCGTTAACCCGGATCGACAAATTAAAAGTTACATCGCCACCCGAATTAAAAGCTGTTACAGTGTATACAGTTGTTGGAGAAATGGCTGTCGGTGTTCCCGAAATTACTCCCGATGTCGTGTTAAACGTAAGACCCGCAGGAAGTGTTGGCGTTATTGAATATGATGATACAGTTCCGGAAATTGTCGGCGAAAGCGGTGTAATTGCGGTTCCAACCGTGAATATGTTTGGCGTATTATACGAGAGATCTTCCGGCTCAACATCATTAATGGTAATCGAAATACCGAATGTGACGCTGCCGCCTGAATTTGTTGCCGTTACCGTATAAACGCTCGATGCCGAAGCGACAGTTGGCGTTCCTGATATTACACCTGTTACTGGATCAATTGACAAACCTGAAGGCAATCCGGGCGAAACCGAATAATTTGTTACTGATCCGGTTACCGTTGCGAGCAATGGCGAAATCACGGTGCCTACCGAAAATACGTTTGGAGTATTGTACGAAAGTGCTGACGGAGCAACGGCATTTACAGCAATTGACAAGCTAAAGTTTGTACTTCCGCCCGAATTAGTCGCTGTAACGGTGTAATTAGCAGCCGCCGAAACCGTTGTTGGAGTTCCTGTAATGGTGCCTGATGTCGTATTCAGCAACAAACCTGAAGGCAATGCGGGAGAAACGGAATAGCTGATCACAGATCCTGTAACAGTTGGCGCTAAAGTAGCAATCGCAGTTCCGACGGTAAATACGTTCGGCGTATTGTATGACAATAAGCTCGGAGCAACGGCATTGACAGTGATTGATATGTTGAAAGTTGTACTTCCGCCAGAATTTGCCGCAGAAATTGTATACGTGGCAGCAGGCGAAACTGTTGTCGGAGTTCCCGAAATAATTCCCGTTGATGGGTTTAATGTCAGTCCTGAAGGAAGTGCCGGCGAAATGAGATATCCGACAACATTTCCGGTAACTGTCGGCGTTAACTGCGAAATCGCTGTTCCCACCGTAAATACGTTCGGTGTCGTGTATGATAAAGATGTCGGCGCCACGTCGTTAACGGTGATGGTAACACCGAATGTCGTGCTGCCTCCGGAATTCGATGCGGTTACCGTATAAACTGTAGGCGATGTAATTGCAGTAGGTGTTCCGGAGATGCTGCCTGTTGTATTATTGATCGACAGTCCGGCAGGTAAAGCAGGCGAGACGCTGTAATTCGACACAGTTCCCGTAACGGACGGATTCAATGGCGAAATCGCGCTCCCTTTAGTAAATACATTTGGCGTGGTGTAACTTAAAGCTGAAGGTGGATTGACTGTCACGGTAATCACAATGCCGAAAGTCGCAGCGACGCTGGCGCCGGTTGCAGACACCGTGTAAGTTCCCATTTCAGCTCCCGTGGTCGGTGTTCCCGAAATAACGCCCGTGCCGGCATTGATTGACAGCCCTGCAGGAAGCGCCGGAGAAATGGTGAAATTGGTGAAAGGCCCGCCCTCGATCGTTGGTGTCAGCGGAGTTATCGCCTGGCCAGCGGTAAATACGTTAGGCGTGTTATAGATAAGGGCTATCCTCGTCCCACTGACGGAAAAATTGTTGAAAGTTACGCGATCGCCATTGTCCGCGGTCATATTCGAACCGGTAAACCGTATTCTAATTTTAAGGGCAGCAATATTTTCGACGGACTCCAATGAACTGAAATCCACTTCGAAAAGCTGATAGCTCGCCGTGAGAGGCATTGCCGAGGTTATTCCGGAAGTGCTCCAAACCGGCGTTCCTGTTCCGATAGCATAGTCTATTACGAGTCCATCCGCAGCATTTTCATTTTTTGCCGCAAAAGCAAATTTAATGTCTTTGAAACCTGCAGTTGAAACGTTGAAGATCAGAGCGTTTTCCTGGCCATTTACCTGGAATGGCTGAGTGACCTGCAATCCGCGCATGTTGCTGGATGCGAACGCAACGTTATTGTTGGCGGCCGGAATATAATTGATCGCCGTCGGGCTGTTACGTCTTTCCATGGATCCTTTTCTCCATAACGGATGCCCATTGGAATAAGGGTAACCCGGCAGGCTTGATTGAAATTGCAGCACACCTTCGGTCGGGATTTCAAATGTTGAATTGATTGAGGTAAGCGGTGTATCATTTGGAATGGCCGAATCGATCATCCAAAAATATATTGGCTCACTCACAGCAACCGGTGCAGCAGGTACAAAATGAGCAACTGCCTGAAAATTGACATTAAGATTTAGTGTTATCTCTGCATCGGTCGAAGTTGAGACGCCTGACCAATGGCTGAATTCATAACCCGGAAGCGGAATTGCCTTTAATGTAATCGGATGATTTGCGAAATAAATTCCAGTCCACGGATATGGCGAAGCGCTTACACCGGGTGTTCCATTTTTAATATTGATCGTATTGACCTTTATATAACCATGCGCTGCATCGGAAACATCGAGAAGTGCATTGATATTGTGCGATATTCCGAACTGTGACCTGATATGGTTGCGCTGTTGTGCCGGACGCGTATTTCCGAACAATTTTGCACGGTTTACGAAATACATCCAGTCGCTAACGTCCTGCGGACCTTTCCAACGAACACATTGCTCAGGAATTTCAGGTGCCAGAACTGCCGCCATTGTATCCACAAGATTGTTGACACGTGCTGACGTAAAATTTGTATTCAGGATATCGGCGAAGCGCGTAATAAAATAAGATTTGAAATTTTGATTTTCCAAAAGTTTTCTCAACATGCGGGTAGACCATTCCGGGTTCGGCGACGAAGGTCCGTTCGGATCTGTCGCTTTTGCAAGGGAATTGTCGTTTGCATCACTGAAAGTCGATGTCATGTCGTGGATCGCCCATCTCCATCTGCCATCGTTTCCGTAAGCAGCAGTCGGATCGAATGTCGTGTTCCGACGCCAAAAAATAACATTATTACCTGGCCAGTCACGGTTTTGGAGAAATATGTTTGTCGCCCAGTAATCAACGAAACTGTCAACATCCATCTGCGTCTGGATATAATTATAGTTCGCAGGGTTAGCCAGTGAATTGTTTGATATATAGCTGAACATGGCCATGTAGTGCGTGTTGGTACCTTCTTCAACGATGTATCCGTCGTTTTCCAGAAGCTCCAATTCATTTTCAGGAATTCCGTGAACGCGGTTAAAGAACTTGTCGTCATACTTTTCACGGACGCTCATGATGCCCCAATATTCGCCATTTACAAATGTGATAACGGGTTGATAAGCTTCGATCTGAGTATTTAGTTGGGCGGCGATTGCGTTGCAGAGCGGATCCCTGAACACGGAATTGTACATGTCGCTCCCGTTGTTCTTCATCACGAAGCGCTTATAGGTTTGATACGGCTCACTAGGAAAGATAGCGTAATCGACGTCGTCATCCCCGTATTCGTCACGCGCATAAAAATTAAGCGACTTTTGGGGATATACGCGCGAGTGATTTCCCTGGATACGGATGCCGATATTCTGGTTAATGACAGGCTGGCCGTTTACAAAATAGTGCAGGTTGGCTTCGCGTTCGTAAGTCTGCGTTTTCCATTCGTAATTTCCGACGCCGGATGATGGAGTTGCAGTTGGGTTCGCAGTACGATAATCGTCGAATGTTTTTCCGGCTACGGAAATTCCGTCCTCGTAATCGTATAGTTTATTTTCGGATAGGCTGATCGACATGACCGGAATCGTGAATCGCGATGTTCCCTGCGGCGAGATATAAAAATTCCGCGTCACGGTCGGGCTCACGCCAACTCCCGGCTTTACCACCTTCGCGCGAACGATCGTACCTTTAAAAATGTTGACATTGGGCAGGTAAGGAGGAACAAAATCGTATGTCGTTGATATGTTGGAAACTTTATTTGGCTGTGAGGTGCGGTCTTCGATAGTTATCGGGCCGCTGTACGATAAGGTTGTGAATGTATTGAACAGCATCGGTCCGAATGCTTGTCCGGGAAGTTTGGGATACTGATTTTTATAATTATATGTTGTTCCTGATAAATTGTTCGGATCCGGTTCAGATCCATCAAGTGTATAAATAATGTTTGCGCCAGGTTCGGTTGTAGAAATGGTCAGGTTAAAACTTGAGGTATAAAATCCGGAATTTTGAGAGAATACCGGCGAACTTACATCCGTTGCGGCCGGGCCTGAGGCATTGACGGCGTTTGGCGTAGGCGTTGTTGTTGTGATGAAATTTCCCGTTCCATTTGGAATTCGTGCAATCGTTTGGTCTGCTGCAAGGGAAGAAGCCGGTGAGGAATTTAGGGTTACGCCGCCAGCGTTGGTAAGCGTAATGATCTCACCATCAGCACTAATTTTCCAATTCGTATGCAGTTGGTTTCCGGGAATTGTCCGATTTTTATCAGAACAGAACACTATCATATACTGTCCCGCGCCAATAGAAACGTTGGGAAAAATCCATTTAAAAGGCGATGTAGGATCATCGGTAAGACCAAATCCGTTCAGATTGACAGCCGCTGCGCCATTGTTATAAAGCTCCACCCAATCCTGATAGGTGCCGTCCTCATCCGTTAAAGTGGTACTGTTTGAGGCCATAACCTCATTTATAACAACTTGGGCATTTGTTACAGGATTGATTAGCAGGCATAATATGGTCGATAGTAGCAGGGTAATTCTTTTCATAGACAACAAATTAAACATGGTAAAAATATGGCAATTCGATCGGGGTTATAAATTTTTTCGTTGCACCGTAAATATTTATCGACAACCTGCACATAAATCCGAAATAAAACAAAAAAAGAGGATAATGATTACAGATTACCCTCTTTCTGTGAATGTTAATTCTAAATTATCGTTTCAGGATTTTTTTCGTTTCACTGAATCCATCCGCATTAAGCTGCAGGAGATACATTCCCTTCGACATCTCCGACACGTTTATCGATGCGCCGGTAAGCTGTCCTTGTACTACAAGTCTGCCCTCGAGCGTATACAATTTATATGATACATCGGAAAAATTGTGCGCAATATTAAGCACATCAGTTGCAGGATTTGGATAAATTATGAAGCGATTCGCCTGTGCAACCGGTGCTTCAATTGAAAGCATGGTATCCCCAAGCACGCTGATATTATTGAAAGTAACACGATCACCGTTGTCGACAGTCATGTTTGGTCCTGTGAAACGCAGCCTGATCTTAAAGTTTGCATTATTGTCGACTGATGATAAGTTCGAAAAATCAATTTCATATAGCTGGTATGCGTCACCCAGAGGCAAAGTAGAAGTAATTCCTGTGGTTGTCCAAACTGGTGTTCCGGAATTGACTGCATAGTCCAATTGGATCGCATCAGCAGCATTTTCATCTTTCGCCGCAAACGCAAATTTAATATCCTGCCATCCTTGTGTAGGAACGTTGAAGATCATTGTATTTTGAAGGCTTCCGTTTTGGAAGGGCTGCTTAATTTGAAGTCCGCGCATGTCGCTCGTATCAAATGGAATATTTTCGTTGGCTTCCGGTATATAATTGATGTTCGTTGGCGCGTTTCGACGTTCCATCGATGCTTTGCCCCAATTTGGATGCGTATCCGTAAATGGATATCCTGCTAGCGCCGACTGGTATGTGATCGACGCGTTTTGTGCGTTCATTTCAAAAGTTGCATCAAGCGATGTAAGTGGCGTGTCGTTAGGTATTTCCGAGTCCATCATCCAGAAATAAATTGGCTGATCCATAGGAACTGCAACGTCAGGAATAAAATGAGCTACTAATGAGAAGTTTGACGCCGACGTTATTGTGATCTCTGCAGTAGTTGCCGATGATGCGCCGGTCCAATGGCTAAATGCAAATCCCGGTAATGGAATCGCTTTAACCGTTACAGGAATATTTGAAAAATAGATGCCTGTCCATGGATATGGATTTCCTGTTATGCCCGGAGTTCCGTCTTTAATATCGATCGTGTTCATCCTGACATAACCGTGCGCTGCATTCGAGACGTTGAGGTTGGCATTGATATTATTTGCAATCCCGAATTTACTGCGGATGTGATTGCGTTGTATGGCGGGACGTGCATTCGCAAAGTCAAGCTGGAAATTAACATAAAAATCTCGGTTACTGACAGTCGGCGGCGCTTCCCATCTTGAAATGTGCTCTGGTATTTCGGGTTCGATCACGTCATTCATGGAATTGATGATCGAGGTAATCCTGGTAGAGAGAAAAGTTGTGTTCATCAAATCGGCGAACCTGTTGATAAATTGTGTTTTGAAAGTATTGTTCTCCAGCATCCTGCGCAAAAACAGCGTAGAAACCGGTGGATTTGGCCATTCAGGACCATTTGTAGCGGTTGCCGCAGCAAGGGAATTTCGCGTAAAAGAATCCGATCCGATCCCGAAAGTGTCGTCCATGTCGTGGAAGGCAAATCGCCATCTTCCGTCATGTCCATACAATGCGTCGGGAACAAACCCTTGGGTCTGCTTTCTCCAGAAAACGATATTCGTTCCCGGCCAATCGCTGTTGTCGAGAAAAATATTCGCAATGAAATAATCCATAAAATTATCCGGATCGAGGCGCGTCTTGATGTAATTGTATTTTGCATCGGTCGCAAGGGAATTGCTGACCATATAATCGTACAGCGTCTGCCAGTCCGATGTATCGCCTTCCTGGATTGCCGGAAGGTCAAAGTCGTTTTCCAAAACGTCGACGCTTTCAATCCCGTAAATCTGCTTGAAATAATTGTTGTCAAGCTTTTCCCGCAGGTTCAAAATTCCCCAGTATTCCCCATTGAGGAAGGTTACCGTTGGCTGATAAGATTCGCGTTCGACGCGCAATGCCTTGCAAATTTCCTGGTTTAAGGCATCGCGGAACATCGTTTCGTAAAAGTCGCCACCGGAGTTGCGCAGCACCAAACGTTCGAAATCATTGCTGTCTACATCGGAAAAGAAAGGATATTCAATTTTATCGATGCCATATTCCGGGCGCGCATACATATTTAAGGATTTGCTTGGAAATGCACGCGAGGAGCCGCCGTGTATCCTGAAACCGACATTTTGATTAACGACTTCAGTCCCATTGACGAAATAGCTGAAATTGCCGACGCGTTCGTTCTCGATGCCGCGTCGATAGTAGTTTCCGACGCTTTCGAAAAGTGCGCTTGCCGTAGGATTTTCAATACGCCAGGTGTCGAAATCCGTTCCGGCCACATAAATTCCGTCTTCGTAATCGAACAGGAGGTTTTCATTAATGCTTAATGATATAACCGGCAGTGAAAAACGGTTGCTTCCCTGCGGTGTGACAAAAAATGTCCTAGATGCAACCTCGCTCGAAATGGCTCCGGCCTTTACTACGATGGCACGGATAACTGTGGCCTTCGCGATGGGCGATGTCGGTATGTATGTTGGAACAAAATCGTTTGTCGTTGAGATCGTCGATATATCATTTGCCAAAGGCGACCGGTCGACAATGTTTAGCGGCGCGGTATATTGAAGCGTCTGGAAGGACTTGATCAGCATCGATCCCGGTGCATTTCCGGGTTCTTCCGGATATTGATTTTTATAATTATAGTTTGTCCCGGCAAGATTGGTAGGGTTTGGTTCTGATCCGTCCAGCGTATAATATATGGTAGCGCCGGGAATCGTTGTTGTAAGGGTAAGGTTAAAAGGCGATGTCATAAAACCGCCTTCGTGCGAGAAGGTCGGCGGAGGCAGGATTTGCGAAAATCCGGTTGCGGCATTTGCGGCTGCGGGCGTTACGGTAGTAAAAAACACGAATCCGCCGGTTCCGTTGGGAAGGCGGCCGTATGAGATGTTCTGGACCGATGTCGCTGCGGGAGCCGTATTGACAGTGACACCGCCGGCATTTGTCAGCCTGATCGAATCGGCTCCGCTGAGTTTGAAATTGGTATGCAGCGGACTGCCCGGTGTTGCACGGTTTTTATCCGAGCACCAAACCAGAAGATAGCTTCCGGCCGGCATCGAAACGTTGGGGAATGTCCATTTGTAAGGAAGAGTCGCATCGTCGCTCAAGCCATAGCCATTAAGATTTACGGCTGTCGCTCCAGTATTATAAAGCTCTACCCAGTCCTGGTAAGTGCCGTCTTCGTCCGTATTTACTGTCGAATTTGAAGAAAGGAATTCGTTGATAACAACCTGGCTATGAACAGGTACAAAAAACAACAAGAAAAATAATAAAAAGAAGTAGGTATTTTTCAACATAAATTTGGAATTTATTTTTTGAGTTTCCAAATGTAACCATATAGAAATCATAACATTAATTTAATCGACCAAGTGCCGATTTTAGCCATGAAATGCA
>CBDUBJ010000059.1:0-14345 GCA_965365355.1 uncultured bacterium
GTTTGTGCTACGATGACGTAAGTTCCGGATGGAATTTTGGAAATATCCACAAACTTGTTTCGCTCGCTGATAATGAGTTGTCCCAAGTTGTTATAGACTTCAATTGAAATTAATTCTGCCTGTTGATTATGGATCACTTCGATAATATCGGTTGCAGGGTTTGGAACGATCTTGAAATTGTTTGCAATATTTTCAGGAGTTCCAAGTGCTTGTACTGTTGTAACAGCATCGTTGGTGTAGATAGGGAAATTATAATCGAAATAAATTTCCGCACTGTTCGCGAATGAGCTGCCGACTCCGAGTGTTGGCAACGTCTTTATCTTGAAAGCGACGTAGCCATCATTATTGGCATCATTAAAAGGCAGATTGATGTTTTCGAAAATAAAGTCGATTTTATTGCCGGTCATTCGGGTTTGCATCGGATGGCTAGAAGATAACGGAACCATTGTGTTAAGTTGGAACCGGTTCGCCATCAGCACATCACGCACAACGATGTTCTCCGCTGGATAAGTGCCGGTGTTCTCAAATCGAATCACATAATGAACATAATCTCCAACTTGCGAGGTAGAAATTGTTTCGCCCTGTACGCACGTTTTGTCGTTTGGATCGAAGGAATTTACAACACCCTGATGCAATGTTATCGTATTGTCAGCCGGGGTTTCGTCAACGGAACCCTGGATCTGCGCGGTGATGTCGATGATGTCTCCGCCATTAAGCGCCGGGGTTTCCATCGGAGAATTAAGGTTAAGGATAACCTGGATTTCGCGTGATTCAAAAGGCTGAAGCATCGTAAAATTAAAAGTTGCATTTCCCGCACTGACCACGCTTGCAGCCGGTGTCGCACTCACAAAATCAATTGAAGGTTCGTTATAGGAAAAGGTGACACTTCCCGACTGCACATTCGTGCCTTTATTTCGTAATACAATTTTATACTTAGCGTCAAATCCGGGCCTTGCAGCATTTATGGGGAAAATCGAAACATCGAGATCGTTATGCGTTCCATTGGCCGAGAGGCAGAAATTAGCCGTGTGCGGACTTGACTGTCCAGGAAAAGTTACTGTAGCCGATGCAGGATTCACCGAAAAGTAAGCAGGATTCTCGATATTCGGCGTTATCGTATGCGTGCCCGGAGTCACAGGAAATGCGTAGTTTCCTGTTCCATCGTCGGCGAACTGCGCCGATTGCGATCCGTTTGTAATCGTATACTTCATCTCCGGAAAAGCCATGTCTGAAGGCGTGCAGCCATTCGCGTTTGCATCATAACGCGCCATGCCTTCAATCATATAGAACTGTCCGCCGGGCGTAAAAGAACAATATGAATTGACCGCAAAATCCGACCATTGAAAATTGCTGATCTGAGCTTCATCCACACAAACATACTCCAATGTCCAATTGTAGACGTCAAGAGATGATTCGAGACTTCCATTTTTGATAAACAAAGATACCAACGGATTTTCCTGCAAATACAGCAAATCCAGATTATGCTGATCCGAGCAGTCGAGCGTCGTAAGCTGCGTAAATTCGGAACGGATCGATTCAAGGCTGTATGCGCCCGTAAGATCAAGGCTTGTAAGCCAGTTTGAATTCATATCCAGATTCACAAGCGATGTAAGTCCGGCCACCGAAAATGTCCCAATTTGATTGTTATGACAATCCAGATCCGTCAGGTTTACCAATCCTGAAACATTAAGTGACGAAAGCGAGTTGTACTGACAGTCAAGTTTTTCAAGGTTTACAAGCGTATTAACAGGAAGGTTCTGGATGCCGGACCACACGCAGCGCAGTTCACGCAGGTTCTGAAACGCCTGGATCCCATCCATATTCTCAACATAGATTATATCCGAAAAGCTGATTTTATAAACCGCAAGCGCCTCGGATACCTGAATCTCGCCATCACCGTTCGTGTCAGCAGCAATTGGGTTGCCTGCCTGATTAAAAACATTGTCTGTTGCCGGCGATGAATTAACCAGCATTGCTTTGAATTCCGGATCGGCAATCGCGACAATTTGCGCGTGCATGGAAATCGAGAACATCATTAAAAATAAGAAGTAAAATTTCTGCATATTTTTCGTTTTTGGCGAATATAGGATTTTTAAAGAGGAATATTTTTGATGCTGCATTATAGTTTTATGAACTTTATCGATTCAATTTGACCGTCCAGTTCAATTCTAAGAATGTAATTGCCTGAATTTAAAATGGATACATCAATACCGCTGACATCAGTTCCTTCGAAGATCATCTGACCAAGAAGATTATAGATCTTCGCGGATGCTACTTCCGTTGAAAGGTTCAGGAAACCGCCTGCCGGATTTGGATAAATCGAAATCCTTTCAATTGTACTTGACGGATTGTTCAGAAGCTGGATCGTAGATGTTGCAGTATTTGTCAGGACAGGAAAATTGAAATCGAAGAAAATTTCTGCAGTATTGCTGAATGTATCGTTGGGCTGAAGCGTCGATAGTGTTTTGATTTTGAACGCAACATGTCCGTCGTTGATCTCATCATCAAAAGGTAAATTGATATTTTCAAAAATGAACTCTACCCTATTGCCCGTTAAAATCCGCGTTTCCATTGGATGACTTGAACTCATCGGAACCAATGTCGAAATGTCAAATTTTTCAGCCTCGATAATATCACGGATCACAACATTTTGGGCGGCAAAAGTTCCTGTATTTTCGAAGCGGATCAGATAATGGACGTAATCGCCGATAACCGACGTGGAAACCGTTTCGCCTTCCAGGCAGGCTTTGTCGTTTGGATCAAGGGAATTTTGTACCGGCTGATGCAGTTCGGATGTGTTATCCGATGGCGTATCATCTGACCCATTACCTACAACATTTGCACTGACATCGATAAAATCACCACTATTCAACGGCGGCGTTTCCATCGGCGAGTTCAGGTTGAATTTTACCAGAATTTCATCGCTTTGAAAAGGAAGAAGTCCCGAGAATGTCCATCCTAAAGTATTATCGCCGGAAGTTTCAGCGACAGGAACCGATAAAATCAAATCCATGACGTAATCATCATATACAAATGACAAGCTGCCTGACTGGATTGTATTTCCTTTGTTTTTATAAACGATTTTATATTGCGAATCAAATCCCGGTCGTGCAACATTTAACGGGACAATTACCACTTCGAGATCAGAATGCGTTCCAACCGGCGAAATGCAGAATGGAGTTACGATCGGAGTTCCAGCGTCGGGAAAAGTGACCGTGACATTAGCAGGCGAAATAGAAAATAGCGAAGGATTTTCAAAAACCGGTGTCAGCGTATATGTGCCTGATAAGGCGGGAATTGAATAAGTGCCAAGATTATTTGAAAAGAAAGTACGAACCTGAGTTCCATCACTGATTTCGAGCTTCATGTCAGGAACGGCAACATCATCGGTATCACAGCCATTGCTTTCATCATCGAACATCACAACACCCATCATCGAATAGAAATCCTCGCCCGGCGTAAAATTGCAATAAGAATTTACTACACATTCTGTATAACCATAGGCTACAATCTTTTCCTGGACATAGTCAATGTTGTATTCATCGGTACAGATATAATTAAGGTTAGGATTTCCTTCGAAATAAATCCCCGGAACGGGAAGCGGTGGCGGAACAAATCCGGGCATGGTGCGAAATCCGCTATTATGCGAAAACATTCGGCCATTCTTGATGCTGATGGTTTCCAGCATCGGATTAAAACCGCAATTGACGAGCAATGGCATCTCGCCCATCACCGTAAAATCCAATGAAGAAAAGTTGTTATTCGAGCAATCGATGTAAAAAACATATTCCGGATCATTGCTGCTGCCCGTACCGGTAAAATCGAGTTGCTGAAGATTGTTGTCGTTGCAATAGAGCGCTACAAGTTTTTCTTTGTTTGTGATGTCCAATGCAACAAGATCGTTAAGTGAACATTTTAAAGTCTCAAGCTGCGTCAGCGTTCCAATGTTCAAAACTTCAAGCGAGTTTGAGGAACAGTCAAGGTATTTAAGATTTATCAAATTTTCCAGAAACAAATCGTCAAGAAGATTGTTGCTGCATTCAATATGTGTCAGTGCCGAAATGCTTCCAAAATTTATGGAGGTCAACGGATTTGAACTGCATAGCAAACGGTCCAGATTTATGTTATTACTTAAATCCAGATTTTGAATCTGGTTAGATTCGATATTTAACTCGATCAGGTTAGTGAAGCTGCTGACATCAATGCTCGTCAGATCATTCACCGAAACATCGATTTTCTGGATACCGGTAGGCAGCTGAAGCGACAGCAGCCCTGCGTAATTGCACTTAAATTCGACAAGGTTTACAAGCGAAGTGAAATTTACATTGGCAATCGGCGTAAAATAACTGTCGAATTTTGTGACGTTGGTAAAATATTCTATCCCGCCAAGATCGCTTATCGGTTGATACTGAAGATTGATCCCGTAAACCGCGAGCGCTTCCGACTGATCGATCTCGCCATCATCGTTAACGTCGACATCTACGGGCAACCCGTTTTGATCAAGTGCTCCGGGAGTGCTGGAATCAGGTGTCAGCAGCAGCGACTTAAAGTCGGGATCCGCGAAATTGATGATCTGCGATTGCGTCAAGGTCGTCGCCATGAACACAAGTAGAACGTAAAGTTTTTTCATCGCACTGATTTTGAGTAGGTCATGCAATGTAAAGCTATTCTGCCACATTTAGGTATGGCCGCTTAATTATAAAGTTCGCAGAAGATTTCCTTTATATTTGGAAATGCAAATTCCAAATTTGACATTTTTCGATGTAGGCGCGCGAAACGGACTTTCAGAGTTACATCGGTTATCCAAACACCTATCTCTATATAGTTTTGAGCCCGGAAATCCAGGTGCGAATCCGTCCACGAAGTATTTAGATCATAAGATCATTAGAAAAGGCTTTTATCATTCTTCGGGAGAATTTGATTTTTATCTGATGCGCAACCCAAGCATGAATTCGATGCTGAAACCCGATCAGCAAATTTTAAATGAATATTTCGATGCGATACCTGATTTCCAAAAATGGAGAAAGCAGCTCGATGTGATTTCTCAAACAAAGATCGATGCGACCACAATCGATGCGGTAATCGAGGAGGAAAACCTCAATACAATCGATTACCTGAAATTGGATACGCAAGGTACGGAACTCAATATTTTAAAAGGCGCCGAAGCAGCTTTGAGGCAGAACAAAATTTTGGTTATCAAAACAGAATTTGCATTTATTTCGCTGTACCAAAGCCAGTCAACCTTTACCGACATTGACTTATTCTTAAAAAGCCACGGATACAAACTTATCACATGCGAATTTCAATACGGAAGTACATCGCCGTTTTCAAAAGGAGAAAAACCAAAATGGGGAATCGGCGGAGATGCGTTTTATTGTATCGATGATGATAAGAATTCAGACAGGGAAATGCTTTATCGCACAGCAATCGTACTTGGCAATTTAGGCTTTCAGAGCAATGCGGCGCATTTGTTCCGGAAACTGAACATCGATGAAGCTATTTACCGGACATTAATATTGCATAAGGGAAAAGCTGGCAAAAAGTCGATCTTGAAGTACTTGTTGCCGCCGTTTGTGGTGGATTTGGGGAGGAAGCTTTTAGCCATCAGCTGGAGAAAGTCGTAAAGTCGAAAAGGAGTTGACAGTTTACAGGAATAAGCTATCAGCTATAAGCCATCAGCTGTCAGCTGGAGAAAGTTATAAAGTCATAAAGTTATAAAGTCACCAGCGAACGATCGAACATCGAACAATCGAAAAATCCATATCGCAGGTGCGAAGCGACTGCCTTCGCGTCTTAGCGCCTTCGTGGTGAAAGAGCTATCAGCTATCAGCCGTTAGCAAAAGAAAAGTCCAAAGTAGAATGTTTAAAGTCTAATGTCAAATTCGAACAATCAAATATCGAACAATCGAAACACCGAACAATCGCCCTAACTCTTCACAAACTTCCCTACTCCATTGCCCCTGTCCGTATCGATCCTGATAAAGTAACTTCCAGTGGCAAGGCTTGAGATATCCAGGCTTTCGTTCCATCCGACAGTTTTGAGGATCGGTTGCCCAAGCGAATTATAAATACAGGCCGAGCGGGGATTCAATCCTTGTGAGGTCAGGATATTTAGCTGATCTTTTGCAGGGTTCGGATAAATAGTAAATTGCTTCGCAAAATCGAAATCCGAAGCATCCAGCAATTGGATCGTCGTGGTGGCAATATTCGTAACGATCGGGAAATTATAATCGAAATAAATTTCGGCCGAGTTGCTGAAGGTATCTCCTATGGTCAAAGTCGTTTTTGTCCTGATCTTAAACACGAGATATCCATCATTGTTCGCATCGTCGAATGGCAGGTTGATATTTTCAAAAATGAACTCGACGCGGTTGACATCGGAAATGCGGGTTTCGAAAAGATGACTGCCATCAACTGGAACCAATGTCGAAAGATCGAACTTAGAAAGATCGATCATATCCTTAACAACAATATTCTGCGCCGCGAAAGTTCCCGTATTCTCAAATCGGATCATATAATGGACGTACCCGCCTATCATTTCCGGGCCGACGGTTTCGCCTTCAAGACAGGTCTTGTCGTTCGGATCGAAGGAGTTGACAACGCCGTGCTTGAGTCCAAAGATATTATTGCCCGGGGTTTCATCGGTTGCCTCAGAAGTGATCGACGCGGCATAATTAAGCACATCTCCACCGTTTACAGGCGGCGTTTCCATGGGTGAATTACAGTTGAAAGTAGCGAAGAATTCCAATTGCTGGAAAGGCTGGATGTCGGCAATAGTCCATGAAATATTGTTTTCTGTCTGCGTGGTGATCGTTGGAGATGCGTCGACAAAATCCACTGTCAGATCCGGGAACACAAGACTTACCACTGCCGATTGCGCCTGGGTTCCCCTGTTCCTGGCGATCGCCTTATAGCGGATGTCAAAACCCGGACGTGCGGGATCGATTGGGACAAGGATTACCTGCAGGTCGTTATGCACCCCATTCGGTGCGATGCAAAAATTAGCGACAGTCAGTGGTGCGGGTGATTCGATAATTACCGACGGCGGCGTGACTGTAAAATACGAAGGATTCTCCAATACAGGTGTAATCGAGGCCGTTTGCGCAGCGATCGGAATGAGAAAAGCGCCGTTGGCTTCCGGGATCACGGTTCCCGATGTGCCGTCGGTGGTTACCGAATACGTAAGGTTCGGCATCACCTGCTCATTGTCGTCGCAGCCGTCATTTTCCGCATCATAATTCTGCGTCCCGCCGATAAATGTATACACGCCACCCGGCGTGAACGTACAATAAGTGTTTACATGGCAATCGATTCCGAGTTCGCCTATCCATTGCTGGACCGTTGCAAACTCCGATGGATCGGCGCAGATATACGATAAGTTGGGATTGCCGCCAAAATTCATTTCCCAATAACCCTGCATTTTGCCATTCTTGATAAAAAGCGACCCTAAATTATTATTCTGCAGTGCGATACTGGCAATATTATAACAATCGCTGAAATCCATGGTCGTAAGCTGGTTGTTGGCAGCACCGAAATATTCAAGCGCCGTATTGCCGCCCAACATGATGTCGGTCAGCAGGTTCTGATCGCAGTCGAAGTTCGTCATCTTGTAAAAGCCTGTCACATCAAGCGTTGTGAGCTGGTTTTGCGAACAGATGAAATTTTCCATGTTTACCTGATTTGCCAGATTCAATGTCGTAAGGTTGTTGCCCCAGCACGAAAGGTTTTTGAGATTGCAATTGCTGACATCGAGCGTTGCCAATTGGTTCATTTCGCAGCCCAAACCTTCTAAGTTTATAAGGTTGCTAACGTCGAGCACCGAAAGCTGATTCTCGCCGCATTGCAGGTGTGTGAGTGTGGTGAGCATGCTGACATCCAAAGACGTAAGCTGGTTATCGTCGAGGACGAGGTTTGTAATCGACGAAAGCATGCTGAGATCAATGGATGCGATCTGGTTTTCGGATAGCAATAATTCGTTGAGATTGATGAGTCCGTCAAGATCAACCGATGTCAATGCATTGTGCCAACAGTGAACGGTTTTCAATTGACTTAATCCCGCACAATCAAGTGTCGTCAGCAAATTGTTTGTAAGGAAAAGATATTGCAATGACGACAGACCTGAAACATCAATGGTTGTCAGCTGGTTATCGGGCAAATTAAGGTTCGTCAGGTTGACGAGCGTATTTGCACTAAAAGATGTAATAAGATTGTCTTCGGCGCTGAGGCTGATGAGGTTCGTGAAATTTTCAATGCCCGAAAGACTCGTGATCTTCGGCACCGATCCGCCGGGATGCGAGAGCTGTAGAAAACTTATAGCCTGTGCCTCCGAAACCTGGATCTCTCCGTCGGAATTCGTATCTACGGTTACCGGCACGCTCGAACTGTTAAATGCGATAAACTGTGATGGCGACGCCTGAAGCAGCCGCGATTTGAATGCCGGATCTGCAAAAGTGATCGTTTGTGAGCAAACGTAACCTGAGAATGCCACAAACAATAGCGTGTAAAATTTTTTCATGCGGTGGTTTTAGCGCGGCTAATGTAGATAAAAATTTAATGAATTTGCTGCACTATCATTTCATTCATTTGCCATGGAATCTAACTCAGTATAATTAATTGTTTAAAGCGTGCTGCCGATAATAACGTTCGCGTTCCCTATTAATAAGCAATTTTCTTTTGTATGGCCGATGAAGTAAAGTGACCGGCAGATAGAATGTAATTCCAGGAAGCCTAGCGCACCATGAACATTTTTGCAAAATCTCCTTGGTCTGAAATAACCTTAATCATATAATTCCCTGCCTGCAATGAGGAAACATCAATTATCGATTGCCATCCGACTACATCGATGGCCTTTTGACCCAGCATGTTGTAAATGGCAGCCGAGTGCGGAGTGACGCCATCCGCAACTTTGATATTTAAGACATCTCGCGCAGGGTTCGGATAAATGGTAAATTGCTGATCAAAATCGAAATCTGAAACCTCCAGCAATTGGATCGCCGTTGTGGCGGTATTCGTATCGATAGGGAAATTGTAATCGAAATAAATGCTTGCCGCATTGCTGAAACTATTACCGGTTTGCAATGTCGGCAGCGTCTTGATCTTAAATGCAATATATCCGTCGTTGCTCAGGTCGTCAAACGGCAGCATGATGTTTTCAAAAATAAATTCGACTTTATTCATCGCTGATATCCGCGTTTCGAACGAATGGCTAGCGTGAAGCGGAACTAGCGTTGCGATGTCGAATTTTTCAAGATCGATCATATCCCTGACAACGATGTTCTCGGCCGGGAATGTTCCGGTGTTTTCAAACCGGATCATATAATGGACGTACTCGCCTATCATTTCCGGGCCAACATTATTACCTTCAAGGCATATCTTATCATTCGGATCGAGAGAATTCACGACGGTCTGCTTGATTCCGAAATCGTTATCCCACGGAGTACCATCGCCTGCAATCGGGAAAATTTCGGCATCAAAATCCAACTGGTCGCCCATATTGACTGCGGGAATTTCCATCGGGCTATTGATGTTTAGCGTCACCACGATCGACCTGGTTTCAAATGGCAAAAGATCGGTATAATTCCAAGAAAGCATTCCGGGCGATTGTGAATTTACGATGGGATCTGCTGTAACAAAATCGGAAAATTGTTCCTGATAGGTGAACGTGATGCTGCCCGAAAGCGTCGTGGTTCCTTTATTCTTATAAATAATCTGATAGTACGCATCAAAACCCGGACGCGCCGGGCCGACCGGAATGATGATCACTTCAAGATCGGAATGCTGGCCATTTGGCGTGATGCAAAAATTCTGTACAACTGGATCAACTTCAGATGGGAAAGTCAGCGTTACCGATTGAGGTGAAACGGTAAAATATTCCGGATTTTCCAACGCAGGCGAAATCGTATGCGAGCCTGCCTGCAGCGGGATCGTATAGCTTCCTGAAGCGTCAGGAAGAAAATTACCCGAAAGGATCCCATCGGAAACATGCAGATTAAAATTTGGAAATGCGATGCTTCCAATGTCGCAGCCGTTCGCATTCATATCGTAGGTGGCGTTTCCCTGCAAGGTATAAAACTCGCCACCCGGTACGAACGAACAGTAATCACTTACGGATACGATCGTATAATAACTATAGTATTCCGGGAAGTAGGAAATATTCAGAAGCATTTGTCTTACGTCGTATTCCTGCGATGCATCGACGCAAACGAACTGCAGCGTCTGGTTTCCGGCCATACTGATCCAATTCTCGTCGTTGCCGTTTTTCGCATTGATGGAAACGAGCAGGTTTCGGGCGCACTCCACATTAAAAACATTTGGCAGGTCGGTAAGATCCAATTCGGTAAGCTGATTGTCGTTGAGGCCCAGCGTATACAGTTCGTGAAGTCCGGTCAGGTCTATCGATGTGAGTTCATTATCATGGAGCAGCAAGGTAAGCAAGCCCGGCGTTTGCGATACATCAACAGAAGATAATTGGTTATAGTTTAAATTCACATAAGTCAAACTGGAATTTGAGCCGAAATTAACCGATGTAAGATCGTTTGCTTCGCAGTAAACCACACTGAGCAAAGGAAGCGCGCTCAGATCGAGCGTCTGAAGCAGATTCCATTCGCAGTACAATTGTTCGAGGCTGGGCACGTTTGACAAGTCGAGACTGGCGATTTGCCCGTTTCCGCAATGCAGCGACTGCAGGTTTTGCATTCCGGAGATATTGACCGTCGACAGGTTCGGGTTTGATGAAATGGCCAAAACTTTAAGTGCCGGCAAATTCGTCGCGTCGAAGGAAGTAAATTGATTGAGCGAGATTTGAAGATCTACAAGCGACGGCAATCCGGACGTGTTGAGCGATGATAATTGGTTTCCACCTGCGTTGACGGTTTCCAGCTGCGACAAGTTCGCGATGTTGAGTACCGAAAGCTGGTTGCCGTAGCAATCGACGGTTTTTAATGAGGTCAGTGTCGAAAGATCAAGTTGGGTAACCGCATTTTGATTCAATTGCAGCGATTCGAGCGCTGTTAATCCGGCTACGTTCAGGGTAACGATATTATTATCATTACAGTTGAGCGTTTCGAGAAGCGGAAGCATGCTCACGTCGAGCACGCTAATTCCATTTACACTGCAATCGAGGCTCGTGATGTTTGTGAAAGCTGCGATGCCCGTCATGTCCTGGATGTAACTGCTGTTGTATACGTTCAGCTTTCTGACGGCCTGTGCTTCGGACATTTGTATCTCTCCATCCAGATTGGTGTCGATCGCGGCACTGTAACCAGAAGCGTTAATTGCGACATTATTCCATCCGTTGGCGGCCAAAAGCCTTGCCTTGAACGCAGGATCGGGAATGTTGACGATCTGCGACGAGGCGGTGGCAATGCCGAACAGGCAGGCGAGAAAGTACATGTGCTTCATTCTATACAATGAATAATTAATAGTTAATAGTTAATAATGTAGGTCTAAGGGATTGTTCGTTGCGGGGTGCGGCGAGCCGGGCACGCGGGAACTAATCCACGATAAATACCTTGACTGAACTTCCTTCATGCGTTTCTATCCGCAGCAGATACGTCCCGGATCTCAATTGCGACACGTCCACGTCAGGCTGCCACCCGATCAGGTCAATCACTTTCTGGCCAAGCATGTTGTAAACTGCTGCTGATTTTGGCGTGATATCATTCGAAACATTGATATTCAAAACATCTTTTGCCGGATTTGGATAAATCGTAAAATGGTTATCGAAATCAAAACCTGCTGTATTCAGCAATTGAATATCTGTCGATGCAGTATTCGTAACAATCGGGAAATTGTAATCGAAATAAATGCTTGCAGTGTTTTCGAACGTATCGCCGATTACCAGTGTCGGCAGCGTCTTGATCTTAAATGCAATATATCCGTCGTTGCTCAGGTCGTCAAACGGCAGCATGATGTTTTCAAAAATAAATTCGACTTTATTATTTGATGAAATCCGTGTTTCAAAAGCATGGCTCCCGTCGATTGGAGTCAGCGTCGTAATATCGAATTGTGCAGCGTCGATAACATCCGAGACGACCACATTTTGTGCGGCGAAAGTTCCAAGGTTCTCAAAGCGGATCAGGTAATGAACATACTCCCCTGCCATTTCCGGACCCACCGTGTTTCCCTGCAGACAAGTCTTATCGTTCGGGTCGAGCGAATTGACGACAAATTGTTTCAGTCCGAAATGATTGTCGGCCTCAGCGATATCTCCCGACAGCGGATGCCCGATCACACCATAGCTGAGCTGGTCGCCAATATCCACGGGATCGGTTTCCATGGGCGTATTTACATTCATCGTCACATAAATGTACCGCGTTTGCAACGGCAGCAAATCGGTATAATTCCACTGCAAATGCCCGGATTCGGCACTGTTTGCGGAAGGTGACGCCAACGTGAAATCGACCAGGTTGTCTTCGTAAAATAATTCGATATGCCCCGACAATATTGTATTTCCCTTATTGTGATAGACGATTGTATAATGCGCATCGAAACCAGGGCGTGCGGCATCGGCTGGAATGATCGTCATTTCCAGATCGGGATTGACGCCTGTCGGGCTGACGCAGAAATCCTGAAAGACCGAAGAGCCATCGTTAGGGAAAGTTACCGTTTTGGATGATGGCGTGATCGCAAAATAGGACGGGTTGTTGAGTTGCGGTGTAACTGTGTAACTGCCCGCCTGAAACGGAATTCTATATGTTCCCGATGACGGTGCGATATAAACCGACGTTGTTTCCCCGTTTGAATACATGAATTTCAATCGCGGGTAGCCTGAATCGGCAGGTGAACAGCCATCGAGAGCCATATCAAGCCTGGTCTCGCCGGCCAAGGTGTAATGATTGCCACCTGGAGTAAAGGAACAGTACGAGTTCGCGTGACATTCCATGCCCATCATTTCGATCTGTCCCCGGATCATAATCATTTCCGATTCGTCCGCGCAAATGTAGCGGAGGTTTGGACAACCGAAGAAAGTCATAATTTGGTTCTTGCCATTCTTGATGAAAAGGTTTTCAAGATTTGGATTTTCGTAACAGGAGAAATTTGCAAGTTCCGCACAAGCCGATACATCGATCGACTCAAAGAAGTTGCTGCTACAGGACAAATCTGTCAGATTCGACTGTGCGCTCAAGTCCAGTTCAGCTAATAAATTATGTGTGCAGTGCAACTGCGTAAGATTGACACCGGTGAGGTCGAGCGCATTGAGTTGCATGACCGAACAATTCAGTTGATAGAGATCGGCAAGGTTTGTAATGTTTAATGATATGATCGGATTGTTTCCACAATCGATATAGGTCAGCATTTCATTTGCCGAACAATCGAGATTCGTAAGCTGATTGGCTGCACAATTAAGAAATGAAAGCTGTGTATTTTCCGAAAGGTCGAGCATTCCGATCTGGTTCGCACGGCATTCCAGCCAGTTTAGCGCGGGAACCGTCGAGACGTTCAGTGATGCAAGAAAATTATTGTTGCAAAGCAGATGTTCGAGATTCGGAAATTTGGTCAGGTCGAGGTTATTGATTCCCGTTGCGCTGCATTCGAACCACGTTAGCGAAGGAAAACTTTCAAGATCGATCGTTTCCAGCGGATTGCCGCTGCAGTCCAATCGTTTAAGGTTTATAAAAGCATTCAGGCCGGCGAGGCTTTCGATATTGAAATTATCGAGCTGCAGGCGTGTAATCAGCTGTGCTTCGGTATTTTCTATCTCCCCGTTTTGGTTGACGTCGATCACTGCGGGAAATTCCCCCTCGATATATGCAATGTAATGATCGGGGTCGGTCGCACTTGCCGACAGAAGCGCACTTTTCAGGTTGGCGTCGGGAAAATCTATGATCTGTGACTGTAAGAGCGACATTTGGATCAACGCCGTGAGAAGTAAAAATTTTTTCATAAAGTGCGATTGGTCGATAAATGTAGGGAAAAGATTCAAGCTGTCAGCCGTAAACTGCGAGCTGTCAACATCCTATTAAATTTCCATCAATCCGCTCCATCACTTTTCCGGTTTCATGGAGTGCGACGACCATTTTCTGATAATGAAAAATATCTTCCGGCGATAACTCGCGGCCTTTTCGGTCTTTAAGCCATTTTTGCGCGGGCTGGTAGCCGCCGATGTAGAAATTCCAAACTACTTCGGGAACGCCATCAAAATATTGCGTGGCATTGATGTACACGCGGCCGCTCTCGAAACGCGGTTTTTCGACAATGTCTGAACCGCCTTCGGGGAACATCGTAATAAAATTGTCGACTTTCTCCGATTCGAGCAGGTGCAACTGGCGGAGTTCGCCTCCGAGTTCCACAAGTTTCCAAAACGATTCCCTGCCGGTCGGATAAGGCACGCGCGGGAAATCGAT
>CBDUBJ010000060.1:0-13718 GCA_965365355.1 uncultured bacterium
CTTCGGCCTCCGGTGTCACTTTCCTATTCTCTCACTGCTCTGGATCTTTGGCGCTTTGGAGCTTTGAAGCTATGGAGCTTTGGCGCTAATACCTAGCCATAAAACTCTCCGCCTTCTCCACCATATTTTTACTTCCGCAGAAAAACGGTACACGCTCATGCAATTCTGTCGGCTGGATTTCCATGATTCTCTTTTCGCCGTCGGATGCTTTGCCGCCTGCTTGTTCGGTTACGAAAGCCATCGGGTTGCATTCGTATAAAAGGCGCAGTTTTCCTCTTGGGGCTTTCATGCTTGTCGGATAGATGTAAATTCCGCCTTTGATCATATTCCTGTGGATATCCGAAACAAGGCTTCCGATGTAGCGCGATGTATACGGACGGTCTTCTTCCTCGGTCTGGCAATATTTGATGTAATCTTTGACGCCTTGTGGAAAATGGACGTAATTCCCTTCGTTGATGGAGTAGATATTCCCGTCTTCCTTAAACTTCATGTTCGGATGCGAAAGGTAAAACGTGCCGATCGCAGGATTCAATGTAAATCCGTTTACACCATGGCCTGTTGTGTAAACAAGCATTGTCGACGTTCCATAAATGACGTATCCCGCAGCGACCTGGTTTATCCCCGGCTGCAGGAAATCTTCAAGCGCAACCGGCGTTCCGACAGGAGTAATCCTTCGGAAAACAGAGAATATGGTTCCGACAGAAACGTTGACATCGATATTTGATGAACCGTCGAGCGGATCCATCAGGACAACATATTTCTGGTTGTGGCTGTTATCGCTTCCGGCTACTGTGATGAAGTCGTCGTTTTCTTCGGATGCAATTCCGCATACGATCTCTCGGTTGGTAAGTGTCGAAATAAAAACTTCGTTGGCATAAACGTCGAGCTTTTGCTGGTCTTCTCCCTGGATGTTTCGTTCGCCGGCCGCACCGGTAATGTCGACAAGCCCGGCTTTGTTTACCTTATAGTTTACGACCTTTGCCGCCAGCCTGATGGAATTGATGATTCGTGAAAGCTCGCCGGATGAATACTTAAATTCCTGCTGTTTTTCGATGATAAATTCCCCGAGCGTCTTGTTGCGTTCTTCCATTGCGATAACGTTGTAGTTTTGGCGGCAAATATCGTTTATTTTGGATGAATAAGCACGGTGGTTAATGTCGATTTGTATATTTGTTTCTGAACCCGGAAACCGATCGTACCGGTTTGCCATAGCCCCGATAGAGGCGGTATCCTTTTGCGCGCAGCAGGCAAAAGATTGAGCCGAAAGCGGGAAAAAGCTCCCAAAAAAATGAACATCAGAAAAGCCCAACCAGACGATATGCCCGCGGTTCTCGACCTGATCCGTGAACTTGCCGTTTTTGAAAAAGAACCGGATGCGGTTGTGATTTCGGTTGACGACCTTGTGCGCGATGGCTTTGGCGAAAAACCGCTGTTCCAGGTTTTGGTTGCCGACATGCCGGATGGGATTGCGGGAATCGCACTTTATTACAACCGGTATTCGACATGGAAGGGCAAAACGATCCATCTTGAAGACCTGATCGTACGCGAATCGATGCGTGGCCGCGGGATCGGGTTTGCTTTGTACAAAGCGGTTATGGATGAAGCAAAACGGCAAAATGTCGGCCGCGTGGAATGGAATGTTCTCGACTGGAACATCGACGCGATCCGATTTTATGAACGGACCGGCGCGAAAATCCTCGATGACTGGCGTACGGTTCAAATGGACAAACAAGGGATTGATGATTTTTTGAATCGGATGTAAGGTTCGATGTTCGATTATTCGATATTCGATGTTCGACTTTGTTCCGGACCTTATGACTTTAAGACTTTACGACTTTATGACTTTACGACTTTACGACTTTATGACAACTAAAATATGAAGGTTTTCAAATTCGGCGGTGCATCAGTAAAAGACGCTTCAGGGATCCGCAACCTATACGAAGTATTGCAGCAAACAGGTCATGAAGATCTGCTTCTCGTGGTTTCGGCCATGGGAAAAACGACGAACGCGCTTGAAGCCGTGGTGAATAATTATTTCCGAAAATCGGCCTCGCTACAGGCTTCACTGCAGGAAGTAAGAAAATATCACAACGAAATCCTGCTCGATCTTTTTGACGAAACGCATGCGGTTTTCCAGGACATCGGGAAGCTTTATACCGATATGGATTTCTTCGTGAAAACCAATAAATCGCCGAACTACAATTTTGTATACGATCAGATCGTCAGTTACGGCGAGCTGATATCGACGACAATCATTGCGCATTTTTTGAGTTTACACGGCATTAAATCGCAATGGCTTGATGTGCGGACGGTAATCAAAACGGACAATAATTATCGCGATGCGAATGTCGATTGGGATCAGACGCAGAAATTGATATCGAAATCCGTCAAAAAGAAAACCGTCAATGTTACCCAGGGATTTCTGGGCGCAGATGAAAACAATTTCACGACAACGCTGGGCCGCGAAGGATCGGATTACACGGCAGCTATTTTTGCGTACTGCCTGAATGCGGAAAGCGTGACGATCTGGAAAGATGTTCCGGGTGTGATGAATGCAGATCCGCGATATTTTGAAAATGCAAAATTGCTGAACCAGATTTCCTATCGCGAAGCCATTGAGCTTGCATTTTACGGCGCGAGTGTGATCCATCCCAAAACATTGCAGCCGCTGCAGAAAAAAGAAATTCCGCTGTTCGTGAAATCGTTTGTCAATCCGATGCTTCCGGGAACGCGTGTGAGTAAAGGTGCAGATCTTGAGCCGTCGCTGCCTTGCTTTATTGTCAAGCGTAATCAGCTGCTTATTTCGATATCGTCCATTGATTTTTCATTCATCATGGAAGAGAATATCAGTGAGATTTTTGCACTGCTCCACAAATACAAGATGAAGGTTCACTTGATCCAGAATTCCGCGATAAGCTTTTCGATTTGCGCCGATGATAAGTTTGGCAATTTCAACGAACTGAAAACAGCGCTTTCGGGAAGATTCCGGATCACTTACAATGAAAATGTTGCGCTTTATACGATTCGACATTTTGATGAGAAAGCTGCGGCAATCGTAGAAAAAGGGAAGAATGTTTTGCTGCGGCAGGTGAGTCGGGAGACTATGCAGATCGTGACGAAAGAACCTTAGAAACTACGCGCTTCAGCGTACGGATTTTTTTTACATTTTATTAATCGTTTATTATAATCTTCAACATTTTTTATTAGATTTGGTGCCTTACGAATTATTTATCAACCACTTAAACACAAACTATGAGAAAAATTACGCTTCTGATTGCGCTGTTTTTTATCTCTTTCACAAGCCAGGCCCAGATTGCAAACGGCAGTGTTGCGCCTGACTTTACCGTAACTGATATCAATGGCGTGACGCACACCCTGTCTGATTACCTTGCTGCAGGGAAGACCGTAATCATGGACATTTCAGCCACCTGGTGCGGACCATGCTGGAACTATCACAACAACCATACACTTGACGATATGTACACTGCATACGGTCCGGACGGATCGGATGAAGTTGTAGTATTGTTCATAGAAGGCGATCCGACCACTACGTTGGCGGACCTTAACGGTACCGGAAATAATACGCAGGGCGACTGGGTTGCCGGCAGTCCGTATGCAATTATCGACAGCGGTGCGATCGCAGATCTATACCAAATTGCTTATTTCCCGACAGTTTTCAGGATTTGCCCGAACGGAATCGTGAATGAAGTCGGAACTGTTGGAGCCGCTTCGCTTCGTAACGGAATCAATGCAAACTGCGGAACGCTTACAGGTGTTCAAAACCACGCACATGCAATGGACAATGAGAATTCACTTTGCACTACAGCGGGAGCGCCGGTTGCAAAATTCAAAAACTACGGAGAAAATGCCATTACTTCTGCAAACCTGAACCTTTTGGAAAACGGTGCAGTCGTAGCTTCTAAAGCTTTTGCAGGAACTGTTAACCGTTTTGCGACACGTACTGTTGCATTCGACAATATGGTTTTGAACCCTGAGTCAGAATATACTTTCGAGCTTGTTGACGTAAATGCTTCTGCGCTATTCGATCCGACGCACAATATTGCGGACATGGGAATCAGGATCGCAGGACAGGCTGCGTTGAATGTTGTCCTTCACGTGAAAACAGACAACTGGCCAACTGAAATTACATGGAAACTTAAAAACAGCGCAAACGTTGTTGTTGCTGAAGGCGGACCTTATGTTGGTGGTGCCAACGGTGGCGGAGCTGATGCGAACACTACTAAAATCCACGACCTTACGCTTATCGAAGGCGAATGCTATTCAATTCAGCTTTTGGACAGCTATGGCGACGGATGGAGTCTTGGAAACACACCTCACGGAATCGAAATCTTCTCTGAAGACGTTTCAATCTACAGCCTTGAAGTAGGCAATTTCGGAACTTCATTGAACAAAACTGCAGTGATGTCGACTTCTGCTCTTGGAGTTGGAGAATCGGATGCTGCGCAATTCGGAGTTTATCCAAACCCTACAAATGGAATTGTCCGCATCAATACAGAATCTGCCGTGCAGGTTACAATTTCTGACATCTTAGGAAAAGTTGTTTACCGCAATGCCAACGTAACTTCTGAAACTTCAATCGATCTTTCAGGTTTCCAAAAAGGAATGTACATGGCGCAGATTGCAGGTGAAAGCGGAACTTCCACAGAAAAAATAATTTTAAATTAATTGATAGAATGAAAAGGATTTTAATTGCAGTATTGGGTTTATGTTCAACATTTGGTTTCGCGCAGCTCGAATTGAAAAAGCTCGACGGAACACCAATCAACGATGGCGACATCTTCACATATACTGTAAATACTGAACCGGATGCATATCTTGGTCTGAAGATCTACAATACTTCCGATGAAGATCTGCTGATCAAGGCTCAGGTTGTTGATATTACCAATTCAAATGGAACGAATCTGCAGTTCTGCGTGGCGGATGTCTGCCTGCTTTCGATTACCGAAGGCAGCGTTTTTCCGAATTTCCCGGCTACAATTCCGGCAAACGGCGAAAACAGCAATTTTGACCATTTCGTGAATTACAACTCAGGCATCGATCAAACACAGCCGGTTGAGTATATCTTAAAGATTTTTATGGCTGATGATTCAGGAAATCCTGTTGGAAATTCGGTGACATTCACTTACCGATATGTAAGTTCACTTTCAACCGACAGCTTTACACTTGCCAACATCGGAGTTGCCGTGAAATCGACAATGGTATCGCAGATGCTTGAAATGACTGCAGATTCAGATGTCCAGCTTTCAATTTTCGACATCAATGGCAAAAAAGCTATTGATCAGAAGGTGATTGCCGGCCAAAGTTCAATAGATGTTTCCGCACTAAGTGCCGGTGTTTACATTGCGAGCTTCAATACTGCCGCAGGTAAGTCTGCGTCAACAAGGATCATCAAGAAATAATCATCCTTCGATTTTATAAGAAACCGCCTCAATGGCGGTTTTTTTATTGATGGCCAATTGGTACCGATATAAAATAGTACACTACTTTTACCGTTTCACAGTTTTATACCAATGCTGAGAAATCTGATTTTCTGCACTTTGTTTTTTTGTTCGTCGATTCTTCTCGCACAGGACAGGAATTCATCGTATTCGTCAAAGAAGATCCTGATCGTGTCCGATACCGTTCGCATCGACAGCGTAAGCATCGACAAAACTTTCTTCAAAATTACCGGCCGCGACGGAAGTGAAATCGATACTACAAACTATAGAGTCGATTTCCAAAAAGGCATAATCTATTTTTCGCCACAATTTCGCCCAACTGACAGTCTGCAGGTCAGTTACCTGAAATACCCCGAATTTCTTACCCGCAAATACAGCATTTACGATCAAAGCCGTATCGTTGAAAATGGCTCCGACCAAAATCTATTTCAGGTACGGCGCGATCCACTACGCAAGTTTGTGCCCTTTGAAGGATTAAATACTGCCGGAAGCATTACGCGTGGCGTGACGATCGGAAACAATCAGAACGCAGTCGTGAATTCAAGTTTGGATTTACAGATCACAGGAAAACTATCGGATAAGGTCAGTTTACGCGCATCGATACAGGATGCTAATATTCCGCTTCAGGAAGGCGGCTATTCCCAGAAACTTGATGAGTTCGATCAGATCTTTATTGAGCTTTTCAGCGACCGATGGAACGTCCGGGCCGGGGATCTGTTTCTTGAAAACCGAACTTCCAGGTTTATGAATTTCAATAAAAAAGTCCAAGGTGTTTCTGCGGGCTTTAACTTCGGAACTCCCGAAAAGAAGACAAATGTATTCGCGGCGGCGGCTTTGGTTCGCGGGCAATATGCTCGAAGCACTTTTGTCGGGCAGGAAGGAAATCAGGGGCCGTACAAACTTCGGGGTAATAACGGTGAGCTTTACGTGCTTGTCATTTCGGGCTCGGAACGTGTTTTTGTCAATGGAATTCTTTTGAAGCGCGGCGAAAACAACGACTATATCATCGATTACAATGCGGGTGAGATTACGTTTACATCTTTGTTTCCGATAACATCCGAAATGCGGATCAACATCGAATACCAATTTTCAGATAGAAATTATACGAGGTTCGTCACGCATGCGGGTGCAATGCATGAACAGGAAAAATGGAGCCTTGGCGGATTTCTGTATTCTGAAAATGATATTAAAAACCAGCCGTTGCAGCAAAGCCTGACCGAGCAGCAAGCGCAGGTTTTGGTTAATGCAGGCGATGATCAATCGCAAATGGTCGCTCCATCGGCGTTTTTGGATACTTTTTCGGAGAATAAGATCTTGTATCGAAAAGAGATCGTCAACGGCATCGAAGTTTACATTTACTCAAATGATCCTGCCGATGAACTGTATAACGTGCGTTTTACTTTTGTCGGCGAAGGCCAGGGCGATTATGACTTGCTGAATTCCTCTGCGATCGGGCGGATATATGAATACGTTGCGCCTACAAATGGCATCAGGAACGGGAGTTACGCGCCGATCACCAGATTGGTTCCGCCGACAAAGATTCAGATCGGGACAGTTTTGGGCCGGTTTACGCCAAGTGAAAAAACATCTGTGGATTTTGAAGCTGCTGTCAGCAATAACGACCTGAATTTGTTCTCGTCGCTTGACGACAAGGACAACATCGGTGCTGCAGGAAAGATTAACGCAAAGCAGCGGATCTATACTTCTAAAACCTTAAAAACTGATGCTTTTGCAAATTATCAATATGTTCAAAAAGAATTCAGGACGATCGAAAGATTGTTCACGATTGAATTCGATCGCGATTGGAACCTGATAAATCCTTCCGGCGATCAAAGTCTGCTCACGGCAGGCGTTGCCGCAAATTTTAATTCGGTCACCGATTCACTATCAAAAATCGTCGGATTTGCGCAATACCGGTTTGAAAAATTGGACTTCTCGGATAATTTCTCAGGTGCGCGGCATGTCGCAGAAGCCCGGCTTGATTCGAAGCGGCTTAACCTTCGCACAAACGCTAGTTATCTAAAAAGTGACAGTAATGTCGCCACATCTGAATTTGTCCGAAACTATTCACAGGCGAAGTATAACTTTGGAAAGAACTGGGTTGGCGGCTCTTTCAGTTTCGAAGACAATAAGGAACGTTTGAAAGAAACGGGGCAGTTGTCGTTCCGGAGTCAGCGTTTTGCCGAATTTGGCGGCTTCGTCGGCCGCGGCGATTCTACGAAGGTATTTGCTGAAGTCGGATATTTACGCAGAAGGAATGACAGCCTTCAAAATGGATTTCTCCAGCGGGTTAACACATCTGATTCGTATTATTTAAAATCGAAATTGATCGATACCGAGAAAAGCAATCTTTCGGTATTCGTAAACTACAGGACATTGAATTATACTGATGAACTTCGCGGAAAAGAGCCTTCTCTGAATTCGAGGATTTTATACAGTGACAGGTTTTTTAATCAATTGATATCGATACAATCGGCTTATGAAACTTCGTCGGGGCGGATTGCACAGCAGGAATTTACTTATCTGGAAGTCGATCCCGGACAAGGTGTTTATACCTGGAATGATTACAATGGCAATGGCACGCAGGATCTGGAGGAATTTGAAGTCGCGCCATTTCCCGATCAGGCAACTTTTGTAAGGGTGTTTTTACCGAATCAGGTATTTTTGAAAACGCATCAGAATAAGTTTTCACAGTCGGTTACACTGAATCCAAACCAGTGGCAGAATTCGACGGGTTTAAAAAAATTACTGTCATATTTCTATAACCAGACATCTTTCCTGATCGACAGAAAGATCGAGCGCGATGAAGATAACTTTGATCTGAATCCGTTTGGAACCTCGGGCGACTTGCTTGGCCTGAATTCGGCAATCCGCAACAGTTTGTTCTATAACCGCGGGAAACAGGATCATTCGATAACTTATACATTTTTACGGAACAAGGCCCGAAACCTTTTGTCAGTCGGCCAGCAGGAAAGCGGAAATGCATCGCATCAACTGCAGTACATGAATTTATTTTGGAAACATTGGCTTTTGACCCTTGCGGGAAAAACAATCGAAGTCGATCTCCAATCTGAAAACTTTGCCCAGAAAAATTTTATGATCGACGGTTATCAGGTTGCGCCTAAAATATCTTATCTGTTTTCCAAAAATGCGTCTTTGGATATTTTTTATGAATATCAATTGAAGGAAAATTTGATTGGCAGCCGCGAGTCGCTGAATCAAAACCGGGTCGGAACTTCATTTACGTATTCAAGTGAGAAAAAGCTAACTATGAATGGTGAGTTTTCTCTATATCAAAACAAGTTTGTGGGCGACCAGTTATCCCCGGTTGCATTTCAGATGCTTGAAGGACTGCTGCCGGGCGAAAACCTTACATGGCGGCTTCTGGTTCAAAAAAACCTGACTGAATATCTGGATATCAATGTCAATTACCAGGGCAGGAAAAGCGAGACAAGTAACGCGATCCATACCGGCAGCGTTCAGTTGCGCGCCTTTTTTTAACATCTGCCATAATATCGCGCATTGCTAATTCGCTATATTTGGCTCTTAAACCTATATTTATGAAGTTTCGAATCATTTTAAGTGCTGCAATATTGAGCTGCGTAATCATATCCTGTAAAAAGGAATTGGAGCCGCAGGATTCCACTGTTCCGGTAGAAGCGCCACCAACTGCCGCCGCATCGCCTGATGCGCCAAATGTTCCGGTGGTTTCTCCGCAGCCAAACCAGCCTGCAACTGTTTCGGCACCTGCTGCAACACAAACGATGACGCCGCCACAGCCGCAAAAAGTTGCCAAAGGCATGAATCCGGCGCACGGACAGCCTGGGCACCGTTGCGACATCCAAGTTGGAGCGCCTTTGAGCTCACCGCCGAAAGCCGCTACGCCGCCAATTTCGCCACAGCCCGGGAAAGCTGTAACGGTTAACCAGACGCCTGCTTCACCTGCCGCAACTCCTGCGATATTAAATCCATCGGCACAGCCTGCAACCCCGACAGCACCGGGAATGAATCCGCCGCACGGACAGGAAGGCCACAGATGCGATATTGCTGTTGGAGCGCCTTTGCCGAAGTAAATTCGTGGGATAGAAATTCTGAAATGGCAGTCGGTCGAGTAGCCCGCAGGGCGTATCGAGACCGATTCATTCGCGGATTCTCCCGCTCTTTTCATTCGACTTTTGACTTTCGACATTCGTTTCTCGTCTTTAGTCATTCGACATAAAAAAACCTGCGATCAGCAGGTTTTTTTGTGGAGAAGATGGGGCTCGAACCCACGACCTTTTGGCTGCCAGCCAAACGCTCTAGCCAACTGAGCTACATCCCCGAAGTGCGCAAATATAAAAATTAAAACGACGTATTCAAAGACAAACTGACGCCCGTGCTTTCGTCTACGAAACGGCAAACACCACCAACGCAAATCAATCCGCCGCGCTGTCTTCCGTAACTTACTGCGACACGAGTGCTTTTGTGTCTGAATGCGGTTCCGAAGTTATAATAATGATGCCTGAGGTCTTCATCTTTATTTCCGTAATTATATAAATCGGTTCCATAAACCGACCATTTCAGGTTGATATTATATTCCAGCGTACCGCTTGCCCAATTCCTCTTGTCGGCATCTGCCCACATGTGCTCTCCCAGAAGCCTCATCGAACGCGTTGAAGAAAACTTATACGTTCCTTCGGCTGTTACAATATTTGTCTTTACGATGCCGCTTTGTCCTTCCACAAGCCGTTTGTCATAATACTGGTTGATGTACGAGAATATCGTATACCATTTATCACTGATCTTCTTTGTAACCTCAAAGTTGTAATCTGAAAAATATTTACGCCCAAATCCAAGAAAATCGGTGTCGTAATCCTTTGGGTTATTTATGCGAAATGTTCCGCCGAGCGCATGCCAGTTAGAAATGTTCAACGCGATCTTGGTTCCGTTCTTTCCGCCAAGCGAACTTCCCTTTTTGAATTCGTAAAACAAATCGATCTGACCACCGATTTCGCCTGCTTTGACCAAAGTTTCATCTTCAAGATAAACGCGTGGCTGCGCCTGATAAACGTAGATGTTGGCAAGATTATAATGATGCTGTTTGGTTAAGCTCGGCACAAAGTTTACAATCCGGTCATTGAACTGGTTATTATTTACGGCACGATCCGAATTAAAACTCATATTTTCCAGCCTCCGAAATGTGGCGTCAATTCCAAAGCCCTTTGCAGTATATCCAAGATTGACCAGAACTGCATTTCCCGGCTTCACAAAATCGTTGTCAACCTGCCCTTGGACCTGCACAATGGCATCATCAGTTTTATAATCGAACTCTGCCGCACCATAAAATGAATTATGGTTAAAGTTGAGTCGGGCGCCATAACCATTGGTCAAATCGGGAAAATTCTGATTCGTAAAGTCGTAATTTTCATATCGCCCTACGTATGTAAGTCCGAGAGATAGATCCGTAATTTCAAACTTCAATAACCGTGATAAACCAAGTTCAAGATCAGAACCATATATCTCGCCTTCCGACACCTCAAAACCTGTACGTTGGCGGCCGTATATGCTTTTTAATGTGATAAAGTCTGTCGGTGTAAAAACCACGCGTGCGCCGCGAAGTGAATTGTTGATGCCGAGAGCACGGTCTTCCCAGCTTCGGTAAAGCAATCCGCTTCCGAACTGCTCGTAAAAATATCCTGCCGTGACAGCAATTTTGTCGTTTTGATACTGAAGATACCACGTTCCTACATTGGTATCCTCATATGCCGGATTGTAATTCAGCAACGGCTTATCCTCATAGGACTCCACCTGTATTCCCGCTGTCCAGCCTTTAAATTTGTAATTTAATAAAAGGTAATTGTTGGATCGAACCGGGTATTCGGGATGGCTGACACCAAGATCCTTATCGTTGAGATACCACGTTGCATTAGATTCGAATCCCCCAAAAAAACTTCCCTTGTCCTGCGAAAAAATATAGCCGCTAATGAAAAACAGGCAGGCTGCCAATGCTTTTTTCATATTAAAGCGTCTTCAGTTTTTCGAACAATTCGTTTTCGCTTCCCGGAACGTAGCCATTCTGGATGTGCACGATCTCGCGATTTTTAACGACGATTGTGTATGGAATATTTACAATTGATAGAAAACGCTTGAAATCCTGGTTGGTATCGAGAAGAACTTTGTAATTCCATCCTTTTCCCTTGACTAATGGCTTCACTCTTTTTTGCGTCCGCGTATCGTCGGTGGAAACCGCAATCACTTCCATATTGAGCGCTTTTTTCCATTCATCCTGAAGATCATTGATTTCGTCAAGTTCCTGGATGCAAGGCACACACCAGGTTGCCCAGAACGAAAACACATATAATTTATCCTTTTCAGCATAATCCGACTGCAGCGAAAATGGATTTCCCTCGGAATCGGACAAAGTCAGATTTGGAAGTTGCTTTTGAGCAGTCATTGCGGCCGAGGCCAGTAAAATCAACAAAAAGAAATTCTTCATCAGACATGATTTAAATGCAAATAAATAAATAATAAAACTCAAAATAAAATTTTATTTACTTAATTTGTAGCCCATTATCCAAATCCGGCTAATTATGAAATTCCAAAAATTACTGTGCCTGGTCATTGCTGCAACCGCGATTTCCTGCAGCGATACAAATGTTGTGACCGGCGACGAAACCGGCAACGGCAACGGCAATCCAATTGTTGAAGGAAAATTTTCCAGACGTGTTCTTATAGAAGATTTTACCGGCACATGGTGCGGAAACTGCACTCGCGTCGCACAAGGTATCGAAAATGTAAATGCGCAAACCGATAAAGCTGTCGTCGTTGGCGTGCATCACGGGAATGACCCGTATCATTACAATGGGATCGAGCCATTGCGTGCTTTGATATATCCTGATTTTCCTGATTTTCCGCTTCCGACCGTGCGTCTAAACAGGCTTACGACCTGGACTTTCCCCGAACCGTCCAATACACAGCAGGTCCTGAATCTGATCACCAACGATGCAGGCCTCGGACTTGCAATGAAATCTTCATTGATCGGCAATACTTTAAATCTCGATGTGAAAATTAAGTTCGCCGAATCGTATTCCGATCTGAAATTGGTTGTCTATCTTCTTGAAGATAACCTGGTTTACAATCAGGTAAATTATGTAGGATCATATCAGAACGGCCAAAATCCGATTCAGAATTTCGAGCATGATCACGTGCTTCGTGAATCGCTGACAAATATTCTGGGCGATCCCGTTACCGGCGAATTGGTAAGCGGAAATACGATTACACGGAACTTCACGATTCCCGTTCCTGCTTCGGTTGACAATGCCGCAAACATGAACTTTGTTGCTTTTGTCGTCGGCGCAGATAACAAAGCCATCAACTCACGCGCTGCCTTGCTGAATGAGGATCAGTCCTTCGAACAAAACCCATAAAACATAAATACTGTTAGATATAAGCCGCACTTGCGGCTTTTTTTACGTGTTGTTAAAGTGCGTACCTTTGCGAAAATCTTTTCGATGAACAAGATCAGGATTACCAAGCAATTCAGTTTCGAAACCGGCCATGCACTTTATGGATACGATGGCAAATGCCGCAATGTCCATGGGCATAGCTACAAGCTTTCGGTAACCGTGATCGGAACTCCGATTTCAGACGCGAATCACGTGAAGTACGGTATGGTGATCGATTTTACTGATCTGAAAAAGATCGTCAAAGAGGAAATTGTCGATCGCTTCGATCATGCAACGGTATTCAATCAGGAAACGCCTCATGTAGAACTTGCAGAGCAGCTCAAATCGCGCGGCCATTATGTAATTTTGGTCCCTTATCAGCCTACAAGTGAAAATATGGTACTTGATTTCGCCTCTAAGATCAGCAAGAGATTGCCCGCAGGAATCGAACTCCACTCACTAAAACTCCAGGAAACTGATACGTCCTTCGCCGAATGGTACGCCTCGGATAACTAAGTCTGTTATACATTTTCATTCGCCTTTCATCTTTCGACATTCGACTTTCGACATAATTCTTTTGGCGCGCCCCTGCGGGTCGGGCTTTCCGCAGTGCGCGGCACTTTGCTCCAATCCCTCGCGCAGTAGCTAGGGACAAGTTTCATGGTGTGGGGCTTGGGATATTAGGCTTGAGCCTGGGATTACAAAAAAATCCGGCTACCTACAATTGCCGGCAAGCGAAGCTGATAGCTGTAAACCGTGAGCTAAAAGCTAACGGCTAAAAGCTGACAGCTCCCCAAAAAAAAAGCCCCCGATCTCTCAAGGGCTCTTCATCAAA
>CBDUBJ010000061.1:0-13214 GCA_965365355.1 uncultured bacterium
GGACCACCTGATTATGAGTCAGGTGCTCTAACCAACTGAGCTATAGGACCGGTTAGCGGCTGCAATATTACCACAATTTTTTTGTGGGCACAAATTTTTTGGCAACCGACTTAACGGCATCTATCCGTTGCGGTTGCACTAAAACCTATTTTATTTCCTGACATAATTCAACCAAAACGCCATTTGTCCCTTTTGGATGCAGGAATGCAACCAACTTATTGTCGGCGCCGCGTTTCGGTTTTTCGTTTAGAACAATGAATCCTTCATCTTTAAGCCGTTGGATTTCAGCAACAATATCTGCAACATCAAAAGCAATATGATGAATGCCTTCCCCTTTTTTATCGATGAACTTTGCAATGGGACTATCCGGATTCGTCGCCTCCAAAAGTTCTATTTTGTTTGGGCCCGCTTGAAAAAATGATGTCATGACGCCTTCAGATTCTACCTTCTCGCTTTTATAAGGTGACACGCCCAGCAATTTTTCAAACAGTGCATTTGATACCGACAGATCTTTAACCGCAATTCCGATATGTTCGATTTTTTCCATTCAACAAATATAAGAAGAGCAGCAAAGCGGCAAACCAACAATTTGTCGATGCATCAATTAAGATGTGAAACTGCGAAAGCTTTGCATGACGGCAGCTTTGGAGCTTAGGTGCTTTTCCCTACCTTTGCAGCATGGAAACCAACAGGCAGAAAAAAATAGGCGCATTGCTTCAGAAAGATCTTGTCGACATTTTACAGGGCGAGATTCGCAAAAACGCAATTGCCAATCTTGTGATTTCCGTATCAAAGGTTAAAGTCACAAGCGATTTGTCGGTTGCAAATGTCTACCTCAGCATCTTCCCGCAGGAAAAAGCATCGGAAACTTTGAATGCCATCAAAACAAACGGTCCATTGATCAAGCATGACCTTTCACAGCGCGTCAAACTTCAATTGCGCAAAGTACCAAACCTGATCTTTCGCATCGACGATTCACTCGATTACATCGAAAAGATCGATAACGCGCTTGCAGGCAAGGAAAATCCGATCGTCAATCGCGAACTATTGCCACGACGCAAAAAGTCCTGATGGATTTCGCGTTCTACATCGCGCGGCGCTACCTTATCAGCAGGAGTAAAAACAATGCAATTAATATTATTGCAGGAATTGCATCGGCAGCTATTATCGTAGGTGCGGCATCTTTGTTCATAGTGCTATCGGTCTTCAGCGGTTTGCGCGAATTCAGTCTTTCATTCAGCAATGACTTCGATCCTGATCTTAAGATCTCCGCATCTTCGGGAAAGTCCTTTTTCATAACTCCTGTCCAAGAGAAAAAACTTGCCGATCAGGAATCGATCGTTTCATATAGCAAAGTGATCGAAGAGCGTGTGCTATTTATGTTCGAAGGAAAAGAGAAAGTTGCTTTTATCAAAGGGATCGACCAGCGGTTTGGCAATGTGAACGATGTTCAGGAATCTTTGTTTAACGGGCAATGGCTAAAATACGGAACATATCAGGCCGTTGTTGGATATGGAATCGCCAACGACCTTTCAATGGGATTGTTCGATTATCATAACATGCTTGAGGTTTTTGTTCCAAAACCGGGAAAAGGAACGATTGAAAAACCTGAGGACGCATTCGTACAGGCAAACCTGATTCCGGTTGGCGTTTATACGATCAGTGAAGAGCATGATTCAAAATATGTTTTTGCCGATCTCGCGCTTGTTCAGGAATTGCTTAAGTACAAATCGAACCAAATTTCAAATCTTGAAGTAAAATTATCTCCTACCGCCAATGAATCAGTTGCCATTGTCTCGATTCGGGAGATATTTGGAAACAGCGTCGATATTCGCACCCGTGCGCAGCAAAACGACGCGTTGTACAAAATGCTCAACACCGAAAATATAGCTGTTTATCTGATATTCACCTTGGTCATCATCATCGCGCTTTTTAATCTGATCGGGGCGTTGATCATGATGATACTGGACAAAAAGTCGAATCTTAAAACTTTGCTGAATCTTGGTTCGGAAATCAAAGACTTACGTCGTATTTTCCTTTTTCACGGAACACTTTTAACCATCGCCGGCGGGATCATTGGATTATTCCTCGCGGTAATCGTAGTACTGATCCAGCAGCATTTCCAATTGGTAATGATCACCGAATCGCTGCCATACCCGGTATTGTTCAACATCCAGAATTTCCTTATCGTACTATTTACGATCGTTTTCCTGGGTTTTGGCGCATCGTGGATCGCAAGCACGCGCGTGAACGAAAAATTGCTGCATTGATCCAAAATTAAATCTCATGAATAGGTTAATCATTATCGCTTTCTTGCTGATTTCGCTATCGGGATTTTCGCAGGACGTAGAACAAAACGCAAAACAAGAGCAGGAAATTTATTCGCTTGCCGGCATCGATGAAAAACCTGAATATCCGGGCGGCATGCAGGAATTTTATAAGTATGTGGCTTCAGCTTTCGCGATACCGCGCGGAAATACAGAAATGGGAAAAATCTTTATCAGTTTTGTGATTGAGCCCGACGGAAGTCTAACGGGCATTAAACTGCTTCGCAACAATTTATCTCGGGAACTTGGTGATGAAGCGATCCGTGTGTTGAAAAATTCACCAAAATGGCATCCCGGAAAACACAATGGGGAGTTTGTTCGGGTTAGTTACGCGTTGCCGATCAATGTAAATTAATTTTTATCCGTCGATTTCCTTTCGGAGTTTCGCAGGTAATTTCGCTTTAACGATATGATATGAATTTTCGATCGATGATTTCCATTCAGATCGATTCATTCTCGAAAGATCATCAACTGCAATCCATTTATGACGCGCAAGATATGGTGCCGGTGAAAAACCGGGCTTGCTGCAGAGCGAATCAAATTCAGAATCTTCCACTTTAAACGTAACACTCACAGGCGACTGGTCAAGGCCTGCAACACAGTACATTTTGCCACCGATTGAAAATGCGAGATCGTGACCCCATTTGACATCTTCAGTTGTGCCTGGTAGTGAATGACAAATTTCGCGGAGCTTTTCTATATCCATCAACGGTGAAGTATTGGAAGGTATTCATGCCACGGGCCGACTTCATTTTGATATTGTTTTGCCATCACGCGTGAAATCTGTGCGACATGCCCCAGATCATGAACAACAAGCGAAGCAAGAAGCTGCCGCAGCGTTACCTGTCCCAAAGCCGGATGATTCGCGATAAAATCAAGTTCAAGATCGGATAATTCTTTACTTTTGATTATCTCAAGATTGCTTTTTCGCAAAACTTCAAATTCATCAAGCAGCATTCCAAGCGATTTACCTTTTGAATTTTCGAATTGTGCAAAGCGATCGAACGGCTCAAATGTTTTATTTTCCGAATTGCTTAAAATGATTTCCATTCGCGGGATCCAGTCGGTAATTTCGCCATGGATCAAATGGCCGATGATATCGAACGGACTCCATGTATCGGGTCCTTCATTTGTATAAACCCAATGATCGTCCAGTCCATCAAGCAGTTGACGCAAAAGTTTTGGCGTCCGTTCAAGGATTTGGATCGAAGTGTTTAATTCGAATTCCATCAGTAGATTACATAATCTGAGTAAACGTCGGAAATTTCGTCGAAGATCTGATAGAGTTCACTTGCGTAATCAGACGTCACAAGTCTTTGCCTGAATTCCTTAAAATTGTGGATGCCCTTAAAGTAGTTCGTGTAATGACGCCGCGTCTCAACTATTCCGACGCGTTCGCCTTTCCACTCCATTGCCCAGGTAAGATGATTTTTTGCAGCTTCTATCCTATCGTGCATCGTCGGCGCCGGAAGATGAGCTCCAGTTTTAAAATAATGTTTGATCTCATCAAAAATCCAGGGATAACCAATTGCTGCGCGACCGATCATGATGCCGTCCACGCCATATTTATTTTTGTATTCCAGGGCCTTTTCCGGAGAATCGACATCGCCGTTACCGAAGATTGGGATTGTGATACGCTGATTGTTTTTGACGCGTGCGATATGCGACCAATCGGCTTCTCCTTTATATAGTTGCGCACGTGTTCGGCCGTGAATTGACAATGCCTGAACGCCGATATCCTGAAGCCGCTCGGCAACTTCGTCGATGTTGATCATGTCGTCGTCCCAGCCCAAACGGGTTTTGACAGTTACTGGTAGACTTGTGCTCCTGATGACCGCTTTGGTAAGACGCACCATCAGGTCGACATCTTTAAGAACCGCTGCGCCGGCGCCTTTGCAGACAACCTTTTTGACGGGACAGCCAAAGTTGATATCGATCAGATCCGGGTTTACGGCTTCGACGATTTTTGCCGACATCGCCATCGCTTCTTCGTCGCCGCCAAAAATCTGTATGCCGACAGGGCGTTCGTAATCGAAAATGTCGAGCTTTTGTCGTGACTTGATCGCATCGCGGATCAAACCTTCGGAAGAAATGAATTCGCTGAACATCAGATCGGCGCCATGCTGCTTGCACAAACGGCGAAACGGCGGATCGCTGACATCTTCCATCGGGGCAAGCAAAAGCGGGAATTCGGGGAGCTCTATTTTTCCAATTCGAACCATCCGGCAAAATTACGGATTTTTAAAGTTTTACGACACTTCGAATTTTACAGGGTTATCTGACATAATTAAATTACATTTGATTAGTTATCAGAATCTTAACTTAAAAACCAAAACAGATGAAAAACATTTTCCTTACTCTCTTTGCGGCGACCGCATTGATGTCATGCAACACCAAAGTCGAATCGCGCACCACGACATCCGAAGTCGACAAGGACAAGATCAAATCCGAAATTGAAGCGATGGAAACCGCTTATTCTACCGCCTTCAATGCGCGGAACATCGACGGAGTGCTCGTCTATTATGCTGAAGATGCCGAAACCTATGAGACCGGAACGCCTCCGCTTATTGGAAAAGCCGCGATTAAGGCCGAACTTGAAAAAGATTTTAAGCAGATTCCAAACGGGATGAACATCGCATTCAAAACGAAAGACCTTCGCATATCGAATGATGGTGCGCAAGTCGTGGAAACGGGCGAATACAGTGTCAAGGACTCAAGCGGAACCGCCGTGGGATCTGGAAATTTCCTCGCGCTCTTCGAAAAAAAGGATGGAAAATATTTGTGTGTGCGAGACATGATCACATCGAACGAAGAAGAAAAATAGAATCCATCTATCTCTATGAAAGGCACTTCATCCGAGGTGCTTTTTTTATTGGAGCAGTTCGCGAAGTATAGGCATATAATCAGCTATATTTGCAGATTGTTAGGCATGGCAGATAGTAATAATATTGTCTGCAGCACGGCGAAGACTGGAAGTTACAAAAGATGTATTATCGGGTTACAGGCTTCATGGCAATAACGCGTTAGGGATTGCAGCGGAAATCCTGCGATTGAAATGAGCAGATTGCAGCGTAAAGCCCGGCCCCGAAAGCTTTCGGGGGCAACGCCCAAAAACTGAAAGAGATAAAATGAAAAATATTCGGAATTTTTGCATCATTGCACACATCGATCACGGGAAAAGTACGCTTGCCGACAGGCTTTTGTCTGCCACGGCGACGGTAACTGCACGTGAGGAAAAGGCGCAATTGCTTGACAATATGGACCTCGAACGTGAGCGCGGGATTACGATCAAGAGCCACGCGATCCAGATGGAATACACTTATAAGGGCGAACAATATATCCTAAACCTCATCGATACCCCGGGACACGTGGATTTTTCATACGAAGTTTCGCGGTCTATCGCTGCCTGTGAAGGCGCGCTTCTTATTGTTGATGCGGCACAGAGCATTCAGGCACAGACGATTTCGAACTTGTATCTTGCGTTGGAAAACGATCTGGAGATCATTCCGGTTTTGAACAAAATCGATCTTCCGAGCGCGAATCCGGAGGAAGTGAGCGATGATATTGTCGAATTGCTTGGCTGCAAGCTCGAAGATATCATTCCGGCATCGGGAAAAACCGGATTGGGCGTTGAGGATATTCTTGCTGCGATCATTGAACGGATACCGCCGCCGAAAGGAAGTGTCGAAGAGCCGCTTCAGGCATTGATCTTTGACAGTGTTTACAATCCGTTTCGCGGGATCGAAGTTATCTTCCGGGTTAAAAATGGGGAAATTCGCAAAGGCCAGAAGATCAAATTCATGGCGACAGGAAATGAATATTTTGCTGATGAAATCGGTACTTTGAAATTAAATCAGGTTCCGAAGCAGGTCATTTCGAGCGGAGACGTTGGTTATCTGATCTCGGGAATCAAAGAAGCGAAAGAAGTTAAGGTCGGCGATACGATTACTGATGCGAAGACGCCAACTACGAATATGATCCAAGGTTTTGAAGATGTCAAACCTATGGTTTTTGCGGGAATTTATCCCGTAGATACTGAAGATTACGAGGAACTGCGCGCATCGATGGAGAAACTTCAACTAAATGACGCGTCGCTTGTATTCCAGGCAGAAAGTTCGGCAGCACTTGGATTTGGTTTCCGCTGCGGATTTTTGGGAATGCTTCATATGGAAATCGTTCAGGAAAGGCTTGAACGCGAGTTCGACATGACAGTTATTACTACGGTTCCAAACGTGTCGTACCTCGCATATAATAAAAAAGAGCCCGAAAAAGGTTTTATCGTAAACAATCCATCCGACCTGCCGGAACCTTCGAAACTCGACCGTGTTGAAGAGCCGTACATCAAAGCGACGATCATTACGAAATCGGATTTTGTAGGGAACGTCATGTCGCTTTGTATTGAAAAACGCGGTGTGATCACCAATCAGACATATTTAACCCCGGAACGTGTCGAACTTTCATTTGATATGCCGTTGGCTGAGATTGTATTTGATTTTTACGACAGGCTGAAAACTGTTTCGAAAGGATATGCATCTTTTGATTATCATCCGATCGGTTTGCGTGCATCGAATCTTGTAAAGGTTGACGTGCTTCTTAATGGAAATACCGTCGATGCTTTGTCGGCGCTGATCCATGCGGACAATGCATATAACATCGGGAAGAAAATGACGGAAAAGCTGAAGGAACTGATTCCGAGACAGCAATTCGACATTCCTATCCAGGCGGCTATCGGTGCGAAGATCATTGCACGTGAAACGGTGAAAGCTTTACGAAAAGACGTTACTGCAAAATGTTATGGCGGTGATATTTCGCGAAAAAGGAAACTTTTGGAGAAGCAGAAAAAGGGTAAAAAGCGTATGCGACAGGTAGGCAATGTCGAAATCCCACAGGAAGCTTTTATGGCCGTTTTGAAGTTGAATGATTAATAGCTCCTGAGAGCCAGAGCGCCAAAGCAGCTGCAGATCAAATAATCATCATAAACAAAACCCCAAATTTCACCATGCCCAGATTTTATAATCAATGGGCTTTACGCAATTAAAATTATATGTTAGACGATAAAAATCCGCAGCGCACTCCACTCGCCGAACTTGGTGAATTTGGATTGATCGAGCATTTGACCAAGCAGTTTGAACACGTTCAGCCGTCAACGGTTGTCGGTATTGGCGATGATGCTGCAGTGCTGGATTTTAGGGATAAGAATGTTGTTATTTCGACGGATCTGCTGATCGAAGGCGTTCATTTCGATCTTGCTTACATGCCGTTAAAGCATTTGGGATATAAATCGGTTGTTGTAAATGTCTCTGACATTTGTGCGATGAATGCGAAGCCAACGCAGATTACGGTTTCAATTGCGGTTTCGAACCGGTTTCCACTTGAAGCTTTGGAAGAACTTTACGCCGGGATTGCACTTGCGGCAAAACAATATCAAGTTGATGTTGTAGGCGGCGATACAACATCGTCTCAGAAAGGGCTGATCATCAGCATTACGGCCATTGGCGAAGCATCCGAGGAAGAACTTGTTTATAGAAAAGGTGCCAAGCCAAATGATTTGCTTGTGCTGACAGGTGACATTGGCGCGGCATATATGGGATTACAGGTTTTGGAAAGGGAAAAGCAGGTTTTTCAAGTCAATCCAAACGCCCAGCCCGACCTGGAAGAATACACGTATTTGGTGGAAAGACAATTGAAACCGGAAGCGAGAACAGACATACGGACGTTGCTTCACGCGCTGGATGTCAGGCCGACTTCGATGATTGATGTTTCCGATGGCTTATCGTCTGAAATAATCCATTTATGCAGGCAATCCGGAACTGGATGTAATTTATTTGAAGAGAAATTGCCTCTTGATCCGCAATTGATCAATGTGTGCGAGGAGTTTAATATCGATTCGACGACGGTGGCTATCAATGGCGGCGAAGATTATGAACTGCTGTTTACAGTAAGCCTGGAGGATTTTGACAAGCTCAAGGGAAATCCGAACTTTACTGTAATCGGACATATGACGGATTTGGCGGAAGGCATGCATTTGGTGACGAGAGCAAATACCAAAATTGCATTAAAAGCCAGAGGATGGAATGCGTTGGGATAGCATTTGGCTAAGATCAAAGGATTAAAATCAGCCTAAGCGACAAATTAAATCTTGCAGTACCAAATGCGCTAAAAATAAAAAAAGCGACACGACGCCGCTTTTTTTATGTTCTTTAAAACCTTTGGATGCCTTTGGGGTTGGCATCGTTCCCGTTTTAAATCTTACCCTGAATGCCCATTCAGAATCACAAGACTAAATTACTTTGATTGGGCTTGCTGACTGTTACGGTTTCCCGCATAAATGATTACGGTTTCCCGCACATTTTGTAAAGATCACTAAATCAGTCCTTTATTCTTGGCTTCCTGGATGAGTTCGATGTCGCTTCCGCCTTTTAATTCGAGCATCTCCTTTAAATTCAGCTTTCGCTTTTCTACAGCGCTTAAGGATAACGGGACAAAACTGGGAATGTCTTTGGTTTTTGTTCCTTTAGACAGGTGAAATAATATCTGTTTGTCGAATGGATCGAGGTCAATGGTATTGTATTGTGATTGGCTGACAAATTTAACCACGGTCTGGCTGTAGTAATTTTCATTGTTCAAAATCTTATCGAACGCCACAAGCAATTCATCAAATGTCAGATCGTTTTTAATGATCAGTCCGTTTGGATTGATGGCCTTGATAATATTGTTGATTTTGATCAACTCCGTATGCATCGTCAGCAATACAACCTTGCATTCCGGCATCCTATCTTTTATGAGTACGGCAAGATCTTCCCCTGAAAAAATATTTTTTTCTTCATAAGCGGGCATGCTGATATCAAAAAACGCAATGTCAAACGGGGCGGTATCGGGATTGGTTATGATGTTATATGCGGTGCGGCAGTCGTTGGCCTGGCGAATCGTAAACTCATAATCGGCACTGCTATAACTATTTATCGCGTTTTTGTAGCCTTCGATGATAAATGGATGATCGTCTACAATGATAATATTAATCTTTGTTGGCATGTTGTAGGTGTTTATGATGCGGCAAATTTACAATAATTGTTGTGCCTTTACCTTGTCTTGGTCGAATATCTAATTTGCCGGAATGGCTTTGAACCCTTTGCATTAAGAATTTTGCGGTACTTCCATTATTTCCGCTTATCCTGTCTATTCCGTCCCCGTCGTCAAGAACAATAAGTTTAAGGTGTTCGATTTCTGTTACGACTGTAACAAAAATATTTTTCGGCTTTCCTTTGATAACGAACTTTAATATATCGTCGATGATCTGATGCAGGTTCATTTTGATGGCTGCCGGCGTGATCTCCCAATTAATTTTGTCTTGCACTTCGAGAAAATAATCTGCTTTATGCAGTTCCCCATATTTATCGAGCAAAGCCTGAAGCACCGAATTAAATTCCATATTCTCCGAAAAGATGCTGCCATTCAATCCGTGAGCCACCTCGCGAATATCTCTTTCAACTTCCTGGATTTCGTCAATGTATTCAAGCAATTGATCTATTTCATCGTCGGTGGCGTGCTCGACTTTCAAAAGTTGATTCCGAATAATTGCAAGCCGCGCAATCGCTTTCTCTTTAATTTCCGTAGCAATGCGCTGCTTTTCGATTTTTCGTGCCACTTTGATTTTATGATTTTTTCGGCTCATCATAGCATATACCGAATTGTTCGATTGTTGGCGATGATTGAGAAGCTGCAGTTCGCGACGCTTTACATTCTGCACGCGCGTTTTGTACAATAAAATTCCAGATAAAATGATGGTTATGGAAGCAATTCCTAACAGCAGCATATTTTGATTTGCATCTTGATGTTCTGCCAGCAATTCATCGCTTCGGTATGAAATGGCTGCAAATTTATTGCGGATGATGCGTTCAGAATCTTTTATGGAATCGTTGACGGCGATATACTCCTGTGCAAGAGCTTGTGAATTTTCGGGATAGACCTTCATTTTGAGGTCGATCCACTTCAACTGATCTTTTTGAAATGATTCCGTCTTCAGAAGGGAATCCATTAAATTTTCTTGGCTTTTAAAATCGGAAATCTTGTTTTTGTTCAAAAGTGAGGATGCTTTTAACAAATTGAGATTTATATAATCCTTACGTCGCGCAGTTTTTATGGCCAAGCCTGCGTCAATATGATTATCCGCAATTGTTGGCTTTTGTAAAAACAAATATGCTGATGCAATCCCGGCATGCGCCCGAGCGCGTCTGAGATCAAATTGCGGTGCATGGAATAGTACCTGCGAGAAATTGGAGATTGCACCTTTAAAATCGCTCTCCTTAAGATTGATCTCTCCCAACAACAAAAATTGAGAAGGCTTATAAATGTCAAAAGTGGGATTTCGTTCTAAAACGATATTCGCCTTTTGTGCAAAATCTGCTGCTTGGCGAAAATATTCAAGTTCCATATAAATCCGCGAAAACATATCGTAACAAAGGTATCGGCCCAATTCACCATTGGTATCGGAGCCGAACAATTTCATTGCTTTTCGCAATGCATCTTCGCAATTTGCATGATCTTCAATTGCATAAAGAACCGACGCAATATCCAGATAATTTGTTGCCAAATTGAGTTCACTCTGCGATTTTATATATAGATGATTTGCTTTAATATAGTATTGATATGCTGAATCGTATTTGGCTTCTTTAAAATATATCCTTCCCTTAAGGTGATTCGCCATTGCTAACTTTGCAGTGTCACGATCTTGCGAGGTGATCTGTTCAAACTTGTTCACAACCTGATGCGCTTCACGATAGCGACCGGCCTTGTAATAAATTTTATGAAGAGTTATTAGTAATTCCGGCGTGACATCGGCAGCGGATCTGTCAATGATCGCAACTATTGTGTCGGCAATGGATACATTTCGTTTGCTGTTAAAAGTATTGTCCTTTAACTTGACAATTAAATCCTCGATTTTCTGATCATCGGATTTAATTCGAGTATCACATGCAATGCAGAACAGGATCGATATGACGATGGCAGTGATTCGCATTATTGGTTTTGTACTTCTATCCTCAGCTTATCCCATTTTCGGCTTTGCTTCAGCAGACTGTCTATATCACAAAAATTTTCGGCATTTACTTCAACACCTCCGACAGAAACGATCTTCTGACCCAGAGCAAATTGCCGGGCCTTGGTATTTTTCATATTAATTTCAAGCGACGCATTTCTCTTGACTACATAATAATCTTTAACGGTGACGTCTTCGATATCAATGCTCAAGGAATTTTTGCGGGCATAAACTTTCCTGTTAACAAGATCGAAGATCCAATCAAAACCTTTGATGAACCCTATCCCGACGCGAGCCTCCTCGTTTTCCCCTATCCATATCGAAGTATTATAATTGGTATTTCCAAATCGCACGATGCGATTATTATGGTATTTAACCGTTTGAATTTTTCCATTAAATGCATTAATCTTTTCAAAAATCTCAACTATGCCGCTTCGACGATCGCGATTTCCCGGCTTCATTGCAAATGTTCCCTGGAACGCAGTATCAAATGTAAATGCCGTTTCCCGCCAATTAACGTTTAGGAATATCCGTACATGACTTTTGGAAAATTTCGATTTAATTTCAAAGTATGATTCTTTGATAATATTTGATACCTCGCCCAATGTCATGGTACTTATTTGTCCGTTACTGAAATCAAGCATAAAAGCGTCTTCATTTTTAAACAGTTCCAATTCACTACGGACAGGAATTGAATCCTCGCAACGATTTTCGATATTATGTCGACCTAATCGAAATGATTTTTCGTTTTTGGACTTCAGAATGATTGTATTGTTCGCCATTGTTACTATTGTAAACTTGTCCTGCTGTGTACCACAGTATAGAATACTATTACTTAGCAAGAAAACGAATATTAAACTTAAAGACTTCAAACTTTTTTTACGAAGTTGAAGAATTATGTTTGAACGTAAGTACGGTTTTTCCGCAATTATGCGCTTTTGTAAATATTGTTGTCGTACGGGATTGCGATTTCAATAGAAGTTCCTTTACCTGCGGGCGATCTCACGATTATCTCACCTTCGATACCTGCGATCCGACGCTTCATGTTTTGAATGCCGATGCCGTGATGCACTTTTTTTGTGAGTCCGACACCATCATCCGAGATACACATATGAAGCTGTTGTTCGCGCACCTGAAAATCCACAATTACTTTACTCGCACTCGCATATTTTCTGCAATTGTTCAACGATTCCTGCAATACGCGATACAAATTGATTTTGGTTTGGAGGTCAACATGATCAAATTCGATATCCTTAGATATTTTCAGAATTATGGTATGTTCAGCAATTTGCTGTTGATCATGGATTATCGAAGCGATCAGGTCCGTAAAATTGCTATTTTGAAACATAGAATTATCTGCAAGTGTGTCCGAAATCTTTGATAAATCATTTTCAATGCGGGCAATTCCCTTGATAAATTCAAGGCTTTTTTGTTTTGTTTCGTCGTCGCGATTCAACTTTAAACTAAATAGATTTAGTCGGGTGCTGGCCAGCCTGTTCATTACGTCGTCATGTAACTCCTGGGCAATTTTATGTTTCTCTTCAACTTTAGCTTTACTGATTGCGATTTCCTGGTCTTGAATCAAGTGGAAGAGCTTGTCGTCGATTTCACATTGTTCGTGGTGAATCTTTGCACGACGGCGTTTCGCCTGAATTAATTTGTACCGCAGCGCGAGAATCAGCAAAAGTGTAACGCCAATGCCAACGCCGGCGATGGTCCATTGTTTAATTCTTGCTTGTTGATTGGCTTTTTGAAGTTCGTCGGCCTCGAAGGCAATTCGCGCAAACTTGTTTTTCGTTCGTTTGTCAGCTAGGCGTAGAGAGTCGTTGAGTTTTTGGTATTGGAGGAAGTAT
>CBDUBJ010000062.1:0-13211 GCA_965365355.1 uncultured bacterium
CTTGCCTCCATCACTTACGATGGAGAAAAAAAAAAGTTGACGGATTTATAATCCCAGCCAAGAACTTTTACGGACGCGTCTTCGAATTGTCGGTTGACGCCGAATATATCGAAGTTGAAAAACCTGTCGTAAAACCGATCGCCGGTGCTTCCGAAAATCAGCTTGAAAAAGTGTCGCTGAATTATTCCGTAGCATCAACCACAGATAAACTAAATGTGTCGACTGAAACGCAGACCATTATCTCAGAACCACAGGTCAAGGTTTCGGCATTTTCTCTAAAAAGCATTCGTGCTAAAAAGGAACTTGAACAGTCGACAAAGGCAGCGGAAAAAGAAGAAATCCATCTTAACGAGCCATTTACGGAAACCGACATGCTGCTCCAATGGACGAAGTATGCGCAGCGGCTAGGCGATCGTGGCCAAAAGATCATGGAATCGTATCTTCTGATAAACGATCCGCGTCTCGAAGGAACAAAGATCATCCACGAACTGCCGAACGAAGGTTCAAAAATAGATTTCGAGAGCGACAAACATAATCTGCTTGGTTACCTGCGTGGAAAACTTCACAACCACGACATTACAATCGAAGTCGTTGTAAATGAATCCATCGAAAACAGAAAGGCATTTTCGAACCAGGATCGCTACAACAGGCTGCACGAAATAAATCCTGCAATTGAATTACTTCGCAATACTTTCGGACTCGATATTTCAGATTAGCTTTTGATGTCCTTTACGGCTTTTTCGGTCTTGGACGACATCAGTCCAACCATCATTACCAACGCGGTTAGAATGATAACCTGAATTACCAGTGATCTGTTGACCAACGGAATCTGCTGGGTTGCATCGATAGACAGGAAAAGCAGGATTGTTATCAGTCCGCGTGGCGCAATAAACAACAGCGGCTTCACTTCCAATTTTGAGATTTTTAACTGGATTGCCCTGATCAGGAAAATCAGAAGCACAATGACCACAGCCCACATTGCGGTTGCCGGGTTCAGCACTTCCGCAGTTTCGATCATATATCCGAACACGAGGAAAAAAAGCGCACGGATCAGAAAAGTTGCTTCGACTGTAAGTTCCTTAAATTTTAAAACTTCGCGGTTCAAAACTTCCGGACCGAACCTCTGAATCCATTTAAAATTCTTCAATTCGTCGAGATTTCCGAGGAACAATCCGAAAAGCAAAATAAAAATAAGTCCGGGCAGGTGGTATAATTTTGAAACTTCATATATCAGTATGATCATCAAAATGATCGGAATGAACTTTATATGATGATCGATTCGTTTCAGCAGATATGCCAGAAGCAATGTTGCTACGAACGATACGACGATGATCAGCAGCAATTCCAGCATAAAATAGCCGAATGAAATTCCGTTTATGACCTTATTCGCAACCAGAAAATTAAACATCAATACACCGATGATATCCGAAAAACTGCTTTCATAAGTTACAAATTCACGGTGTTCGCTTGCCTCGTTCCGTACGCTTGGAATCGCGATCGCACTGCTGATGATGCATAACGGGATCGCATTGAGCAGACTTTGCCTGAAACTGAACCCGCCAAAATAGCTGAAAAGCCCTGCCATTATAAATGACAATACAAGTACCGGGAAGAATGCTCCCGAAAACGATTTGCCGATCAATGGAAACTTGGATTTGTTCAATTCGAGTTCGAGCGAACCTTCGAGTACGATCATGATCAATCCGATCGTGCCAAGAATAGGAAGTATCGATGTGAGATTGGGAAGGCTTATATCAACAAGCCCTGCGAGTTTCTTAAACGACCAGCCCAGCGCCAGAAGCAAAATTACCGACGGCACTTTCGTCTTCGCCGATGTCAGATCGAACGCGTAGGCAATAAGAAGTAAGACGCAAAGCGCAATGACAATCGCTACCGACATGATTATTGATTAAATTAAGGCTAGTCTTCCAATTCTTTTTCGATCCTTTTTTCGGGGATCAGCCACATGAATGCGACGACAATGTACATCGCGCCGGCAATCCATTCATTAAAAAACGACGCGATAATTGCCAATGCATAAATTACCAGCGACGCAATTCCTTTTTTATCTTTTTGCAGCGCATGGCCGATCTTTGAATTTTTACCGTTGTGCCGAATCAGGACTGTTTGCAATATGTAATATGCGATGGCCGACATGAACAGGACAATTCCGTAATAGCGCACCGGGACTTTATCAAAATGGTTCTCGCCCATCCAGCCCGTAACAAACGGAATCAGCGAAAGCCAAAACAAAAGATGCAGGTTTGCCCACAAAATGCCGCCATTGATTTTATCCGTACCGTGAAGCAGATGATGGTGATTGTTCCAGTAGATTCCGATGTAAATAAAACTCAGTACATAACTGATGATGAGAGGAAAAAGATCTTCCAGCACATCCTCATCAGACGAAGTCGGTATCTTGAGCTCAATAACCATGATGGTAATGATGATGGCAAGTACGCCATCGCTAAAAGCTTCCATCCTGGTTGTTTTCATATCAGATCCTTTTGAAGTACATGGCTTTTATGATACCGTCAGAAAGCCCGATTTTCGGCACATAAATCTGCCGGGCATTGCTCCATTTCATCGCATTGAGATAAATCTGCATCGCGGGAATGATCACATCAGCACGATCGGCATTCAGTCCCAATTCCGTGATACGCTGCTCATACGACATCGCATTCAGCATATGGAACCGCGAACGAAGATAGAAAACCGAAAGCGGAATTTCTTGCTTTTTCCCCGACATTTTAAAAATCTTATTAATGTTTCCGCCGGAGCCGATCAGTCGGACATCTTTAAAAGCAGCGGTGTGATTTTCAATCCAGGTTTGGATCTCGCTCCAGACCGAATCATCGACCTGGCCATTTAGAAATCGCACTGTTCCGATCTTGAACGATTTCGATACGATCATTTTTCCATCCGAAAACAATGTAAATTCGGTACTGCCGCCGCCAACATCTACATAAAGATATGTTTGTTCTGTCTTTAATAAATAATGCAGATCAGTGGATGCAATGATCTTGGCTTCTTTTTCACCGTCGATGATCTCAACTTCAATTCCCGATTGCTCCTTAATATATGATATGACTTCTGCCGAATTTTTGGCTTCACGCATGGCGGATGTCGCGCACGCAAGATAGCGTTCAACTTTATGGACCTTCATCAGCAAACCGTACGCTTTCATTGCATTGGCCATTCGCTCCATATTTTCACGGCTGATCTCGCCGGTTGTAAATACATCCTGACCAAGCCTGATCGGCACGCGGACCAACGAACTCTTGCTGAACTGCGTATCTTTCCCACGTTCTTCAATGATGTTTGAAATCAGTAATCGGATGGCATTTGAACCTACGTCTATCGCGGCGTATTTTTTTATGTCAAGCATTATGGATTTGAGGTTTGGGGTTTTGAGATTTAAGTTATAAAGTCGCTTCCCAAGTAATTATTAATTATTAAATATTAACTATTAATTAAACTAGAGTTGTTCCGCAACCACTTCCATCCTATTACTATAATATTTATATGTTTCATGCTGCGCACGGAAAATTGAATCGCTTCCGCGGAACCTGTATTTGTTATCTAAAAGTTCTGAATGATATCTCGCCTTGACGTTGCCTTTCCAGCCGACCTCAAACGAATCGATGAGTTCATTGCGGATGAGTTCATCATATATAGGACAAGTGACTTCAACGCGGCCATCTAGGTTTCGGGTCATGAAATCGGCAGAAGAAATAAATACTTCGGGATTTCCGGCATTGCCAAAAATGTAAACCCGTGAATGCTCGAGGAAATTATCGACGATACTGATCGCTTCGATGTTTTCGCTCATTCCTTTGACGCCCGGAATCAATGAGCAGATGCCACGAACCTGAAGCCTGATCTTTACGCCTGCATTGCTGGCATCGTAAAGTTTGTCTATCATCTGATAATCCGAAAGACTGTTCATCTTCAGATTGATATAAGATGGATTTCCCGCGCGCGCATTGTTGATCTCACGATCGATAAGCTTGTAAAAACGGCTGCGCGTATAATGTGGCGAAACGATAAGATGTTTGTATCGATATACCCGGTAATTGACATCGAAAAAATCAAAAATTTTCACGGCATCCTTTAATATCTGCTGATGGCTCGTCATTAAAGTGACATCAGTGTAAACGCGGGCTGTGGTTTCGTTGAAGTTTCCTGTGGAAATAAAACCGTAACGGCGCAGCTTTCCTGAAATTTCAACACGATCGATCACACATATTTTGCTGTGGACTTTCAGGCCTTTGATGCCTAAGATCAATTCGATGCCTTCAGCCTGCATTTGTTCGGCATATGAAATGTTGCTGGCTTCATCGAATCTCGCCTGAAGCTCGATCTGGACGACGACTTTCTTCCCATTTTTCGCCGCGTTGATCAGCGAGCTTACGATCTGCGAATTCTTTGCAAGCCGGTATAAGGTAATGCGGATCGTTGTGACTTGCGGGTCGAGCGCCGCTTCACGCAGGAATTTGATGATGTACGAAAACGACTGATACGGTGCGTTTACAAGATAATCCCGTTTGGAAATCCTGTTCAAAATACTTCCTTCGAGGCTTAAGCCATTTACAGGAAGCGGCTCTTTTGTCTGATACAGCAGATCAAAACGTCCCAGGTTCGGGAAGTTCATGTAATCGCGTCGGTTGTGGTAACGGCCACCGGGAATAATGCTGTCGGCAGCTGTAATATTCATGCGACCGAGAAAGAATTTTAATGTATCCTTTTCAATCGATTGATCATAAACAAATCGGACAGGTTCGCCGAGATTCCGGTCTTTAACGCTCGTTGCAATCTTTTGAAGCATCGACTTGCTCATATCGGAATCAATATCAAGTTCCGCATCACGGGTGATCTTGATCATATGCGCGCAAACGCTTTCATAATCGAATACATTAAAAATACTGCTGAGATTGTAACGGATGACATCATCGAGAAGCATGATGAACTGCCTGCCATCGGATTCGGGAAGCACGACAAAACGGTTGATGGTTTTCGGCATCTCGATGATCGCGTAACGGACATCACTTTTGCCTTTGCCAAGCGGAAGTATCGACAATTTATGCTGCGACTTCATCACGAGCTTGACGGCCAGGTAACCGGAAGTGTCTTTCAATAATGGAAACTCGGCAAGGTCGTTAAGGATGATCGTTACCAGTGCCGGACTGACTTTCTGTATGAAAAAGTCTTTGATGAAATTTTCCTGGTCTTTTGTAACGTCGGCTTCGCTGATGATAAAGATGTTTTCCTTGCGCAGCTTTTCTTCGATGTCACTCAGGATGCGAAGGCTCTCCGACTGATGCCGGATCACGATCTCCGTAATGTCTTTTACAAGCTGCTGCGCTGAGATTCCGCCCAGGACTTTTTCGCCGGATTTCCCGGAAATGCTCAGGCGTCGGATCGCGGCAAAGCGTACGCGGAAAAACTCATCGAGGTTATTCGAAAATATACCGAGGAATCGTAATCGATCCAATAATGGAACTGTCTGGTCGCCTGCTTCCTGCAGCACACGCGCATTGAATGCGAGCCAGCTTTTCTCACGGTCAATGTATCGGTAATGGTGGTTGGTCATGTTCGTAGGTCTTTTGGAAAAATGCATTTGCCCGTTTTTCCGCGGGTGATGCTTTTCCAGCTATCGGTATCAAATGTAATGGGAACGAGTCCACAGGTTGGGACATTGTCGATCATAACGTTGCCAAATTTATTGACAAAATCCGTAATCGCTTCATTGTGCCCGAAAACGATCAGGTTATCGATGGAATCGTCGCAGCTGCGGATCTCATCCTCGAGGCCTGAAAGATTGAAAGTATAAAGGTCGGATATAAAATCGGTTTGCGAAAAGATTGCAGGATAACTTGCAGCAAATATCGATGAAGTGTCGCGTGTACGCTTTGCCGGGCTCGACCATACTGCCGAACCATTTGCAAACATGCCGCTCGCCTCGCGTGAGACTAGAGCCGCATCGATAAATCCAGAATCGGCAAGCGGCCTGTCGAAGTCGCGCATGCCGATTCCGTGTAAAGATTTCGCGTGCCGTATTAGAATTAGATGTTTCATTACTATCTTTAATTTAAAATTAAGATACTTATCAACAATTTCCAATTTCTCTTCAATCTTAATTTGGTAATCTACTCTTGTAAGAATTATATTTCAATATATCGTATAAAATGCACTTTATCTATAAAAATGCGCACTTTATCGATATTTTTCTTGGTTGATAAATCTAAATATTCTAGTTTCGGCCTGTAATTAAGTTCATAAAATGGTTATGGAGCTGCCCGATTGCCGAAAAAACAAATGTGTAAAAGAAGAATTCCCAGCAATAGTGCGGTGAATTTTATCGACGAACGGAAATTTTTTCGCTTTTTATCGAGTATTCGGGTTGTTGATGGGAAAAATTAATCAAGATTGGCACTTGTATTTATTTTAGCCAACGAAATTAGGAAAGTTGTCTTTCATAGTTTCAAAGCGAAGTAAATATGAATAAAATATTTATCGAATGAAAACATTAAACCCAAACCTAGTCTTTAACCAGCCAGACGCTACCTACCCGTTTGGTAAACTAATCAAAACAATGAAACAACCTTTACTCTTGATGTTCGTGCTTTTTCTTTGCGCCGCATCTCACGCGCAGCAGGCACAGCTTGCACCGGCAATCAAGCATCTCGACGCCTTCCTGGCATCGGTTCCAACGAATGGCCAATCGGCATCACGACCGGAGCGCTTGATCAAAGAAATCCAGTCGGCCGTTTATTACGACGGCGCAGTGACTTTGCGGGGGAACAATCCCGTGATTCTGTTTACGTCGGCTTCTTCAATGAACTCGATAACTTCGATGAGCATGAGTTCATTCGACGCGTCGAAAATTGAAATGATAACGATCAGGGTAAGTGAAGCCAGTCAGCTTAGCGGCGGCCTCGACATGTCGGCTTTTGCCGGTTTCCCAAACCTGAAATACGTTTACATCCTTTCTGAAGTCAGCGTTCAACTGATCGACATCACAAGGAGCGTCCGCAACAATAACCCAAACTACAGTGTATTCTATAGTGTTTCGAAACCATCGTAACACAACTGACCAAAAAGCGAGAATTATGAGAAATCAATACTTCAAATCTACTAATACCGGCTTCCTACTTTTACTTCTGACAATGCTTTTGTCCGGAATCAATGCGGAAGCGCAGTTGCGGGTTCCATTTACGCAAAGGACGTCACAGTTCAGCCCTGATAAGCAGATCTATAATATCCGTGGTGACTTTGCCATGTTTGGTAATACCAACCTTACGCTGCAGAACTATTCAAACAGTACTGCGAACAGCAACAACCAAATGATCTATGTGGATGTTGACGGCGATCCTAATACATTGAACTCATCGACGGCTGAGTTACAGCTTTCGACTGAGAACGGTGCGATCCCGGCGTGTTCGAATATTGTTTACGCAGGATTATACTGGACGGGCCGATCGTCTAATGGAGTGTCAAGTCCGGATGTTTTCACAGTTGTGAAAAATGGCGTGACAAAAGTCTTCGATAAAAGGAAACTAAAGCTTCGGGGGCCAAATACGGCATCTTATACCGAAATCACGGCCTCTGCAAATGACATTTATTATCCGACACTTTCCGATGGCTATATGTTTTCGGCTTACGCTGAAGTTACTGATTACGTAAAGCAACATGGTATCGGTCATTATACCGTTGCCGATATGGCGCTTATCGAAGGAAACGGCGGATCTACCGGCTACTATGGTGGCTGGAGTATGATCGTGGTTTACGAAAACACCCAGATGAGATACCGTGACGTGACGCTTTTCGACGGACACGCGTATGTTCCAGGTAACGTCGTTGCCGACTTTACCATTCCAGTTTCGGGTTTCCGCGCTGTCCAGGCCGGACCGGTGAACCTGAAACTCGGCGTCATGGCAGGTGAAGGCGATCACAACATCAATGGCGACTATCTTCATATGATGAAGCAGCAGTCAGGACAATGGCATCCGCTGACGCATCCACTGAACAACAACAACAACTTCTTCAACTCGAGTATTTTCACTGGTGGAAATTATCGAAATCCCAGTTTACAGAATAATACCGGCCTTGATATCAGTTGTTGGACGATTGACAACAACAACAATCAGATGATCACTAATAACCAGTCATCGACCATGTTCCGATACGGCACCAATCAGGACACGTTTGTCATCTTTGCCTTTGTCTTTTCAGTCGATGCCTATATACCTGAACCTGAAGGAAACCTCGTCACGGTCGGTGTTAACGGCGTTCCTGTTGATGGCGGCGCTTTTGAAGTGGTCCCAGGCGATGAGATCGAATACAAAGTTTATGTGCGGAACCGCGGAACGGAGCCTATCAACAATACCAAGCTTACGATTCCGGTTCCTTATAATACGACGTTCGTCGACGGAAGTATCACCAACAACATTTATTTTGCCCCGCTGCCAACGCCGAATACCGTGGTTTACAATCCGGCCATGGGTGCTAACGGATCGGTTGTTTGGGATATCGGGACTTTGCCGCTTCCGGCGAACCCGAACACGCTTTTGGGCGATGTTTCATTCAAATTCAAGATCACTGAAGATTGTACGCTTTTAAAGAACGCAACCTGCGAGAACGTTGCGGCGGTCAATGGATCGCTGAGCGGAGTCGGTGCGATCACAGGCACACAGTTCAGTGAAAAAACACTTATCCAGGGATATGAGGAAAGCGGGCCGTGTATTGGCCAGGCAATTCTTGCACCGCTGATCGTTACAATTAAGGCCCAGGAATTCATCGACCTGAATTGCGCTATGCAGCCGCCTATCGCTTCATATGAATTTTGCAGCCCTGGCGCGAACATCCCGATCACGATGCTTACGGGTGGTTTCCCTCCGGGATCGCGTTTTTACAACCATTACCCGGTAACATTCCTTACGACGGAATACAACATCAACAATCCGTTTCCATCAACTCCGGGATCATCGCAATATTACGCTGTTCCTCCGGGAGCTCTTGTAGGATGTTACTTCCCATTCACAATTACGGTTACATCGGTTGGCTCACAGCCATCGGCTTCGAATGTAAATTACTGTATCGGTGCAGATGCGGTTCCATTGACAGCGACGCCATCAGATCCGAACTATCAATTATATTATTTCACTTCTGTCAACGGTGTTCCTCAAATTTCGATAACGCCATCGACAGCGACAGCCGGAACGTTTACATATTATGTATCCGAAGGCTGGTCGGCAACTTGTATGGGTCCGAAATTGCCGATTACGGTAACTATAAATCCTGCCCCGACAATGACTGCGCCGGCAAATATGACAATCCAGGGTTGCGGTACAGCAAACCTTTCACCGCTGGCTTACAGCGCGACGCCGATCGCAATAACAACTGCGCAATTCACCAACATTGGAGGTTCGATCAATCTTAATGGAAACAATCCATATACATTAACGTATAGCGACACATCTACAGGAACGTGTTCGACCGTAATTACAAGGACATTCACTTTGGTGACGTCTTGTACAACGATTACACGCACACAGACTATTACTGTTAATGATACTACGCCGCCGGTTCTCGGTCCGCTTCCGGGCGTATCGACTACTAACTGTACTGAAGGCGCACCATCATTTGCAACACCAACAGCTACGGACAATTGCAGCGCGGTTACATTGACATCGACAAAAATCACGACACCGGGCGCTTGCGCAGGATCTTATGTTGTGATCAAAACCTGGACAGCGGTTGACGAATGTGGAAATACATCAACAACGCAGCAGACCATTATCGTAACAGATACGACTGCTCCGGTTATCGATCCGCTTCCGGCACCAACAACGGTTGCTTGTGGAGATCCTTTGAATTTTGCGACTGCTACCGCGACCGACATCTGCGGAAGCGCGTTTACGCTGACATTTAATGATGTTACGACATCAAACGGATGCGCAGGTTCATATACTGTAACAAGGACATGGACTGCAACTGATGCTTGCGGAAATTCATCGCAGGCTCAGCAGGTTATCAATGTTATCGATAACACGCCGCCGGTAATTCAGCCGCTACCTGCTCCATCAACGATCGAATGTCCTGCAGTTCCATCATTTGCGACTGCCATGGCAACCGATTCATGTGGCGGAACAGTTACCTTAAATTATAATGACGTTACGACTCCGGGATCTTGTCCGGGAGAATATTCGGTTACACGTACATGGACGGCAACGGATTCATGCGGAAATTCATCTACAGCTTCACAAACGATCAATGTAGAAGATACGACACCGCCTGTTCTTGGTCCGCTTCCCGGCGTTACAACCGTAAGCTGTACTGACGGTGCGCCATCGTTCGCGACTCCTTCTTATACGGATGCTTGCAGCACTGTGACGATCACATCAGTAAAACTTACAACTCCAGGCGCTTGTGCAGGATCATATTCTGTAGAGAAAGTCTGGACGGCTGTTGACGAATGCGGAAACACATCTACAACTTCGCAAACTATCATCGTAACTGATACGGTTGCTCCGGTTATCGATCCGCTTCCTGCAACTTCAACGATATCTTGTCCTGCGGTTCCTGTATTTGCTACAGCTACTGCGAGCGACATCTGCGGAAGCGTATTTACACTGACATTTAATGATGTTACGACTCCGGGAACTTGTGATGGAACTTATTCTGTTACCCGTACATGGACTGCGACAGACGACTGCGGAAATGCATCGACTGCTTCACAAACCATCAATGTTGTCGATACAACTTCGCCTGTAATCACAACTCAGGCATCGAACCTGACAGTTGAGTGCGACGGAACAGGAAATTCGACAGCTATCAATAACTGGCTTGCAAGTAACGGCGGTGCTGCGGCAACGGATACTTGTTCGGCAGTAACCTGGACAAACAACTTTAATGCACTATCAAACGATTGTTCAACTGCTGTAACGGTAATCTTTACTGCTACTGACGATTGTGGCAATACTGCTACGACATCTGCGACATTTACCGTTCAGGATTCGACTGCTCCGGTTGCTCCGGCTGCTCCGGCTTCTGTTAATGTTGATTGCGCATCTGAAGTGCCTGCAATGATTTCATTGACTGCTACTGACAACTGCGCCGGAAACATCACTGTAAACGGTGTGGATTCGATCGCTGCGGGAAGCTGTGCAAACCAATATACCATTACAAGGACATGGACATTTACCGACGCATGTTCGAATACTACATCAGTATCGCAAACAATTACTGTAAACGATAAGATCCTTCCTGTAATTTCGGCGCTTCCGGCAACGTCTACGATCCAATGTCCGGCGCTTCCTGTTTTTGAGCAGGCAACTGCAACGGATAATTGCGGCGGAACCGTGACACTGACTTTTGCTGATGTTACTACTCCATCGGCTTGTGCAAATTCTTATACAGTAACAAGAACCTGGACCGCTACGGATATTTGCGGAAATGCAGTTACTGCGACACAGGTAATCAATGTTATCGATAATACTGCTCCGGTTATTTCGGTTCAGGCTTCGGATCTTACAGTTCAATGTAATGGATCAGGAAATACGGCTGAACTGAATGCATGGCTTGCATCAAACGGCGGGGCATCCGCTACCGATGCTTGTTCTGCAGTAACTTGGACAAATAACTTTACGACACTTTCAACCGATTGTTCGGCATCTGTAACAGTAATATTTACTGCGACTGACGCTTGTGGCAATACGGCTACTACAACCGGAACTTTCACGGTTCAGGATACGATCGCGCCTGTTGCACCTGCTGCTCCGGCTGCGGTAAACGTAGCTTGTGCCGCCAATGTTCCTGCGATGATCTCACTTACTGCAACTGATGCATGCGCAGGAACTATCACTGTTCAGGGCGTGGACGCGGTTACACCGGGATCATGTGCAAATTCATTTACAATTACACGTACATGGACATTTACCGATGAGTGTTCAAACACAACATCTGTTAGTCAGACCATCAATGTAAACGATAATGTTGCGCCTGTCGCTCCTTCTGCTCCTGCCGATATTACTTTGGCTTGTGCCGGAGAAGTTCCAGCGATGATCTCGCTTTCGGCTACGGACAACTGCGACGGAGTGATCACTGTTTCAGGAGTTGATTCGACTGTTGCGGGTGCTTGCGCAAGTTCATTCGTAACTACACGTACATGGACGTTTACCGATGCTTGCGGAAATTCATCTTCAGTATCACAAACGATCACGGTTGGCGACAATGTAGCTCCCGTAATAGCGGCGCTTCCAGCTCCAACAACAATTAATTGTCCTGCAGTTCCTGCTTTCGCGCAGGCTGTCGCAACCGATAATTGTGACGGTGCTGTTACGCTGACATTTGCAGATGTTACTACAAACGGAACTTGTAACGGCTCATATTCGGTTACACGCACATGGACTGCGACTGATATTTGTGGAAACACTCAAACTGCTACACAGACTATTAATGTAATCGACAATACTGCTCCGGTCATTTCGACACAGGCTTCGAACCTGACTGTTGAGTGTGACGGATCAGGTAATGAGACTGCAATCCAGGATTGGCTTGCAAACAATGGCGGCGCTGTAGCTGCTGACACTTGTTCTGATGTAACCTGGACCAACGATTTCGATGCAATGGCCAACGATTGTTCGGCTGCTGTTACTGTTGTGTTCACGGCTTCTGATGCTTGTGGAAATACCGCAACTACAACTGCGACATTTACAATTCAGGATTCTACTGCTCCGGTTGTTCCGGCTGCTCCTGCAGATGTTAATGTTGTTTGTGCTTCGGATGTTCCTGCGACGATTTCGCTTACTGCAACCGATAATTGTAATGGTACGATCACTGTAACAGGTATTGATGCAATTACGCCGGGTGCCTGCGCGAATTCATTTACTATTACACGTACATGGACGTTTGTTGATGCTTGTTCGAATTCGGCATCTGTATCACAAACTATCAATGTTAACGATAACGTTGCGCCGACAGCTCCTGCAGCTCCGGCAGACCTAACACTTTCTTGTTCTGCCGATGTTCCTGCAATGATCTCGCTTGCTGCTACTGATAATTGTGGTGATGTAATTACTGCAATGGGAGTTGATTCGACCGTTGCCGGGGACTGTCCTAACTCATTCGTTACGACACGCACATGGACATTTACAGATGTTTGCGGCAACTCTTCATCAATATCACAAACTATTACTGTTGACGATACG
>CBDUBJ010000063.1:0-13165 GCA_965365355.1 uncultured bacterium
ATAATTTAACGGTTAAGGCAGGAAGGCGCGAAGGAGATTGCGTCTCGCTAAATTTCAATTTTGACTGAGAAATTATGTTTCAGAGTGCACGCTTTAGGACTTTCTCACAAGTATGGTCAATTATAATAATGAATAATCCATAACTTAATAACTTAATTTGGTGGATATCAATGGAATTTTTACATTTGGAGGAATAAATTCATTGACCATGAAAACATTGACACTTATTTTTGTAATGACATTTGCTGTCGCAGGTTACGGAAAGAACATACCAGGACCATTCTGGTACAGCCTTTCTGAGAAGATCCTTTCAGAAACTCATCAGTTTCTTAATGCGGGCGAGACGCCTAAACCGGCAGTTAAAGTGAAAGCGAAGAAAGTGAAAATGTCCACGCCACTTAAATGCCAGCCAAAAAAAGCGACGATTGATCCAAATATTTATCCGGTCAGCAAAAAGCCGGTTCAGCAAGATGTTGACTAATCTATATTTGCGTGAGGGATAGCAGCGGAAATCCTCGAGCTTGCGAGAGATTGCAGCGAATAGCCTGACCGCGCTAAAATTAATGCTGAACGAAACAACGAAATTATCGGGCGCGGACACGCCCAAAAAAATCCCGCTCAAAAGGCGGGATTCTTATTATGCTAACATCGTGACGGGATTTTCCAGATATATCCGAAGCGTCTGCAGGAACTGGGCTCCGGTTGCGCCGTCGACCGTACGGTGATCGCACGCCAACGTAACTTTCATCGTATTACCGATCACGATCTGGCCATTTTTGACGACTGGTTTTTCCTCGATCGCGCCAACAGAAAGTATAGCTGAATTAGGCTGATTGATGATCGAAGTAAACTCGGAGATTCCAAACATTCCAAGATTTGAAACCGTGAACGTGCTCCCTTCCATTTCGGCGGGCTGAAGTTTTTTATGCTTCGCACGACCTGCAAGATCTTTGACATTGCCGCCAATTTGCGTAAGAGTCAACTGGTCGGCGAATTTCAATACGGGGACAACAAGCCCGTCTTCCACCGCAACAGCAACGCCCAGATGAACATGATGATGGATCAATGTTGCATCATCTTTCCATTGTGAGTTTACTTTCGGATGCTTCCGCAAAGCCATTGCACATGCTTTTAATACCATGTCGTTAAACGAAACTTTCGTGTCGGGAATGCTATTGATCGTTTCACGGGAAGCCATCGCATTGTCCATCGCGACCTCTATCGTAAGATAATAGTGCGGCGCGGTGAATTTCGACTCGGAAAGTCTTTTCGCAATGGTTTTGCGCATTTGGGAATTCTTGATTTCCTCGGTATGCGTTTCGCCCGCTGCCACGAATGGCTTCACAGGTGCCGAAGTTTGCTCGGAAGTCTGCTGTGATGGTTGGGTTTGCGAAGTGCGTTCGGCAGATGGTTTTGCCTCCGAGTAATTTTCCACATCTGATTTTACGATGCGGCCATTTTCTCCCGATCCTTTTATTTTTGAAATTTCGATTCCTTTTTCGTCTGCTATCTTTCGGGCCAGCGGCGATATAAAGATCCGCTTGCCATCAGTTTCCTGAGCTACAGTGTCTTCAGATGATGATTGATCTTTGGCTGGAGCAGCTTGATTTTCCTGGCTTTCAGCAGGCTTAACACTTGATTTGGTATTTTGGTCGATCGATGAAACGTCCGTTCCTTCTGGGCCAATAATCGCCAGAACACTGTCAATTGGTGCGGTTTGGCCTTCTTCGATTCCAATTTTCAGCAACGTTCCGGAATTAAACGACTCAAATTCCATCGTAGCCTTATCGGTTTCGATCTCCGCAAGAATATCGCCTTCGCTAATTTTATCGCCGACTTTCTTAAGCCATTTGGCCACCGTTCCTTCCGTCATCGTATCACTTAAGCGCGGCATTGTGACTATCGTAACGCCTTTCGGCAATTCTCCCGAAGATTGCTTATTATCGTTGCCTGCCGGCTCTTTAACCTTTTCTCCCGATTCTTTGGTTTCTTCTTTTTTTACCTCGCTGACAGATTCGCCTTCCGCTTTTTCCTGTTTTGCATTTGCTGAGGATTCGTTTGAAGCTTCAGAAGTTTTGTTTAGCATTGACGAAATATCTTCGCCCTGCTCTCCGATAATGGCAAGAAGCGAATCAACAGATGCAGTTTCACCTTCCTGAATCCCGATGTGCAATAACGTACCCGCATTGAAAGATTCGAATTCCATCGTAGCCTTGTCGGTTTCGATTTCCGCAAGAATGTCGCCTTCGCTAATCTTATCACCCACTTTTTTAAGCCATTTCGCAACTGTCCCTTCGGTCATGGTGTCGCTCAGGCGCGGCATTGTAATTTGTTGTGCCATGCTTAGAGTTTATGAGGTATGAATGGATAATTTTCCTGATCGTACACAACATCATATAATTGCTGTATTTCCGGGAATGACGATTCTTCAGCGAATTGTGCGCATTCTTCAACGAGATTTTTTACACGATCGTCAATTCCTGCAATTTCGTCGTCGGATGCGTACTTGTTTTCTTTGATGATTTCGAGAACCTGAGTAATCGGATCGATTTTTTTATACTCCTCAACTTCGTCTTTTGTGCGGTAGAGCTGCGCATCCGACATTGAGTGTCCGCGATATCTGTACGTTTTCATTTCAAGGAAGGTCGGTCCGTCGCCGCGGCGCGCCCTGTCCACCGCTTCGTCCATTGCTTCAGCGACTTTTACAGGATTCATTCCGTCAACCGGTCCGCAAGGCATTTCATAACCGAGTCCGAGTTTCCAGATATCACCGTGGTTTGCAGTTCTTTCAACCGACGTTCCCATTGCATATCCGTTATTTTCAACAATGAAAACAACAGGCAGTTTCCATAACATTGCCATATTGAAGGCTTCGTGGAGCGAACCCTGTCGTGCAGCTCCATCTCCAAAGTAAGTCAGCGTTACGCCATCTCTTCCAAAATATTTATCAGCGAACGCAATTCCGGCTCCAACAGGTATTTGTGCCCCGACGATCCCGTGTCCGCCATAAAATCCGTGTTCTTTACTGAAAATATGCATTGAGCCGCCCATACCTTTTGACGTCCCTGTAACTTTTCCGAGCAATTCGGCCATTACTTTTCGCGGGTCGACGCCCATTCCGATTGGCTGCACGTGATTGCGGTAAGCGGTGATCATCTTGTCTTTTTTAAGATCCATGACATGGAGTGCGCCGGCAAGAACCGCTTCCTGTCCGTTGTATAAATGCAGGAAGCCGCGGACTTTCTGCTGGATATAAAGTGCTGCAAGTTTATCTTCAAATTTTCTCCAGAGGAGCATATCCTCATACCATTTGAGATAAACTTCTTTAGTGATTTCTTTCATTTATGTGCGTGGCTTTACGGCGAAATTGCCTCATTTGCGAAAAGCAAAAATAAGACATTACCGCAGAAATAAAATATATAAACTGCTTTTTAAAGGAAGTTTTTGTCGAATGAAACAGGAAGCAAATCGCGCAATGAATTGCTTTTGAAAATTGAGCCGGACGCGCCCATAAAATAGATTTCGATGGCTTCGTTCTGCCTGAATTCATATTCTGCAATCGCCTGCCTGCAGCCGCCGCATGGCGGAATCGGTGAGTTTGTATCGCTTGTATCTGATGCCGCCGAAATTGCGATCATTTTGATCGTTTCATTGGGATAAGCGGCACCTGCCTGAAAGATTGCCACCCGTTCGGCGCAAAGCCCGGATGGATATGCTGCGTTTTCCTGGTTCGATCCAATAACGACTTCGTTATTTGCAAGTTTCAGCGCTGCGCCAACACGGAATTTAGAATAGGGAGCATAGGCATTTTTTCGAGCATCGACCGCGACTTGCATCAGTTCACGAACCTCAGAAGGTAATTCGTCGATATGATCAAAAATCGTAAATGTCGCAGTAATATTGATTTCTTTCATGTTTCGCAGGGATAAGTCCAGAGGAAAAAAAATCCAAATTCCTGGTGAAATTTGGATTGGTTATTTTTTAAATCAAAGATTAATACTCTTCGTATTTCTCGCCAAAATTAAATGTGAGAGAGAATCTCAATGTATTTTCTAATGGGTTTTTGACTTTTGATGCGGAGAACAAATATGATACATCGACTTTCACGACATTATACCTGAATCCTGCGCCAAGCGAGAAAAATTTTCTTGCTCCTTTAAGTTCGTTTTCATTGAAATATCCGAGGCGGAATGCGAATGAATCCTGGTAAAGATATTCCGCACCAACAGAGTATGTAAATTCCCTCAATTCCTCGCTAAAGCCATCGGGAGCATCGCCAAATGATTGAAAAATACCTGAAACCCAGTTGATGTTACGATATTCTTCATTGTTTTCGATGCGCTCTTCATTCGTAATTTCGCCATCGCCGTTAAGGTCGGGATCCTGTGGGGTCGGAACCAGTAATTTGGTTACCTCTAAATTTACTGCGACCCGGTTGAATTCATCAAAAATAAAATCGAAACCTCCACCAAGCCTCATATTAGCCGGAAGGAAGTTGGCATTGTCATCTCCTTCTGCGGCATCATATTTAATCTTTGGCCCAAGATTCTGGAAATTAAACCCTGCTCTCCATCTACCGTTAAAATCACTGTAAGCCACTTCTTCCGATTGATAAAAACCTGCTACGTCAACAGCAAACGAAGATGCTGGTTTTGCATCTCCCGAAGCATCCGGAATTCTCAGGTTTGACCTGATGTATCGTCCTGCAACTGCCATCGAAAATCTGTCGCTGAGTTTTAGCGCGTACGATCCATCGACAGCGAGTTCATTGGGCTTTACAATGTTCGGCTGATCATCGAAATTCTGGCGAAGCTCAATTTCTCCCAAACCAAAATACCGTAAACTTCCTGCAAATGCGCTACGCTCATTGATCCGGTTAAAATATGTAAGCTGGCCCAGGGAAATGTCATTGACAAGATCTGTCAGATACGGAGTATAACTTACTGAAACACCTTGCTTATCCAATGAAAAAGCATATTTCGCAGGGTTGTACTGCTGGGAATAGGCATCGGGAGATGTTGCCACACCCTGATCGGCCATACCCGCCGAACGCGCATCGGCCGCAACTAACAGAAATGGAACTCCTGTGGTAATTACCCTTTCCTGGGCTTTTGCAAATTGGAAGAACGTAAGGCAGATAAAAAATATCGAAATCTTTTTCATGAATTTTCTAAACAAATGATTCAACAAATATAGTATTTAATTAAAGTATTACAAGTTTCTCATACTTTTCAGACTGGCTGTTTGAGACCGTCGATCGCACTGTAAGCTTGTATATATAGACACCTTTTCCGATCCTGTCGCCAAAATCATCCTTGCCGTCCCATGTAATTTCCCGAGATAAAAATCCTTCCGTATTGATGACCTGATTCCGCGTCCAGACGACTTTTCCGGTTACGGTTATAACCTGTACCTGAACCTCAAGCGGCTCGAACGGCCTGTTGTGCGTGAACCAGAATTGGGTATAATTCACAAACGGATTTGGATAATTCAGCACGTTGGTAAGCGTGACGCCATCATCGCCGACAACCACAAACTGGATCTCTGCAGTAATCGGATTGTTATATACGTCCCAAGCTTTGAATGTGATCGTATGCAGGCCTTTTTCAAGGTTTCGCAGTGGAAATCTCAGCTTGCCTTTAGTGTAATCATCAAGTTCGGTTTCGTAATAATCATTAAGAATAAATGGATTACTTTCGTTTCCATCCAGTATTGCAACGATATCGTGTCCGATTCCACTGGCTGTATTGATTCCGTTTGCATCTTCCAGATAAGCGAGGAAAATCGGATTTTCATTTGTGATTCCGCCCGATATAAACGTTTGGTCATTCATATATAATTTGACCGTCGGCCCAATATTATCCTCAGCCGCATTCTCATTGATGCCGCCGATCTTTATATCTGTATTGTACCCGGTTTTATCGAGCAATATTTGATTTCGCTTTGCATAAAAACTAATGCGGCCATTTCCGACAGGGATTCTGATGTCGCGCGGCACGACAAATCCGAATTCGAACTGCCCGTTATTTACCGATGCGTTCCCGCGAAAAATCGTCTCACCCAAAACATTGAATGCCATCGCCGTACTGTTTCCATCGTTGTTTAAAACACTTCGCGTGATCGTCTTATCGAAAATATTTACAGATAATTCTCCGGTATAGTTTATAAGTAAAGATCCATTTTCATCAGCGACTTCACCGGTTAGCTTCACATAATCCAATGATTCAAAATCGTCAATCGGACCTGTAATAGGCTGATCGTTGACTTTTGTAAGCCGCACCTGAGGTTTTGGAATGGCCAGCTTCATCGCGGGATCGCCGAGATAGAAAATAATCGTACTTGCGCGTCCCGGACTTGTATTTTTGGCAAGCCGCAATGCATCAGCAATTGAAGTATCCAATCCAGCGGCAGGTCCGTACGAAAATAAGTATTGGGATAACCTGTCGTTAAACGTTTCTCCAGCTATTTGAGAAATCGAACGGATCGTGGTGATCATCGAGATCGCACCGCCGCGCTCATTCCAATACGTATATTCACCGGCAGTTGGTCGGTATGGGTTGTCGAATCTTGAAAATTCACAAGTTATCGTTATAAAAAGCGGATATCGATATCTGTTCTGCAACGTCTGCCCGTCGATCTTTTCCCAAATTCGTTCATGCGCAAGCCCGTCTTCGCCGCCATGTCCAAGATAGTTGAATACCAATGCGCCTTTTTCAAAAGCATTAAAAATATCCTGACGTGCTTTCGGATAGCGATTACCACCTGCAGAAGTTTCCTGTTCATATGAATCAAGAAATATTTTGCGCACATTCAGAAATGGTTTTTCAGTCGATATTTCGTCGGCAAGCGTATTGTGGTTTGTTTGAAGCGAAGCATCGCTTCCAGTGTCGGCATCATCGGAAATCATCACAATATTATTCCGCCAGCTTCCATACGATTTGATGTCGTGATAATCGATGACTTTTGTGACGAGTTCATCAGCCTGCGCCGGACCGTCGACAACCATTCGGCCGATTGCAACATCAACGCCTCCAAAATCATAGATCGGACCTGCGCCATTTTCATTGTAATAATCCAATCGGCCTTCATCGGCATCCATCATTCCGAAGAAATCGTCTGAAGCAAACGATGTTTCGCCTGTTTGCTCGCCGTTCAATGCGCCATATGTCGGAACAATATTCGTATTATTCGGTATCCGATTTAAAAAGTCAAATGAACCGTCGCCAAACAAACAGAGATATTTCAGCCTGTTTGCAGGAGCCGATGCATTCTCATAAATATATTTTGCGAGATTCCTGATGGCACCAATATCCTGCTTTCCTGAAGTGAATTCCTGATAGATGTTTTCAAGCGCGACAACACGGACGCGCATTCCCGAATAATTGCGATGGAAATTTGCAAGCCGGTCAGCTTTTGAAAACAGCGATTGCGGCGTGACGATCAGATAATCGATATCTTCGAACTGGGCAGAAGCATTATTGAAAATCGTTCCTTTGATGTCCTGGTTGGCAACACGTGCTTTCGATTCTTTCAGCGGCGAATAATAATCCGACGGTTCTACTGCAATATACTTCCGAAGTTCGCCAAACGGCCCGCGGAAAGAAAAACTGGACTGACCCGGATTTTCGGCTTTTGTGACATTATAAATATCGGTAATGTCCCAAACCTGACTAATTCCCGAAGCGTTCGAGATCTGATATTCACCAACACCCGTTGAAGTTGCTCCGGCCTTATATTGAAACCTGAACTGTTTTCCGATCCCGGTAAGATTTCGCTGGGCAGTCAGGATAATATAATCAAGGAATGCGCGCGACCCCGGAACGCCATTATTATTATAGGTAATCGTAACATTAACATTTTGTGCCGCCGGAATGGTCGATGTAAGATCGTCCGACCAAAATGTCAAAGAGCTTTGCGCTGAAATGGCATTGAACGATAAATTTCCGACCGACTGCGCATTCGCCTGAACCGCCATTTGTGTTCCTGTAAAAGACACGGCTCCGGCATAGACCTTAATACCAATTGGCGTTGATGTTACAATATTTGGAAATTCAAATTGGAATTCCTGTTCCTCGTTGATGCTGAAATCCTCTCCAAACCATCTGCGTCCCAACCGTCCAATGTTGGTAAGATCTTTTTCGTGATATTGGTAATCGTCAAAAATGGAAACCGGTGTTGCAGGTTGTCCCGCTAATTGATCCATCGGCGTGATCCTTTTGCCGTCACCGCCTTTGGTCGTCACATAATAATAGGACCGCGTGGAATAAAGATTATTGTGCGTAAGATTCTCCTGGCTCCAGTTGTCGACACCTTCTGCATAAAATAGGACATAGTCATTCGATCCAAAGTCGCCGTCTTCTTCCCCGATAACCTGGATTGCATTTTCTTCAGGATCCATCGGATATGGCGTGGCATTCAGCAGCGGAGCCATACGGCCGCCGTTCCCGTAGATTTTTATTTTTCTAGGATCTGATACATTCAACCCCAGCGAGGACAGAAAGCTTTTCGAAAGTTTGTACACACCGGATTTCTCAACATAGAAACGATATACGTCACCTGAGGCAAAAAGTGAATTTGTTATTATGCTGACATTGTTAGGTAATGCGGCAATTCGCGATGACGGAGGCGAGAGCGTATAGGTAAACGATGTCACACGCTTAAAACCTGAACCGTCCTTGATAATAGGCGAGATCGAAATGTCTGCAATGTACTGATCGCGCGCTCGGTTTGTCTTTAACTTTGGTGATATGTCTGTCGGAATCGATGCAGGATTGATGTCGCCAAGCGAACTTTGCGGCAAAGATTCATAAACTACATTTGAAATTTGAAGCGAAGATTGTGTCAGCGCCGATTGAACGGGAATGCGCACAGCAAATGAAACGGATCTTTTACTGAGATCATAGTGAAATCCTTCCGATTTGATCCGGGGAATGTTTACCTCGAACGTTCCATAAGAAACTTTGCCCGTTCCGGTCCATTCTAAAACTACATTTGCAGTCTGCTGAGAGAAGCCGTATATGGAACTGAAAAACAGAAAAAGAAGAAAATTTTTTCTCATGTAGGTATACTAACGCCGCGCGCGGCAGATTATTACAACCGGTAAAAATAATTTATTTGGCCGAAAAGGTTATAATAATTGATTTATATTTGCGTTGTACGAGAAGTTCCGGCTGATTTAACGGCCACGAGTTTAAAAATAAATTGATGTTGCAGTTTAACAGTTAATTGTTATATTGCGCCACTAAAATTTTATTACCTACTAAAAGTATGAAAGTAAACAGGATTATGGCTATCAGGTTGTTATTTGCACTTGCAATAACTCTCGGGGTTGTAGGCTGCGGTAAAAAATCCAGCTCCAAAGGTTCATCCAGGGCGACCGGATGGAAGATCAACGATAGCAAAGGCGGATTCCAATACGCCTCCAAATTCAAAAAGCAGGCAACCGGACCCGGGCTTGTGATGGTCGAAGGCGGAACTTTTACCATGGGTAAAGTACAGGACGACGTAATGCACGATTGGAACAATACGCCAAATCAGCAGCACGTCCAGTCTTTTTATATGGATGAGACCGAGGTGACCAACCTCATGTATATGGAATATCTTGACTGGCTGAAGCGCGTCTTCCCGCCGGATCAGGAAAACTACAAGAATATCTACGAAGGCGCATCTCCAGACACGCTTGTGTGGAGAAACCGTCTCGGATACAACGAAACAATGACCAACAATTACCTTAGGCATCCCGCTTATGCTGAGTATCCTGTAGTTGGTGTGAATTGGATCCAGGCAGTTGAATTCAGCAAGTGGCGTACCGATCGTGTAAACGAAAAGACGCTTGAAGATCAACGTTACCTTAAAAAGGATGCGAAACTTGAAGCGAAGCCTGAAGCTGCTTTCTCAACTGACACTTACCTGGCTGCGCCAACAAAAACCTACGGTGGAAACGAAGAGCTTGTTCTTAAAAAAGGACGACGCGGCTCAAAAGACAGCATCAACCTTTACGCGCAGCGTACTTCCGGTTTGATCTTGCCTGAATATCGTCTTCCAACTGAAGCCGAATGGGAATATGCCGCTGCGGCTGATGTCGGTCAGCGTGAATACAACATCTACAAAGGACAAAAGAAATATCCGTGGTCTGGAAGCTATACCCGTTCAGGGAAGCGCCAGGTCCGGGGAGATCAATTGGCTAACTTTAAACAAGGCAAAGGTGACTACGGTGGAATCGCCGGATGGTCTGATGACGGTGCGGATATTACCAATAAAGTTAAATCGTACCCTGCGAACGACTTCGGTCTGTACGATATGGCCGGTAACGTAGCCGAATGGGTTGCCGATGTTTACCGTCCGATAGTTGACGATGAAGGAAACGACTTTAATTACTACAGGGGTAACGTTTATACCAAGCAGAAAATCGGTGACGATGGTAAAGTTGAAATCGTAACTGCGGAAACACAACGGTTTGATACGCTTCCGAACGGAAAGATCCTTGCAAGGAACTATCCTGGAGAGATCGCCACTGTGCCGGTTGATGAGAATGAAACATACCTTCGCCAGAACTTCGATAAGTCTGATAACAGAAACTATCGCGATGGTGACAAGCAGTCTACAAGATATTTCGATTTTGGAACTTCTGAAGAAGGCGACGGGAAACTGAAAGACGATCAACGTATGTACGATTCTCCAAAGCACAATGTTACTACGGACAGCCTTGGAAGCATGATTCGTAAATACGATAAGTCAAGCAAGCGTACAACATTGATTAACGATGATGTCCGCGTATATAAAGGAGGTTCATGGAGAGACCGCGCATACTGGCTCGATCCGGCACAGAGAAGGTACTTTCCGCAGGATATGGCAACGGATTACATCGGATTCCGCTGCGCAATGTCAAGGGTTGGTCCTAAAGCCGACAAGAAAAAACGTCCAAGAAACTAATACTATATATGTAGTGATAAAAGCCCTTTTTTAGGGCTTTTATTTTTTATGCCCATGGAGATATCACAAATTCACGATGCTTTTCTACAAAGCGGTAAAGTATCGATCGATACACGAAAGATCGAAGCCGGGTCAATGTTTGTGGCCATTAAAGGCGAGCGTTTCGACGCAAATACATTCGCATGTGAAGCATTGGCAAAAGGCGCATCTTTCGTAATTATTGACAATCCGGAATATTACGTAGACTATCGGACTATTTTGGTTCCGGATAGTTTGCAGACTTTGCAGCAGCTCTCAAATTACCACCGCCGTTTCCTCAAGCTGCCAATTGTAGCGCTTACGGGAAGTAACGGCAAGACAACGACTAAGGAGCTGATCAATGTGGTTTTGTCAGAAAAATATCAAACCCGTGCAACGGTAGGCAATCTGAACAATCATATCGGCGTGCCGCTGACTTTGTTGTCATTCAACTCCGAAACCGAATTCGGGATCGTTGAAATGGGCGCAAACCATCAGAAAGAAATCGAATTCCTTTGTAAAATCGCAGAACCGGATTATGGTTACATCACGAATTTCGGCAAAGCGCATCTCGAAGGTTTTGGCGGAACAGAGGGTGTAATTAAAGGTAAAAGTGAGATGTATGATTACCTCGCTGCAGCCAATAAGATGGTTTTTGCAAACATCGACGATCCAATTCAGGATAGCAAAACAGGCAGAATCCGACGCTATACTTTTGGACAAAGTTCCAACGCTGACTTGTTGATCGAGTCACTTTCGGCCGATCCATTTGTGACGGTAGAGTTCGAAGGCATATCGGTTAAATCAAACCTTATCGGAATATACAATGCAGGGAACATTTCTGCGGCAATTGCAATGGGGAAACACTTCGGAATATCAAATGATAAAATTAGGAGTGCCATCGAGAGCTACTTCCCGGAAAACAATCGTTCACAGCTGATGCAGAAAAATGGCAACCGAATCATTCTCGATGCGTACAACGCAAATCCCAGCAGCATGGCCGCAGCGATCGAAAACCTGCACGGAATGAGCGCCGAAACGAAAATCGCGATTCTCGGCGATATGTTTGAACTTGGCCTCGAAAGCCGCGACGAACATCAGTCTATCGTTCAAAAAGCCCATGATACAACGGACATACATTATTTTTTTGTAGGCAAAGATTTTTATTCAACCGGTATATCAAATGATCGTTCCCGTTTTTTTCCCGATTTTGAAAGCCTGACAGCCGAAATTGCGAAAATTAATTTCACCAATTCCACAATCCTGATTAAAGGCTCACGTGGCATGGCGCTGGAACGAATTCTTGATTTTTTGTAACGAGCTTTGGCTCTTTGGATCTTAGGCGCTCTCGCGCTTTTATGGGCGTTTCCCTTTGGCTTGCTGCGCCGCCAAACGGTCAGGCTGTACGCTGCAAGTCCTCGCGCATCCTGCTGTCTGCGCTGTGGGCTTTCCGCTGCCATCCTTAACGCGAGCCGCCTGAATTAATATTGTCGCGATGGCGAAATCTAAGAGAAATTTATCTGAAGCGCTTCCGATTCCAAAAAGATCGTTTGATCCGATTTCGGTTGCAAATGCCCGCGTCCTGATTCTGGGTTCTTTACCCGGCGATCGGTCGCTGGAACTTCAGCAATACTACGGTCATTCGCAAAACAGGTTTTGGAAAATCCTGGCATCGGTGTTCCATACGCCACTTCCAGTAACGTACGAAGAAAAACTGCAGTTTCTTGCGGATAATAACATTGCTGTTTGGGATGTAGCTCATCAGGCATTGCGACCGGGAAGTTTGGACAGTGCAATTAAAAATGCAGAGCCGAATAAGCTCGATGAATTCATTGATGCCCATGCCGAATTAGAAGTAATTGCATTCAACGGGCAAAAAGCGCGTCAGTTGTTCGATAAATTTTTTGAAGAGAAGGCCGGAATCAATTACGTGACATTGCCAAGCTCAAGTCCGGCAAATGCAGGCAAGAACCTCACATCGTTAATTGATGAATGGCGGCACGCGCTGAGATAAATTGGATTTAATTTGACGTGTCCGTGTTGCTCTTCGTACGTTGTTGGTAAATTAACAACAGGAAGAAAATCCAAAGCAAGATTGAAAATCCAATAAACACTTCCCCGAATACGTTGCCGTTATCATTGAGCAGATAACCGGCTGCTGTAAAAATCACCGCGAGCGCCAAAACTATTTTCATTGGTTTATTCATGGCTTAAA
>CBDUBJ010000064.1:0-13146 GCA_965365355.1 uncultured bacterium
CGCGGACTTACGGCAGCATCGGAATCGTATTTTCAGAGCAAAGCAATTATCCGCGCGCTTTGCAGTATCATCTGAAAGCATTGCGGATCTATGAAGAAATGAAAGTGCCCGAAAAATCTGCGCGGGTATTGAACAACATCGGAATCGTTTACAAATCGCAGGGCGAAGATTTCAAGGCGCTCGATTACTTCATCCGATGCCTGAGCCTTCAGGAAAAACTCGGCGATCCAACGTCCGGCTTCACAACAACCAATATAGGGAATATTTATCTCGCGAAGAAGGATTGGGACAAGTCGTTTGAATATTATCAGAAAGCCTTAAAGCTGTTTGAAAAATATCCGGATTCCCGTGGACTTGGCGAACTTTACAACAATCTTGGTCAGTACTACAAAAACACGAACAATACGGCAAAAGCGCTTGAATGTTACAATACCGCGCTGACGCATTTTGCTTCGATCGACGACAAATTCGGTGCGTCGGATACTTACGCTCTCATTGGTGAATTGTTTTTTGCACAGGGCGATTTTGCCAAAGCATTATCAAACACGGCAAAATCCTTATCGCTGGGAAAAATGCTTGGCGTTCCCGAACGTATCCGCGATTCCGAAAAAATGCTGAGCGATATTTACCAGAAAACCGGCCAGCCCGAAGAAGCGCTTGTTCATTATCGGGAATATGTTGCAGCAAACGACTCGATCAGCAACTATGAAAACGTCCGCAACAGCGTTCGCGCCGAGATGAACTTTGAGTTTGAAAAGAAGGAAGCATTGCGCAGGAAGGAAGCTGAAAAGAAAGACCTTGTTTACCGCGAACAGGCAAAACGCCACGAGCAGCAGATATTTTTTGTCGTGTTGTCGATATTGCTTGTGTTCGGGATCATACTTTTGATCAATAACCGCAGGCAGCTCAAGAAAACTTTGACGCTTCAGAAAGAATTGGCAGAGTATGAACAAAAAGCGCTGCATCTTCAGATGAATCCGCATTTTGTATTTAACTGTCTGGGATCGATATCAAGTTTTATCGTGCAGAACGGAACCGATCAGGCTATCAAGTATCTTTCAAAATTCAGTAAATTGATGCGTTTGACGCTCGAATATTCCAAAGAATCTTTGATTCCGATCGATCGAGAAATTGAAAGCCTGCAAAATTATCTTGAACTTGAACAGCTGAGGTTCAATAAAGTTTTCGACTTTAGCATTACAAAAAGCAGTGCGATTGAAGATGATATGGCAATTCCGCCACTTTTATTGCAACCTTTTGTAGAAAATGCCATCATACATGGATTGGTGCCTAAACAGCAGCCGGGAAAGATCAGCGTGGATTTCTCTGTTCAGGGCGACAGTCTGATCTGTACGATCACAGACGACGGGATCGGCTTCAATAAGTCGCAGGAACTCAAGGAAAGTCTCGTCAATGTGCACAAATCGATGGCGCTCGACATCACGCGAAAAAGACTTGAGATGATGGAAGCTTACACGTCGCGCAAATCGCATGTCGACATTAAGGAAACAACCGATGAAGGGCAAATTACGGGGACCAAAGTGGTGCTGAGCCTTCCGGTCCAATATATTACAGCAAGCACCCAAACCAATTGATATGATCACAGCACTGCTTATCGATGACGACGCAAACCTTCGAAACGGGCTACGCAGCATGCTCGAACGTTACGCGCCCGATATCAAGATCGTTGGTGAAGCGGATAGCGTAAAATCCGGCGTTCAGGCCATGTCGACACTCTCGCCGCAAGTGGTTTTCCTCGATATACAGCTCAATGACGGAACCGGTTTCGATATTCTCGATCAGTTGGCGCAGAAAAACGGCCGATCTACGTCGCACATCGTATTCATCACCGCGCACGAGCAATATGCGATCAAGGCATTCCGCTTCAGTGCGTTGGATTTTTTACTGAAGCCAGTCGATCCTGAGGAGCTTGAGAAAGTGATCGTCAAAATCAAAGAAGTACTCGATAATAATAAGAATTTCGAACACATCGATTTGCTGCTTGAAAATATCCGCCGAAAAGTCGACAATTTCAAACGCATCGCGCTGTCGACATCAGACGGAATCCATCTGTTTGAGATCAGCGACATCATCAGATGTGAGAGCGAGGACAATTATACCAAGTTCTTTATCAGGAACAACAAGCCTCTGCTGATTTCGCGGACGCTGAAGGAATACGAAGAAATGCTGTCTGAGCACGGTTTTGAACGGATCCATCAGTCGCATCTTATCAATTTGACGTTCCTCAAATCATACATAAAAAAAGACGGTGGTTATGTGATTATGTCAGATAACAGTCATCTGCCGATATCGCAGCGAAAAAAGGAACGTTTGCAGGAATTGCTGAAGACCGGAAGTAAATTCTAATCAGAAGCTAACGAATACTAAATGGCTTTAATTAAATAATAATTACCGATTTATCTTTATAAACGCGGGAAGGAATAAAAATCAAAACTATGAAAAAACTATTACTCTTGATTTTACTGTTTGCCGGTGCGGTCCAGGCCCAAATTATTTCAATCCCCGATCCGGCATTTAAAGCTGCCCTTTTAAGCGCTTCCCCTGATAATAACATTGCATGGAACGGTACTGCAAACATCAAGATCGACGTCAATGATGACGGTGAGATCGATATGGCTGAAGCTGCGGAGGTCATTACAATACAGTTTCAGAGCGATGGCATTTCGGATTTTACAGGTATCAGCAGTTTTGTGAATCTTTCATATTTCGGATCGTACAGTAACACTGCGCACACTTTTCCGTTAAGCGGAATGCAGTCGCTTACGACAATAAATATTTCAGGGAATAACAGTTCAGGAAATACGGAATACATTTTTTCGGATTTGCCGGCGCTTACAAATTTTACTTTCATCTATGCCGATGCGACCGCAATCAATATTTCAAACGCGCCGCTGTTGAAAAATGTGGGATTATGGGACAATGATCTTACGACGCTTCAGCTGATCGCGCTTCCCGCACTGGAAACCTTAACGGCAAACAGCAACGCGATTTTCGAACTTCTGATCAGCAATTCCCCGAATTTGATAGAAGTCAATCTGAACAGCAACCAGCTTGCAGGCATTGATATCACAGCTTATCCGTTGTTGAAAAAGCTTTTTTTAAGCGGCAACCTGCTGACCGACATCAGCGCATGGACCAACCTGAATAACCTGGAAGAATTGAACGTCACGGGCAACCAGATTTCTGACATAGCCGTTTCGATGCCTGCGCTCAAAGTACTGTTGTGCGGATCAAATGACCTTGCGGCGCTGAATACTGCACCATATCCAAACCTTCGGACTTTAAGCGTCGGAGCCAATGATATATCATCGCTCGATCTCAGCAATAACCCGCTGATACAGCAATTGCACGTTTCCCAAAATCCGATTGCGAATCTCGACGTATCGATGCTGGAGCAGTTAATTTCTTTCGACGGATCGTCAATATTGGTTTCCGAACTCGACTTTTCCGGAAATCCCGGTTTGACCCACTTAAATTATTTCGACAACGCCAACCTGCAGTTCATCAACCTTAAAAACGGAATTGTCGGAGCTTATCAGTACAATACAAGCGCTTATTACAATCTTGAAAATCTTGAGTACATCTGTGTTGACGAAGGCGACGTAATAATCTACGGATTGCTATCGGATCCGCCTTCGGTCGCCACAGGCTCATACTGCAACTTTACACCTGGCGGCGATTACAACACCATCACAGGTAAATTTTACTTCGATTCGGATGGCGACGGCTGCGATGCAACCGATATCGTGCAGTCTTTTGCAAAAGCAACGATTAACGACGGAACTTCTACAGGTTCATCTTTTACAGATCAGGATGGCAATTATGTATTTTATACCGAGGCAGGAACTTTCGATTTGTCTGCCGCCATGGAAAACCCATCGATATTTACGGTAACTCCGGCGACTTCGCAGATCACTTTTGCAGCGGCGGATAATTCGGTGACAACGCAAGATTTTTGTCTGACCGCAAATGGGGTTCATCCGGATGTTGAGGTGGTCATTATCCCGACATTACCAGCGAGGCCAGGTTTTGAAGCGATGTACAAGATTGTTTACCGCAACAAGGGCAATCAGGTAAACAGCGGCTCGATCACGTTCAATTATATGGATGATGTAATGGATTTTACGATCGCTACGCCTGCACAGGCAAGCCAGTCTACCGGGCAGCTGACATTTAATTACGGCAATCTGCTGCCATTTGAATCGCGTGCGATCGAGATTACGATGCAGGTCAATGCACCAACCGATATTCCTGCCGTGAACATTGAAGATGTGCTCGATTTTTCTGCCGACATCACATTGAATGGCAGCGATGCCGGACCAAATGATAATTCCACTGCGTTAAATCAGGTTGTAGTTGGAAGCTATGACCCGAATGATAAAAAATGCATCGAAGGTGATGTTGTTGGCGTCGGAATGATCGGTGAATATTTGCATTATGTCATCAATTTCGAGAATACAGGAACCGATTTCGCGCAGAACATCATCATCCGCGACGAGATCGATCCGTTGAAATACGATATCAATTCGCTTCAGATGCTTTACAGTTCACATCCGTCGGATATCAGGGTTTCGGGAACTCGTGTCGAATGCTTCTTTAAAAATATTTATCTGCCGATCGGCGGGCATGGGAATATTTTGCTGAAGATCAAGACGCTGGCTACGCTTGCCGAAGGTGATATCGCTTCAAACCGTGCTGCAATTTTCTTCGATTATAATTTCCCGGTCGACACGAATGTTGCACAAACCACATTCTCATCGCTGAGTGTCGGACAGAACGAACTTGACAATGTATCTGTGTATCCAAATCCTACCAATGGAATTGTAAACATACACGCAATTAATAATATTGATGGAGTGGAAGTGTATGATATCCAGGGCAGGATCCTTCAAAGAAATGCAGTTGGCGCAGCCGCATATCAATTGGACCTTTCATCGCGTCAGTCAGGAGTTTACTTTTTAAAAGTATTATCCGACAACAAATCCGTAATCCTTAAAACAGTTAAATATTGAGTTAGATTTTTTGGTGTTAAATAATTCAGTTGGGGCCCGTAGATTCATAGCTGCGGGCTTTTTTTTTAAATCGCAGCCCCGAAATCACGCGGTTTGGGAAGGATTCGGAATAATTAAAAAATGCAAAGATCAGTGCCGCGAAACCCTTTAAAAAGTATTAAAATCGCGCGCTTCAAGGCAGGTTTTTCTTTCATTGTAAATTTTTAAATTAACAGGTAATTGCTTAGTTTTGTACGTCATCTAAATCATTCCAACTTAAATTATGTCTAAAACTGCAATATTGGAACTTGACGGCAAGCGGTATGAATTCCCGGTAATTGTCGGAAGTGAAAACGAAACTGCCATCGACATCGATAAACTCAGAAGCGAAACCGGCGCGATCACGATGGATCCGGGATACAAAAATTCAGGCGCATGCAAAAGCGATATCACTTTCCTCGATGGGGAAGAAGGCATTCTTCGTTATCGCGGTTATGCCATTGAAGACCTGGCCGATAAAGCATCGTTTTTAGAAGTTTCATACCTGCTTGTTTTCGGCGAACTACCTTCAGGCAAACAGCTGGAGCAATTTGAAAACGACATCCGTAAATACACTCTCGTCAATGAGGAAATGAAAAACATCATCGACGGATTCCCGAAAACCGCGCATCCGATGGGTGTTTTGTCTGCTCTGACAAGCGCTTTGACGGCTTTTAATCCAAAATCGGTTAACGTAGATAACGACAAGGAAATGTACGAAGCGGTTTGTAAAACGATGGGTAAATTCCTCGTTATCGCAACCTGGACTTACCGTAAATCGATGGGATTCCCGTTGAATTATTATGATAATACAAAAGGCTTTGTTGAAAATTTCATGCATCTGATGTTTGCGCTGCCAACGGGGCCGTATACCGCAAATCCTGCAGTAATCGATGCACTCGACAAACTTTTCATACTTCACGCAGACCATGAGCAGAACTGTTCGACATCAACAGTCCGTATGGTCGGATCATCACACGCAGGATTGTTTGCGTCGATATCAGCCGGAGTTTCCGCGCTTTGGGGCCCGCTTCACGGAGGTGCAAACCAGGCGGTGCTTGAAATGCTCGAAGAGATCCAGAAAAATGGCGGCGATGCCGATAAATATCTGGCAAAAGCAAAAGATAAAAATGATCCTTTCAGATTGATGGGCTTCGGTCACCGCGTTTACAAAAATTTCGATCCACGTGCGAAGATCATTAAGAAAGCTGCTGACGAAGTGCTGTCAACATTGGGCGTCGACGACCCGATCCTGCAGATTGCCAAAAAACTTGAAGAATCTGCCTTGGTCGATGAATATTTCGTATCGCGCAAACTGTATCCGAATGTCGATTTTTATTCTGGAATCATTTACCGCGCAATCGGAATCCCAACGGATATGTTTACCGTTCTTTTCGCAATCGGAAGGCTTCCTGGCTGGATCGCACAATGGAAGGAAATGCGCGTGAACAAGGAGCCGATCGGAAGGCCGCGCCAGATATATACCGGACACCCATTACGGGATTTCGTGTCAATGGACAAACGATAACATTAAAAGCCTTGAAAGAGGCTTTTTTAATTTCCAATGGTCGAATCGGCAAAGCTTTTTATTAAAGATTTCGAATTCACATTATCGGGTAAGCAGCAAAATTCGCAGTTTATTCCGTTTGATGAGAGTTTTGATTCAAGTCAGGATTTTGCCATTCAAATCACTTTTACCGAAAAAATTTCCGCATTCCGCAACCACAATTATCAATGGACGAATCTTGCGGCGGACAGGTTTGCCGGGGAATTGGCGCCAAAAATCATTCGACTCGAATCGGGGATTCTGGTACAGGCAAACATCTGTACGGGTTATTGGGAGGTCAATCGTAAATCGCCTAAGACCTTACGCTGGACTTTTGATGCCTCATGCTGTCCTATCGCATCTTATGAAGGTGGCAATAATGTGAAAGTTATCGGGCAGGCGTCGCGCAAATTGAATGCGATCCCAGCCTTATTATTTTCCGAAAAAAATGCAGTAGAATTAAGCCGGTCCAAACTGCCGTTTTCCGCAGTCGCATGTTTTACCGACCATTGCGATTTTGATACATTGAAGAGCCTTTCGATGCAGCGTGAATTTTTTAAATCCGCAGGAATTCGGGTGACAAAAGGATTTTTTAAATATCACTATTCGAAAAGAGCTGATAATGCTTCGATGGAATTTGATGCTGATGAACTTCAAAAATGGAAATCTGACGGACACGAGCTGGCTTACCATGCGTTATCGCAATCGATAAGGGAAACGCCGGAAGCTTTGCTTGATTTTACCGATTTGGAACCTGAGCCGGATGTCGTCACATACATTGATCACGGATTTCAGCCCTATAATTTCTCATTGTACCGACATCATTTTACCGATGCCGCTTACGCAAATTATCTTAATGAAAAGCGCATTCGTACGCTTTGGAATTACATCGATTCGGGTACAGCGGGCAAAGGCATTTTGAATCAAATGGATGCTTATAATTTTACTCAGGGTAAATTCTGGAGTTCAATCAAACGATCTCCTCGAAAGGCACGTATTCAGAAAATGCTTCGAAACCTCGCCTTTCATTTCGACGGTTCTCCTGAAACGATCAAAGCGTATATGTCTTTAGCAGGAAGCGTGAAATCGATGACGAGAAAATCATTGAAAACACTATCGGATATTTTGAAGATAGCAATGCTTGGCGGTAAATCAATCGTTCGATGGAATTCAATAAAAGTCAAACCTTTTATGCTGGCAAAAGCATCGCCTGTTATGTTTCGTCATCAAATCGCAGATCGGGAATTTTCCATCTTTCAGACCATTGAAATGACAGATTTTAAATCGGCATTGTCGGCTGAAAATCTTGACAACCTCGTAAAAGACAGCGGGCTGTTTATCGCGCATACATATTTCTCGGCGCCGATGGTGTATCATACAGGTAAGATGTTTGCCACGACCGAGCATGTAGACAAGGATGTTGCGGCAAACTTTCACTATCTGGGCAATCTGGTTGCGGAGGGAAAAATATGGAATCCGACCCTTCGGGAACTTGCAGACCATTTGTCGGTGTTTTACGATGCCGAATTTGTTATGTCAGATGAAGGCGACATCGTGCTTCGGAACCCAAATGCAATCTCACGAAAAGTCATCGAATGAAGTATATTTTCACAACCGATGCGGGCTGGCTTGAACGCTGGGATCATTTTGTCCTGAATGAGGATAAAGGCAGTCATTTGATTTTATCGGATTGGCTGAAATCTTATAATTCATACGGTTTTGAATTTGAAGTCTGCCTTGCGCTCGACGACGATAAAATTGTCGGCGGGTTCGGCGCTGTGGTTGCGAAAGCGCTGATGTTCAGGTTTTACATTGTGCCATTTGGACCGATTGCATCAACACATGCCCAACACATTATCGAACCATTGATTACCGAAGTCCGCTCGCGTGCTATATTTCACAATGCATGTTATGCGCATGTCACTTTGCCCGTGTCTGCTCAATTAAATAATCATGTTTACGATCCTTTGGCGGTTCAGAATGTCGTCAAAAATATAAAGGAAGGCCATCTGTTTAAATATGTGTATTCGGGTTACGGACTCAACTGGGTCGATTTGCGTGGATATGAGAACGAAGATGCGATTCTCGACGGGTTCCGAACGTATGTCCGCCGAAACGTACGCGCGTCTTTGCGAAAAGATCTGGAAATGAAATTTCTTGAATCGGATGATGAACTGAAGCAAGGTTATGAGCTTTGCCTTGAAAATGCCGACCAGAATAATTATTCTCTTCGTGACTGGAATTCGTTCAGGCCAACTTTAAAAAACCTAATTGCATCGGGAAAAGGGAAATTCGTTGCGGCATTTAAAGACGATCAACTCAAAGGTTGTATTCTGCTTGTCAAAGGCGGAAAATATTTTACGTATATCCTTGGTGGAACGGTCAAGGAAAAACCGGATCTGCTTGTCGGGCATTTTCTGCAGTGGCAGGCGATTAAATTATCTTTTGAAAATGGTTACGACGGCTATAATATTTCACTTGGTGGTTCACCCGGCATTTTGGAATTTAAAAGCGGATATGCCAGCGATCAGATTTACTTCACTGATTCAAAATATCATTGGATATTAAAGCCCGTTCAGTTTAAATTGTTTTTGTTTGTCGAAAAATACCTGAAACGTCATAAGCAAACGATTTCGAAAATCCTTTCAAAGATGAAATAATGATTCGGAAAATCAGGAAATACTTAAAAGTTGTCCACATTGACGTTCTCGTATACAGAATGACGAAAGCCGATGCTGTGCAATTGCCTGAAATTGGATTTACGGTCAGCGAGACTTCCGAAAATAGAAAGCTAAAATATTCCATTACAGAAGGCGATACAGTTGTTCATAACAGCTTTGTTTTTCCGAAGCTGCGGGTTCTGCAACTGTTGGGGAAATCAGGTCCGGCAATCGGAGAGTGCGTCACTAATCCCGATTATCGCGGAAAATCGATCTATCCGTATGTCATCAACCTCGCTGCGCGGAATGAACTTCAAAAATTCCCGGAGGTATTTATTATCGTCCGGCCCGACAATCCTGCGTCGATCAAAGGCATTGAAAAGGCAGGCTTTAGATTTCATGCCCACGTTCTTGCCAAACGTTTTTTATTTTTCTACTACAATGTCCGTATTTCACATAGGTTTCCATAAAAGCGATACGGAAATCTTTAAATCGATCATTACCAATATTTTGAATATTGTTTTTCATTACCTTTAAGCCTTAAAAAAATTCCTGGAATGAAATACATCTACCTTTTGCTTTTCGGATTTTTCGCATTGATGTCATCAGCACAACAAATGCGGCTCGTCTCATCGCAGGCCGAATCCTTGTCTGTACAGAATTCCGCACCGTATTATATATCGGTCAAAAAACTGCATAATGGCATCGAATACGAAAACTTTTCATCGGTTTCCAAAGTTCTGACCATGGAAAAGAATGCGCCCGCGCTTCCCATGTTTTCCGAGTCGCTGATCGTGCCCGACACAGGCGGCTTCCAGATCGAAATTTCGCATGATGGTTTCGATGAATATCACAATATCAACATATTGCCTTCAAAAGGAAGTTTGAAGCGAAACGTCAATCCATCGACAGTTCCTTACGTGTTTGGCGAAGTTTACGATCAGGATGCATTTTATCCGGGCAATCTTGCTGCTGCAGGAAATCCTTTTATTTTCAGGGATATGCGCGGCGTCACCGTGACGTTTTATCCATACCAATACAATCCGGTAACAAAAATTTTGCGGGTCTATAAGAACATCACTGTAAATGTGGTCGCCGATCCGAATGTAGCTGCGCCAAACGAACGAGTCTCGAACGCTTCGCAGCCCGAAAATGCCTTTGTGCAGATGTATCAAAACCTATTTCTCAATGCGCCGGCATACAATCCGATTTCAGATGTAGGCGAGATGCTGATCATTACGCCGGAGAGCTATCTTTCAGTCATTCAGCCGTTGGTCGACTGGAAGATTGAAAAGGGTATGAAAACTACGGTCGTTACGCTGGATCAGACAGGTTTCGATCCCGACTCTATCAAAGCATTTCTAATCGATTTTTATAACGCGAATCCGAATCTCACATTTGTCCAGCTTGTTGGCGACGATCAGGATATTCCGACTTACAGTTATGGAATTACCGATGCATGGGAAGAGCTTTACAGCGATAGTTTTTATGGCCAGATCGAAGGCGATGATTTTTTCCCGGAATTGATGGTAGGACGTTTTTCAGGAAATGCAAACGAAATAGCCACGATGGTTGCACGAACTATCGAGTATGAAACAATTCCAATGGATGGAAACTGGATGGTTAATGCGATTGGGATCGGATCGAACGAAGGCGAAGGTTATGGCGACGACGGAGAACCCGACTATGAGCATTTAAGCAATATCGGCGATAAGCTGACGGCTTTTGGTTATGAAACGATCCACGAATTTTACGATGGTTCGCAAGGCGGCGGCGATTCGCCCGGAAGCCCTTCGTCGTCAATGATTTCTGCAGCGATCAATGGAGGAACAGGATTGCTGAATTACTGCGGCCACGGTGCCCAAAACGTGATGTCGACAGGCGATTATTCCAACAACGATGTGAATACGCTGAGCAACAACGGCCGCTATCCATTCGTGATCTCTGTTGCCTGCAATAACGGAACGTTTGTAGGCGGAACATCGCTTTGCGAAGCATTTGTGCGCCGAAGCTATAACGGAACGCCGGCCGGTGCCATTGCAAGCTGTGGATCGTCGATTTTGATGGCTTGGGCTGAACCGATGCAAACGCAGGATGAAATTGCGGAGTTGATAGTTCGAAGCTATGATGAAAATATCCAGACTTCCCTCGGCGGATTGTTTTACAATGGTCAGATCAGCATGCTTGAAGATTATGCGCAGAGTTATACTGCGATCGAAGTCATGCAAACATGGGTTTTCTTCGGCGATCCGTCGACACTTTTCCGAAGCCAGCTTACAACAGATATTACTGCAAATCATGAAATGGAAATTGCTTCCGATGGCGGAACGATACATATCATTTCAAACACCGAAGACGCACAGGTAGCTTTGACGCAGAACAATGAGATCATCCACACGACTACAATACAGGATGGAATGGCGAATATCGATATCGCCGCGTTGACTTCAACGTCACCGATCAAGGTAACGCTGACAAAGCAGAATACCCGCGCGTACCGCGGACAAATCGATGTAACGCTGCTTGGTACGAATCAGTTCGAAAATTCATTTTCTATCTATCCAAACCCTGCAACTGATGTGATCAACGTGAGATCATCCGAATTTTTGGAAGCATCCGTTGAAATCGCCGACATACACGGACGTATCGTGTATTCAGAAAAGGCAGATCTTTCCAATGTTCATCAGATCCAGACAAATGGATTTTCTTCAGGATTGTACATATTGTCGCTTCGGGCGGCCGGAAATTCAATGGTGAAGAAAATAGTAATTGAATAGTAATCGCATCATTTTAAAAAGCTCCTAACCGGGGCTTTTTTTAGCCTTACAATTGAGAAGAAAGTCAGGAAATTTATGAGTCGATTTTGTTCCGAGACGATCAAATCAGGTATTTCTTCTTAAACCGCCGCCGTTTGTTATCTTTGCAAAAAAAGGAAAACTTTTTTATGCTGCATCTTAATGTTAAGAATGAAACTTCCAGGCTTAGGGCCGTTGTGCTTGGAACCGCAGAATGTAACGGCCCGATTCCCGAAGACCACGAAACGTACGATCCGAAATCCAGGGAGCATATTCTCGCCGGCACTTATCCTGTAGAAGAAGATATGATTGCCGAAATGAATGCATTCCGGGCAGTACTCGAAAAGTATGATGTAACTGTTTACAGGCCTGAGTGCATTGATGATGTCAATCAGATTTTTGCCCGCGACATATCATTTGTTGTCGACGATTATTTTTTTAAGTCGAATATTCTGCCAGAGCGCGATCGGGAAGTTCCTGCAATCGAGTATCTCACAAAAATGATGGATCCGTCGAAAGTGATCACGCCACCCGAAGATGTCCATGTTGAAGGCGGCGATGTCATGCTCATAGATGGACACATTCTAGTTGGCGCATATTTGCGGTCGGATTACAGTGAAATCAAAACTGCACGCACCAACCTGAAGGCGGTTCAATTCCTGAAAGAAATGTTCCCAAATAAGATTGTCAGGGAAATAGATTTGAGAAAATCGACTACCGATCCCCGTGATAATGCGCTGCACCTTGATTGCTGTTTTCAGCCGGTCGGGAAAAATAAAGGCATTATTTATAAAGATGCGTTTATGATCGAAGCTGATTATAAATTCCTGGTAGATATGTACGGAATGGAAAATCTTTTCCACGTGACTCGTGACGAAATGTATCACATGTTCTGCAACGTATTTTCAATTTCGGAAGAAGTTGTGGTATCTGAGAAAAAATTCACGAGATTGAATAATTGGATGCGCGAAAACGGACTGACAGTCGAAGAAATTCCTTATTTTGAGATATCGAAGCAAGGCGGATTACTCAGATGCTCGACGCTGCCGTTGATCAGGGATTAGTCAAGAGGAAAGTTTAATGTCGAAAGTCTA
>CBDUBJ010000065.1:0-13058 GCA_965365355.1 uncultured bacterium
TTCTACCGGTCGACAAAAATGGCGACACAGAATAAGCTTTGGGCCGGGATGGCGAAAGAAACCGCGCACCAAATTGGAACACCGCTTTCGTCGCTGATCGGCTGGCTTGAGATCATGCGGGCCGACAATATGGACGAAGTAATGGTGGAAGAAATTGAAAAAGACATCACACGGCTGCAAACGATTGCAGACAGGTTTTCGAAGATCGGATCGGAACCGACAGTTGAAAAGCGCGACATCATCAAGGAAACATACGACACTTTTGAATACCTGAAAACACGGGTTTCCACACAGGTGCAATTTACTTTTAAAGCGCCATCAAAAGAAATTTCCGTTCCGATTAACCCGGCGCTTCACAGCTGGACGATCGAGAATCTTGTCAAAAACGCCGTCGATGCAATGAAAGGCCGCGGTAAAGTTTCTGTCAGGATCGAAGAAGATGCGAGGCTTGTAAAAATTCTTGTTACGGACACAGGAAAAGGCATTCCAAAAAAGCAATACCGGAATGTTTTCGAACCCGGATTTACGACAAAAAAGCGCGGCTGGGGATTGGGATTATCACTGACTAAACGGATTGTCGAAGATTACCACAAAGGAAAAATCAAGGTTTTGCATTCTGAAGTCGGGAAAGGAACCACGATGCAGATTTGTTTTAAAAAATTAAAAATGTAATTGATATGTTTGTCCTCATTGCCAGCGCAAAACCCAGACGATTTAACGAGATCTACAGAAAAGCCTCTGATGCTTATATCGAAATTTACATCGATTATAAAGATTTTGAAGGAGCAGTAATTTTGGCTGAACATTATTTGGAAGAAGCACAATGGAAGGTCCTCGAATTCCGCGATGAATATTTTGAGGTTAATTCAGAAGCTGATATTCCCGAAACGCATTTGCCGTTTTATCAGGAAGCGCGCAAATTTGGGTATTGTCTGGCGATTACCGCTTTTGCGAAGGAACCGAAATAATCAGTCTTGTAAACGACTTGAAATCTGTTCGGCAAGTACTTCAAATTCTTCCTTCTCCATCGAAATTTTCTTCGTAAACCGCATGTCATCCATATCATTTAATGGGATCAAATGCACATGTACGTGCGGTACTTCAAGTCCGATAACCGCCATGCCGATTCGTTTGCAATCGACGGTTTGTTCAAGCGCGGCGGCGACCTTCTTTGCAAAAGCCATTAAGCCTATATATGTTGAATCGTCGAGATCGAAAAGCTTATCAACCTCTTTTTTGGGAACGCAAAGCGTATGTCCTTTTGCATTTGGATTGACATCAAGAAACGCAATGAAATCTTCATCTTCGGCTATTTTATAAGCCGGAATTTCACCGTTGATTATCCTTGTGAAAATACTCGGCATCAGTCGCGCGAAATTTCGAGGATCTCAAATTGAAGCGTGCCGTTCGGAACGGTAATCTCTGCAGTTTCGCCGACAGATTTTCCAAGCAATCCGCGGCCAATTGGGGATGTCACTGAAATTTTGCCGGTTTTCAAATCGGCTTCGCTTTCGGCAACAAGTGTATACATCATCTCGGCCTTATTTGCGAGATTCTTGATTTTAACACGTGAAAGTACAAGCACTTTCGATACATCCAGCTGAGACTCATCGATGAGCCTTGCGTTTGCATGGACTTCCTCAAGTTTGGCGATGCGCATTTCCAGCAATCCCTGCGCTTCTTTTGCCGCATCGTATTCGGCATTCTCCGAAAGATCGCCCTTGTCTCGCGCCTCCGCAATTGCCTGCGACGCTTTTGGACGCTCGATATTCTTTAAATGATCAAGTTCCTCCCTGAGTTTTTTCAATCCTTCTGCTGTATAGTACGATACTGTGCTCATAACTTCATAAAATTTTTTGGGCTGTACGGCATTTTCATCAAACAAAACACTCACGCCGCCGTTATATAAATAGAAAAAATCCCTTCCCGGGATTTCTCGCAAAGATATTAATTAATCCGAAATCGGGTTTCGGATCGTTTCAGCCAAAGTTAAATAATTATTTTTGTTTTTTCAAAGACTTAAAATGAAAAGATACATTCTGCTTCTTCTTGCAATTCCGCTCTTTTTCGGATGTGACAATGATACCTTCAGCAACCGAAATCCATACATTCCGAATTACGATTTCGCCAAACAATTCAATTTAAACCTGCCTTCATACAGTCAGCTCCAGTTTCCGGGGAATTCCATTTATTACGGCGGATCGGATGCAGGCGCGCGCGGATTGATACTTTTTAACGCGGGCGGAAACAATTTCATCGCTTATGACGGCGCATGCCCGAATCAGGAAATATCTGCATGCTCAACGATGGAAGAAAGCGGATCGGTGGCCACATGCCCGTGTGACGGCGCAATTTACAACCTGTTTACAGGCCGCGCGGAAGGCCTTCAATATCCCATGAAAGCCTACCGCGTCGAAGTCAACCTGCCGATAATAAACGTTTACAATTAGAAAACGAATGTTGCGCCAGCCAAAAAATTGATTCCGGCCTGCGGATAATAGTAAGGATAAATATCCCACATGTATCCGTTCGAAACGTATTCACGATCGAAAACATTGTTTACGAGCGCCGACAGAATGACCTTATTAAAGATTGATTTTGGACTGATCTCGTAATTGAGGTTTACATCGGCTACAAAATAATCCGGCAGTTTTGCAGGTTCCAGTTCGATGTTATTCATGTATTGCTCGCCAACGTATTTCGACAATAACGATGCTGTGAATCCATTGAATGGTTTGTAAGATATCATTGCGGAACCTATAACCGATGGCGAGTAGGCGATCTTTGTTGATCCTACATTTTCCTCAAAAATATTTAATTCGAGATTTCGATTGTCGCTCAACGTTGTATTTGCCGACGCACTGAACTTGTCCGAAAATTTATAGCCGAAATCAAGTTCCAGTCCGAGACGGTAGCTTTTTTCGCTGTTAGAACGAACAGGATTCCCGACATCGTCGAGCGTTCCCGTCAAAATCAATTGATCCTGATACGCCATGTAATAGATATTTGAGGTAAACCGCAGCTTTTCCTTTGAGTAACGCCATCCCAGTTCAAAATCATTTAATATTTCAGGCTTCGCATTTCCGCTTTCGTAGTCTGTTCGGTTCGGTTCCCGGTTTGCGCGAGCGTATGAGAAATAAACATTCGAATGTGGATTTGTCTGATACGTTACGCCGGCTTTCGGATTGAAGAAATTAAATATATCTGCAACGGGCTCGGCCTGAACGCCGTTTGCACGATAGCTGACACGTCGGTACTGCAGATCCGCGAACAATGCTATTTTTTCTGTCAGCCGGTAATTGATCTTGGCGAAAACATTTCCGTCGGTTTTGATGCCTTCATCCTCGTAAAAGCGATATCCCGGCTCTGTTTGCGATGCGAATCTCGCCCACTCGACCGTTCCGAAATGATCACCGAAATATTTGTTCCATGCGCCTCCGATGATGATCTCAAGGTTTTCCTGCTGATAATTAACTGAAAATGTGGTTCCGTAAAAATCATTGTCGAGCCATTTGCGCCGCACCAGATCTGTAGCTTCGACCGATTCGACCGGCATCAAACCATATTCGGAAAAATCGGCGTCCTCCTTATAATTTTCATAGAACCCGCGGCCTTTTGTATAATGCAATGCAACATTTGCCGACCAGTTTTCATTGATTTTCCTATTGAAATGCAGCTGATAATGATCCTGTTTGTAATCGTCGACTTCATTGTCGTAAAATCTGGTATTACCAAAATCATCAGTATAAATTCCGGCTGAGTTGAAAGTTCGGTCGGATTCCATTGTTTCAGCGTCGATTCCGTTCCAGGATTGATATGTGCGTTCGTGCCCGCCAAAGACGAGTGCCTTAATTAAGGTTTTGCCTTCTACAAAAGTTCCCTGCAAAAAATACGACTTCAGATCCGACCACGCGCGATCGATGTAACCGTCTGATTTAATGACGGAAAGCCTGCCGGCAAGTTCAAAATTGCCATTCATTAAACCCGTTGAGAATTTCGCAGTGTGTTTTCGCGTATTGAAACTTCCGAAAGCATTAGATATTTCTGCATTTGCTTTTTCTGAATATGATTCCGTAAGCAGGTTTAAACTTGCACCGAAAGCGCCGCTTCCGTTAGTTGACGTTCCGACGCCACGCTGCAGCTGAATGCTTTCGACCGATGATGCAAAATCGGGCATGTTGACCCAAAACGTGCCATGCGACTCGGAATCATTGTAAGGAATTCCGTTTATCGTAACATTGACGCGCGTGGCATCGCTGCCGCGGACACGGATTCCAGTGTATCCGATCCCGGCGCCTGCATCGGAAGTTGTAACTACTGATGGCAAATAATTTAAAAGTATCGGAATATCCTGCCCGAGGTTTCGTGGCGCAATTTCCTCCTTTGTGATGTTTGAAAATGTAACCGGCGTTTTATCTGTAACGCGGACTGCTGAAATAATGACTTCGTCGAGAGTCAATGCCGGTTTGATGGAATCGATTACGGCAACTTCCTGCGAGTACGACGTTGCCATCGAAAGTGTAAAGATTACTGCAAGTGCGTGAGGGAGTGAAGCAAAGTGCCGCGCACTGCGGAATGCCCGACCGTGGAGCGCAGCGTAACGGGCACGCCCGAATGATTTGAAAATGTTGGAATTTGAGAATTTTAAAATGGAGTTCACTCGTAAAAATAATTACGAATAAAAGGGGCAATTATCCTGATTAATAATTGATTGTTCAGTCCCTTGGCAGCATTACCTGCCCAGGTTCATTGGGTATGATCTCAGCCTGAAATATTAGGCACCCCTTTGAGACGGGGCAAATTTACCAATTAATTAATTTATAAATGTGCCAACTCACTTCAAAAATTTATGTTAGATGTAATTGCTACATTTCTAAATTGTTACATTGTTACATTAAATCCGGTTTCCGACGGTTAAGCTTCACTTCACTGTTATTCCGCTTCTCTTTGATCCGTTTTTCGATGACGGATTTCGGGACTTTTGTAGCTTTTCGGGCTTTTGGGATTATTAAGGATTTGGCGATCAGGTCGAGGAAACGCTTGGTTACGATTTCTTTGTTGCGGAGTTGGCTGCGGTCTTCGTCGCAGTTCAATATCAGCACGTGATCGGAATTCATGCGCGAGGAAAGCTTGTTTTTTACCAGTGACTTTTCTTCTTTCGACAGTGCTTTTGAATGATCGATGTCAAAATTCAGCACAACCTTCGACGAGACTTTGTTGACGTTTTGTCCGCCCGCGCCGCTGCTCCGAACCGCTTTAAACTGTAATTCAGATAGTATTTTCTCGGAGTCCATTTTCCTGATGCTCGGGTTTTAAAAGATCGTTGACGGTTTTAACGGGATTGAAAGTGATAAGCGGTTCTTCGACAAAAACCGTGATCCATTTTGCCATCGCGCCATTCCAAAGTCCGGGAAGTTCATAGGCTTTGAGCGGTTTTCCATCTTTGTTCTTTTCGACTATGAATCCGCTATTGTGATCGACATAATCGTTAAGATTGAACTTTTCGCCTAGATAATTTTTGATCGAACAGATAATATCGACGGGATTGAAATGCGTGGATTTCTTTACGATTTCGGCTTGCGTCGGATTCTGCATGTCGACCTGCGATGTTTCGACGATCTGAAGCCGCGGAATTCCTTTTTTGTCTCGTACCCAAAATGGGCCGCCACCGGGTTCGCCTTCGTTTTTCACCATTCCGCAAACACGCAAAGGGCGATTTAGCATCTGACGAATATAATCGATCTTGTTTGATGCAGTGTACTTTTCGAAATCTTCAATGATCTCGATGTTTAATTTATTTTTTGCAAATGATATGATCTCGGAGATTTCAGAATCACGAACAGATTTGTCATCGATTCGTTTCAAAATCGAGAAAATCTCATTCTGAAGTGAAATCAAGACCGATCCGAGCGCTTTTTTATAAAACGCAATTGTCTGCACATGATCCTGAATGACGTTGTCGATGTTTTTGATGAAAATTATATCCGAATCGATTTGCGAAAGATTGTTTATCAGCGCGCCGTGACCGCCGGGACGAAACACAAGACGGTTATGTTTATTGCGAAATGGTGCGTTTTCAAGACCGACTGCTATTGTGTCGGTTGATTTGTCCTGAAAGCTGAAATCGACATCGATTGTTTTGCCGCTTTCTCTTTCGATGCCCGGTTTGATTTTGGCGATAACTTCTTCAAAAAGCTTTCGATGGTCTTCCGATACGGTAAAGTGAATTTTTGCTTTCCCTTCCGAAGATGAATAGTGAACTGCTTCCTGCAAATGCTCTTCTACGGGAGTTGCAACATGGCCTTTATATTTATGGAACGGCAGCACGCCTTTCGGTCGGTCGCAAAAATTGAAATATTGCGGCTCGAGCATGTATCTTATAAAATGATAAACCTTTGTCGCGCGGTCCCAATGTTCGAAATCACTGAAACTTTCGCGAAGCTTTTTCCAGATTTTTGGATAAAACGGGAATTTCTCAAGTCCGGCAAGAAAAATCCGAAGATCAGATGCATTTTTTCGATTGACGTAAGCGTTGATGGATTCGTTTTGAACGTCAAATTCGTTCATGAACTCATTGAGGAATTTAAACATTCGGCTTGCCGCGCCAGATGCAGGAACAAATTTTCCGAGCGTTTTTCCTTTTATAAGCTTATCGAATTGTTTTGATAAAGTGGTAAATTCATCTTGTGTAAATCGTACAATTCCATCGCCGACAATTGCCGGCCTGTCGAGATCGGCCTTTGCAATGCCATTTTTAAAAAATGCGATCTGGTTTTCGATGGATTTCAATGTGACATTATGGTCGCGTATCTGCAGGAAATCCTGTGAAGTCAATCCAAGTTGCTTCGCGTGTTTTAATGCATCGATGATTACGGTTGCTTTTTGCAATCGCTCTTCCGCACTGCCGGATAATATGATGTAAGGTTTATCATGTTTGATGAGCTCATTGCGAAATATCTCAAAATCCGCCTGACGATCGTTCGGATGGTCTCGCAAATCATCTTTTTCCCATGGCACGTCAATATCGGTCAGGAAAAAAAGATCATACTTGTGTTTGCGCGCAGCCTTTTCGATGGCCGGATCGGAAAGTCGATAATAAATGTCTGAATATACTTTCGATTGAATTGACGATGTATCCGTGATGATCAGATCAATTGCTTTTTCTAAAGCTTCATTCTCTGCAGCAATTTGTCCTTGAACGATCGGAAGCATGTCTTCAGGCGCACAGATCTCTTTACTGAAATCCCATTTTTTCTGAAGGTAATCACGTGCGAATTCCGGTATCCAGACCGTGTTAAATCTTTCCGCAAGCTGTCGCGCCAACGTAGTCTTTCCGGTGCATTCCGGTCCGACGATGGCAATTTTTATGATGTCAGCACTGAGCTGTTTAAGGTTTTCCTCCATGCAAAATAGGCCTGAACGGCGAGTATGGTAAAAATTACGTACTGAAGCGAAAGCATCCCGAGCCCGCGATAGGCATACATCGGAACTGCAATGATGTTCCCGATGATCCAAAGCGGCCAGCTTTCGATTTTTTTCAGCGCCATGAACCACATGGCCGTAAAAAATATCCCCGACGTGAGGATATCAAAATAATTCTCGGTCTCGATACGATAATCGAAAAGCCGGTACACAATTAAAATTACAATTATTGTCAGAAAAAATGCGGCAGCTCCTGTTAATTTTTCGTTTGCGGTAGTGCGTGAAACAGGTAACGACTCATTATCAGAGCTTTTGCTTGTCCATTTGTACCAGCCGTAAATTGACATGATCGAATAATAAAAGTTGATGACCATATCGCCATAGTAGTTTGCGTGATAAAGCAGGTAAACTGTGATCGATGTTGCGATCAACCCGACCGGATACACAAGGATATTCTCTCTTTTGGCATACCAGACGCTGGCAATGCCGAAAACAAAAGCAATCGCCTCAAGTAGGATCACAACAACCGGTGTGTCGCGATAAGCATTGAGGAAAAAGTCGTACATCAGTTGAAGAAATTATAATTGTTTTCGAATGCTGTCCCGATGACAACCATATCGGCGCCTGCGTCATAAGCCGCTTCTATACCGTTTAAATCTTTGATGCCGCCGCCAACGATCAACGGGATATTGATCTTCTGTGAAACTGCGGTTACGATTTCGGCCGGAACCGGATTATTTGCACCGCTACCTGCTTCGAGATAGATCATTTTCATGCCGAGCATTTCTCCTGCCATTGCAGTATGGATGATCATATCAGGATCAGAAGTGGACATCGGCTGTGTTTCACTGACAAACTCAACAGCGGTCATGCCGCCGCTTTCGATAAGCAGATAGCCTGTCGGAATGATTTCAAGTTTCGTGTTTTTTAGGATCGGCGCCGCGGAAACATGATGCCCGATCAGAAAATCAGGGTTTCTCCCCGATAGCAGTGAAAGAAAAAGAATTCCGTGTGCATTGGGCGAGATCTGCGTCGGATTTCCGGGAAAAAGTATTACGGGAAGTCCGCAATTTTCTTTCATCTCAACAACCAACTCATCGAGCCGCTGACTGGCAACATGGCTTCCGCCGATGAAAATATGCGTCGCCGGAGCTGCGCAGATTTTTGTAATGAGCAACTCCATTTTTTCCCAATTAATCTTATCGGGATCGAGAAGAATAGCCAATAGTTTGCGGTTTTCAGCCCTTGAGGCAAGAATGTCGGAGTAGATGTGCATGAGGGATATTTCGCCGGCAAAGCTACGCATTATCCTCAAAGGCGTACACTAAGATGTAATTTTCGATCTTCATAAAATAGACATCATATGCTGCCTCGAGTTCATTGAATCGTAAATGGGCTTGTGTTTTCCCTTTTTCCATATCGAACGGTGTCACGCTGATATGATTTTTAAAACTGATGCCCGGCTCGTTGCGGATCTTAAACACGGATTCTTTTATTCCCCAATCGACGGTTAATCTTTCAATGTAATCTTGCTTATCTGATTTGTTCGGGAATTCAAAGCCTTCTTCGACGAATTTGTCTGCGATCAGGATTATTTTTTCGCGGCACATTTCGAGATCGATGCCGCATTTTTCGTCGCTTACTATGATTGCGGAAAATTCGTGTGAATGTGAAATGGAGATGTGCTTGCCGTCCTGAAGATGCGGCTTTCCAAATTCATCATAGGTGAGGTTGAAATCGTCATAGCCCGCGGCCTGAAGCAAACTCCGAACGCTTAAAAAACCGCGTTTGTGTTCAAGCGATCTCGTGCTTCCGAGACGGAAGATGCTTTTGTCGGTTAGCACAGCCATATCGAAAAGATCGCCTAAAGCTTCGGTGATCTTCCAGATGTAGATTGCTGTATTCCGGTTATGATTTATGATGGAATGAAGCGGCATAGTGAGGCTTAATGTGATTGTAGCGCAAGTCTTTGGTGCGTTCGAGTGGCGCATCGGAGATGCGGTGTATCGAGAACGCGACAAAAGACTGCAGCGGATTCAGGAATGACTTCTGAAAAATAATCAATTGATAAAATACTCGGGAAAAACTTCAATTTAAGAAAATTTACGACTTTACCGCATTTAAGGAAAAGGAAAATGGTTCAGCGTAAACATTTGCCCTTTCCTTGAAGGTAATGTTATTTGCACAATCATAACTTCATTACGGAAAAGCCACATTTAACGAAATTCATCCACTTGCTTTCAAATAAAATAAGACGCTGTTTTTCATATTATTAATTACTCAAACATATCATAATAATTTTTACATACTCGGGTTATATAAAACTAATACGTAAATTTGCCGAAATTTTCAGTTAATACAATTTCTAAGATATGAGCACACAAACAATGCCCTACGTGGCATATAAAGTAAAAGACATTTCGCTGGCCTCATGGGGCCGCAAAGAGATCGAACTTGCCGAAGCGGAAATGCCCGGATTGATGGCGCTTCGCCGCGAGTACGGTGATTCACAGCCGTTAAAAGGTGCGCGCATTGCCGGTTGTCTTCACATGACCATTCAAACCGCAGTACTGATCGAAACTTTGAAGGCGCTTGGAGCAGAAGTAACTTGGAGCTCATGCAACATTTTTTCTACCCAGGATCACGCTGCTGCAGCTATAGCAGATGCCGGAATTCAGGTTTATGCATGGAAAGGATTGAACGAAGAAGAATTCGACTGGTGTATTGAGCAGACGCTGTTTTTCGGTGAAGACCGTCAGCCGTTAAATATGATTTTGGATGATGGAGGTGATTTAACGAACATGGTCTTGGACCGTTATCCTGAACTGATTTCGGGAATTAAAGGCCTTTCTGAAGAAACTACCACCGGAGTTCATCGTTTGTACGAACGTATGAAAAACGGAACGCTTCCGATGCCTGCAATCAATGTCAATGATTCAGTTACAAAATCAAAGTTCGATAACAAATATGGCTGTAAAGAATCTGCTGTTGATGCGATCCGCCGTGCAACAGATTTGATGCTTGCAGGAAAACGCGTTGTTGTTTGCGGTTACGGCGATGTTGGAAAAGGAACTGCAGCCTCATTCCGCGGCGCAGGTTCAATCGTTACAGTTACTGAAATCGATCCGATCTGTGCGCTACAGGCGGCGATGGACGGCTACGAAGTCAAAAGGCTTGATACAGTAATCGGAAATGCAGATATCATCATCACAACGACAGGAAATAAAGATATCGTGGTTGGTAGCCATTTCGGTAAAATGAAAGACAAAGCCATCGTTTGTAACATTGGGCACTTCGATAATGAGATCGATATGGCATGGCTGAATAAAAACTATGGTTCGACCAAAATCGAGATCAAACCGCAGGTCGACAAGTACAGCATCGACGGAAAAGACATCATTGTCCTTGCAGAAGGCCGTTTGGTAAATTTAGGTTGTGCAACAGGACATCCGAGCTTCGTAATGAGTAACTCATTTACAAACCAGACATTGGCGCAAATCGAACTTTGGAACAATGCCGATGCTTATGAAAACCAGGTTTACATGCTTCCAAAACATCTAGACGAAAAAGTTGCCGCACTTCACCTTGAGAAATTAGGCGTTGAGCTGGAAACGTTACGTCAGGATCAGGCTGAATATATTGGAGTTGAAGTGACTGGGCCGTTTAAGCCGGAATATTACAGATACTAGAAATAGATTTTCAGAATTTAGATTTTTAGAAACCCTTGCCTCAAACGATGTAAGGGTTTTTTTTGTTTAACCACAAAAGCTCGAAGATTAAAACGGCTCTTCAGTTTCTGTTCCTTTTACGCTTTTCGACGCCCCGCTTTTTTATCGTTCTTCATCTCTTTGTCCCTTTAGCTTCGCTCCGTTCGTCCTTCGGCCTCGGGTGTCTCTCCTTCTCCCTTTGTAACTCGCATACTTCATCACTTCCAGCTTTGGCTCTTTCTATCTTAGGAGCTCAGGAGCAATATCTCATTGCAACAAGCTAGAAATTATATAACATCAATAAAAATTAATCACCGTACATTTAAATCTGTATAAAATCAACACTTATGAAAAAGCTCACATTAGCACTAGCACTATGCGGATTGGTACTTACAACTGCATGTAAAAAAGAAGTTTCAACCGAATCAGAAACAGAAATGAACGCCGACGGCACTGTTACTACGGAGACAGAAACCGATGTCGACTATGAAATGGATGCGACCGAAGCGGAAGCAGCATACAATAAGGCAGTAGCAGATCTTAAAGATGCAAAAGACCGCGGTGATGCCGAAGCAGAAAGAGCGGCCCAGGAAGCTGTAGACAACGCAAAAGTCGCTTGGGATAAAACCAAAGCAACTGCCAACGAGGCTGGCCAGGATATCAAGGAAGGATATAATGAAACACTGGAAGACGCAAAAGTCGATTAAACCTGATCACAGCTAAATCAAAACCCATGAGAAAATACGTTTATCTGGTCGGGATCGCAATTGCGCTTTCTGCTTGCACAAAGACGGTCAAAGTCGAGACAACTGAAACGATCGAAAACGGCGAAGTCGTAACCACGACCACAACTACAGAAACAGATTACGATCTCGAACTGCGCCGTACGGAATCCGAATATCGTGCTGCCGAAGAAGAAGTCGAATTGGCAAGACAGCGCGGCGATCTTGAAGCGGAACGCGAAGCCAAGGTTAATGCCGCCAAAGCAAAGAAAGCTTGGGAAGACACAAAATCCGGAATTCGCAAAGGATTGCATAAAACCGGTCAGGTTCTGGAAAACGTAGGAAAGGAAATTGATTCAGCTGTCGATAAAGACCAGGATGGAAAAGTGGAATTGAGGTAAAGCTGAGAGCTGACAGCCAACAACCACTTCAAATCATCAATAAAAAAACCCGCATCATCGACGCGGGTTTTTTTGTATGTTTTCCGTTAACCTTAAACTGTTAACTACTAACGGATCTATGCTTCTGCCGGAAACGGCAATATTGAAACAAACGACTTATTGTCGCCTTTTTTCTGGAATTTCACGACACCGTCTACCTTAGCGTGCAAAGTGTGATCCTTGCCCATGTAAACGTTTTCGCCCGGATTGTGCTTCGAGCCGCGTTGCCTAACGATAATGTTACCGGCAATAGCTGCTTGTCCGCCGAAGATCTTAACACCTAAGCGTTTCGATTCTGATTCCCTTCCGTTCTTGGAACTACCGACACCTTTCTTGTGAGCCATGACGTTATGCTTTAAATGTTATTATTCTTCTGTTGTTGCATCTGTAGCGTCAGCTTTCTTAGCTGCTGCTTTTTTCTTCGGAGCAGAACCCGGCAAAGTGATTCCCGAGATCGAAATCTGGGTCAACGACTGCCTGTGTCCGTTTTTCTTCTTGTAACCTTTTCTGCGTTTCTTCTTGAAAACGATTACTTTATCTCCTTTTAGGTGTTTAACCACCTGCGCTTCTACTGAAGCACCTTCTATAGCCGGGGCGCCAAGGGTAATCGATCCTGCGTCGTCAAGCAAAAGGACTTTCGCGAATGAAACCGCGTCGCCTTCGTTGCCTTCAAGACGGTGAACGAACACCTTCTGGTCTTTGCTAACTTTAAATTGTTGCCCTGCTATCTCTACGATTGCATACATAACAATGAGTTTTGTTGATTT
>CBDUBJ010000066.1:0-12687 GCA_965365355.1 uncultured bacterium
CGAAAATCAACGCCATTTAATTATACGCTGATCATCCTGCTGACGGTGATGTTTTTCTTTATTTACAATCTCAATTCAGACATCGAAGCCGGCGAAGGTCTTTTACCGGTAATCGCTGGCGGGATAACCGCACTTTTTGCCTCGCTGTTCATGGTGAATTTTATCATCAAGAAGAATGGGCTCAGCCGTGACAGCGCCTACACGATATATTTCTTTCTGATGTTCTGCCTTTTTTTTGCTTCGGTGTTCGATAACCTGACGCTGCTGATTTCGAATTTCCTGATACTGCTTGCGTTGCGAAGGCTGATTTCACTTCACTCACCAAAGTCGACACGTGAAAAAGTTTTCGATGCCTCACTTTGGATCTTCGCTGCAGCGATGTTTCATTTCTGGGCGATCTCGTACATTTTGCTGGTTTTTATCTCGATCCTTTTTCACGTTTCGCGCGACTATCGGAATTGGGTTCTGCCCTTTATTGCATTTTTTTGCGTTGCAGCTGTATTCGGATTGTATGTCATGGCAGTCGATGAGCAAGCATTCACCGCATTGATCGAGCGTTCGAAAATGAATTACAGCATCGATTATTTCACAAACCCGAAAGAAAACATTGCACTTTCTGTTTATGCCGCAATCGCACTTTTTTTCACGGCATCGATGTTTATGACGGTTACAAACAGGCCGCTGCAGTTGCAGTCGTCGTACAAGGAAATTATCTCCTCTTTTTTTATCGGGGTTTTCATTTATATCGTTTCGCCGTTTAAAAGCAACGATATGCTGATCTTCACGTTTGCGCCACTGGCATTTATGGCTACTGCGTTTATCGAGTATTATTACCAGGATAAGCTCAAGCAGGAAGTTGCGCTTTGGCTTACTTCAATTTCCGCAGTATTTCTTTTTGTGATGCAGTTATAATTTATTCCCGTACGCAAGATCGCCCGCATCTCCCAATCCGGGAATGATGTATTTCTTTTCATCGAGGCGTTCATCGAGTGCTGCAACCCAAAGATGGCAGTTTTCCGGCAGATGTTTTTGCAGGTATTCGATACCTTCCGGAGCCGCGATGACCACCGCGATATGAATGTTCTTCGGATTTCCGCGCTGCATCAATTTTTCGAACACCGCAACCATCGATTGACCGGTTGCCAGCATCGGATCGATAAGCAGCAAATTCTTGCCATTGATGTCGGATATCGCCTGATATTCTACCACAATATTAAAATGATCGTCGCCACCTTCGTGTTTGCGATATGCCGAGATGAATCCGTTTTCCGCATTATCGAAATAATTCAGGAAGCCAAGATGAAGCGGCAATCCTGCACGAAGGATCGAACACAATACCTGTTTATCCGCAAGAGTTGTCGTTCTTTTTGTGCCAAGCGGCGTAGTAATATCGACATCGGTATACAAAAAATCCTTGCTCATCTCATATGCCATTATTTCTCCGATGCGTTCGATGTTTCGGCGAAAGCGCATGCTGTCGTGATGGACGTCGACGTTACGGATCTGCGCAAGAAAATGATTGAGGATGCTGTTTGCCTCGGATAAATAATGAATTTGCATGGAATTGGGATTTTGACGAACTAAAATTTCGCCGGGGATAAAAGTATAAAAAGTATCTTTGCCATTCTAAATTGAACCTTATGTTTTCACAATTGGCATTTGCGGTTTTCGAGCAAAGCATACACGATTATCACGTTTACGATAATGTCGACCAGCCTGTTGACAATCCGTTTCCGAAAGAAAAAATCGAGCATTTGCTTTATCTTAAAAACTGGATCGATACCGTGCAATGGCATTTTGAAGACCTGATTCGCGATCCACAGATAGATCCCGTTGCAGCACTTCAGTTGAAGAGAAGAATCGATGCGTTCAATCAGGAGCGTACTGACATGGTTGAATACATCGACAGTTATTTCCTCCAGAAATTTAAAGATGTCCAGCCACAATCTGACGCAAAGATCAATTCTGAAAGTCCAGCGTGGGCGATCGATCGATTTTCGATTCTTGCGTTAAAGATCCATCATATGCGCGAAGAAGCTGTTCGCTCTGATGCGAGTCCGGAACATCGTGCATCATGCCAGGCGAAACTCGACATTTTGCTCGAGCAGCGAAAAGATCTTGCGACCGCAATCGACGATTTGCTTTCAGACATTGAGCAGGGCAAAAAATACATGAAAGTGTATCGCCAGATGAAAATGTACAACGACGAAGCACTGAACCCCGTGCTTTATCAGGGGAAAAAATAATTGGCGCAAAAACGCCGTCATATTGCCGTTATCCGATTCTCCGCCATGGGCGATGTCGCGATGGCCATACCGATAATTTCTTCTTTGGTGAGTCAGCATGATGTGCAAGTCACAGTTGTCTCAAGGCCTTTTCTAAAACCACTTTTTGAAGAAATTCCGAATGTCAACTTTTTTGCGGCGGAACTCGATGGCCGTCACAAAGGACTATTCGGATTGTTCCGACTGCATGCCGATCTGAGAAAATTCGGAATTACCGAAGTAGCCGATTTTCACAATGTCATACGATCAAAAGTTGTAACCGCTTTATTTTCCTTGTCCGGCATGAAGACGGCTTCAATCGATAAAGGTCGCGCCGAGAAGAAAGCGCTGACAAGGTTAAACAATAAAATTTTTAAGCAGCTTCCGGCCACAACCGATCGTTACAAAAGCGTCCTATCTAAGATAGGATATCCGATAAGTGACGATAGTTATGAGTTCCCTGCAAAGCCCGAATTAGACATCGAGGTCCTGGCATTTACAGGTGAGAAATTTGGAATGTGGGTCGGAATTGCTCCATTTGCACAGCATCCGTTAAAAATTTATCCTGAAGATTTGATGTTGGAAGTGATCTCGAAGCTCGCAGCAAATTCGCACATTCAATATTTTCTGTTCGGAAGCAAATCCGAAAAAGCCACTTTGGAAAAGTACGCTGCCGGTTTTACGAATGTTAACGTTGTTGCAGGAATTTTAAATTTCAGTCAGGAGCTTAACCTGATCCGAAATCTCGATCTGATGCTTTCGATGGATTCAGGAAACGCGCACCTTGCAGCAATCTACGGCGTCAAAACGATAACACTATGGGGCGCAACGCATCCGTTTACAGGATTTGCGCCGTACAAACAGCCGCTGGAAAATGCGATTACCGCCGACCGATCAAATTTTCCTGGCTTGCCGACTTCCATCTACGGCAATAAAAATGTACCCGGCTACGAAGATGCCATGCGTACAATTTCACCCGAAACCGTGGTCGCTAAAGTCATCTCGGCATTAAATGTAGATTAGCTTTGGATCTTTGGCTCTCTGGACTCTGGCGCTGTGAAGCTTTTCACACATCATCATAATCCACAGTAACCTCTTTCGATGTCGGATGCGCCTGGCATGTCAGCACCAAACCTTCTTCGATCTCACTGTCAGACAAAATTGCATTCTTTCGCATTTCGGCAGTTCCCGATGTGATCCGAGCAATGCAGCTGCTGCAGATTCCGCCCTGACAGGAGTACGGTGCGTCAAGTCCTTGTTTTAAGGCCGCGTCCAGAACGGTTTGTTTCTGCGACATTTCAAAAGTTGTTTCCTCGCCGTCCACCAAAACCGTGATTTTTGTATGGCCTTCAAGAGACGTGTCGATTTCGTTTTCTGCTTTCGGCGCAAAGAACAGTTCGAATTTGATATCTTTTTCCTTGATGTTATGTTCTTTCAAAACATCGGCAACGCAATTGATCATCTCTTCAGGCCCGCACAAATAGAATTTATCAAAATTCATTTCTTTATGCTTGTTGTTGAGAATGAAATTGACCGTCGATTTTTCGATGCGTCCAAATAGGTGTCCTTCAATTTTCGACTGGCTGAACGCGAAATAAATAAAAAGCCGTCCTGTATATTGAAGTTCAAGTTCGTGAAGCTGCTGATAGAAGATCGTTTGTTCCGGGGTTTTATTTCCGTAAACGAGGACAAAAGTGCTCTGCGGCTCTTTTTCCAAAACCGTTTTCATGATCGACATGATTGGCGTGATGCCGCTTCCCGCTGCAAATGCGGCGTAATTCTTTACACGGTGCGAATCCGGCTCAAAGGTAAATTTGCCTTCGGGCGTTCCAACTTCAACAACATCGCCTGCTTTCAAACTTTTATTCGCAAAAGTGGAAAATGCTCCAACGGAAACCGATTTGATCGCAATGCGGAGTTCGCCACTGTCGGGACCCGAACAGATCGAATATGCACGACGGATTTCTTCACCGTCAAGAGTCAGTTTGAGGTTAATGTATTGGCCGGCAATGAATTTATAATGATGTTCAAGTTCAGCCGGAACATGAAAAGCAACCGATACAGCATCCGGCGTTTCGCGGCGAACTTCCTTTATAGCGAGTTTGTAAAATGACGACATCTGAAAAATTTTGTGCAAAAATACGAAACGACGCCCGATTAGGAGTTATAACATTATGATGTCGATTCACAGGCATTTTGCTTTGGCTCTATGGATCTTTGCAGCTTTGGTGCTTTCCTGTTACTTTTTTATACTTTTATGCACAAATCGCCATCTTCACCAAAAACGTGGCGGACCAAAGCTAAACCAAATCAAATGTTCAGGAAATTTCTAACTCTCGAATGGCGCGCCTTCACAAGGTCGGCGTCGTTTGCCACCAATCTCGCATTAAAGATCCTTCTTGGCCTCGCGGTTCTCTACTTCATGGCCATTTTCATTTTCATGGGAATTTTCACGTATGACATTCTTGAGGAAATGGAAATGGATCCGACGGATTTTATTCATCGCTATATGATCTACTATGTTGTCGCAGATTTGCTGCTGAGGTTGCTGATGCAGAAAATCCCTGTGATGAACATCCGCCCGATGCTGATCCTGCCGATTAAAAAGTCGACTATCGTAAATTTTGCACTCGGCAAAACGATGATGTCGCCTTATACGACGCTGCATTGGTTTTATTTCCTGCCACTTTTGATGGCATTCATTTACAAAGGGCACGATCCGATTGGCAGCTTGTTGTGGTTTATCGGTATCATGGCAATTTTTTACTTCAATAATTTCCTGAACGTCATCCTGAATAATAAAGACAATCTGTTTTACATTTTTACGGGTTGCGTGGCGATAATCGGACTGCTTCATTTTAATGGCATTTTCAACATTACCGATTACACTCGTCACATTTTTGATGCAATTTATTCAACATATTGGGCATTTTTGATTGCGCTTTTACTTGCCGTCGGCATGTATTTTATCACATTTCAATATTTAAAAGGAAATCTTCATCTCGATACAGGCCTTGCTACCAAACATACTTTGGCTAAAACCGAAAGTTTCGACTGGCTTAACAGATTTGGAAAAGCGGGAACATTTGTAAAGAACGATATCCGATTGATCAAACGAAACAAGCGTTCGAAAGGAACTGTGATTGGAAGCATCGCATTTTTAGGGTACGGACTTTTATTTTTTACGGGTATGATCGAAGTGTACGATAACCCGATCATGCATATGTTTGCAGCGATCTTCGTTACCGGCGGATTTTTGTTTACGTTCGGGCAGTTTGTGCCAAGCTGGGACAGTGCTTACTATAATCTGATGATGACGCAGAACATTCCGTACAAAGATTACCTAAGCAGTAAGTGGTGGCTGATCGTCATTGCCACGTTCGTTTCGACAATACTTGCCGCGCCATATTTGTATTTCGGCATCAATGTATACCTGATGATTCTTGCAGGAGCGATTTATAATATGGGCGTCAACTCTCATCTGGTTTTGCTTGGCGGCGCGTACACAAAAACCGCCATCGACCTCAATTCAGGCAAAAACGCTTTTGGCGACAAGAAATCGTTTAACGCAAAAACGCTTCTTATTTCACTTCCAAAATTATTGCTGCCGATGGCGCTTTATGGCATCGGAACCTTTTTTGCCACCAGCCGCGTGGGTTTTGCATTGGTTGCGATAGCGGGCGTTTTGGGTTTTGCATTAAAAGAGAAAGTCTTTACGGTTATCGAAAAAATATACAAGACAGAAAAATATTCTACCATCCAGGCTTACAAACAAAACAACGATTAAGATGATTAAAGTCAACGAACTTTCAAAAAATTATAACGGCGTAACAGTCCTGAACATGCCCGATCTTGAAATCCCGAAAGGCCAAAGCTTCGGACTTGTAGGCAACAACGGCGCAGGAAAAACAACGTTCTTTAGCCTGCTTCTCGATCTGATCCAGCCAACGACAGGTTCAATTACCAGCAATGGCGTCAAGGTCAGCGAAAGCGAAGCATGGAAACCGTTTACTTCCGCTTTTCTCGATGAATCGTTTTTGATCGGATATCTGACAGCGGAGGAATATTTTTACTTTATTGGCGAACTCCGCGGACAAAATAAAGCCGATGTCGATGCGCTTCTGGCAAAACATGAAGAGTTTTTCCATGGCGAGATTCTGCGGAGTCGGAAATACCTGCGCGATTTGTCGAAAGGGAACATGAAGAAAGTCGGAATTATTGCAACGCTTATCGGAAATCCCGAAGTCATCGTGCTCGATGAGCCTTTTGCGAACCTCGATCCTACGACCGTCAATCGATTGAAGAAAATTATACATGAGCTTGCAGCCGACCCAAACGTTACGGTTTTGGTGTCAAGCCATGACCTTGTTCATACAGTAGATGTCTGCGAACGTATCGTAGCCCTGAACAAAGGGGAAATCGTCAAAGATATCCGCACATCTGCGGAAACGCTGAAAGTATTGGAAGAATTCTTTGCAGTTTAGTCGGCCATCAGGCTGTAGATATTAAACGCAAATAATGTCAGCGTAAACAACACGCCAAGAACAGGTATTATTGGAATGTCATTGATCTGCCCCGGAATTTTATACGGGCGTTTCAATGACTTTTCTTTTTTGCGCAATACGATGACCGACAGATTCACGACAATAAATGTCACGAAAATAAAAATGTTCGCTATTCGTGCAACAATTTCAATATCTCCGATCAACCCGAAAAGGCTCATGACGATCAAAATTAAGATCAATGCATTTATAGGTGTTTTTCTTTTTGATGAAACCTTCGATAATTTTTTAAAGGCGGCCGTTTCTGCACCGATATTCAGCAGAACACGCGAACTTCCGAGCATATTTGACAGGATTGTATTTGAGGTGGCAAACAATGCAATGATCGAAATGGCCAGCATTCCCGATTTTCCATACGATGCTTCAGCGATTAAGGCAAGCGGGTTCGCAGATTCATTCAATCTCTGAAATGGAATTGCGCTTACCGATACGATTGCGATCAACGTGTACATCACAAGGACAATGATACTGGAATAGAAGAGCGCTCTCGGAATCGTGACTTCCGGGTTTTTGGTCTCTTCCGAAAGCTTAACGATCTCTTCGAATCCGATGTATGCAAAGAAAGCGAGTGCGGATGCTTTTAGGATATTTGTCGGATCGCCTTCGGGAATTTCAAGCAGGTTTACGTTTCCGAGTGTATTAAACGCCGCGTAGATGATAAAAATGAGCCCACCGGCTTCGATAGTCGTAAAAATGATATTGACTGTTGATGATTCGCGGATGCCCGAAACGTTGACGGCAAAAATCAGGAAGATGATGCCAAGCGTCGCAAAAATGGTATTCAAGTCGAGCATTTCGGTAAAATAACCCGCAAATCCTACAGCCACGGTCGCGCCGCTGATGATGCCATTCAGCGAAATAATCAATCCCAAAATCACTCCGATCGATTTTCCGAAAGCGCGTTTTGCATATTCGTATTCGCCACCTGATTTTGGATAGGCCGCGCTAAGTTCGGCATACGAGAATGCCGTCATGATCGCAGTTATCGAAGCGATGGCGAAAGCCGCCCAAAGCATGTTGCCCGCCAATCCGGACACCTTGCCAATGATTGTGTAGATTCCCGCGCCGAGGATCGATCCGACCCCGAAAAAGATCGCCGATGGAAGTCCTAAGGTTCGTTTTAATTGCGCCATTTGGATGTCATTACCTTTAAATTTACAATCAATAGGGATTCAATCGAGAATAATTATGATTATTTTATTGCCGCGACCACAATTCAAAAAACAAATCATAATTTTCACCGAATCAAAAAGAAACGTATTTTTAACCCCTCGATACTAAAATTCCGCTTTGGAAGTTTTAGGGTAAACCGCTTTACATTGAAAGTCAATATACTTAAATACTCCGCTATACTTGCGGCTACGGTTTTCATTGTGGCCTGCTCCACAAAAAGGAACACATTTCTTTCCCGTAATTCTCACGCACTCAGCACCAAATACAATATCCTATATAATGGTGGTCTTGCGCTTGATGCGGGCATTAACGAATTAAAAACCACATATAAAGATAATTTCTGGGAAAGGCTTCCAATCGAGCGCATGCAGGAACAAAAAGAAGCTTTAAAGCCTGGCGAAACCCCGAACCCAAATTTTGAGCGTGCCGAGAACAAAGCGATCAAAGCCATTCAGAAACATTCGATGAACATCGGCGGAACTGAGAAAAATCCCCAAATGGACGAAGCGCATCTCGTGCTTGGAAAAGCGAGGTATTACGATCAGCGGTTCGTTCCGGCTTTGGAAGCATTTAATTACATTCTTTATAAATATCCGTCAAGCGATAAGATTTACGAGGTAAAAGTCTGGCGTGAAAAGACAAACATCCGCATGGAAAACGATGCGATCGCCGCAGCTAATCTCCGGAAATTGCTTTCTGAAATTAAATTTAAGGATCAGATATTCGCCGATGCCAATGCCATTCTTGCGCAGGCATATTTAAACCTTGAACAAAAAGATTCCGCGATTGCGAAATTGAAGGTTGCAACTGAATTTACCGAACAGAACGAGGAGAAAGCCCGCTACAGATTTATTCTCGGGCAGCTTTATGAGGAAATGGGCCAGCCCGACAGTGCCTATGCATCGTTTCAGGAAGTCATTGATATGAACCGCAAAGCGCCGCGCCAGTATGTGATCCATGCGCATGCGCATCAATCTATGCAGTTTCCATTTGGCAAAGGCGATACGATCGCATTTTTAAAGAAGTATAATAAAATGCTTGAAGACCGTGAAAACAGGCCATATCTCGATGCATTGAATTATCAATTGGGACTGTTTTATGACCAGCAGAAAAATTACAAGCAGGCAGGAAAATATTATAATGCATCTTTAAAGCATAAAACGCAGGATGCCTACATGGTCGCGTCGAATTACAGGAACTTGGCCGACATTTATTTCAATACCGCAAAATATGCCACTGCCGGGAAATACTACGATTCGACACTTGTAAATCTAAATCCAAGATCTCGCGAACATAAAGCCATCAAGCGCAAGCGAGAAAACCTTGAGGATGTAATCAAGTATGAGGCAATCGCGAACGCTAACGACAGCATTTTGTCTGTGGTCGCAATGACTGCCCCGCAGAAAGTCAGTTATTACGAGGATTATATCTCAAGACTTAAAAAACTTGATGAAGAGAAAAAAATAGCTGCTGAAAAAGCTGCACGTGAAGCCGCTGAAATGGGCGACGATCCATCTCGCGAAGGCGATGATGCGAGCGGTGAAGAAAAAGCATTCGCAAAGAAAGATGGAAAAGTAAGCCTGACCCGGGAAGGCGTACCTGTGGCAAAAGAACGTAAAAACGTAACTGCGTCACCACCGCCAATTTCCAATCCAGGCTCTGCTGGCGGACAGGCAAGTACTTTTTACTTTTATAACCCTACAACGGTTGCTTATGGGAAAGCCGAATTCCGCAAGATCTGGGGCGACCGCAGTTATGGCAATAATTGGAGAACCGGTGGCTCCGGCAAATCCGCAAGTACGGACATTGCGGGTGCAGACGATCCTGCAAATGCAGATGATCCCGCTAAAGGAGCAAAAGGAAAAGGCGATCTGGCATCATCGACGGACATGCGTTATGATCCTAATTTTTACATCAGCCAATTGCCGACCGTTCAGAAGGAAATCGACAGCATTGCCAAGGAACGCAATTTCGCGTACTATCAACTTGGCGTTATTTATAAGGAGAAGTTCCGCGAGTATAAATTGGCATCGAATAAACTCGAGCAGCTGCTTGTCAGCAATCCTGAAGAACGCTTGATTCTGCCATCGATGTACAATCTGTATAAGATCTATGAATTGACCAATGCATCAAAAGCGGCTGAAATGAAAGCGCGGATCATCGGTCAGTATCCTGATTCCCGTTATGCGCAGATATTAAGCAACGTCAATTCGGAAAGCATTGCAGGCTTATCGCCGGATCAAGCTTACAACGAGCTTTTCAAACGATATGAAAGCGGCGATTATATCTATGTGTTGTCTGCGGCCGAATCGGCTATCGACAGATTTACAGGCGACGAAATCGTATCGAAGTTCGAATTGCTAAAAGCCAATGTAATAGGTAAGCTTCGTGGTTTGGAAGAATATAAAAAAGCGTTGAATTTTGTTGCACTGACATACCCGAACAGTCCTGAAGGTAAAGAAGCCGAAGCATTGCTTGGCAAAGACATCCCTAAACTTGAAAGCTTACAGTTTACAGCAGACGATCTTGAAACCGGATGGAAAGTACTGTATCGTGCCAAGGGTTTGGAGGATAAAGCGACAAAGGCACTTCAGGCGAAGATCAAGAAATTCATGGATGGCAGAAAGTTCGAGCGCATCACGACTTCTTATGACATTTACACTGAAACCGACAATTTTGTGGTGATACATGGCATGACAACTAAAGATGCAGCTGAAGGAATTGCTTCGATCTTAAAGGATTTCAAAGATTATAAAGTTCAGGACAAGCCGATAATCATTTCAAGCAGGAATTATCAGATTGTGCAAATGCGCAAGAATCTCGACGAATATCTGGCAGGTCCGGTGATTGCGCCCGCATCGAAAAATGCAGGTGGTTCGGAACCAAAAGATGCAGGCTTGCCTAATTCTCCAAACAGCCAGCCTAGTGAAATTCCTGCTGAAAGACAGCGTATGCGTGGCCGTGCAAGTGATGGCAATGCAAATCCGGTTCAAAACCAGCCTGTTCAGAATCAGCAGCCTGCTAGTCAACCGGGAAGGAATCCACAAAATAATGCGGGTCAGCCTATGCAAAATCCGTCATCAAATCCGGGTCAGCCGGGGTTCCTGAACCAGCAGCCAATGTCGCCGCCATCTCCGGGAAATCAGCCACAGCCGACACAAAACCAATATCCAAATCAGCCGCCGGGACAGTCCATTCCGGGGCAGAATATCAATCCGAATCCTTCGCAGCCACAGCCATCTTCGCAGGTTGGAGGCCCGCCGCCAACACCACAAACACAGTCACCGGGAAAATAATGTTCGAAAAGAGTCCAAAATCTTACACCGACCTATTAGGAAAGACCAACAGGATTGTTGAAGGGACGATTATTAAGGGCAATATTCTTTCTCACGCCGATTTCAGGCTCGACGGCGACCTGGTAGGTAATTTTAAATCCGATGGAAAAATCGTCATCGGCCCGTCGGGATCCATAAAAGGCGACATTATTTGTAAAAATGCCGACATCGAAGGCAGGTTCGAAGGACGCATACAGGTTGCAGAAATGCTCAATGTGAAATCGAAAGCTAAGATTTTTGGCGAGTGTGTCGTTGGAAAATTGTCCGTCGAACCCGGAGCCGAATTCAGTGCGTCGTGTGCGATGCGAACTACCGTTAAACAAGCAGCCATCAATGAGCGACAGCAACAGCAAGCGCAAGAGGCCGCCCAATAAATGGCTGGCATTATTGCAGATCCCAATTTATATGGGTGTCATTATCTTTGCGTTTGCATGGGCCGGAGGCTGGCTAGACGACAAATATCCAAACAAGCATAATCTTTTTGTAAAGGTTCTTACGCTGATCGGAGTTGCGGCCGCTTTTTACAATTTAAACCGTCAGTTAAAGGAAATCAATCGCATCGACAATGATAAAAGGGAATAATTCCGGAACATATTTACTGCCTTTCATCGTCGGCATCTGCGCATACATCGTACACAAGATCCTTGATGTATTTATGCTGGAATCTTCTTGTGGAAAAGCTTACTTTCTTGAATCCTCATATTTCTTTTTTCTCATTTTTTCGCTGTTGATCATTTTTGGATTGTCAAAAGTTAAAACCTCGAATATCGATTATGTCGGATACGCCTTTTTGCTATTGACGTGCATTAAAATGGCAGCCGCTTATGCGCTTTTCAATGTTAGCATCGCGACGGACCTTGCCGGACGTGCAGCTTGCAAGATGAACTTTTTCGCAACATTCATTATTTTCCTTGGCATTGAAACCTATGCGACGATCAAATTGCTAAACAGCAAGTGATTTGAAATTATTTAGTCATAGCTTTCTTTCTTTTTTTCGCAGTATTTTGATATCGTGAGTATGTAATTTTAAACAATGCTTATTAAATCATTGCGAATGCTTCTTTTACGTCAAAAAAAATATTTTCCGCTTCTTGGAATATAGATAAATAATGTACCTTTGCGCAAAATTTCGGAATACTAAATTCAAGATAGCAATATGCTGTTTCCACTCAGAATAAATAAGCTCATCATTGCATTTTTTGCCGCTCTGGCATTTGGCTTTAACGGATATTCAAATCCTGGCGATACATTGCCGACAAACACCCATCAGACATTGGAGAATGCGGCGATGGCAACGGCTACTGTCGGCGGAACCGAGAACAAAGCCCAAAGCGGTGATATCCGTGAACAGAT
>CBDUBJ010000067.1:0-12621 GCA_965365355.1 uncultured bacterium
CTTTGGCGCATCAAACTTTATCACTTTAGCGTCGCACCGTTCGTCCCTCGGCCTCGTGTAATACTTTGTTCCTTTGTCACTTTGTCACTTTGTTCCTCGTTTTAGCTTTGGCTCTCTGGCTCTTTGGATCTTTGGCGCATCAAACTTTGTCACTTTAGCGTCGCACCGTTCGTCCCTCGGCCTCGTGTATTACTTTGTTCCTTTGTCACTTTGTCACTTTGTTCCTCGTTTTAGCTTTGGCTCTCTGGCTCTTTGGATCTTTAAACTTTGTCAACTCTCAATTATCCTTATCTTTGTCACTTCAAAAATCGTATCCATGGAATATTTAGATTTCGAACTGCCTATTAAGGAACTTGAAGAGCAATTGGACAAATGCCAGGTAATCGGACAGGAATCAAACATCGACGTTACCAATACCTGCAAGCAGATCGAGAAGAAACTGGAAGAAACAAAAAAGAAAATATATAAAAACCTTACTGCATGGCAGCGCGTGCAATTGTCGCGTCATCCAAACCGTCCTTATACTTTGGATTATGTCAAAGCCATTTGCGGCGATACCTTTCTCGAACTTTTCGGCGACAGGAATTTCAAAGACGATAAGGCGATGATCGGCGGACTCGGGAAAATCGGGGGAAAATCTTTCATGATCATCGGACAGCAGAAAGGCCACAATACAAAAACACGTCAGTTCCGAAACTTCGGAATGGCAAATCCCGAAGGCTACCGCAAAGCGCTTAGATTGATGAAGATGGCGGAAAAATTCAACATTCCCGTAGTTTCATTCATCGATACCCCGGGCGCATATCCGGGCCTTGAAGCGGAAGAACGCGGGCAGGGCGAAGCAATTGCCAGGAATATCCTGGAAATGATCAGGCTTAAAGTGCCGATCATTGTTGTGATCGTTGGCGAAGGCGCATCGGGTGGCGCACTTGGAATTGGTGTTGGAGACCGGGTTTATATGCTTGAAAACACATGGTACTCAGTCATATCTCCTGAATCATGCTCATCGATCCTTTGGAAAAGCTGGAATTATAAAGAACAGGCCGCAGACGCGCTAAAACTAACCTCCGAAGACATGAAGAAACACAATCTCGTGGATGACGTTGTTCCCGAACCGCTCGGCGGCGCGCATTATGACCGCGATAAGACATTCCGAACAACCCAGGAATACATTCTCAAAGCATACGGGGAGATAAAAGACTTATCAACAGAAGAGCTGGTATCGCAACGGATGGAGAAGTACAGCAGGATGGGTGAGTTTAAAGAATAAATTTCTTACAAAACGAATTTAATCCGGAGCCTAGCAGTTTCGGATTTTTTTTGCCTTATCAACAAAATATTAATACTTATAAACAAGTTATGATGATAAAGTCGGGCGCCACAGTTCTTCAAATTCATATACTTTAGCGGCATGGAAAACTTCAGGAGCATCAACCCGGTCAAAGTCGAAAAAACGACGATCATAAATCTGGAAAAAGGGAAGCTTCCGCCACAGGCGCTCGAACTTGAAGAGGCAGTTCTCGGCGCCATGATGATCGACAAAAAAGGTGTCGATGAAGTAATCGACATCCTGCAGTCGGATGCGTTTTACAAAGATGCCCACAAGCATATTTTCGAGGCGATTTTCCAGTTATTCACAGATTCGCAGCCGATCGACCTATTGACAGTTTCCGCGCAGCTCAAAAAGAACGGCAAACTCGATATGTCGGGCGGAGATTTTTACCTGATCCAGCTTACGCAGAAAATTTCCTCTTCAGCACACATTGAATTCCATTCGCGGATCATTCTTCAGAAATTCATACAGCGAAGCCTGATAAAAATATCATCTGAAATCATCGAAGAATCATACGATGAGGCAACCGACGTGTTCGACCTGCTCGATAAGGCCGAATCCAAGCTTTACGAAGTCACGCAGGGAAACATCAAAAAAAGTTCAGAAACAGCGCAAAGCCTCGTCATCCAGGCGAAAAAGCGTATTGAAGAGATCGCAAACCGCGAAGGATTGAGCGGTGTAGCAACAGGATTTGAAAAACTCGACAAAGTAACATCGGGCTGGCAGCCAAGCGATCTGATCATTATCGCCGCGCGTCCGGGTATGGGTAAAACCGCGTTCGTATTGTCGATGGCTAGAAATATCGCCATTGATTTCGGTCATCCCGTTGCATTGTTCTCCCTGGAGATGTCATCCGTACAGCTTATCACGAGATTGATCTCATCCGAAACCGGATTGTCATCCGAAAAACTTCGTACCGGTAAACTTGAAAAACACGAGTGGGAACAATTGAGTGTTAAGGTAAAAGATCTTGAAAAAGCACCTCTTTACATCGACGATACGCCGTCGTTATCAATATTTGACCTCCGCGCAAAATCCCGTCGTCTCGCATCGCAGCACGGAATTAAGCTGATCATCGTGGATTATCTTCAATTGATGACAGCGGGCGGAAACAATGGTAAGGGAATGGGCAACCGCGAACAGGAAATTTCGACAATTTCCCGAAACCTGAAAGCTTTGGCCAAAGAATTAAATGTTCCCGTGATCGCACTTTCGCAGTTGTCGCGTGCCGTTGAAACTCGTGGATCAAGCAAGCGTCCGTTGCTTTCCGATCTTAGGGAATCGGGTGCTATCGAGCAGGATGCCGATATCGTTTCGTTCATCTATCGTCCGGAATACTACAAGATCGACGAATGGGATGACGACGATCGTTCACCGACCGAAGGCCAGGCCGAATTCATCATCGCAAAGCACCGTAACGGTAGCTTGGAAAACATCCGGCTGAAATTCGTAGGAAATCTTGGAAAATTCGATAACCTCGATGAATACGGCGGAACGTATGACGATCTTCCATCAAAAATGAATCACGAAGACAATCCGTTTACATCGCGAATCCTTCCAACGCCGAATGAAGCTTTTGGAAGTAATCTGAACCGTGTTGACGACGACAGCGATGTACCGTTTTAGCGCTCAGCTGTCAGCTATAAGATTGCAGCCGACAGTACTTTTTTTCAGTCTATCGTGAATTTTTTTTTTCACCCGTTGGTACTGTCGACGTATCCCGCTCTTTTTCGATTTGCTCGACCACGACCGCATAATCTGCAGGTTCTATCCGGACACCGATATAATCAGCATACGCACGCGTGAATTCTGCGCCCAGATACATGATCGCTGCCGTATAGTAAACCCAAACCAGAATGATTATTATTGAGCCGGCTGCACCATATGTGGATGCCGTCCCGGTTGTAGTAATATAATAATTGATCAATAATTTACCGACCATAAACAAAACTGCGGTAAAGAAGGCGCCCATCCTGACATCTTTCCAAGCGATTTTTACGTCTGGCAAAACCTTGAAGATTACCCCAAATAACGTCATGATCACCAGGAAGCTGATCACGATGTTAACGATATTGAATATGATGACAGTGACGTCCGGAAAATATCCTTTCAGGTAATCGCTTAAGGCGGCGATCGCACCGTTTACGACAAGCGACACGATCAGCAAAAATCCGAGCCCTACGATCAGTGAAGACGACAGCAGCCTGTCTTTCAGTAATTTAAGCCATCCTCTTTTTGGTTTTGCTTTTACGCGCCAGATTATATTTATTGAATCCTGGATTTCACCAAAAACCGTCGTCGCACCGATGATAAGCGTCACGGCGCCAATAATCACCGCTGTGGTACTTTCTCCATTGAGCTCGAGGTTTTTGATCATTTCCTGAACTTGGGCGGCGGCTTCATTTCCAACCATTCCATTGATCTCTCCAAACAATTTTCCCTGAACAGCTTCGCGTCCGAAGAACAATCCCACGAGGGAAATCAGCAACAACAACAACGGCCCAAGAGAGAAAACGGTGTAATAGGATAATGCCGCGCTGAACTTTAAACCCTTGTCATCGGTAAATCCTGTAAAAGTGTCTTTCATGATCTTTATGAAATCTTTGAAGCCACTTTTGGTGAAGTATTTTGCCATAGATAAATCGATTTACTGATAAATTTAGTGACTTTAGCTTTTATAGCCTTACGTAATTAACACATCTGAAAATATTTTGGACATAATCCGCTGCAATGATTTTGAGGTGTTTCCGTTATCTTTGAAAAAAATCTTCAATGCGTTTTACTTTATCATTGATTTTGATGCTCTTCGTATCGATTGCCGCAAAAGCCGGGTTTATCCTGCTGCCGATGGACGAAAGTACACAGCAGAATCATCTTAAGGCTTACGGCATTACTTATTGGGCACTCGACAAACAATACAAGGCAAGCTGGCTGCTGAATTATCGTGGTGGCTCGTTTCTTTTGCCCGATGTATCGGAAATCAGGAAGGAATGCCAAATCCGCGGGGTTAGTTTTGAAGTTTTATCAGATGGTGAAGCCAATTCCATTTTGGACGAAATATCAAGTCCTTCGCAAAACATGGAAACGGTTGTTCTTGAAAAAGCTCCGAAAATCGCAGTTTATACACCTCAGGGAAAACAGCCTTGGGACGATGCCGTAACCCTTGTCCTGACCTACGCCGAGATTCCATTTACCGCAGTTTATGATGAAGAAGTTTTGTCGGATCAGTTACTGATGTACGATTGGCTTCATCTGCATCATGAGGATTTTACAGGCCAGTACGGGAAATTTTTTGGCGCTTACCGAAACGCTCCGTGGTACATCGAGCAAAAGAAAGAAGCTGAAATTTTGGCGAAAAAGCTCGGTTACAGTAAGGTATCAGAAGAAAAACTGGCTGTAGCCAAAAAGATTCGCGATTTTGTGATCGGCGGCGGATTTATGTTTGCGATGTGTTCGGCAACCGACAGTTTTGACATTGCGCTTTCTGCTGAAGGCGTCGATATCTGCGAGCCAATGTTCGATGGCGACGGAAGTGATGCAAATTACCAGGCACGCATCGATTATACAAGATCATTCGCGTTTAAGAATTATACTTTGGAGCGTCGTCCGGAACGATATGAATTTTCAGATATCGATATGACCGAAAAGCGGCAAATTCCCATGGATAAAGATTATTTCACGCTGATGGAATTCTCAGCAAAATGGGACGTCATTCCGAGCATGTTGTGCCAAAATCATACGCAGCTCGTCAAAGGTTTCATGGGTCAAAGCACATCATTTGACCGCGAGTTGATAAAATCTAATGTCCTTGTACTTGGTGAAAGCCGCATCAATGGCGAAGCGCGTTACATACACGGACAAAAAGGCAAAGGATTTTTCACGTTCTACGGCGGCCACGATCCTGAAGATTATCAGCATCGGGTAGGCGATTCGCCAACAGTTTTGGATCTTCATCCAAATTCGCCAGGTTATAGGCTGATTTTAAACAACATCCTGTTTCCGGCTGCGCGCAAAAAGAAACAGAAAACCTAATATTGATGCTGCGCTTCGCTTCGGCCGCAATGGCTTTGAAAACCGGCGGAATTGCCTGAAGTTGCACCACAGACGCAATTGCAGGCAGCCGAGAATGACAAAGAAAGCACGCCATTTCCAAACCCCGGCGAAGATCGAGAAACATTTAAAGCATTAAACAATAAATAAAAAAAGGCTGCAGTTGCAGCTTTTTTTTATTTATTGTTGGTGATGACATAGTCCAGGACTTTTTGCATCAGGTGTACGCGGTCTTTCCCATTGACATTGTGCTTGTGCATAGGATAAGGGAAAAAGTCAACCTGCTTTCCAACATCGACAAACTTTTTGATTAGCGCCAGATTGTGCTGCATGACAACAACATCGTCGCTTGTTCCATGGATCAAAAGGAGTTTTCCTTTCAAATCATTAGCGTATTTCATCGTGCTCGAATCGTCAAAACCTTTCTGATTTTCAGATGGCGTATCCATATATCGTTCGCCGTACATCACTTCGTAATATTTCCAGTCAGTTACAGGTCCGCCTGCGACGCCAACTTTAAAAACATCGGGCTTACGCAGCATCAGTGATGTAGTCATAAATCCGCCGTAGCTCCAGCCATGAACGGCGAGCCTGTTTCCGTCAACATAAGGCAGCGATTTTAAATATTCGACTCCTTTTAATTGATCATCCATTTCGGCAATTCCAAGTTTTCCGTGAATGACATGTTCGAAAGCGGCACCGCGGCTATCCGATCCACGGCCGTCAACGGTAAAGACCAAATATCCCTGATCGGCCATCCAATGCATCCATAAGCTTGCGCCGTCGAGGTACGTGTTCGTGATCAATTGCGCATGCGGCCCGCCATAAACATATACAAGCACCGGATATTTTTTCGAAGGATCGAAGTTCGCAGGTTTGATCAGCCTTGTATAAAGATCTGTTTTGCCATCGGCAGATTTGATGGTTTTAATTTCAGATGACGGCATTTGATACGACGCATATTTATTCGGACTTTCAAGCAGCGTTTTTGCTTTCAGTTTTTTATCCAAGAGCAGCGAAACCGATGGAGTTGTGCGGTTTGTATATTCATCAAAGATCCAATTTCCGTCTGTGCTGATGGCCACGAAATGCGTTCCTTCAATATTGGTAAGAAGAGTTTGTTTTCCTTTCAAGTCGACTTTATAAACAAGCTGATTCGTAGGATTCGGCCCGGTCGCCACGAAATAAGTTTCGCTTCCCGATGGATTGCTTCCCAGTATTTCCTTTGCAACGAAATTATTTTTTGTCAGCTGACGGATCAATTTGCCATCTATAGAATAATAGTAAAGATTGTTATAACCATCGCGTTCGCTGATCCAGATAAAATTGCTTGATTTTTTATCGGGAAAGTAAGCAGCATGTTCCGGCTCGACCCATGTGTCGGATTTTTCCTCGAATAGTGTACGGACAAATGCACCTGTTGCAGCATCGTATAAATTCAGATGCATATGATTTTGCCCGCGGTTCAGTTCAGCGATCAGAATATATTTCTCATCCGGAGTCCAGGAAAGGTTTGTCAGATAATCATCCTGGTTGCCACGTGGAGAAATGAAGACGGTTTTTCCGGTCGCCAATTGGTAAATGCCAACTTTCGGCTTTTCACTTTTTTGACCGATCATCGGATATTTGATGTTCTGAAGTTTGCCGGGTGTTTGCGTGATATCGAGGATCGGATAATCAGCAACCTCGGATTCATCTTTCTGGTAAAAAGCCAGATACTTACTGTTCGGCGACCAGAATGTTCCTTTATGGATACCGAATTCATTTCGCGCAATCGATTGTCCTGAAACAATGGCAGGATTAGTTTCCGATGTGACCGTCATCGGGCCTTTTCCCTGGCCGGCAATGTAAAGATTATTTGCGACGGTGTATGCAATCAACTTTTTGTTTTCGTCATAATCGGGATTTTCCGCGGTCTCCGGCAGATGCGTAGCTAATTTGCCGGTCTTGGATTTCAGGTTAAATTCGTAATATTTGATGCCGTCATTTAAGATGAATGTGTCGGCACTTTGCCATTGGATGCTTGAGAAAGATTTGAATTCCGAACCTAAAGCTTTATTGACATCAGACAAAACAACAAGTTCTTTCGCATTGGTATCTGCAGCAGACGCCATCATCAATTTCTTTCCACTTTCAGCCAGAAAAATATATTGATTTGTGTTAGGTATCCATTGAAAACCAAGAAGTTTATCGGCGCGAAAGTTTCGTCCCTGTTGCAGAACGGCTTCCTCGAGAGTGAGTTTTTTATTTTGCGCAACTGATGACAGCGCGATGAACAGTACGAGAAACGATAGGGATTTTTTATACATTTTATTCAATTTTTGCCAAAGATAAAGGATAACGGCCGTTTGTCTTGGCACATTATCCTTTGTTACATTTTTCGAAAGTTCCTATTACAGATTTAGCGCTTCTTCATTTTCCTTATCCAGATATTCCTGAACGATTCCGATCGCATTGGTCACCACATCGCTTAATGCGGTAATAAATGTTCCTTCGGTGGCGACGTCCATTGCGTGTTTGATGGCATCGACCTCTTTAGCGATCATTTCGAATGTCGGTGTTTTTCCGGATTCTTCGATACCTTCAACAAGCAACTTATTGATCTCTTCGATCGTACGTCCGCGCAAATGCTTTTCCTGTCGGATGATGATATGGTCGAACATTCGTCCGGCAATTTTTGCGCATTCGCGGATATCTTCGTCGCGACGGTCTCCGACTCCCGCGATAATCCCGATTTTACGCGTTGCTTCGATATGATTAAGATATTCTTCGATGCCCTTATAACCCGCAGGATTGTGGGCGAAATCGATCAACACTTTGAATCGCTTGAATTCAAAAACATTCATACGACCAGGTGTTTGTGCGGCACTTGGAACAAACGTACGCAGCGCAAGCCCGATGTCTTCGATGGCAAATCCGTGAATGTAACTCGCCAAAGTTGCTGCCAATACGTTGGCGATCATAAAGCGCGCACGCCCGTTCAAAGTCAGCGGTACTTCGGTGGCTTTTTCAACGCGTATTTTCCACGATCCTTTTTTAATCGTGATATAACCATTTTCATAAACGGCCACGATTTTTCCTTCACGCGCGAATTCGCGAACGCGGTCGTTGTCTTCGGTCATGCTAAAGTACGCGATGTTACAATCGAGTTTACGCGCGATCTTCAGGCAATATTCGTCTTCGGCGTTTAAGATTGCCCAGCCGTCTTTTTTGATGCTTTCGACGACAACACTTTTTACGCGCATCAGGTCGTCGAGCGTATGGATGTCTGAAATGCCCAAATGGTCCTCATTTATATTGGTGATGATCCCGATATCGCAACGGCTGAATCCAAGTCCGGAACGCAAGATTCCTCCGCGCGCCGTTTCAAGAACCGCAAATTCAACCGTCGGGTCTTTCAGGATATATTCGGCGCTTATCGGTCCGGTCGTATCGCCTTTTTCCATCATATGGTTTTGAACGTAAATTCCGTCCGATGTTGTAAACCCAACCTTATACCCATTGTTTTTTACGATGTGCGCGATAAGCCGCGTAGTGGTGGTTTTTCCATTAGTCCCGGTAATTGCAATGATCGGGATACGGCTTGGTTTTCCGACAGGATAAAGCATATCCAAAACCGGTGAAGCCACATTTCTTGGCAATCCTTCGGACGGTGCGAGATGCATTCGGAATCCCGGTGCTGCATTGACTTCAAGTACAACGCCTCCATTTTGCTTTAGCGGTTGTGTAAGGTTTTCAGCCATGATATCTATTCCGCAAACATCAAGGCCGATAAATCGCGCGATGCGTTCGCAAAGGAAGATGTTTTCGGGATGCATCATTTCGGTGACATCGACGGATGTTCCGCCTGTGCTGAGGTTCGCTGTAGATTTTAGATAGACGATCTCATCCGTTGCGGGAATTGTTTCAAGAGTATATTCTCTTTTGGCGAGCAAATCAAGGGTGTCACGATCGACAGTTATTTCGGTAAGCACGTTCTCATGACCGTAACCACGTTTCGGATTTTGATTTTCGATATCGATAAGCTGCTGGATAGTACTTTTTCCATCACCCATAACATGTGCAGGAATTCGCTTTGCTGCGGCGACAAGCTTATTATCGACGATGAGCACGCGGAAATCATATCCTGTAATAAATTTTTCCACGATGACCCGTCGGCCATATTTCTTTGCGAACTCGAGTCCGGCGACGGCATCTTCCCAATTGCAAACATTGATTGACGCACCTTTTCCGTGATTTCCGTCGAGTGGCTTTAAAACGATCGGATATCCGATACGCTGGATCGTTATGTGCAGGTCTTCTTCGTCGACGCAAATGTCGCCTGTAGCAACCGGAACTGATGCGCTTTCGAGCATTCTCTTCGTCGCTTCTTTGTCGGATGCCATTTCGACCGACAGGTAATTGGTTCTCCCGGTTATGGTAGCCTGAAAGCGCATTTGATTGACGCCGTATCCGAGCTGAACGAGTGAATTGTTGCCCATTCTGATCCAAGGAATGTCGCGTGCAACCGCTTCTTCGACAATACTTCCGGTACTTGGCCCGAGCCGAACGCGTTCGCGGATCTCACGCATCCGCTGGATATCGGCATCGATATCGTAAGGTTCATCTGCGATAAGCGCTTCGGCAATTCGCACAGCCGATTCAGCAGCAAAGATTCCGACATTTTCTTCGGTGTAGCTGAACACAACATTATATATTCCCGATGTTTTTGTTTCGCGTGTCCGTCCGAAACCGGTTTCCATTCCCGCAAGTGTTTGTATCTCGAGTGCGATATGTTCAATGACGTGGCCCATCCAGGTACCTTTTTCAACGCGATGAAAAAAGCCGCCGCGCGTATCTTCCGAGCAGCGATGATCGATAAGCGATGGGATCAGTTTTTCGATGCGTTCGCGAAATCCCGGAATTTTATTGGTTGGCTTTTGTTCCATTTCTTCAAGGTCAAGCCGCATCTGGATGAGCTTTTTGCGTTGGATGCTCCAGATGTTCGGACCTTTCAATACCTGAATCTTGATGATCTTCATATAGGGAAAGTTTGTTTTTTAAGGTTGATGAGTGGTTATTGTACTAACTGAGCTTTCTGAAAGCCTCAAATTTTATAACCGGCAGGAAATTAAATAAAAAATCTCCATCAATCGTTATATCGCAAACTTTTTTTGGCGTAGTCTGGTAAAGGTTTACCAAAAAAAGGCGGCTTAAGTTGTGCTTTAGCGCAATATTGATAATTTTGCAGCATGAATATAAAAGGGAAACTGATTATCATTGGCGGCGCTGTCGATAAAGGAACAGTAATCGATAAATCCGAAGCTCCGCAATCTGTACTGACAAACCTCGCATTTTTTGAAAAAGGCATTTTAAAAAGAATCCTGATGGAGGCCAAAAATCTGGAACATTCCCGAATTGAGGTCATTACAACTGCATCAAAGATCCCACGTGAAATAGGACCGGAATATCTCAAGGCATTGCACGCTTTGGGTGCGACCAATGTTGATGTGCTGCATCTTGACAAGCGTGAGATGACCTCGCAGAAGGAAGTTCTTGGACGGCTGAAGGCTGCTGATGTGGTCATGTTTACAGGAGGCGACCAATTGCGGCTTACCTCGATTCTTGGTGGAACGCCTTTTCACGATATGCTGCTTGACAAATATTACAACGAAGACTTTATTTACGCCGGAACTTCTGCGGGCGCGGCTGCGGCATCGAACAATATGATCTATCAGGGCAGCAGTTCGGAAGCTTTGCTCAAAGGTGAAGTTAAGATCACGAGTGGGTTAGGATTGATCGACGGTGTTGTCATCGATACGCATTTTGTGCAACGCGGAAGAATTGGGCGATTGTTTCAGGCAGTCGTTGGAAATCCGCGGACATTGGGAATTGGGCTTGGTGAAGATACCGGCTTGCTGATCAGGAACAACCGCGAGATGGAGGCTATCGGTTCAGGACTTGTAATACTTGTAGATGGCCGTGAAATCAAGGATACCAACCTGACGCAGGTTGAAATGGGGCAGCCGATATCGATCAATCATCTGGTCACGCATGTACTGAGTATTTACGATACGTTTGACCTGAAATCGTTCAGGATGCATATCAAGGCTTCGCAGTATGCTGAAAAACTCGTGTTCACGCAGGAAGATCTTGATTCTGAAAAGACTGTATAGTTATGAAGCTTATCATCCACGGAGGTTTTTTTTCGGAGTCGCATACCAATCAGGAAACGAAGATTGCCAAGCAGGAATCGCTGAAACGGGTGGCGCGGGAATCGTTCGAATATATGAAAACGCATACTGCAGTGGAGACTGCGGTGTATGCGGTTGCCTTGCTTGAGGACGATGCCCTTTTTAATGCCGGGATCGGATCGCAGATACAAAGTGATGGAAAGATCCGGATGAGCGCGGCGATCATGGACGGATCTACGATGAAGATGGCAGGCGTGATCAACATCGAGGAGGTAAAGAATCCGATCCAGGTTGCAGAAAAACTGCTTCCGTTTGAAGACAGGGTTTTGGGTGGTGAAGGTGCGACAATGTTTGCAAGAAAAAATGGATTCGAAAAGTTTTCGACAGAAATTCCGCAACGGAGATTTGAATACGAGGAAAATTTAAAGACGTATGGACTGGGGACTGTTGGATGCGTGGCAATGAAAGACGAAAAGATCGCTGCGGCGACATCTACAGGCGGAAAGGGCTTCGAGATTCCGGGGCGTATATCGGATTCTGCTACTGTTGCGGGAAATTATGCGAATGAATATTGCGGCATAAGCATGACGGGCGTTGGGGAAGACATTGTGAGTGGTGCGGTCGCGGCGAAGATCGTAACCCGTGTTACCGATGGGTTTTCGATTGCCGATGCATTTTCCAAAACTTTCGATGAATTAAAGCCTTTCGAAGGATTTGCCGGCGCGGTCGGGATCGATAAGGATGGCAACATCTTTCATCAGGATTCGCATCTGTATATGGTTTGGGCGAGTTGTGACGGGATGGATTTGGAAGTCTTCCGATAGTTAATAATTAATATTTAATAGTTAATAATGAGCTGTCAGGGGGCGGCTTTTTTTGTGCGGTAATGTTTGATGGAAGTTGCGGTAGGGATGGAAGCGGCATCCTTTTGCGGTTCTCGATACCGCCTGCGGCGTACTCGAACCGCCAATCCACCGTTTTTCCCAGCGTTAGAGAGCCGCAAAAGATACAGCGGACAGCCCGGGCCCCGAAAGCTTTCGGGGCACCGCTATAATGACGAAAGTC
>CBDUBJ010000068.1:0-12325 GCA_965365355.1 uncultured bacterium
TCGTTAAATTGTTTACAAAAATAAACCAATATTGTATCTTGCGCACCTAATCTTCTATACGGAAATGAATAAATTCCTGAAATTTTTAATTCCTGTTTTCATTGTACTCGCAACCGTTTCCTGTAACAAGGACGATGATAATGACGCAATCCCACTTCGCGATTATACGGAACAATATGCAAAAGATCTCGATACCATCGATGAGTTTATCGATACGCATTACATGACCGTGTCCGATAATTTTGATGTGACATTCGCTGCGCTTCCGAACGACGGCTCACAGGTTTCCATCAGGAACCAGGTGCAGTTTCCACTTCAGCACAAAATGGTTTCAAAAGACGGAATAGAATATAAATTATACTACATCAGCTTCCGCGAAGGTTTGAACGAAAGGCCTACATCCGTCGATTCAATTCTGGTTTCGTACTCAGGACGACTGATCAGCAATAGCCAGTTCGATGCCGCCACAAGTCCGATCTGGATGCCTTTGGACAATACAATCCGCGGCTGGACTGAAGTCTTGCCGATGTTTAAGACAGGTTTTTACGACGCAACGCCGGGACCGAATCCCGTAGCATTCTTTGACTTTGGGGCAGGAGTGATGTTCATACCTTCGGGATTGGGATATTACTCACGCGCAGTTCCGGGAGTACCGGCTTATTCATCGTTGATATTCAATTTTAAATTATACGAACTGCAATACCGCGATCACGATAATGACGGAATCCCATCAAAGGATGAAGTAGAGAATCCGGGCGATGATCCGAAAGATTACGATTCCGACAACGACGGAATTGCAAATATGTATGATGTAAATGATGACGGCGACTCGAAAATGACAAGAACAGAGATCAGCGACGAAGATGGGAATATTTTGAATCCGCTTCCTTTATGTCCAAGTGGAAATCCAAAGCATCTCGATCCAACTTGCTTTTAAAATAAAATCCCGCTCACTTGGCGGGATTTTTTTATTTAATATATTTCTTATTTGCGTTTCATCACACGCCCGCACGCTTCTACGATCGCGCCGCTGTTCAACCTGTATTTATCCATCAATTGCGCAGGTGTTCCGGATTCCCCGAAAGTATCGTTAACACCGACAAATTCCTGCGGCGCAGGCTGTTTTGTAGATAAAAGCCTCGCGATGCTTTCGCCAAGTCCACCGTATATATTGTGTTCTTCGGCAGTAACCACACATCCTGTTTTTTGAACAGATCTTAGTACGGCTTCTTCATCGAGAGGTTTTATCGTATGGATATTTATCACTTCCGCAAAAATGCCGCGTTCGCTTAAAAATTCCGCTGCCACAAGCGCTTCCCAGACCAAATGCCCTGTTGCGACAATCGTAACATCCGTACCTTCTGTAAGCATGACTGCTTTTCCGATTTCAAACGGTTCATCAGCCGGCATAAAGTTCGGAACTACAGGACGCCCAAATCTAAGGTAGACCGGACCGTGATGCTCGGCGATTGCAATCGTCGCTGCTTTCGTCTGATTATAGTCGCACGTATTGATGACGGTCATTCCCGGAAGCATTTTCATCAATCCGATGTCTTCCAAAATCTGATGCGTTGCGCCGTCTTCACCTAGCGTAAGTCCGGCATGCGAAGCACATATCTTTACATTTTTATCAGAATATGCGACCGATTGGCGGATCTGGTCATATACACGTCCTGTAGAAAAGTTGGCGAATGTTCCCGTAAAAGGAATTTTACCACCGATAGTCAAACCTGCTGCAATTCCGATCATATTGGCTTCGGCGATCCCGATTTGAAAAAACCGTTCAGGATGATTTTTCTTAAAATCGTCCATTTTCAAGGAACCGATCAAATCCGCGCAAAGCGCAACGACATTTTCGTTGGTCTTGCCAAGTTCTGTAAGTCCAGCGCCAAACCCCGATCTGGTATCTTTGCTGCCGGTATTTGTATATTTTTTCATCACTGTTTCCATCTTAGTAATCGCTAAGTTTTTCTACGACGTTCTGCATCATCGCCAATTCAAGTTGTTCGTCGTTCGGCGCTTTGCCGTGCCATGCGTGGCTGTACATCATGTAATCGACGCCATGGCCCATTTCTGTATGAAGCATCACCGCTATGGGCTTGCCTTTTCCTGTACGTGATTTTGCTTCAGTGATTCCGGAAATGACCTGTTCGATATCGTTTCCATTTTCAATTTCAACAACGTCCCAGCCAAATGCTTCGAACTTCGCACGGATATTACCCATAGGCAGAACTTCGTCAGTCGAACCATCGATCTGCTTGCCATTGAGGTCAATCGTCGAAATCAAATTGTCCACTTTATAGGCTGCAGCGTACATCATCGCTTCCCAATTCTGACCTTCCTGAAGTTCGCCGTCGCCGTGCAGCGAATAAACTATATGACTGTCTTTATTTAGTTTTTTCGCAAGCGCCGCACCAATAGCAACCGACATTCCCTGTCCGAGCGATCCCGATGCTACGCGAACTCCCGGCAGTCCTTCATGCGTTGTCGGATGGCCTTGCAAACGTGAATTGATATGGCGGAAAGTAGCCAGTTCGGTTACCGGAAAATATCCGCTTCGCGCCAGGACGCTGTAAAATACAGGAGAAATGTGTCCGTTCGACAGGAAAAATAAATCCTCATCGCGGCCGTCCATGTCAAAACCTTCCTTGCGGTCCATGATCACCTGATAAAGCGCGACGAAAAATTCGGCACAGCCAAGCGAGCCGCCGGGATGCCCGGAATTTACGGCATGAACCATCCGGAGGATGTCGCGGCGAACCTGGACAACCATATTGTTAAGCTCTTGTGTAGTGGGTTTCATTGTAGAAATTTTCGAAGCGTAAAAATACTTCTTATTTACCGAAACAGGAAACGAAGTTATGACGAGTTTTGAACTTAATCCATCGCCGATTTGAAATTGGAAATATCCTTTTCGATAATCGCGTTTATGTCGGTTTTTGAATCTTTCAGGACATAAACCGATGTGCCGGATTCCCGCGCAAGCTTGTTCGAAACGCTTCCGGCTTTATATATTGTCTGAAACAGATCGCGCTCATCGGTACGCTCCGGGTCATCATCATTCGCATCCTGGACCAATATGATATGGTCGATCGGCTTGTCAAGCGGAAACCAATTGATATAATCGGCATTCAGCGACACGGCATTTATATTTTTATTTTTTGAATAATGATTGATCGCGCCGGCCTGTCCGTAATTATCGCATAGTACAAGTACGTGGCCATCCAACCCGACCATCGCCGAATCGGCAATTGCGGCAAGTTCACGCCATCCGATCATATCGGCATAATCCTGCGGAAGCGAATGTTCGCGGCCGTCTTCCCATCGAAGCAATCCGAAACTCCGGTATTTTTCATTGTTGGAAGCAATATGTTCGGCAGATTCGACCGGCATCGCGATTGTAAGAAACGGAATGAATATGATTATCGGAATCGCGCAAACCGCAGTTTTGATCCACATATTTTTCGATGAAAATTTCACTTCGATCCACACCGCACCAAACGCAAGCAAAATTGGATAGATGCCCATTGCATAATAACCCTTTGCACGAAGCATCAGAAATAAAGACATCGTAATTGCGATTGCAATCGGTATGAACCGAAACTTAGCGAACGGGCGATAAAAGATCAGCGAATAAATTCCGCCAATGATCACGAAAAGGGAACCTATGAAATACAGCAATTGCTCTTTTAAAAAATCAAGTCGGCTGACATTAACGAGTTGCGTCCGGGTCAGTTCATCCATGTGCCAGATCACAGGCAGGTTATTCTCAAACTGCCAGTAAATATTCGGAGAAATGATAAGAAATGCGACCAGGGCTCCGATATACGCATGTTTTAACCTGAAAACTGAACGCTGTGTCAGGATAAGCGAACCTACGATTCCAATGGCGAGAAATGCAATATTGTATTTATTAAGCATTCCGAACGCAAAGGTTATGGCGGCGAAATACAAAAATCGTATTGAATTCGAATAAAAATATCGAATAAGGAAATACAGCAATCCCGTCCAGCAGAGTACATCAAATGACGTCGGTTGATAAAGCATATTCAGCCTTAACATCGCCGAAAAAAGAAATCCTGTCGCCGCTAAAACGCACGCAAATGTTCCGCCTTTCAGAAGTTTTACCGTCTTCCAGATAAACACCAATGTTACAGCACCGAAAAGCGCCGGAAAGAAGCGGATCCAAAAATCACTTCCTCCCAGTGCCTTAACAATTATTGATGTCCACGATGTAAACGGCGGCACCGAAACATAACCCAGTGCTGGATGATCGCCTTGATCCAAATGCAGGTATTCATCGCGATGAAGATTGTAAACCGGATTTACCAAAGCATATTGCAACACGAATTTTAATAAGATGAAAAACGGAAGCAGCAGCTTTCTTAAGATCATTATCAGACTTTCTTAAAATTGAAAACCGCGCCGCCCTGCTCGACTACCATTTCGTTCGAATCGGGTTTGAAGTTGATCTTTAAACCGGCCGGATCAAATTTAAACTGGTTTTTGGCGATCGCATCAGGAAAGAATGACGGCTGCCCCGTGGCCTGGACCATCAGCGATTTCTCCTTTTTGGTAACGGTTATTTTTAAGGGCATATCGGCAGACGAATATTCGCCTTCAAATTTTGCAAGCTCATCATCAGAATGTGCAAATGTCGTCATCGCCGGCAACTCATATGGCTTGTTCTCAAACCAGCTCAAAACCGCGAGGCTGATATCATTCGTATTGTAATTCACGCCATTTGACAAAATCACGTACGTCACTTTTGTATCCGGAAAATAGCAAAGCATCGACCTGAATCCGTCGATTCCGCCTGTATGCCCAAAGCCCGAACGGTCGCCAAATGGAAACCGGAACATCCCAAGGCCGTAACCGTCGGTAATCGTTTTCATCTTATCAACATTTGCCAATGAAATGATTTTGCCCGAAAATAGCGCTTCAATAAACCGCGAGAGATCGGTTGTAGTCGATACGATTGCGCCTGCGCCTGTTGGAATAGACATATCTGTTTCCGGCATGACATTCCACGGACTCGCCGTCTGATACGACCGCGCCTCATATTTTTCGGGATCGATCTTCGAACCATAATACGTGTTCTGCAATTTTAACGGCTTGGTAATCTGCGATTGCAGCAAATCATTATACGGCTTTTTGTAAACCGATTCGAGAATATAACTCAGCAGAACGTAATTCGAATTGCTGTATTCGGATTTGCTGCCGGGCTCAAAATCGCTGGGTTTGCTGTTGATGATCGCAAGCATGTCATCTTTCGATTTTTCAACCATTTCCCATTTCGAATATTCATCATCGTCAGTGAAATTGTGGATTCCCGTGCGATGCCCGAGAAGTTGTTCAATTGAAATTTTTTCGGCATTTTGAATCGTAGAAAAAAATTTCGAAAGCTTGTCCGAAAGACTGAGCTTTTTTGCTTCCACCGCTTTAAAGATCATGGCAGCCGTGAACATTTTTGATATCGACCCGATGCGGAACCTCGAATTGATATCCAGTTTTTTGTTCTGCGCAAGATCGGCGTAGCCAACAGATCGCGCGAATTCAGTCTTGCCGTCTTTCGAAAGCATGACGTTACCCATGAATTTGTTGTTTTTTTCAAGCAGGTCGAAATATGATTCGAGTTTTGCCCTGTCGCCCGTCTGGGCCGAAAGTCCGATTGCGATAAAGCACGCGAGGACCGAAGAAATGATTTTTGTTTTCATAAAATGATTGATTGATGATTTCGTAAATGTAGAAATTCCAGCCATTATATTCAATCACAGTACGAAGGAATCGTTTTTTTTTTTTGAAGCTTTTCCCGCTCTCCGCTTCAAGCTTTTAAAACAAAAACTGCTTTTGCCGCGGCGTAAACGGGCTTCCGTCGGTCGCCGTTTTCACCGTGCAACGCAACCTTTTGTTTCAAAAGGCTTTGCGCTGCGATCGGGGCTATGGCGTTCCGGTAATAGTAATATTATCGATGGCAAAAGGATCGCCATATTGATATGCCTGATCATTGGACGCCTGCCAATACAAGTAAATGTATCCGTTCGGCGGGACGCTTAAGATTATCGATGGCGTATAATTAGCCTGCACCCAAGTATTCAGCGTGGTGTTTGTGCTATTTCCCGTTGAAATGATATTTGTATATGAACCATCGGAAGCCGAATAGCCCAATCCGAAAGTATATGTGCCTGCTGCCGAAGTATTATAGCGCCACAAACTGTAATTGATTTGCCAGTTATTGAGTGTCGCGCCTGTGGTATTTCGAATCCGCAGCACGATTCCGCCCGTAAACAGATCGCCGGAGCCCTTAATTCCCAGCGCACGGTTTCCACCGCCTGTCAAAAACGCATAGACGCCATCGATGGTGGCAGTTCCGGCATTTGTGCCGCGGGCATGAACTCCTGTGTTGTATGTTCCACTCCATGCCATCTGCTGCGTATCGACGATGGTTCTCCAAAAATCCGAGTCGAGTTGCCCTGCCGCAGGCGCAGGCGCAAATCCCGATCCTGCATATGAGGTAAAAGTTTCGGTAAATACGAGTGAATTGTCATCGTTTATGATTGTGCATGTGTCTGTGCTCGGACTTCCGACAGAATTTGCACCTGAACCACCCGTGACATTTGTAATCGTAAAAGTAAGGTTTGCATTGCCATCGATCAGTGTGTTGTTGATGACGTTAAAAACCGCAACATTATACGGCGATGTCTGGCCTGCAGGAATCACGATCGTTTGGGGACCTGTTTGCGTTAGCCTCGTATAACTGCTCGAAGCAATTGTCACGCTTACTGCCGAAGTAGAGACATTTGGAAAGGACAGTCTTAATGTTATCGTATTTGGACTTGCATTTTCATTTTTTGATTGATTAAGCTGTACAAATGAGATGATTGTCGGCTTTGCGAGTATCGGTCCGCTATATGTGCTTAATGTCGCAATTCCCGGTGTGGCTCCTGCTGTCGCGGCAGGCGTGACTTCAAACGCGATGAATTTTCCAATGTCGGCAGGTGTAAGTGTGTAAGTTGTTCCTGTTGCTCCGGCAATGGCTACTGCTCCGGCGCCTGCGGCAGAGTTCGCGCGATACCACTTATAGGCATGAGTTCCTGCAGCATTCGATTCGTTGTCGGAATAAGTAAAAGTACCGGTTAATGCCTGGCCGTCTGTGAGTGTTCCCGAAACGGTGACATTCGATGCGATGGGCGCCTGATTTATCGGCATGCAATACACATTCTGCCATTGGGATTCCGTGGCGTCGTAAATTTGCAGGCACCGCTGCGATGCATTCTGCAGATAGATCAACATACCGTCATCGGCTGGAGTTACCGGAATCGCATTTCGCTGTGCAAGCGTTACCTTGGGCGGCAAAAAACCTCCGAAATTGACGTTGTTCGACGAACTCGAAACATGAAGTGCGGATGCATTGCTCGGCGCAGTTGTATTGATTCCTACCTGCGCAAACACGTTAACGGAGAAAAGTAAAAGTAGAATGTGCTTCATCATCTCGAATTTTATCGCAGGAAAAGATTTCGGATCTGGAGCGGATCAAAATTAGCAGCAACGAAAGCTTAGATAGTGCGGGATTGTGACGAATCGCATTTTTCAGGACTTATTCCAGGAACTTTTTTCGGTATTCGGAAGGTGTCAGCGAAGTGATTTTTTTGAATGAGCTGTTAAAAGCGGATTTCGAACTGAATCCGGCTTCGAGGCCTATCGCGATCAATGTATAATTTGAAAACGCAGGATTCTGCAGATAAGATTTGGCCTCTTCGACACGAAGCTTGTTCAGGTAATCGGGAAAGCTCATTTGCAACTCGCTGTTAATGATCCTCGAAAGATGGGTTTTGCTCAGGCCAAGTTCTGCCGCAACCGATTCCAATGTGATTTGCGGATCAAGAAATCTTCGCTCTCCGACAACAAGATGCTCGAGCGTCGCGATATGTGTATTCGGTTTTTGTTGTTTGTTTTCGGATTTCCGTCTTTGGACTTCAGTGCCGAAATGATATATTCCGATATGGCCCATCCAATAAATGACCACCGACATACCGATATAGATGTAATACCAATAATCCGTGTCATTATATAGATCCTGATAAGTGACATAAATCCACAAAAGCGTTAATGAAAACAGCGAAACCAAAACATATTTAAACCATTTCAAACGCAGGTTTTGCATATCAGAAGATGAATACACTTTGATCATAAGGTAAGAAAGTACGGAGAAATCAATGGCAATGGATGCGATTTCGAAGGAAGCCTGCATTATCGAAAAAAATGCACTTTGATCTGAATTCGCAGCGACAATCTTAAAAAGTGAACTGACTATTAACGCAACGCCAAAAGGAATGAACAGCCATACATCCGTTTTTTGAAATGAACGATTAGGATTAAGTAATGAAAGTCCGTACAGCAGAAAAAGCGGCCCGGATAAAAATTGGAACGGCAGGAAAAATTTCGACATCAGTTCAACCTCCGATATGATTCCGGCATCTTCGAGGAAGAATTGAAAATTATCGAGCGAAAACGATAAAATAAATGCAGAAAGGATCAAGGTTCCGAACGACCTGTATTTTTTGGATGCAGCAACAACTATGGTGAATACAACGCCCTGAATAATCCCTGCAAGCACGAGGCAATTGAAAATATTGAGGTTCAATGCATTATCCATATTTCAAATATAGCGGATGGAACCGAAATTTCCAGATCAAATTATAAACATGATGCCAGTGCGTTAGGGATAGCAGCGGAAATCCTGCGGCGAAGCGAGCAGATTGCAGCGGATAGCCCGGCGGCGGCTCCATTCCGATAACTATCGGGATGGAGCCGATGAACGCCCGAATAATTGATCATTGACATTTGACAGTTGATAATTGTGATATGCTCAAAACCGGATTCTCTCTGCATATAAGCCGACAGCTAAAAGCTGATAGCTGACAGCTTTTTTCCAAACTTCCTGATTATCTTTGCGCCCATGATTTTTGAACTTACGAAAACAGACGCGGCGTCGAGGGCGCGGGCAGGCAAAATCACGACGGACCACGGTGTTATTGAAACTCCGATCTTTATGCCTGTCGGGACCGTTGCCTCCGTTAAAGGCGTGCATCAGCGCGAATTAAAAGACGATATCAATCCCGATATTATCCTGGGAAATACGTATCATTTGTATTTGCGGCCGCAGACTGAAATTCTCGAAAAAGCAGGCGGCTTGCATAAATTCATGAATTGGGACAGGAATATCCTGACCGATAGCGGCGGATACCAGGTTTATTCATTGTCGGCAAACCGCAAGATCAAGGAAGATGGCGTGAAATTCAAATCGCATATCGACGGCTCGTACCATATTTTTACACCGGAGAATGTGATGGAGGTCCAGCGTACGATTGGCGCCGATATCATTATGGCCTTTGACGAATGTACGCCGTACCCGTGCGATTACAAGTATGCGGTCCGATCGATGCACATGACGCACAGATGGCTCGACCGCTGCATTTCGCATCTGGAAAAAGTTCCGGTGAAGTATGGTTATTCACAGGCATTTTTCCCGATCGTTCAGGGCAGTACTTACAAAGATTTGCGTCGCCAGTCCGCAGAATATATTGCTAATTCCGGGCAGGTCGGCAATGCAATCGGCGGATTATCCGTGGGTGAACCTGCCGAGGAAATGTATGCGATGACTGAAGTTGTGTGCGAAATACTTCCCGAGGACAAACCGCGTTATCTGATGGGCGTCGGAACACCAATAAACATTTTGGAAAACATTGCGCTTGGAATTGATATGTTCGACTGCGTAATGCCGACGAGAAACGCCCGAAACGGAATGTTGTTTACGGCGCACGGCACGATCAACATCAAGAACAAAAAATGGGAAGCCGATTTTTCACCGCTTGACGAAATGGGAATGACGTTCGTAGACACTGAATATTCCAAAGCGTACCTGCGGCATTTGTTCGTTGCCAACGAATATCTCGGCAAACAGATCGCCACGATCCATAACCTCGGTTTTTACATGTGGTTGGTGCGTGAAGCCAGAAAACATATCTTAGCGGGTGATTTTAAGGAATGGAAGGATAAGATGGTGAAGCAGATGGACAACAGACTTTAATTGATAATTGATAATTGACAGTTGAAAATTGATAATTGAGTTAATAATTGATAGTGAATAATTAATAATTGGCGCTAACGGTGGAATCTGTGGTTTTCTGGAACACCAAAAGCCAAGAACCAAAAACTCCAAACCCTACCCAAGGCGCAGCCGAACGCAGCGAAGCCAAACCTCAAACCCCAAACCTCCTAAACCTTCTAAACCTCTCTAAACCTTCTAAACCTTCTAAACCAAACCCACAAGTGCTCAAACTAATCGATATCTACATCCTCAAGCGCTACATCTTCACCTTCGCCGTGATGCTGTTGATGTTTATTCCGATTGGCATTGTGATCGATGTTTCGGAGAAGGTCAACCGCATGATTGAGAATAAGGTTCCGTTTGGCGAGATCGCACAATATTACCTCGATTTTACGATTTACTTTGCCAATTTGTTGTTTCCAATCTTCCTGTTCTTATCGGTGATCTGGTTTACATCGAAGCTTGCAAACAATACCGAGATCATTGCGATCTTAAGTTCCGGGATTTCTTTTACGAGATTTTTGCGGCCATATATCATCGGGGCAACGCTTGTTTCGGTTTTTTCATTGATGATGGGTTTTTTCATCGTTCCGAAAGCCAGCCATGGATTCAACGATTTCCGATATAAATACCTTAACAAGAGCAAGCAGGCGCGGGACAATACGGATGTGCTTCGGGAAGTCAGCGACAACGTTTTTATCCACGTAGTAAGCTTTACGCAGTCGACAAATACAGCGATGGAGTTTACCCTTGAAAAGTTCAACGAGAAAAATGAGCTTATTAAAAAGATTTCCGCGCAACGGCTGAGGTTCAACCCGAGGGATTCCACTTATACGATGTATAATTACAAGACGCGAACGGTTGGGCCGCTAGATGATCGCATTGTGTCCGGAATCGAAAAAGATACCGTATTCAATTTCGATCTGGAAGACCTGACTCCTGTAGTCTACGTTGCCGAAACGCTAACGCTTGGCGAGCTTAATAAATTCATCGATAAGGAACGGGAGCGAGGATCGTCCAATATCAACACTTACCTCGTCGTGCTTTATAAAAAATACAGCATTCCGGTATCCGCCTTTATTTTAACTACAATTGCGGTTGCGGTATCGTCGATGAAGCGCCGCGGGGGAATGGGGATGAACCTCGCGATCGGGATTCTGCTTGCGTTTACTTTTATTTTCTTCGATAAGATCTTTGGCACGCTTGCCGAAAAGTCGTCGTTTCCGCCAATTGTTGCTGTTTGGATCCCAAATGTTTTGTTCGGCATCCTCGCGGTCTATCTATTAAGAAATGCAAAGCGGTAATTTAAAAAGCTACTTAAATCTTCATCTGATCGTTTTCATTTGGGGTTTTACGGCAGTGCTCGGCGACCTGATCACGCTCAAAGACGCTTCACTCGTTTGGTACCGTATGCTGCTCGCTGCAACAATGCTGCTGGCCTTCGCGACCATTATGAGGCGCGCGCTTTGGCTGCCAAAAATGGAGGTTTTAAAGTTGTTCGTTGTCGGCCTGCTGATCGCGATCCATTGGATATTTTTTTTCCATGCGATCAACATCTCCAACGTCTCTATCACTTTGGCAATGTTTTCATGTGGCGCTTTCTTCGCGTCGATTCTCGAACCAATACTTTACAAACGAAAGATGTTGTGGTACGAAGTCTTGTTTGGGCTCATTATCATCGCCGGACTGTTTATGATCATGCAAGTCGAAATAAGGTATCTATGGGGCGCGCTCAGTGCTTTACTTTCAGTATTTATCGGAGTGATCTTCACATTGTGCAACGGCAAGCTAATTCAGAAACACGATTCCGTTGTCATGGCGCTGTATGAATTTTACGCGGGATTTCTCGGCGTCACCGTGTATTTATTTTTTCGAGGTACGTTTAATCCGGCTTTTTTTGATGTCTCCGGCCGCGATTGGCTGCTGATACTATTGCTTGCTTCAGTCTGCACTGCCTATGCTTTTACAGCATCGGTAGGCGTGATGCGGCGCTTGTCTCCTTATACTGTCATGCTTACCACCAACCTCGAACCCGTTTACGGAATATTGCTGGCCTACTTCATCATCGGCGACGACGAGCGCATGAGCCTGTCATTTTACATCGGATCCGCTACGATCTTGGCGATAGTCATCCTGAACGGCGTCATCAAGCACTATTCAAAAAAAGAAGGGTGATTATTTAATTAATAATTAATGATTAATAATTAATAATGA
>CBDUBJ010000069.1:0-12209 GCA_965365355.1 uncultured bacterium
AGACACAAAATATTGTTGAGATAATTTAACGGTTAAGGCAGGAAGGCGCGAAGGAAATTGCGTCTCGCTAAGTTTCAATTTTGACTGAGAAATTATATTTCAGTGTGCACGCCTTAGGACTTTATGACATTTCAAATATTACCTATTTTTCTGTCTTTCACTTCATCTCCTTTGCTTTACCTACAACCTCCAACGCGTGAGGGATGGAAGCAAGCTACCGCGTAGCGCGGACAGCCCGACCCGAGCCAGAGTGTTTTTCCCGTCGACGGAAAGTTGCGGCGAGGGTCACGCCCCAAATTTTAAAATCTATAATATTTGTTAAAATTGAGCGTTGAGTAACAAACCATCATCATGAAAGTTAACAGGCAAATACCCGTCGCAGTGCTCTTTGCCTGCATTTTTACGTTTTTTTTCTACGGAGAAAAGATTGGGTTGAATCTCTTACTCATCGAAATTTCCGCTATCACCGTATTACTTCTTCAAAAAGAAATCAATTTCTCAAACCGTAATTTGCAAATCTTTATTTCGGGCGTGATTGCAACCGCGTTTGCAGTTATTTTCGTGTACTCGCCTTACGTAATCGCTATTAACATCATGAGTTTGATCATGCTGACCGGCGCGCTGCTTTACCCGGAAGCGAAATCACCAATTACGATATTACGGTTGGCAGTTGCTAACATTCCGTCGTCACAACATCAATTTCTGCGGTCGTTTTCAAAAACTAAAAGCAAGCCTCAACGAAAAAGCAGACTAAAAAATGTTTTCGTCTTCTTCATTCCGGCGTGCGTTATCATATTCTTCATATTGTTATATCGTGGATCCAGTCCGTATTTTGACAAGCTGATGATCAACATGGCCTCGTTTTTCAGCTTCGACCTTATTGCTCTCCTGTCGCGCATCAATTTTCTGCTGTTATTCACTTTCATTTTTGGGCTCTTTCTTTCGGCGATGTTTTTTTTCAGGAAAACAGACGAAACGATTGTCAAATCCGATCAAACTGCAACCGACGAGCTGTCGCGCGCAAACAAAAAACAGAAGCGAATATTTAAATTGACCGCTTTGAACAATGAGCATAAAGCCGGTATTTTCCTGTTTCTGATGTTAAACTTTATCCTATTTACCGTTAATTCACTAGACATTTATTGGGTGTGGTTCAATTTTGAATGGAGCGGGCAAGTTTTAAAAGAATTCGTTCATGAAGGTACGTATCTGCTGCTTTTATCGATTCTATGCTCGATCGTTCTGGTCCTGTATTTCTTCAGGGGAAATCTGAATTTTTACGGCAAAAACCTCTTACTTCGTCGTTTGTGTTATTTATGGGTTTTGCAAAATGCGCTGCTAACGATCTCGGTGGGCGTGAGGAATTTCCATTATATCGATTACTTCGGCCTTGCGTACAAACGGATTGGGTTAATTCTTTTCCTGATGCTCACACTGTACGGACTCTATACGGTTTCTGTGAAAGTGCGTTATATCAAGTCCGATTTCTACCTGATGCGTAAGAATGTCCTTGCACTTTATCTGATATTGGTGTTAAGCTCACTTGTGAACTGGGAAAATTTCATTGCTAAATACAATTTTGCCAACGCCGGTGAAAGTTTCGTAGAATTGAGATATATGGCGCGATTTCCTGACAAGTCTTTACCCATTTTAGATGAAAATCTGGCAACATTGGAAGCAATCAAACAATTTCAACAGCGGGAATTTTCGTTTGAGCAAAACGACATGTCGTCTCAGAATTATTATGATCTAATTGCCGAAAGAAAACGCAACTTTAAAGAGCAGTATGTAGAACGCGGCGTTCTATCCTGGAATTGGCCGGAATATAAAGCGTACCGAAATTTGAGTCGCCGCGATTAATCGTCTTGATGATCATTCCTGCAGTATTCACAAACAGTATTCATCACACATTCAGAATGTTTGGGATCTTTTGGCCTGCATACTTCCCGGCCTAAATAAGACATTGCCATACCGGCATCTGTCCACATTTTTTTTGGCAAAGCATCCATCAGTTCCTTTTCGATCTTATCCGGTGTTTTCGATTTCGCAATTCCCAACCGCGGTGCAACACGCACTACATGAAGATCACACATTACGCCTTCAGTCTGCACACCGGCCTCGCGCATGATGACGTTGGCAGATTTTCTTCCGATTCCCTTTAGGTCGTTCAGCGCATCCATTGTGAGCGGGATATTTTTGTCTTCTTGCACAACCGAAGCAATATCCTGAAGCCATGCAATCTTTTTCCGGTGTCCGCGGACTTTTTGTACAAAAGGCAAAATGTCATCAAAGCTAGCAGATGCCAAAGAAGGCATATCGGGAAATTTTTCAAATAACGAAGGCGCGAGCCGATTGATATTGGCATCGGAATCCTGAGCAGAAAGCACAACCATTACCAGCAGCTGATAGATGTTTTTGTATTCCAACGGATGCTTCCTGTCTTTATACTTTTTAAGCAATGGTTTGAATGCTTTTGCCCAATCGACTCCGTTCGGCTCCATAATTTAGGGTTTAAAATCGACAGACATCGAATTGACGCAATAACGTACGCCGGTTTCGGTCGGGCCGTCGTCAAACACATGGCCAAGATGGCCGCCACATGACGCGCAGAGTATTTCGGTACGGACCATTCCGTGGGTAGTATCTTTTATGTATTCAACCTTTCCGGGAATCGATTCGTCGAACGATGGCCAGCCACAACTGCTGTTAAATTTATGATCACTTTCAAACAACGGCTCGCCACAAGCGCCACAGCAATATGTTCCTTGTTCAAAATACAGGTTGTATTTGCCCGAGTGTGGAAATTCGGTTCCTTTCTCACGCAATATCCTGTATCGTTCGGGTCCGAGTTCGTTAAGCCATTCTGCTTCAGATTTTTCGACAGCATATTTCATAATTCGGAGTTTAGATGATTATTATTTTGTGGGTACGAATTTGACCGAAACGGAATTTGTGCAGAATCGCTGACCGGTCGTTTCTTTCGGACCATCGTCGAATACATGGCCAAGATGTCCGCCGCAATTTGCGCATGTAACTTCGGTACGCGTCATCCCGAATGAATTGTCGTCGTGATATTTAACACTTCCCGCAACAGCTTTATCAAAAGACGGCCAGCCGCAGTCCGAATGGAATTTCGCATCGGAGTGAAATAGCAGGTTTCCGCATGCCGCACATACATATTTTCCTTTTTGGAAATTGTCGACATATTCACCCGAGAACGGTTTCTCGGTTCCTTTTTCGCGAAGTATGTGATATTGCTCGGGAGTCAATTCTTTCTTCCATTGTGCTTCGGATTTTTTCACTTTTAACGCAGTTGCCTCCTTCGGCGCAGTTTTTTGCTGGCCATTGCAACTGAAAAGCGACAATCCCATCAACAAAACAAGTAGCTTTTTCATATTATGTTTTTATAAATTTTACGATTTTCGATACCACGTCGGCGCTGCCAAGAATTTTTCGGTGGCCCAATCCTTTTGTGATCATCAGTTCCCCATGTACGAGGTTTTCATGAATGTGGTACGCGCATCGCACGGGAACTTCGAGATCATTCTCATCGTGCACGACCAGAACAGGAATATCAATTTTTCTGGCAGCCCGATATGATGAATATTTGTCCATCGATTCGTGCGATTTCGATTCGAACATCTTGCGCATCAAAAGCCCGGTAGTACGTTTGAGTTTGATTTGATCCGTAAATTCATTGATGATGTCCTGAATTACGTCGCCGCTTCCAATGATTGCCAATTTCTGCAACTGTAGTCCTCGTTTGACAGAATTTAATAATGACATGCCGCCAAGTGAATGTCCGACCGCAGCATCGAACGGCCCGATTTCCTTTTCCAATTGTAATATGGTCGCGATGAATTCCGGCATAATCGTGGTTTTTCCAGTCGATTTTCCGTGTGCCGGCGCATCGAAACTTATCACTTCATAATTTTCATGCTTAAATGCCTCGGCGAATTTCACGAGCTGCGTTCCGCGTCCCGACCAACCATGGACAAGCAAGATCCTCTTTTCGCCTGTTCCATATCTATAAACGACAATATCCTGTTTCAGCGCTTTGATCCGAATTTTTTCCTGGAGGCATTTCGCATCGAGTTCGAGCTCGCGTTTCGGTATCCCATGTTTTACAGGAGTGGTGAAAAGTCTGGCTGCAAATCTCGCTGCTAATCCAGGCGAAATGAATTGCAATAATTTCGCCGCGTAGATGATCGATCGTGGTACGGATGCTTGACGCCGACGGGATTTTCTGGGCACCTTTTTAAATTTCATTGCAAGTTATCATATAATCCATTTTTTCTTAAATTTCGAAGTATTAAAAAATGTATAAAATGCAGCAGACACGCGTCGTTATTGAAAATATTAAACCAAAAATCGGTGATGGTGAATATCCTGTAAAGCGGATTATAGGAGAATCGGTCAAAGTAACGGCGAATGTGCTCGCAGACGGGCATGATGTTCTTGCATGTGAGGTGCGATACAAACACGAATCGGATAAAGTTTTTACTTCGGTCCGCATGGCTCATAACAGCAATGATGAGTTTGAAGCCGCATTTAAAGTGGTAAAGCAAGGTTTCTATTCTTATTTGATTGAAGGTTGGATTGATTATGCCCTGAACTGGCAGCATGGAACCGAACGAAAGATACAGGACAGCCAGAACGTAAAATCAGAATTGCTTGAAGGTGCCGAATATATTGATGCGATTCTCAGTCAAGCGACGGCCAAAGAAAAAACGTTTCTAACCACCGCTGCAAAAACGTTTCGCGATGAAAGCCAGTATAAAGCTGCAACAGACCTGGCGTTGTCCCACGAATTGCACGACATTTTCGCAAAGTATCCAACAAAATATTTATCAAATACATCTAAAGAACTTACAGTCTACGTCGACCGTCAAAAGGCATTGTTCAGCACATGGTATGAATTTTTTCCGCGTTCCGCATCGGAAAAAAAAGGAAGCCACGGCACATTTAAAGACTGTGAAAAGCTTTTGCCGCGCATCGCGGAAATGGGTTTTGATACTTTATATTTTCCGCCAATTCATCCGATAGGTGAAATCAACCGCAAAGGAAAAAACAATGCGACTGCTGCCCAGAAAGGTGATGTCGGTTCGCCATGGGGAATTGGGTCAAAGCATGGCGGACACAAGTCAACACATCCCGAACTAGGTTCGATCGACGATTTTAAATCGCTGGTAAATGCGGCCAAAGAACTGGATATCGAAATCGCAATGGATTATGCACTCCAGGCTGCGCCGGATCATCCGTACGTAAAAGATCATCCACAGTGGTTCAAATGGCGTCCGGACGGAACGGTTCAATATGCCGAAAATCCGCCAAAAAAATATCAGGATATCATGCCGATCTATTTCGAATCGGACGATTGGAAAAACCTTTGGCAGGAACTTCTGGATGTTGCTTTATTTTGGGTTGAGGAATGTGGCATCCGCGTTTTCCGTGTCGACAATCCGCATACTAAACCATTCTACTTTTGGGGCTGGCTGATCGCCGAGGTAAAGAAAAAATATCCCGATGTCCTTTTTCTTGCCGAAGCATTTACACGTCCGAAGATCATGGACGAATTGGCGCGCCAGGGATTTTCGCAGTCTTACACTTATTTTACCTGGAGAAATTCGAAGCGCGAACTCATCGAATACGTCGAAGAGCTGACGAAGTCCGAACAAAAGGAATTTTATCGTCCGAACTTTTGGCCGAATACGCCCGACATTAATCCGTATCACCTTCAATCCGCCAACGAAGCGATCCATTTGCAACGATATTTCCTTGCGGCAACCCTGAGCTCAAATGTTGGGATTTACGGACCCGTTTTCGAATACATGGTCGCCGATGCATTGCCTGGAAAAGAAGAATATCTCGATTCTGAAAAGTATGAGATCAGAAATTGGGATTGGGAAAAAAGGAACAAGCTTACCGTTATCATTTCGAAGATAAATATGCTGCGGCGTGAGAATAAATCGCTGCAGCAGACAAACAACATTGAGTTTTGCCAGACAGAAAATGACCAGATCATCGCTTATTACAAATATGATGACGATCGGACAAATGAAACGCTGATGATCGTAAATCTCGATCCGTATTACATGCAGCAATCAATGGTTCGTTGGCCAATTGAACATATTGGAAATCAAGGCGCAAAAGTATTCGACTTAATCACTGGCAACAGCTACATCTGGAATAAGGAATGGAACTTCGTTGAGCTTCATCCCGCGCTTCCTTTCCACCTTTTTAAAATCGTCCGATGATGAAAAATTCAGATAAAGAAGTTTTTTCGACAGCATTTATTTTCAAGACAGATTGGAAAAATGCATTTGACGATGCCGATTTCCTTAAAGATTTCTCATCTGATATTTTAGAAAATTACATCGTCAAAAAAAGATGGTACGGCGGTAAATCAAGTACTTTGAAATACATCGAAGTGCAGGATTATTTTCGGATCGCATCCGATGATAATAATTACTACGGCGTCCTGCTTGAAGTCAATTACAAAGAAGCGTTCTTCCAGAATTATTTCATGCCGATCGCCTTTATGGCCAAGGAAGAATTGGACACGAGCACAACCATTGCGGCAGTGACATTAAATGGCGTTGACGGATATTTGGTAGACGCGCTTCATCAGGAAGATTTCCGAAAATTAATGTTTGAAAGACTGCTAAACGGGTCGGCGTCGAAAGATCCGAAAGTCAAATTCCACAAAGGCGAAAATTTTGGCGAGACAAAGTATGTTTCATCCAAGTTTATGGCAGTCGAGCAAAGCAATACATCCATTATTTACAATGATAAATATGTGATGAAGATCTTCCGGCGGATATATATCAGTACGAATCCGGATTACGAAATCAGCCGTTTTCTGACCGAACGCATGGAATTTCCGCACAGTCCGGCCTACATGGGAAGCATCAATATCAATTTGGGCGAGGAAGATATTACGCTCGCGCTGATGCAGGAACTTGTACCCAATCAAGGCGATGCGTGGCAATTCATGCTTGAAGAGTGCGATCGCATATTTGAAAACCTCAAAATAAAAAAGATCAAGATCCAAAAACTGCCGGAAATCGAACTTTTCAGCAGGCTTAAGATCAATGATGTTCCGCATGAAATCATCGACTGGGCAGGTCTTGCAATATTTCTTAGGATTCAAACGCTCGCGCGTCGTACAGCAGAAATGCACATTGCACTTGGCAGCGATATCTACGAAACTGCTTTCACGCCAACGACCTACAATGGCGATTATACGGTCTGGCTTAAGAACAGGCTAACGTATCAGTTTCAGAATCGGCTTAACATTCTTGAAAACAATCTGCACAAACTCGACGGATTGGCGCTCGATCTGGCAAATCAATTCCTCGACAACAAGAAAGAAATTCGAAAAGTTTTTCTCGATTTCGACTGGACAAAGATGAAAAGCGAACGAATCCGCATCCACGGCGATTTTCATCTCGGGCAGGTTCTGGTTCACGGCGAAGATTTCTGGATTCTCGATTTCGAGGGCGAACCCGAAAGCACGATCCGCGACAGGAAAGTGAAGCAGCCTCCGTTAAAGGATGTTGCCGGAATGTTCCGTTCATTTCATTACGCGATCTATGCCACACTTTTTAATAATAAGGACAAATATCCATACAGCCAGGAAGATCTGTTCAAAGCATCTGAAATTCTGTTCAAATATTTTGTCGGCGTCTTTTTACGGACTTATATCGATATCGTACAAGAAGGAAATCTTAACATCGGATATCGCAAAGAAGTGGATTTCCTGCTTCGGTATTGTATATTGGAAAAAGCGGTTTATGAGCTTGGATATGAACTAAATTCGCGTCCGAGATGGGCCGTGATCCCGCTGACCGGCATTGCAAGCATCATGGATTTTAAAAACTGAAAATGAAACAATTATTACTTCTCCTCGCGATCCTATTCGCCTTCAGCGTAAATGCACAATGTTATTCAAACGTGCATACAGGAGCCGACTACAGCATCGTCCGGAAATTAGACGGAACCTGGTGGTCGGTCGGCGCGAACAATTGGGGACAGCTCGGATATGGCGATATTCCATCCAGCCAGACACTTCTTCATACAACGCCCGGAATCGACTGGCTCAAACTTTCGGCAGGTTTAAACCATGTTCTTGCGATTAAAGCCAACGGAACGCTGTGGGGCTGGGGCAGTAATCAGATGGGACAGATCGGCCAAAACGAATCTGTAAACAGCTCGGATCTGCCGGTACAAATCGGAACGGCAAATAACTGGGCCTATGTCGCGGCCGGTTACAATTATAGCATCGGTATCAAAACCAACGGTACACTTTGGGCATGGGGAATAAATTATGGGAATATTTTGGGAATCGGGCCCGGCCCCGACAGATACGAACCTGTACAGGTAGGAACAGCAACTAACTGGTCGAAAGCCTGGGCGGGCGCCGGACATGTGATCGCGCTAAGAAGCAATGGTTCTGTTTGGGGCTGGGGGAATCCGGAAAACGGCGCGCTGGGTCCAATGTCTGCAGGTGATTTCAGCACACCGACGGCTTTGGCGATTGGTACCGGATGGTCGGATTTTTCGGTTGGCAATTCCTTTACGATGGGATTGAAAACAAACGGCACCCTTTGGTCCTGGGGTTCCAATCTCGATGGAAGGCTCGGCCATGGAGTTACTGGCGGCATCGTCTTTACACCGACACAAATTCAGCCTGGCACAAACTGGGATATGATTTCCGCGGGAAGTGACTTTGGACTCGCGCGAAAAACAAACGGAACTTTATATTCCTGGGGAAACAACAATAACGGACAACTTGGCCATGGCAATTATTCAAGTAATGCAATGCCTCAACAAATCGGCTCTGCTGACGATTGGCAGGCGTTTTCAGCTTCAAGTTATCATCACGTAATGGCAATTCGCAGCGGGGATTCATTATGGGGCTGGGGCGTAAGCATCGGCATTGGAAGCGGTTCGACTGCTTCACCGCAATTATTAGGGTGCGCATTGGGAATAAGAGAGAATGAATTTTATAAAATCGATATTTATCCAAATCCCAGCGTCGGAATTATAAAACTGCCGGATTTTGCCGTTCCTGATAATAATCTTCAGATCTTTGACATCACAGGTAAATTGATGCTGATGAAAGATGTTGACACAACTGAAATCGATGTCACATCTTTTTCTGCCGGGATTTATTTTGTAAAACTGCAAACTGCTGATCAGACATTTATCGGCAGATTCATCAAAAACTGATGGAACCTACCGCGGTCGCGAAGTACACGCCGCTTAAAAAAGTACTCGGTATCGCATTTGGCCTCGCCATGGTCATTGGCAGTACGATCGGTGTAGGGATTTTACGTACTCCCGGAACTATTGCAGGCTTGCTGCCAAATGAAACCGTCATTCTTTGTTGCTGGATAGCAATCGGATTGTACATCATGCTTTCTGCGAGCGCGTATGCCGAACTAACGACGATAATGCCCAAAGCCGGCGGCGCCTATAATTACATTAAAAGAGCATTCGGAGGTTACGCCGGATTTGTAAACGGCTGGTTCGATTATTTATGCAATGCAATTGCGCCGGCGTATTTCTGTATCGTGCTCAGCGAATATATAATTCTGATTTTTCCACAACTGGATAATCTAAATACTTTGATTGCTGCTGCAGCACTGACTTTGTTTGCAGCCTTGAACTTTCCCGGAGTCAGAAGCGGGAGTGTCATGCAAAAAATCAGCAGTGCGGTAAAGGTTGTCCTTTTTTTGATTCTGATCATCGGATGTTTTGTCACCGATCCCGAGCCTGAAAACATGATTTCACCTGAACTTATCGCTGGCGGTATTTTTATAGCATTGTTTCAATCGCTTCAGTTTATTATGGGAACATACGATGGCTGGATGTCGGTTTCGTTCTTCGCCGAAGAAGATTCGGACCCGGGCAAAAACATTCCACGATCATATTTGTTTGGCGCCGCAGCAATCGGCATTTTATATATCGCAATTAATGCCGCGATTTTGTACGTGCTGCCATTGGAAAAAGTAGCGAATTCACCGTTGGCCGCATCAGAAGCCGCATCGGTTGCATTTGGCGATTGGAGCGGGACATTGATGACTGCGGTCGCGATCTTTTCCTTGATAAGCATTCTTAATGCGTATATGATGATTCCTTCCCGCATTCTTTTCGGATTGAGCCGCGACGGATTTTTCCCTAAATTCGGTATGAAGGTAAACCCTGGTGGAACACCTTATTATTCGCTTTGCATCAGCTATGGCATTGCGTTGGTCCTGATACTGATAAGTTCATTCGAACCATTGTTCGCTCTCGCAACCTTTATGATGACGATAGTTACCGGATTCGCATTCGCATCACTGGTAAAATTGCGAAAATCAGAACCCGAACTTCCGCGGCCATATCGCGCCTGGGGTTATCCATTTACCGTCTGGCTTGCAATTATTGTAACTGCATTGCTTTTTATCGGATTTGCCGTCAGTGATCGTTTAAGTTTTTTGATCATCATCATCATTACAATCCTGACATACATCTGTTTCCGTCTTTTTGTTAAACCATCCATTCCAAAGCCATGAAAGTCGTTACGCATTCATTATTTACAGATTTCGATATATCCCTGTTTAAATCCGGCAAGCACTTCAGGCTTTATGACAAATTAGGCGCGCGTCAGCAAACCGTCAATGGTGAACAAGGCGTGTATTTCGCAGTCTGGGCTCCATCTGCAAAAGCTGTTCATGTGATCGGAAACTTTAATCATTGGTCGGACGGATTGCAGTTAAACGTTCGTTGGGATGAATCGGGAATTTGGGAAGGATTTATACCCGGAATAAATATCGGTGAAGCATACAAATTCAGGATTTATTCACAGCATAATGATATCGTCACTGAAAAAGCCGATCCCTTTTCTTTTTATTGTGAAATGCCACCGAATACTGCGTCGATCACCTGGGAAATGAATTATGATTGGGAAGATTCTTCGTGGATGGATTCGCGAAAAAATGTCAATGCGTTGGACAAACCATTTTCCGTTTATGAAGTGCATCTCGGATCATGGAAGCGCAACCGCGAAGGGAAATTTCTATCGTACGTCGAGCTTGCCGACGATCTGGTGCAATATGTAAAGGATACAGGCTTTACGCATGTCGAATTCATGCCGATCATGGAATATCCGTACGATCCGTCATGGGGTTACCAGCTTGTCGGATATTTTGCGCCGACCTCCAGATTTGGCCGCCCGCAGGATTTTAAATTCCTGGTCGACAAGTTTCACCAGGCCGGCATTGGCGTCATTCTCGATTGGGTTCCATCGCATTTTCCTTCAGACGATCATGGCCTCGGTTTTTTCGACGGGTCGCATTTATATGAACATCCTGATATTCGAAAAGGTTATCATCCCGATTGGAAATCGCTGATTTTTAATTACGGCCGCAATGAAGTCAGATCTTTTTTGATCAGCAATGCCATCTTCTGGCTGCAGGAATATCATATCGACGGATTGCGTGTGGACGCTGTTGCCTCGATGCTTTATTTGGATTATTCGCGGAAAGAAGGCGAGTGGGAGCCAAATATGTTCGGAGGCCGTGAAAATCTCGATACGATAAGTTTTCTGAAAGATTTCAATGAAGCGGTTTATGGAAATTTTGAAGGCATTCAGACCATCGCCGAAGAAAGTACGTCGTTTCCGATGGTTTCGCGACCAACGTATATCGGCGGACTAGGATTTGGCATGAAGTGGATGATGGGCTGGATGCACGATACTTTGCATTATTTCCGGAAAGATCCGGTTTACAGGAAACATCATCAGAATGAACTGACTTTTTCGATGACTTACGCATTTACCGAAAATTTTATGCTGCCGCTTTCGCATGACGAAGTGGTTTACGGCAAACATTCGATCCTCGGACGAATGCCCGGCGACGAGTGGCAGCGATTTGCAAACCTTCGATTGCTTTATGGATACATGTTCACGCATCCGGGCGCCAAGCTTTTATTCATGGGCGATGAGTTCGGGCAATCGGCGGAGTGGAATTTCGAGCAAAGTCTTGACTGGCATTTGCTGCAACATGATTTTCATCGCGGTATCAAACAATGCATTACGGACCTGAATTACATCTACAAAAATCATCCGGCGTTATACGAGAAACAATTCAGCGCCGAGGGTTTTGAATGGATCAACTACTCCGATCATGAAAATGCGGTTATTGCCTACATTCGCAAAGGGA
>CBDUBJ010000070.1:0-12170 GCA_965365355.1 uncultured bacterium
GAACCTGAGATCGAACAGGAAGAAAATCCTGATGAAGATGAAGTTATGGAACCTGAACCCGAACCTGCACCCGCGAAGGCTGAAGAAAATTTTGCGCCTGCGTTTGAATGGTCGTTTGAGCGTAAAGATCCTGAGCCTGAATCATCCACAGAAAATTTAACTGAAGAAATTTCGCAGCCGCAATCCCAGGATCAAAGGCAGGAAATCAAGGAAGCTTTGGCGCAGGCCGAAATTGCTTTTGAAGATTTGCTGGGTCCTGGTTATGTAGATCCGGTTTTTGTGAAATCAGACGAATTGCAGTCGCAGCCCAATCAAACCGAGGAGCCATTAAAAGATGTCATTCCGATTTCGCGCGGCGGAGATAAAGTGCAGGTCATCAAGATGAACAATTCTGAAATTGCCGACCGTACCGTTTCTCTGAACGACAGGTTATCAAAAGGAATTACGGTCGGACTTAACGACAGGATCGCATTTGTCAAGCATCTTTTCCACAACAGCAACGAAGATTACAACCGCGTGCTGTCGCAGCTTATTACGTTCAACACGTTTGACGAAGCGAAAGAATTCATAGATAATATGGTCAAGCCCGATTACAACAATTGGGAAGGAAAGAATGAATATGCCGACCGTTTTATGGAAGTCGTAGAGAAGAAATTTTCATAATGAAATATTTACTGATCTTACTGGTTTTTGCAATTTCTTGTTCGCGGGTGTCAGAAAAAGTTGAAGATAAGCTCGATTCAGGCGCAGAAAAGGTCGGTAAAACCGCAACCGATCTTGTAAACAGCATCGACAAAGGCATCATGAAAGGCTCTGCGATATCCATTGCTATTTCCGATGATCTGAAGAAAAACGGACTGTCGTCGGGGAAGTATTACATTTCAGACAAAGGTGGCAGCGAGAACATGATCAGCATTTATTTGATCTCGGATAATAATATTGACAGGACGCTGAAGCTGAAACTATTTGATAAGAACGGCCTGGAAATGGGTCGGCTTCAAAAAAATATAAAGCAACAGGCCGGGCAGGCAGGCTATCACGATTTTATTTTTGATGCCAGGGTTTCATTTGAAGACAAAAGTAAACTCGTAATTGAGTGAAAGGGCGGCTTTACATCGTGCCGACGCCTATTGGCAATCTCGAAGACATTACGATTCGGGCAATCCGGATACTTAAGGAATGCGACCTGATCCTTGCTGAGGATACGCGAAACAGTGGCAAACTCCTGAAACATTTTGACATCGAAACGCGAATGACCAGCCATCATATGCACAATGAGCATAAAACGGTTGAGAATGTCATTTCGCGATTGGCACGCGGTGAAAATATTGCACTGATCTCAGATGCCGGAACTCCCGCGATTTCAGATCCGGGTTTTTTGCTTGTCCGCGCCGCACTCGAAAATGCGATTGATGTTGAATGTCTTCCGGGACCGACTGCATTCGTACCGGCTTTGGTAAACAGCGGACTGCCAAATGACCGTTTTATCTTCGAAGGATTTCTACCGGATAAAAAAGGAAGACAGACAAGATTATTAGCTTTGACCGAAGAAACCCGGACAATGATCTTTTATGTTTCGCCTCATAAGCTCTTAAAAACATTGGGCGAATTCATTCAATATTTTGGCGAAGAACGTCAAGTTTGCGTGTCGCGGGAATTATCCAAGCTGCATGAAGAGAACGCTCGCGGAACTTTACGCGAAGTATTATCGCACTTTGAAGCAAAGGCCATCAAGGGCGAAATTGTGATGACGGTTGCGGGAAAACCCGGAAAAAATCCAAAACAAAGCAGGGAAATCGGCGATTAAGCTTCGAGGTTTACAAATTCAAAATTTTTACCGCTGAACAGGCCTTTATCCGATAGTTTTAAATCGGGTATAACCAATAATGCCATAAACGAAAGTGTCATGTACGGCGATTTTAATGTGCTTCCCAATCCTTTCGCCATGGCGTCAAGTTCCTGATATAGCGCTGCCGTTTTGCTTCCATCGGATCCGCTGATGATTCCGGCAATTGGCAGGGGAAGAATTTTCGACGTTGTTCCATCGGTGGCGCTAATTCCGCCTTGATTTTCAATGATAAGGTTTACAGCGTTTGCAATCTCAATATCAGATGTGCCAACTGCTACGATATTATGGCAATCGTGTGCAACCGAACTGGCTATTGCGCCGCGTTTGAGTCCGAAATTTTTAATAAATGCAACCGCAGGTTTTGCTTTTGAATATCTGTTTACGACTGTAATTTTTAAAATGTCATCATCAATAGAACCGTCGAAGTCATATCCTTTTCTGTTTTCATAAACGATCTCGTTTGTTACGAGCTGGCCTTCAAGAGCTTCGATAACCCTGATCTTTTGCGGAGCAATAAGCGCGAATTCTTCTGCTTTTTTGACATCTGTCGTAAAATTATTCGGCATATCGAACTGTACGGATTTAATGAGCGATTTGCCGGCTTTGGCGACAATCTGGCCATTAATATATGTTTCAAGAACTTCAAAATTGACCAAATCCTGAACGATAATAAAATCTGCCGGATCGCCTTGCTGTAAAAGTCCGACATTCATTCTGTAATGTTTGACGGGATTCACGCATGCAGCCTGAAGTACTTTGAAAGCATCGACTCCATGATCAACGGCACGCGCGCAAAGCTGATTGATGTGGCCGACTATCAAATCGTCGGGATGCTTATCATCTGAACAGAACATCATATTTTCAAAATGTTCATCCAAAAGTGGAATTAGTGCATCGAAATTTTTGGCGGCGCTTCCTTCGCGGACGATGACTTTCATTCCGAGAGAAAGTTTCTCCAATGCTTCATCATAGGTAAAACATTCGTGATCGGTTGTTATTCCTGCAAAAATGTACTTTTTCAGATCATTGCCGCGCAGTCCGGGTGCATGTCCATCGACCGGCTTGCCTGATTTCTTTGCCCAATCGATTTTTTTCGCGACTTCCGCGTCGTCATTAATCACTCCTGGGTAATTCATCATTTCGGCGAGATAAAAAATATCCGGCGACATCATAAGTTCTTTGATGCCATCCGAATCGATTGTCGCTCCCGCAGATTCAAATTGTGTTGCAGGAACACAGGACGGCGCGCCGAAATGAAACTTAAACGGCACTTCTTTCCCGTTATCGATCATATATTTTACACCATCGATTCCGAGCACGTTTGCAATTTCGTGCGGGTCTGAGACCGTGGCCACTGTACCATGGATCACAGCCATTTTTGCAAACTCTGAAGGGACGAGCATCGAACTTTCAATATGGATATGAGCATCGATAAAACCGGGAATGATAAACGTACTGATGTTATGATCCGCCGCAGAAATGCTTTTTATGGAACCATTTTCAATAATGATCTCGCCTGCAAAAATTTCCTTTTTATTTATATCGACAATCTGTCCCTGGACTTTCATACACCGTAAAATTACGGTTCAAAAGTATATCAATAATGCGGTTTTCCCGTAAAACCGATACAGATTTTAAGCTACTTTTGACATTGAGTTTTACACGAAAAAAAATGCGCTGGACAATATTGCCATCACCTGATCCTGAGAAAGTTGCAACACTGGCGACCGAACTCAATGTTGGCGATTGCATTGCCGGACTGTTGGTACAGCGAGGGATTAAGACTTTCGACGAAGCTAAGATGTTTTTCAGGCCGCAGCTTGCCGATCTGCACGATCCGTTCCTTATGAAGGATATGGACAAGGCAGTGAGCCGCATCGAAATTGCTATCGAGAAAGGAGAGCGGATTTTAATTTTTGGTGATTATGACGTTGATGGAACAACGGCCGTTTCGCTCGTGTCGTCTTACCTGAGAACGATCTATCCCGAAATTGACACCTATATCCCGGATCGATACGATGAAGGTTACGGCGTGTCGTACAAAGGGATCGATTATGCCGACGACAATGGTATTTCATTAATCATTGCATTGGATTGTGGGATAAAATCCATCGATCACGTGCGTTATGCAAAGGAAAGGAATATCGATTTCATCATCTGCGACCACCATCGGCCGGGTGAAATTTTGCCCGATGCAGTGGCGGTTCTCGATCCAAAACGTTCCGACTGTGATTATCCTTACGATGAATTGTGCGGTTGTGGCGTTGGATTTAAACTGATTCAGGCTTTAGGCTCGAGACGCGGCCAGACAATCGATGACCTTGTTGGCTATCTTGATCTTGTTGCCACGGCGATTGCGGCCGATATTGTTCCGATTACAGGTGAAAACCGTGTACTGGCGAAGTTTGGGCTTGAAGTCATCAATGCATCGCCGCGCCCGGGAATCAAGGCCTTGCTTGGACAAGTCAAAAAAAAGCAGCTTGAGATTAGCGATGTGGTTTTTATCATTGCGCCTCGTATCAATGCGGCAGGGAGAATCAAGCACGGGAAGGAAGCGGTTCGGCTGTTGTCTGAATTTGATTTTGACCAGGCCGCACAATTTGCTTCTGAAATCGAACAGTATAATTCAGACAGAAAAGATCTCGACAAACGGATCACAACGGAAGCTTTAAAGCAAATTGAGGAAAACAGCGAACATGACCGATTTACGACAGTTGTTTATCATGAAGAATGGCACAAAGGCGTTATTGGCATCGTTGCATCAAGATTGATAGAAACTTATTACAGGCCGACGCTGGTTTTTACCAAAAGCGGAGATAAGCTGGCAGCATCGGCACGATCTGTCCGGGATTTCGATGTTTACAATGCACTCGAAGCTTGTTCTGAACATCTGGAGCAGTTCGGCGGTCATATGTATGCGGCGGGAATGACAATTAAAGAGGAAAATTATCCATTACTGAAAGATGCTTTTGAAAAGATCGTCCGTGAGACCATCCATCCTGATCTATTAAAGCCTGAAGTAATCGTTGATTGCGAACTGGATTTTGAAGATGTAACGCCTAAATTTTTCCGGATATTAAAGCAATTCGAACCTTTCGGACCAGGAAATATGTCGCCAGTTTTTGCAACCAGGAACGTTACCGATACCGGTTATGCGAAGACGCTCGGAGAAGGCAACTGCCATCTTAAATTATTCGTCCGCCAGAATAACATTTGCATTCCGTCGATTGGTTTCGGACTTGGGAAAAAGCTTGAAATGGTGCGCGATAAGCAAATGTTTGACATTGTTTACTGCATCGATGAAAACGAGTGGAACGGAACAACGACAATGCAGTTAAGATTGAAGGACATAGAGCAAATCTTATCGCAAGGCGATCATTCAAACGTAAGCAATTCGAAATTGTCGCCGTCGAACCTGCCGTAGGTAAAGTAGGTAATCCAATCCCCAAGATTTATATAGGTCGAATTTTCACCCACATTTATTTTTAGAGGTAAATGCCGATGACCGAAAATGAAATAATCGTAATGGTTGGATTGTAATTTTCGCTTGGCGTACTGAACAAGCCATTCTTTGTCTTCACCAAGAAATTTCACATCTTCATCACCTGAGATCAGTTTATTGCGAACGGACAAGTATTGCGCAAGCTTCACTCCGAAATCGGGATGAAGCCATCGGTAGAGCCATTGAGAAACCGGCGACCTGAAAACTTTCTTCATCCTTTTATAGCCCTTATCACCAGGACCGAGTCCGTCGCCATGTCCTATCAAAAACTTCTTTCCATTAAATTCGAATTCCTGGTTGGAATGGTAGACGGGAATGCCTAGTTCAGTTTGAAAATAATCATCCATCCAAAGGTCGTGGTTGCCTGTGAAGAAATAGATCGGGATACCGCTGTCGCGAAGTTCGGCCAATTTGCCGAGGACGCGCACGAAGCCACGAGGAACTACGGTTTTGTATTCGAACCAAAAATCGAACAAATCGCCAAGTAAAAAAATGGCTTGGGCATCGTTTTTAATTGTGTCGAGCCAACGGATAAATTTCTTTTCCCGCGGCAGGCTTTCGGCAGGAGTCGGTGCGCCCAGATGCTGATCGGAAGTGAAATAAATTTTCTTTTCTCCTTCAAAAATCATAACAGGATTTCAGACAAAAATAGGCCAAAATTGCTAATTATCGATAGAATGCTGACTTTGGTCGAACAAAAATAAATTTCGCTATACCTAATAAAAATTTTGTTAAATTTGGAATCCCTACAAAAAAATCACAACGTTTCTTCAAACAATTAAAGTTTCTTTTATGAAAAAAATTACGTTATTAATTTTAATGTTGTTCTTTTCGATTGGTGTCCGAAGCCAGTTCGAGGAAGGTTTTGAAAGCCCGAATCTTCCTGATCTTGCTACCGATACCTGGAATCTCGGAACAACAAACTTAGGTTCGAATGGAATCTGGGGCGTGTTCGATAATGGCGTCGGCCTCACGCAAAGCTGGAAATTTGCAGTAGGCGCAGCCATCGTTCACACAGGTAACCAAGCCGCATTTAAAGATCGTGAAAACAACGGTCTTGGAAATACGAGTCAGGATTTCCTCGCGACGCCACGTATTACTATCCCTAATAATGGACAGCTAAGGTTTTGGGCGCGTTCCGGATTTCTTGGAAATCAGGGAGCCATTTATAAGATCATGATCGCGCCGGGAACGGCAAACCAAAATGATCCGTCTGCATATACATTGGTCGAACAATTTACGGAGACACAATGGTCATCGACTTTTAATGTTTATGAAGAAAAGGTTGTGAACCTGAGTGCATATTCAAACCAGCAGCATTATGTTGCTTTTGTCATAGAATTTACCCAGCCGACAGCCGCACTCGCGGGCGAAAGGATTTTCGTTGATGACGTAAAAATTGTTGAGCAGTGTCTTGACCCGATCAATGCTATTGCGGGATTGATCACACAAACTTCTGCAACTTTAAGCTGGGGTAACCCTTCAGGCGCAACGCAATGGGAAATTGAGATCGTTCCTGCGGCAGATTCGCCAACCGGCATAGGTACTTTGATTACCGATAATCCATTTGTTGCAACAACAACATTGCCTGCAAACGTTCCTTTTACGGAAACTACGAATTATAAGTATTACGTCAGGGCAATCTGTGAGGATGGAATTCCGAGCGCATGGGTAGGTCCGATTCCGTTTACAACTTCTTCACCCGGTCTGTCGTGCAGCTCGCCGATAGTTATTGGAACACTTCCATACAGCATTACAGAAAATACGGGAAATTTCGGAGATGATACGGACGATCCGCAAGGCCCCAATTGCGACGGCGGCGGAACGAACTTCATGACCGGTGACGACGTCTTCTTTTCTTACACCGCAACTGAAGATGGCGCGATCAGTATTACAATGACGCCAACCGAGGACAGTTCATCGATATTTGTTTATGAAGGCTGTGCGGATGTCGGAGTGGATTGCGTTGCGAGTGTGGCAAACTTCGAAAGCACGGTGCGTGAAATACCAAGCTTGGCCGTTACCGCCGGCACACAATATATTATCGTAATATCGTCAGGAAATTTTAACGCAAACGTTGGTTTCGACCTTGTAATTCAGGAATTGAATTGTGCGGCACCAACCAATTTGTCGGCAACATCAACCGGCGTTGACCTTACTGATCCGGACAATCCAATATATTCGGTGGAACTCAGCTGGGATAATCCTGGAGGCGCTGCATCATGGGAAATTTCGGTACAAACTGCAGGTTCTGCCATTCCTGCGGGATCCGGAATAACGGTTACCGACAACCAGGATTTCGAGATAACAACATTAGATAACGGCGACCCGCTTGATTTGGATTGCTATCAGTACTGGGTTCGCGCAGACTGCGGCGATGGTACTTTCAGTCCGTGGGAAGGTCCGTATGAATTCTGTACGACAACTTGCGATACCGGCTGTAATTATCAATTTGTAATGACCGATTCATTCGGCGACGGATGGAATGGAGCCACGATGGATGTTATTCAGAATGGCAATGTCGTTGCGACCATCGGTCCCGAATTCATTACGGGACAAGGGCCGATCACCGAATCCGTTTCGCTTTGCGATGGGCCTTTTGAACTGGTTTGGACTGCCGGCGGGATTTTCCCGGGTGAAGTAGGTATAAGCGTTGTCAATTCTTTCGGCCAAACAATTTATGTGAAAGCGCCCGGGGTTGGAACCGCACCATCTACACTTTATTCAGGAATCGTGGATTGCGTCAATCCAACTTGCTTGCCTCCAACAAATCTTTTGGTTTCAAATGTAACAACCAATGGCGCCACGCTATCGTGGACACCAAATCCGAATGCGGTATCATACGAAGTATACGCGGTGCCGGTCGGACAACCAGCGCCCGATGCGTCGACCACACCGACAGCGCTTGCGCCGGGAACTCCGTTTGTGATCAGCGGATTGCTGGCAGATACGGAATATGTGTATTATGTTCGCTCGGTTTGTTCAGGAGCCGGGGCTAATCCATGGACCGGTCCATCTGAAACATTCCTGACTTTGCCAACATGTCCGAAACCAACCAATTTGCAGGTTTCAGGAATCACAATGATGGAGGCTACGTTTACGTGGACCGCCGGAAGTGACGAGACCGCTTGGGAAGTAATCGTTCTGCCTGCAGGCTCACCGCCACCAACCGCTTCAACTACGGGTTGGCAGCCAACGGGTGTAAATTCATATACATGGACAGGACTTACGGCGGGAACATCATACGATTTCTGGGTGCGTGCCGTCTGTGATCCGACCGATTCGAGCACATGGGCAGGACCGCTGCCTTTCAATACGACGATTTGCCCGCCGGCAGACCAGTGTCTGTACAGTTTTATTATGACTGACACGTTTGGCGATGGCTGGAATGGCAATACAATGAACATTATCCAAAACGGAATCGTCGTTGCAACGATCGGCGAAACCTTCCAAACAGGAACCGGGCCTATAACCGTACAAGTGGCACTGTGCCACGGCGTACCATTCCAGTTATTCTGGAATGAAGGCGGCGCTTTTGCAAATGAAGTCGGGGTTTCGATCACAAGTTTCCTTGGCGAAAGCTTATACACGATGACCCCTGGTTCAGCAGAGCAGGGCACGACGTTATATTCGGGAATTGGCGAGTGTATACCGCCAACTTGCCTGAAACCAACCAATGTGATCGTATCGGGAATTACTTTGGATTCTGCAACAGTCACATGGACAGAAAACAATACGCCCGCTGCGACATCATGGGATATCTTGGTGCTTCCTGCGACTGCGCCGCCGCCACTGCCCGATGCAACTGGTTGGCAAAACGTTTCCACAAATCCATTCGTGCTGACAGGATTGAGCGAAGCGACAAACTATACGGTTTATGTCCGCTCGGTTTGCTCGGATTCCGATAAGAGTTTCTGGAGCTTTGGAAATACCTTCAATACACCGATCTGTCTTCCAAACAATCTTTGCGAATATTCGTTCGTCATGGTCGATTCATTTGGCGATTCATGGAACGGTAACACGATGAATGTTACGCAGAACGGAATTTTGGTTGCGACCCTTACCGGACCAACTTTCGCGGACGATACAAATCCTGTTTCAGTAGTGGTTCCTCTTTGCAATAATATTCCAATTGAATTGTTCTGGAACAACGGTGGCGCGTTTGCAAACGAAGTCGGTATATCAATTCTTAATCAGGACGGAACACAGATATTCACCAAACCTCCGGGAACAGGAGCGCAGGGAACGGAATTGTTTGTTGGCACTGTTCAGTGTGTACCTTTTACTTGTCCGAAGCCTGTTCAGTTGGCAGCAAATTTCATCACTGAAACATCCGCGGTGCTGAGTTGGACAGAATCTTCGACGGCTACAACCTGGGAAGTGTTGATCCTGCCTGCAGGTTCGCCGCCTCCAACGCCATCGACGCCGGGAACATTTACCACAACAAATAACCCGCATACCTTAAACGGCCTGACATCGGGTACAGCCTATGTATTTTATGTACGTGCGCTGTGTTCCGATAGCGATATCAGTAACTGGGCAGGTCCGGTTAATTTTAATACGCTTATTACCAATGACGAATGCGAGAACGCAATCCCGGTTCCTGTAAATCCTGACCAGCTATGCGGACAAACTGTTGCAGGTACGGTAACAGGCGCCACAGGTTCGTCGCAGCCTAATGGCTGTTTCGGAACGGCAGATGATGACGTGTGGTTTACCTTCGTCGCGACCTCGACTGCCCACAATATAACATTCAGCAATTTCGGTGGTTCGACCGGAGATTTATTCCACACCCTTTACTCAGGAAGCTGCGATAACCTCACGCAGATCTACTGCAGCGATCCGGAAGACAGCGTGGCGAATAACCTTGTCATTGGTCAGACATATACCATCAGGGTATTTACATGGACATCAAACCCTGGTCAAACGTCGACATTCACGCTTTGTATCGGAACGATTCCACCACCTATTACAGCGTCGACCACGGCTTATACGGTTCCGGAATTGGTTCAGGAAGTTCTGTTGAACGATACATGTGCAACTGTGTCGAATATCACATGGTCTACAGGAACAAATTTCGATTCTAGCAATGGTATCGGATATTTTACCAAGAATGGCTCGACCTTCCCTTTTGATGATGGTATCGTCCTTACCACAGGAAACGCCGACAATGCTCCGGGACCTAATCAGGTAACGCTAAGTGACGGCGGATTCCCTGCAACATGGCCTGGCGATGCGGATTTGCAGGCAATTGTAAATGCTACAGGCAATACCGATCCGGTTTTCAATGCTACGATTTTGGAATTCGATTTCGTCCCGCTGACAGATAATCTAAGTTTCAGATTCTTGTTTGCATCTGAAGAATATGGAACTTTCCAATGTTCGTTCTCAGACGTGTTCGCGTTCCTTTTAACGGATGTTGCTGCCGCTACAACTACCAATATTGCGGTTGTCCCTGCGACTACAACACCTATTTCGGTTGTTACCATCCGCGACGAAGCGCATAATCCGGGTTGCCCGTCGGTTAATCCACAGTATTTTGGACAATTTTACCAATTGCCATCAGGATTGAGCCCGCTTGGTTCACCAACGGAATTCCAAGGTATAACCGTTCCAATGACAGCATCTGCGACTGTTGTACCGGGCCAGCTTTACCATATCAAACTTGCCATCGCCGATTACCGTGACACAGCTTTCGATTCCGCTGTATTCCTCGAAGGTGGAAGCTTTGGAATTGGCGATCTTGATCTGGGAGAAAACCTGCTCGAAGCGAACAATACTGCAGTTTGTAGTGAAGAAACCGTGACGCTTAACTCAGGATTGGATCCTGCGATTTACAGCTTCCAATGGACTAAGGACGGCGTTCCGGTCGACGGCGCGACAACTCCTGATTTCACGGTTACGGAAGAAGGAGAATACGGCATTGAAGTGGTTTATATTGGTACAACTTGTACGGGTGAAGATTCGGTAATTATCGAATTTTACGATCCGCTTCAGCCAGCTCAGGCGCCAACGCTGTTTTTCTGTGATCCTTCAGGAAATGGGGTATTCGACCTGACTGAGAATACCGACGAGATTCTCGCTCCTTTAGGAACAAATTATACGTTGACATATTATGTTACGCAGCAGGATGCGGAGTTGGATCTGAATCAGATCACGAATCCGACAGCGTATCCAAATATTACAAATCCACAGACGATTTATGTAAAGGTGCTCAATAACATCACAGGATGTTGGGAAACAACGAGTTTCAATATCCAGGTTGATGATTTGACACCGGTATTTACAATAGAAAAAGACTTTGCGATTTGTCCGGGTGCTTCTGCGACGATATCTGTAACCCCTGGTAATTTTGCTTTGAACGAAGCAACTTATTCATGGACACTTGATGGAGGCGCATTGCCTGACACTACAAGCACGATTACGGTTACGCAACCTGGTATTTATGAAGTTACGGTCAACCGCGGAGGTTGTATTGCAACAGATACAGTAACTATTTCGATTACTACTGTTCCGGTTGTAGACGATCTGGCGGATCAGACTGTATGCGGAAGTTATATCCTTCCGGCATTGACCGTAGGTAATTACTTTACGGCTCCTGATGGAGGTGGAAATCCTCTTGCTGCAGGCGATTCTATTACGACAAGCCAGACAGTTTACATTTATGCAGCATTAAATGGATGCGCCTCTCAATCTGACTTTGTTGTTACCGTTAACAACGCACCGGCGCTCGATCCGGTAGCTCCTGTAAATGCTTGCGTAAATTACACGCTTCCAACCCTTACAGTAGGTGCTTACTATCCGTCTGCGGGCGGTACT
>CBDUBJ010000071.1:0-11953 GCA_965365355.1 uncultured bacterium
ATTACTGCAATTGCAGGACAGAACATCACGATTCCCGGGCACAACCTTCAGGTAAATGATATGTTTGTTTCTATGCAAAGCTTGCCGTCGAATGCTTCCACTACGAATGGTTCGTCGACAATTCCGGCAAACGCGCTTCTTGCGGGTAAAGTATACTGGGTAAAGTCGGTTACACCAACTTCTATTCAGCTCACTGATACGGCTTTTGGAACGACGACATTTAACTTTGCTGCCGCGAACGGTACAGGTTTATCGGTTCCCGCGATGGCTAATGCAGGTGACATCAGGTATTCAACACTTGTGCACCCGACATCTATCATCAATCCGAACTATCAGACTGTTGAAGATTTCAGGAACACAGACAAACTTGCGTTCAGAAAATATCCTGGCACTGCCTCAAACGGTTTGTTGGTTAATGATGTCAAAATTATGAGACTTACCGAAATGTACCTGATCCGTGCTGAAGCACAAATCGCGGCAGGCCTTCTTGGAGATGCAGCTGTGACTATAAAGCAGGTGCGCGATGCGAGGTTCAACCGTCCGCAGGCCTTACCTGTATATGGTGATGCGACTGCTGCATGGAAAGATGTTCTTCTTGAAAGAAGGAAAGATTTCGCTGCTGAAGGTTATCGTTATATCGACCTTAAGCGATTGGGAGCACTTGCAAATGAAGGAATTGAAAGAGATCCACGTGATTGCGAAATTAATGGAGCTTGTTCATTGCCTGTAACCGATTTTAGGTTTACACTTCCTATTCCAACGGATGAATCTAATCCAAATCCTGGATTCGGAGAGCAAAACCCTGGTTACTAGTAAATTATTATAATTGAATTAAAAGGCTGTTAGAAATTTTAACAGCCTTTTTTTATTTGTTATAGCTGGAATTGAATTACATTTAGCAAATTTTTTATCCCAATGAAGAAATATTCCTTTTTGCTGCTTCTTCCGTTTTTCGGTTTCGCACAGACTCCGGCCGAACGACAAAAGATTGTCAGTACCTATGATCAGGTTAAAATACAGCAGTTGAAAGCTGACGCAGCCATTTATATGGCCGAGCAGAAGAAGCTGATTGCCGAATATAAGGCGAAAAACAATGTCGTTGAAAGCGAGAAGCACTCGCTTCAAAGAATTTTTGATGGCATTCCACATTACTTTACCATTTTTAATGACGGTTCTTCTAAGACGATCCGTGCAAATTCCATGTATCCTAATCAGTCGCTTGGCCTTTCAGTCACTGGAGCCGGACTTACAGCAGGAGTTTGGGATGGTGGAAAAGTAAGGAACACACATGTTGAATTGAATTCAAAAGTCATTTTAAATGATGGAGCTTCTGAACTTAGCGCTCATGCTACTCATGTGACCGGAACCATCGTCGCATCAGGAAACAGCATTACCCGCCGCGGTATCGCTTATGGCGCCGATGCACTTACTTATGACTGGGATACGGATTACGAGGAAATGATCGATTTCGGACTTGGCGGATATCTGGTTTCTAACCATTCTTATGGCTACCAGACAGACAATTTACCGACATGGAAATTCGGCCAGTATGATTCTTCTTCGGTTGAAGTCGATAACGTTTCAAACACATACCCTTACTATCAAGTGGTGATTGCTGCCGGAAATGATCGCAACTCCGGTATAGAGCAGGATTTCAATGAAATGGGCTATGATCTTATTTCGGGAACATCTTGTTCCAAGAATGGCATTACGGTGGCAGCGGTCAATGAACTTTTAAACTATACTGATCCGACAAGTGTCCTGATGAGTGATTTCAGCAATTTTGGTCCACCGGATGACGGCCGTATCAAACCGGATATCGCCGCGAAAGGTGTCGCTGTAAGTTCTTGTATCAGCACAACCAACATTGCCTACGCAGATTTTAATGGTACTTCGATGGCAGCTCCTGCGGTCAGCGGGTTGATATTGCTATTGCAAAACCATTACAGCGATCTTAACGGATCTTATATGAGAGCATCGACCGTTCGCGGTTTGCTTTGTCATTCTGCTCGTGAGGCCGGATTTTACGAAGGTCCGGACTATGAATTCGGATGGGGTCTTGCTGACGGACTTACCGCTGCCAATATCATCACCAACAATGGTTCAACAAGCATCATTGAAGAGAATCTTCTTCCAGCTAATGGAACTTTCACGAAGCAGATCACCGTTACCAATCCGCAGATGATCCAGGCTTCGATATGCTGGACCGATCCTTCAGGAGCGCCAAATAATACGGGTGCAAATGACAACAGAACGCCACGATTGCGCAATAATCTTGATATCAAGGTCACTAAAGACAGCGAGGTATATTATCCTTATTCTTTGAATGTTGAAGATCCTTTTTCGCCTGCGACACGCGAAGGTGTGAATAATGTAGATAACATGGAGCGTGTTGATGTTGATTTTGCAAATCCAGGCGTATACACAATTACGGTTACGCACAGTGGAAACCTTCAATTTGGGAATCCACAGGCATTTTCGTTGATCGTTAGCGGCACGGAAGGTCTGAACCTTTCAGTTGATTCATCTGATTTTGCAGATAATATCGTCGTGTATCCGAACCCTGTAGTTAATACATTGAATTTTTCGGTTCCGCAGAACGCTCAGGTATCAAACGTATCGATGTTTGACATTTTAGGAAAAGAAGTTGGCTCAAGAATTCAGCCTCTGAACAATTCCATAGATGTGTCAGCATTATCCACCGGAGTTTATATGGTTAAATTTATGGTTGATGGAAAGCCGGTTGTCCGGAAGTTCGTCAAGAAGTAATTTCAAAATAACATCATTTGAAACATCCTGCATGCAGGATGTTTTTTTTTAATCTTATCGCTACCTTTGCGTGCTAAATACGATCCATGAAAGGTTTTGCCGTCGCTGTTTTATTTTTTTGGACTTTTTGCGTCGCTGCGCAGGATGATACGGGAATAGCAGGTGACGTGCCGGTCAAAGAAGTACCGAAGGCCACTATCGATATGTATCGGATCATTACCCTTGACCGCGATACGACCTTCGTTGATACTTCGCTTACAATTCAAAGCCACTACAAATTCAATATTCTTCGCCGAGATCATTTCGGGTTGCTGCCATTTCCCAATGAAGGACAGCCGTACAATGTATTGCATCATGGATTGAGGCGTTTTTCAGCATATCCTGAAATGGGACATAATGCAAAGCATTTCAATTACTATCAGGCATCAGACATTAACTATTATTCAGTCGCGACACCCCTGACTGAACTATATTTTAAAACGGTGATGGAGCAAGGGCAAAGCCTCGATGCTTTCCTTACGATCAACACATCCGAACAGCTTAATTTTTCAATCGCATATAAGGGCTTGCGCTCGCTTGGAAAATATATAAACCAACTTTCAAGTTCCGGGAATTTCAGGTTTACCACGAGCTATCATACAGCGAAAAAAAGATATGCTGCGAAATTTCATTTTGTGGCACAGGATATTTTGAATGGCGAAAATGGCGGGATCACAAATATTATTGATTTTGAAAGTGAGAATCCCGATTTTGACAATCGCGCGCGACTTGAGGTATTCTTTCGCAACGCGGAATCGCTGCTAGAGGGCAAGCGACTTTTTCTTGATCATCGTTTTCGTATCAATAAGGAAGATTCGTCAAACGATCTTTTTGTGACCCATCAGGTAAATTACGAATACAAATTCTTCGAATTCAGACAGCAAACACTGGTTTCTGAAATAACAAATCCGGATAACACCGTTACCGAAGTCTTGCGATTTGGCGATCCGTACGTAAATTCAAACCTTCATGATCGCTCCCGTTATAATCGATTGTATAACAAAATAGGGGTCGCGTATGATAGCGATCTGCTTGGAATATTTACCGTTTTTGCAGAAGATTTCAGATACAATTATTTTTTCGACAGGGTATTGATTTTAGGATCAGGAGTGATTCCGAGCTCAATTAATGAAGAAATTGCTGCGGTCGGCGGTCGTTATGATTACCGCAAAGGCCGATGGAGCGGTTTTGCAACCTTGTCAAATTCAGTTTCAGGGCCCGCCATGTCAAATTTCGAGGCCGGATTGACTTATCAATTTAATGACAGAAATGAAATTTCAGCAGGGTTTGCAAATCTGAATAAGCTGCCGGATCTGATCTATAACCTCAATCAAAGCAATTATATTCAATATAATTGGTCTAATGATTTTAATAATGAAAAGATCAATCGAATTCGCGCCACGGCAAAAACGCAATGGGCGAATGTGGAATTGCAACTTCATACCATAACTGACAAATTATACTTCAGCGATAATGATCCCGACATCCAGCAGATCATATCGCCAAAGCAATATGAGGAAACAATTGGATATTTATCTTTGGAAGTAGCACGAGAGTTTAGGGTGGGAAAATTTGCGCTCGATAACCGAGTGCTTTATCAGGAAGTCACTCAGGAGGATAATATTTTGAACGTTCCGAAATTCACAACGCGAAACACGCTTTATTATTCCGACAGATTCTTTAAGCGCGCGCTTTACGTTCAAACCGGTGTCACGTTTAATTATTTCACCGAATATTACGCAAATGATTACAATCCGTTGATCGGTGAATTCTTTGTCCAGGAAGAGCGAAAAATTGGAAACTTTCCAGTACTTGATTTCTTCGTGAACGCCCGGGTTCGTCAGACGAGGATATTTTTAAAAGCGGAACATTTTAATTCCCTTTTTACCGGGAACAATTTTTATTCGGCACCCAATTATCCCTATCGTGATTTCATGGTGCGCTTCGGTTTGGTTTGGAACTTTTTCCAGTAGGTTCTCGATACTCGCCTTCCAGGCGAACTCGAACCTCCAACCGCAACCTCCAACAAAAACGCCTCAACATAAATTAATTCCTATCTTTGCACACTTTCAATATTACCATGAAATACGCTGAAAATATACTCGGAACCATAGGAAATACGCCGCTTGTAAAGCTGAACAAAGTCACCAAGGATGTCGATGCGCTCGTCCTTGCGAAGGTTGAAACATTTAATCCCGGCAATTCAGTCAAAGACCGTATGGCTGTCAAAATGATTGAAGACGCCGAAAAAGACGGACGCCTCAAACCCGGCGGAACCATCATCGAAGGCACTTCCGGAAATACCGGAATGGGTCTCGCACTCGGCGCCATCGTCAAAGGCTACAAACTCGTTTGCGTCATCACCGATAAGCAATCCAAGGAAAAAATGGACATCCTGCGTGCCGTTGGTGCCAAAGTCGTAGTCTGCCCGACAGACGTCGAACCAAGCGATCCACGATCTTATTATTCAGTTTCAAAACGACTTTCCGAAGAAACGCCGAACTCCTGGTATGTCAATCAGTACGACAACCCGTCGAATGCCGTCGCGCATTATGAGCAGACCGGTCCCGAAATATGGGAGCAGACCGATGGAAGGATCACACATTTCGTCGTAGGAGTCGGAACGGGCGGAACGATCTCCGGCGTTGCAAAATATCTAAAGGAACGCAATCCAAATATCAAGGTCTGGGGAATCGATACCTACGGATCAGTATTCAAGAAGTATCACGAAACCGGGATTTTCGACGAGAACGAAATCTATTCATATATCACAGAAGGCATCGGCGAAGATATTCTTCCGAAGAATGTCGACTTTTCCCTGATCGACGGCTTTACGAAAGTCACCGATAAAGATGCCGCCATCTACACCCGCAAGATTGCGCTTGAAGAAGGAATTTTCGTTGGCAATTCCGCAGGTTCCGCGATCAAAGGCCTGCTGCAGTTAAAAGAGCATTTTAAGCCGGAGGATGTTGTAGTTGTATTATTCCACGACAGCGGAAGCCGTTACGTCGGCAAAATGTTCAACGACGATTGGATGCGCGAGCGCGGTTTCCTCGACGAGGAAGTTCTCAGGGCCGAGGACGTCATCAAAAGCCATATTTCGAAGCCGCTTATCATCGTGCGCACCGAAGAACTTGTCGGACACGCGATCGAACGCATGCGCAAATACAACATTTCGCAGATCCCGGTAATCGATACCACAGGTTTCGTAGGCTCGGTAGACGAATCAGATCTTTTTCGCAGCTATCTCGAAGACCGCAACGCATCCGACCGGCCGATCCGTGAAGTCATGGGCAAGCCGTATCCTATGGTCAAAATGGGTACGCCAATCGAGGAGGTATCCAAACTTTTCGGCGACGGGAGTCAGGCAGTGCTCATCGATATGGGCGACGGGCGGCATCATATCATCACAAAACACGACATGATCAGTTCGATCAGATAATTTATTCGGGCGTGCCACCCGCGCTGAAAAACGCGCGGCTGTCGCGTCTTCCGCTGTAGTCCTCGGCTGCTGCCGCGCCTGCGGGCTGCCGCTACAACCGCTCACGCGACCAATGAGGCAAATCCGAACCTGCCGCAATCGCAGATAGACACGTCCCACCACCCGCCACCCATAAAATTCGCCAAAACCCCTTACCTCACATTGCGGTTTTTCCGGAACAAAAGATAAAATCATCGGTTTCCCAACAGGACACCGCTCACATTCCACGAACTGAAACTCGAGCCTTCAGGAGCGCCCTGCGGAATCTTGATCTGGATTTTGTGCTTCCCCGCAGCAAGATCTCCAAGCGGGATGTAAACCGGATTTGTGACTGTTCCCGGACACCAGTTCGACCGGCTGTAATCCGACGACGAAAGTCCGTTGTGAAAATTGCCGGATGCAGGGTTGTAACTGCGGTACGATCCGCAATCGCTTCGCCAGGGGATGAACGCATACGCTTCGACATCATCAAGACAGACCGTATTTTTCTTCGGCAAAAACTCATCACCTTTTTCCCAGCCGCCATGACCTGTCGTAATATATCGCAGCGATGCATTTTTTAATGCGTGTGCAAGCGAAAATTCAACTTCAAGCCCGCGGTCAACATTAAACATTGTAGAATACTCCTGTCCGTCGGTTTCAAGAATATTATTGGTTTGGAAAAGTGGCAGCGCGAAATCCGGCCGCTCAAAATGCTCATCCTCATGAATGGTCACATTAACGGTCAGTAAATGTCCGCCCTTATCGTAGTTCGAGATATTTGCACCGATCCAGACCTCCCGACCGGACATTAAAGGCAGCAGCTCGGTGATTTCCTGACGATATGAAACACTTTCTTCCCAATCGCGGTTCTTGAGTTTGATCGTATTAAAATGACCAATCCCAAAAGGTGTAAAAAATCGCATCAGCTCGACCGGCGGAACATAATCCTCAGAAAGGACTACGCCATGATACGATTTTCCGTTTCCGTTTTCATAAACCGGCAGTTGTTTATTCGACTGCCTCATGCCGCGCAAAAACGATATTTTGGATTCGTCCGAAATCAGGAAGACCGAACCGGTGCGATCGTAAGCATCACCATTTGATCTCGCAATGGCATCCACAAACACACGGCTTCCTGATTTTATGACAGGAAATTTGATCTTTCGCGCGATCACAGTTCCGCCTGCATATCGTTCGACGCTGTCATTCGATTTCGGTCGGTCGATAAAATTGATCACTTCATTCCTGAAAACTTCGATGGTCGTAAACCTGCACCGCCAAAGCTGATCGCGATACGTAAGCATATCTACAGGCTTCAATTTCCTCGGCAGCGCAGGTTGGTTTGTAATTTTCTTCAGGAATTTTATCGATGTTGCCGTAATTGCATAATTGCCATTGCGCTCGAGCTGCAGGACAAGACCTAAATTCTGACCCAAAACAGTCGGCGCTCCTTTTAGCTTTACTTCATTCGTGTACCAGAGATCGTATTTATTCGAATTGATTTCCGTCCGTGCGCGCTTACAAGTATAGCCTAAGATTAACTTCGTATCCTCAGTCAGTTCAAAGATTTGCTTTTCGATATTCGTGCTGTCGATTGTCATCGCAGATTTATCCTCATTCAAAGCGGCAAACAAAATGTAGTGCCCCGTAGTGCGATCGATATAGGATTGTTCAATGGGATATTTAGCCTGCCTGGAAAGAATTGCCTGCGAAGTAATGTCTGTGCGCAGCAAATTCGAGAAGACGATGATCGGATCCTGGTTTTCAATCACTTTTCCGTTCGAACTTTTAAAATAGGTCACCTTGATCGCCGCCGGAGAAACCTGCGCAGATATTTCCTGCCCGATTAAGAATGCGATCAGGCAAATAAAAAAATCGACGTATTTATTCATGGTTCTCACAAATATAATCAACCCGTTGGATTTTTTAAAGCGGGATGAAAAGTTGTCGGACGCTTTTTCCTCGCAGCAACATTCAACGAGCGGATTTACGGAAATAATGTCAAATAGATATGCGGGAAAACCGCACTTTTAAAATTTAGCATTGGCTTAAATTGGTTGCATATCTGCCATACAAAATTACAATGCGAGAAGACTTTCTTCATTACGTCTGGAAAAATCGGAAATTTAAATCGTTCGACTTTAAATGCGTCGATGGAGAAAGTATTTCGGTCATTGATCCCGGGCAGTATCTAAAGCTTGCAGGTCCGGATTTCTTTAATGCGCAAATTTTCATCGGAAAGCAAAAGTGGGCGGGAAATATAGAGATACATTTAAAATCTTCAGATTGGTATCTTCATAATCATGAATCCGATCCGGCTTATGAAAATGTGATCCTTCATGTCGTTTGGGAACATGACATCGATATCTTCCGTAAGGATAATTCGGCAATCCCGGTATTGGAGTTAAAGAATTATATAAGTACATCCGATATTGAACGGTACAGTTCATTAACCGAAGCAAAATCGTGGATTTATTGTGAGAAGCAAATCAGTTCGGTTCTTCCGCTTGCGATCCGCAATTGGATGGACAGGCTTTTCCTCGAAAGACTTGAATGCAAATCGTTGCCGATTATCGAATATGCAAAGGAAAATACAAATGATTGGGAAGAAGTGCTTTTCTGGCTGCTCGCTAAAAACTTTGGGTTAAACACCAATGGTGATTGCTTTTTTAAGATCGCACGCGCAATACCTTTTTCGACAATCAGGAAAGAGAGAGTGGACGTGCGAAACATCGAAGCGTTGCTATTTGGCCGGTGCGGAATGCTGTCCGATGCTTGCGATGACGAATACTATCGTGATCTGCAAAAACGGTATGTAAGGCTAAGATCAAAATACAATCTGAGTGAAGCGTCGATTCCGAAACCTGAATTCTTTAAACACCGGCCTGATAATTTTCCGACTATCCGACTGGCTCAGCTTGCGGCATTGTATCATCGGAACTCAAGTTTATTCGCAAAGATATCGGAACACGATGTGCCTGATCTGTACGGAATATTTGCAGTTGAAACCAGTGAATATTGGAAGTCGCATTATCTGTTCGGGCGGTCGATGGTACATCGAAAGAAAATGCTGAGCAAAAAGTTTATAGATCTGCTGATCATCAATACCGTCATTCCGCTGCGGATGGCGTATTATAATGCGATTGGAAAAGCCGCAGGTGACGAATTGATCGATCTTGCAACCGCTGTTCAGCCTGAACAGAATGGTATCGTTGACAAATTCGCCGAAATCGGAATAAAGGCAATTAACGCTTTCGAAAGCCAGGCATTGTTGCAGATGAAAACCTCGTACTGTGACTTGCGCCGCTGCCTTGAATGCGGTATTGGATTAAGCTTGCTGCGGTCGGGCGAAGAAAGTTCGTAAATTTGCACCATGTCGATTGTGATCAGGATAAAATACTTTTTTGAAAAGCACGGTTTCGATGCAGCTTCGAGGCTTGCGGAAAAATTGGGAATGCGCGCGAGCAGTGTGCGGCTGTTCTTTATCTATATCACTTTCGTCACGGCAGGATTATGGTTTGGCGTATATCTGACGCTGGCCTTCTGGCTAAAACTTAAGGACCTGATCCGCGCCAAACGAAGTTCTGTTTTTGATCTGTGATAGACGCCATGCAAAATAATATATGCCACAATGTTTCAAAATTTCCTGCTTTCGTATACCCGTAGCCAGCGCCGCGGGTTGATTTTATTATTCCTGATCGCATTTGTGCTTCAGGGCGTTTGTTTCTTCTTCCATTATGATAAATATGACCATAACAGCTATGATGATGAAAAATGGCTTGCGATGGAACAGTATGTCGATTCGGCTATTGCAGCAGCCCATAAGGAAAATGTCAGCCGGAAATATTTCTTTAACCCGAATTTTATCACGGATTACAAAGGTTATTCACTCGGAATGTCGGTTTCCGAGATCGACCGGCTGCATAGTTTTCGTCAGAAGGGGCTTTATGTAAACTCCGCAGCAGAATTCCAAAAAGTAACCGCGGTTTCGGATTCGCTGCTTAGATCATTCGAAGACCAATTCAAGTTTCCGGAATGGACGCAAAGGAAAAAGTCTTCAAAAGTTTTTACAAGGAAAGTTGAAAAAGCGATCGTAAAATCAGATATTAATCATGCGAGCAAAGACGAACTCATAAAGGTCTATGGAATCGGGCCTGCGCTGTCTGAACGGATCCTGAAATTCCGTGAAACTTTGGGTGGCTTTGTTCATATTGACCAGGTAGGCGATGTTTGGGGCCTCAGTCCGGAAGTTGTCCTGGAAATGAATAGGTATTTTGAAGTTCGGCAAATCCCGGAAGTTCGAAAGATCGATATTAATTCGGCTTCGGTCAGGGAGTTATCTGCATTTCCGTATTTCAGATATCAATTGGCAAAGGAGATCGTTACTTACAGATCGATGCACGGACCTATCAGAAATGCAGAGGATCTTGCCAAAATAAAGAATTTCCCGGCCGACAAAATCCACATAATTGCTGTATATTTGGAGCTCTAAATTCAAATTTACATGATGTTCGAATACTCTGAAACGCAGACCATGATTGCAGGATCCATCAGGGATTTTGCTGAACAAAATATCCGGCCGCATATTATGGATTGGGACGAATCCCAAACTTTCCCCGTGGAACTTTTCCGGAAGTTGGGCGAAATGGGTTTCATGGGCGTTTTGGTTCCGGAATCATTAGGCGGAACCGGTCTGGGTTATCATGAATATATTACGATAATAGAGGAGATATCTAAAGTTGATCCATCAATCGGACTTTCCGTTGCAGCGCACAATTCACTTTGCACAAATCATATCCTGACATTTGGAAATGACGAACAGAAGAAACGCTGGATCCCAAAACTTGCAACAGGCGAGCATATCGGCGCATGGGGTTTGACGGAGCACAATACAGGATCAGATGCCGGCGGTATGAATACGACTGCGGTAAAAGATGGCGATGATTGGATACTTAACGGTGCCAAAAATTTCATTACTCATGGAATTTCCGGCGATCTTGCAGTAGTGATTGTTCGTACCGGCGACAAAGGCGATTCGAAAGGCATGACTGCATTTGTTGTTGAAAAAGGGACAAAAGGCTTTTCTTCAGGGAAGAAAGAAAATAAACTTGGCATGCGCGCAAGTGAAACAGCTGAACTGGTGTTTGATAGCTGCCGCCTTCCGGATGCAAACAGGCTTGGAGATGTCGGGCAGGGTTTTGTGCAGGCAATGAAGATCCTTGATGGAGGCCGTATATCGATTGGAGCGCTTGCTTTGGGGATCGCAAAAGGCGCGTATGAAGCTGCTTTAAAATATTCGAAGGAACGCCATCAGTTCGGAAAGCCGATCAGCGATTTCCAGGGAATTGCATTTAAGCTCGCGGATATGGCAACCGAGATCGAGGCATCCGAACTTCTGCTTCACAAAGCAGCGCATTTAAAGCAAACGCATAAGCCTGTTACAACGCTTGGCGCCATGGCAAAGATGTATGCTTCTGAAGTTTGTGTAAGAGTTTCAAACGAAGCTGTTCAGATCCACGGCGGGTACGGCTATACAAAGGATTTCCCGGTTGAGAAGTTTTACAGGGATTCCAAACTTTGCACGATAGGCGAGGGAACGACTGAAATCCAGAAACTGGTTATTTCGCGGAATTTGCTGAAGTAAGATATCATATTGCATAACAATTTAAGAAAGAGTACATT
>CBDUBJ010000072.1:0-11951 GCA_965365355.1 uncultured bacterium
GCTCTCAAGCGCTCTGTCATTTTAACTCTTTAGCACTTTGTCGCTATCACTGGTGTTCCGGCTCTTTGGTACTTTGGTACTTTGGCGCTTTTTACAAACCCATTTTACTATATTTGCACAACCCAATTCACAAACGATGAAATACAAAAGAATTCTCCTGAAATTATCCGGCGAAGCGCTGATGGGCGACCGGCAATACGGCATTGATCCGGCGCGGCTTGCACAGTACGCCGAAGAAATCAGGCTGATTCACGAAAAGGGCGTCCAGATCGCAATCGTGATTGGCGGAGGCAACATTTTCCGCGGCGTTTCAGGCGCAAGTAACGGGATGGACCGTGTTCAGGGTGATTACATGGGAATGCTTGCAACTGTCATAAACGGAATGGCATTACAAGGCGCGCTCGAAGATAAAGGCATGCTGACACGCCTGCAGACTGCATTGAAGATCGAAGCGATAGCCGAACCATATATCAAACGTCGCGCAGTGCGTCATCTGGAAAAAGGACGCATCGTAATTTTTGGCGCCGGAACCGGAAACCCTTATTTCACTACCGATACTGCGGCAGTTCTGCGCGGTGTCGAAATCCACGCAGACGTGATTCTTAAAGGAACGCGTGTCGATGGAGTTTACAACGCAGATCCTGAAAAACACGACGATGCAGTTAAATACGATACGATAACTTTCGATGATGTTATCCGAAAAGGCCTTAATGTCATGGATACGACCGCCTTCACATTGTCACTTGAAAATAAGCTGCCGATAGTTGTCTTCGATATGAATAAATCCGGAAACCTTCTAAAAATTTGTGAAGGCGAGAATATCGGAACGGTTGTCAGCGTTTAAGCCCGAAAAAGAACGAAATTCATCATGGAAGAAGAATTAGATTTTATCCTGGAAAGTACCGAGGAAGCGATGCAAAGTTCGATCGCGCATCTCGAAAAGGAATTTACAAACATTCGCGCAGGCAAAGCAACTCCAGCCATGCTCGGCGGCGTATTCGTCGATTATTATGGATCGGCAACACCGATATCGCAGGTTTCGAACATCAATACTCCCGATGCGCGGACCATCACGATCCAGCCGTGGGAAAAAAATATGCTGCAGCCGATCGAAAAAGCCATTCAGAACGCAAACATCGGTTTTAATCCGATGAACAATGGCGATAATATCATCATCAGCGTGCCGCCGCTTACGGAAGAGCGACGCCGGGATCTGGTAAAACAGGCAAAAAGCGAAGCGGAAGATGCCAAGATCGGGATCAGGAATTCGCGTAAAGATGCTAATACAGATATTAAAAAACTTGAGAAAAACGGACTATCGGAAGATGTCTGCAAAGGCGCGGAAGAGGAAGTTCAAACGCTTACCAACAATTACATCAAAAAAATAGACGAATTGCTGTCGGTTAAGGAAGCCGAGATCATGAAAGTCTAAGACCAGCTAATCCGTCCAAGAGGCGGATTTTTTATTTATGCGAAACATTACGATCCTGCTTCTTCTTTTTGTTGCTTTTTCCGCAAAGGCACAGAAAACTGTTTACGGAATTGTACGTGACGCCGATACCGGAAAAGTTCTTCCATTTGCGACCATCACATCAAACGGGCAAAAATTACTTTCAGATGCCGATGGAAATTTTTCAACTTCCTCACAAAATTTCAGCATTTCCTATCGCGGATATAAAAGCCAGAATATATCGGCCGGGAATAAATTTGTAACGGTAAGGCTTAAGAAATTCTTTCGCGCCGGCAATCCGCCCGATTCAGGTGTCGAAGTGGCCACCAAAATGTTGGAATTGCGAGATAAAAATCATCCGTTCAAAAAATTCAGATCGTTTAAGTTTTCATCGCATAACAAATTGCTTGTTACAGCAAATCCCGATTCCATCGCGGGGCAAATCGATACAATCCGCCAGAACCTGATTTTTGGAAAGCGTATTAAAATCGACTCGACGCAATACAAGATTAAGAACTTAGCTCAGCGCCAGCATTTTTTCGCATCTGAAAAAACTTCCCAGTTTGAATTTGACGGTGAAAACCTGAAAGAAACCATCACAGGAACAAGAATGTCCGGTTTTAAAGAGCCGCTTTATGAAATTCTCGGACTCAATTTCCAGTCGTTTTCAATTTATGATGATACATTCGAATTATTTGAAACTTCATACAGAAGTCCGCTATCCTCAAATGCACTGCGGTACTATCGTTTTTCGCTGCTGGATACATTGACCATCGATAATCGAGCAGTCTACGGCCTGTATTTCAAGCATCACAAAAAAACCAAAGGCACTCTGGAAGGTGTTTTATACATTGATGCCGAAACTTATGCAGTTGCGAAATATTCGATACGCGCGCGTGGCATCTTAAAGATAACAGCGAAACAGGAATATTCATACTTTCCGGACGGTTCGTGGTTTCCGAAAAGCCGCAGCTTTAGAATCGATAAAGGAAATAGCGATGACGACATCCGCATTTTGGGCGAAACAATTAAATTCGACGGCAATTCCAAAACAAAGAACCGCGAAAAGCAGGCATCTGATTTTACATACCTGATCTCGCGGACCGATTATTCCGATTTTGTTTTTAATGTTCCGGTTTCAATCAGTCATTCGGCGGTTTCGATCGAGGTCAGAAAAGATGCAATAAACCGCGATAATGTTTATTGGGCGAAATTCACGTCGCAGGACAGGCGTGAGCGCAATACATACATCGCCAACGACAGTATCGTCGCGAAGGAAAAGATCGAGCGCAAACTTCGTTTCGGACGCAAGATCATCAACGGATACATTCCGTTTGGTCCGGTCGATCTTGACCTGCGGCAACTTTTAAGCTACAACAATTACGAAGGATTCCGGTTGGGGATCGGCGGCGTGACCAACGACCGATTTTCCGAAATTTATAAGATGGATGCGTATTCCGCTTACGGAACAAAAGATGGAAAATTTAAATATCATCTCGGAAATGCGATCCGTGTCGGGCAATTTTCCAATTCCTGGATTGGCGCTTCGTATACCGATGATGTCCGTGAAATTGCGAGTACGACATTCGCGACCGACAAGCGTACATTTAAAATTTATGATCCGCGGCCGATAAACGTTTCGACATTTTATACGTATCAGACATTCCGCGCATACATCGAAACGCGCATCATCCCCAAAACCGAAAGCATCTGGCAGGCCACGCGAAGCTTCATCCAGCCGGAGTTCAATTATATCTTTCTGAAAAACGGCAGGCCATATAGCGAATTCCACCTGACAATTGCGTCGGCATCCTTGCAGTGGAATCCTTACAGTGATTTTATGCAGACACCCGCTGGCCGGTTCGAAACGGAGAAGCGTTTTCCAAAATTTTCATTTCAGTTCACAAAAGCGTTCGACGAACTGGCAAATGGCGACTTCGATTTTTTAAAGATCGATCTTCGCGGCGAATACGAGCAAAAGTTTCTTGACGGTCAGAAATCGTCCGCGCTTGTGCAGGCAGGATTTGCATATGGAGATGTTCCTTTGACGCATCTTTACAGCACATCGCCAAATAACCTGAACCGCGATGCAATTCTTCAGCGAATTACTTTGGCAGGAAAAAACAGTTTTGAAACCATGTATTTCAACGAATTTTTCTCAAGCCACTTTATTTCGTTGCAGTTAAAACATCAATTCAGGAAAGTCATTCTTGCTAAAAAGATCAAGCCGTCACCGGTTATTGTGACAAGAATGGTATGGGGAACAATGGAAAAGCCCGAACAACATCTTGGCATCGATTACAAAACGCTTGACGACGGATTTTTTGAATCAGGCTTTGAACTTAACCAGATCTTTAGCGGATTCGGGATTTCTTCGTTTTACAGGTACGGACCTTATCAATTGCCGCGATTTGAAGACAATCTCTCAATCAAGATCAGCTTTATACTGAATATCGGGATTTAATTGGAAACGAATTTCAATCCGATGATCGATGCGATCAATGTTGTCAGGAAAAAGATCCGCCAGAAGGTTGCGGGTTCCTTAAAAAGGAAAATTCCAAGTAGCACTGTTCCGGCCGCTCCGATTCCCGTCCAGACGGCATAAGCAGTTCCGATCGGCAGATTTTGTACAGCTTTGTAAAGTAATATCATGCTGATTGTCAGACAGACTAAAAATCCGCCCAGCCATAAATGCGATTCGGTGCCCGATGTTTCCTTTGCTTTACCAAGGCAAGCGGCAAAAGCTGCTTCGAAAAGTCCGGCGATTATTAAAAGTATCCAACTCATGGCTTCACGATCAATACTGATGGGATATTGCTCAACCAGTCACTTTGGGAATCGACCAATGTTTTCCAGCTTTCAAGGCTGATGATCATCAGGTCCTGCATTACAAGAAATTCGGGTTTCATGATGCGTTCATTGATCAGGCCGATATGATGCGGATAATCCTGTTCCAAAGTACGGATTGCATTCTGGATGATATAATTATTTTTGATCTGGCTGTTGATGTCGAGCACCGTAACCTGTGCGGCGTTGTTATGAATGAGCTTTTGCGCGTAATCGATCAGGAAGGTGTCGTCCATACGGAAAATCGGAAGGAAAACATTTTTTACGTCGCCCAAATCCTTGTCGATGAGGATTCCCAGAGGCATTTTTGTCCGTGCAATGATTTGGCGTGTCCGTTCATCGAAAGGAGAATTTTCGAATAAGCCTTCTTTACCGATAAATTTATCGATAAGCCTGTCGGGATTGATGATCCGCGAGGTAAATCCAAGCACTTTTCCCAACAATGTTCCTTCAAAGATCGATTTCCCAAGTCCGATCAGAAGCAAATCATATTCTCCCTGATTGGCTATGTCGGAAATATCGGTTTCAATATCGGCGGTCGCTTTAAAGATTGTTGTGATAGGCTGATTGAGTTCTTTCGATTCTTCGATGATGGGCAGGAAGCTTTCGCGTTCGTATTCTTCTGTGTCGAAGGAATGCATTTGCTCGCTCAGCGAAAGATGCATCGCGGTTACAGCCGCACTCTCCTTTTGTTTGCGTACAAGGCTGTTCGCAAGCCGGAGTAATGATTTTCCCTTTTCGTTGTTCCCGAAAGAAATCAAGATTTTGTATTTACTATTGTCCTTTGCTTCAACCGGAATCAATTCTTCTTTCGTCTTAAATACAGCGTTGATGATGTCAAGTGCCGGACCGGTCATGAAGGTCGTAACCAACGCCATGATGACGAGCATTGTAAAGATTTCTGTTGTCAGGACGCCCAGATCGTATCCAATATTCAATACCACGAGTTCCATCAGGCCGCGCGTATTCATCAGTGCGCCCAACGTTAAGCTGTCACGCCAATTCTGGCCGACAACTTTTGCCGCAATCGCACTTCCGAGAAATTTGCCGGCGACCGCGACGAGTATGATGACCGCCGTAATTTTCCACAGATATGCGTCGTTAATCAGCCCGATTTGCGTACGAAGCCCTGTAAATACAAAGAAAAGTGGCAGCAGCAGGATTATCGAAATATCTTCGACTTTATCGATGATTATGCTTCTGAACCTCATGTTTTCCGGCATTATCGCTCCCGCCATAAATGCGCCGAACAACGCATGTATGCCAATAACTTCAGTTGCATAAGACGACAAGATCAACGTCAGGAAGAAAATTGCAACGACCGGTTTGCTCATGCTCGTTCCGGTCGAATACAGATCGCCAACCCGCTTCAGGAAGGGCTTAACGATATAAAGCATCGCCAGGACGTAAGCTGCTGAAAGTGCGATGACGTAAATCGAACTTACGAAATCACCTGCTTTGACAATCGCAATCACGGCAGCTAATAAACACCACGCGGTGATGTCGTCGGTCGCGGCGCAGGTAATCGCGATCATTCCGAGACGTGTTTTATGAATACCGCGTTCCTGCACAATGCGCGCAAGTACAGGGAAAGCCGTGATGCTCATCGCAATTCCCATGAAAAGGCTGAACGATAAAAATTCAACGCCTTGGGGAGCAAATTCCAGATAAAGCGAGAATGCAAGTAAAACCCCGAGGAAAAACGGAAATACAATGCTCGCGTGGCTGATGACGACAGCATCGTTGGCTTTGTTGCGGATGACGCTCAGATCGAGCTCCATGCCTATGACGAACATGAACAATATTAGACCAATCTGACTCAAAAACTGCAAGTTGCCCAGAGATGCCGCCGGAAAAAGTATCTGTGAGAATTCAGGAAAGTATAATCCAATCAGCGACGGCCCGAGCACGATTCCCGCAATGATCTCACCGATAACCGAAGGCTGCCCGATCTTCTTGAAAAGCCAGCCAAAAAATCTCGCAACAAAAATGATCGTAATGATCTGCGCCAGTAATATCGCCAATGGATGGGAAAGATTGTGTGAGATCGATTCTGCAAAATTCGACCAATGGCTTCCGTTGGACACAGGTGCCACAACATTGCGTCCTGCTTCGAGCGCTTTTCCTTTTGCGATGATGTAGTACATCAATGCAGTGAACCCGCCGGTTACGAAGATGTAAAAAAGTGGATTCGTAAGTTTTTTCATGTCGCTTGAAACGCAGACCAAATATAGAAAGATAAGTGGAATGTTGGGAGGAGGCGGCAAAGATCCGAAGAGTCAGAGCGCCAAAGCGAATGTAGGGGCAACCGAATGAGCGAAGCAGAAGTGACAAAGCACCGAAGATCCAAAGATTCAAAGATCCAGAAAACCAAAGCAAAGGGTCGGGTATCGAACATCTCACAATCGAATATCGAATATCGAGCATCGAACAATCGAATTAACTACCTTTGCACGCGTTAAAAAATACCGATGGGTAAGTGGTTTGGGCTTGGATTCTGGCAGGCTGTTGCGAGGATCGTCCTAAGGAACAGGATTTTGATGATTGCGATCATTGCGGGGATTACGATCCTGCTGGCATTGCAATGGAAACACATCAGATTCACTTACACAGAAGCTAATCTTTTGCCTGCCGACAATCCCGTAAACATCGAGTACGGGAAATTTTACAAAAAATTTGGTGAAGAAGGAAACCTGATCGTCATTGGCATCAGCGACAGCTTATTGTTCGACCCGAAGATTTATTCGGAATGGGCCAAAATGATGTCCGGAATCCGCAGTCATAAGGAAGTCAGCCTTGTAATTTCTGTCGACGACCTGAAGAAACTGACACGAAACGATTCACTCAAAACGTTCGAACTCTCCCCATTTGTAAATCCTGCAAATGCTTCGGATGGGATTTACCTTAAAGATTTAAGGCGGCAGCTGTTCGACGAGCTTCCATTTTACGAAGGCCTGCTTTATAACAAGGAATCAGGGAGTGTGCGTGCGGCGATTTATCTCGACAAATCGATCGTCAATACGCCGCAGCGAAAAAATTACATCCTCGAAAGGCTGATACCGGATATTGAAAAGTTCGAGGCGTCGACAAAAATCGACCTGCGGGTTTCCGGAATGCCGTATATCCGCACGATGAATACCGAAACCATTCGTGGTGAGATCGGGATATTCATTGGCGTTTCGCTGTTGGTCACGTCGTTATTGTTCTTTTTCTTTTTCAGGAGTTTTCGTGCGACTTTGATTTCGATGATCATCGTGATCATTGGCGTCATGTGGTCGTTTGGTGTTTTGGGCCTGATGAGATACGAGATCACCGTTCTAACGGCGCTTGTTCCTTCGCTCATTATAGTTATTGGCATTCCGAATTGCATTTTCCTCACGAACAAGTATCATCAGGAGTATAAAGTCCATAAAAATAAAGCGAAAGCATTGCAGCGCGTGACTACGAAAATTGGCATGGCAACGCTTATGACCAACGTAACGACCGCAATCGGATTTGCCACATTTGTCGCATCGAACAACAAGCTTCTGATCGAATTCGGCGTGGTCACATCGATAAATATATTTGCGCTGTTTTTCCTATGCCTGATTATCATACCGATCTTTCACAGCTATATTCCGGCGCCAAAACCGCGGCACATCCGGCATCTGGAGCGCGGTTCGGTAAAGTCGTTTATGGATTGGATGCTACGTACTATCAAGCACAACCGATTTTCGATTTACACCGTAGCGATCAGTTTGCTGGTCATCGGAATCATGGGGATTTACGAGATGCGCATCAGCGGAAGCATTATCGAAGACATGCCGAAGAAAGCAGATTTCTTCCGTGACATTGTCTATTTTGAAGAAGAATTCGATGGCGTGATGCCGCTTGAGATCATGATCGATACGAAGCGTAAGAAAGGCGTTATGAAACTGTCGACGCTTCGAAAGATGGAAGAATTTGAAGCAGAGATCTCAGAGCTGCCGCAATTGTCGAAGCCTGTTTCGGTCGTCAATCTGGTAAAATATTCCAAACAGGCATTTTACAATGGAAATCCGGAATATTTCGAACTTCCGACGGCTCAGGAACAAGGATTTATTTTATCGTATGCAAAAAATGTCGGTAAAGGTTCTGCCGATCTGATGAAAACTTATGTGGACAAAACCGGACAATTTGCCCGGATCACAGTTTTTATGAAGGATGAAAGCGGTGGCGAAATTGAAAAGATCGAATCTGAAGTCAGAATGAAAGCTGATAAGATTTTTCCCGCCGACCGATACAACGTTTCGATTACTGGAAAAGCGCTCGTCTTTCAAAAGGGAACGGGATATCTTTTGGATAATTTGCTTTCATCTCTCGCATTTGCCTTTGTGCTGACGTCGATTCTCGTGGCGTTCATGTTCAGGTCGGTCAAGATGGTACTGGTTGCATTGATCCCGAATTTGCTGCCTTTGCTGATGACCGCCGGATTAATGGGATTCCTGAACATTCCGCTAAAGCCATCAACGATATTGGTATTCGGGATTGCATTCGGGTTGTCGGTCGATGATACGATCAGGTTCCTGTCGCAGTATCGCGAAGAATTGAAAAAACACAATTGGAAGATCAGCCGGTCGGTTTACGCGACTTTTAATGATGCCGGACTGAGCATGTTTTACACTTCGATCGTACTTTTCTTCGGATTTTCGGTGTTTATGCTGTCGGATTTTGGAGGTACGATCGCACTTGGCGGATTGGTATCGCTGACATTGCTATTTGGAATGCTTTCGAACCTGATGCTGCTGCCGGCACTTGTTCTTACCTTAAATAAAACGTTGGCCAACCGTCAGGAGATGTCTGAGCCAATCATCGATTTCCACGAGTTCAGCGATAAGGAGATCGATGAGTTGGAACGGCCGAAGAATTAGAATTCCTGAGCGCAGAAATCTTCTATAGTCAGCGCATTCTTGACATCGAATTCACCAATTTTCGTGCGCCGCAAGGCAGTTAAATGCGCACCGGAATTAAGTGCTTTTCCAAAATCAAATGCGATTGAACGAATGTACGTTCCTTTGCTGCAAACGATCCGAAAATCAACCTCAGGCAACGCTACCCTTGTAATCTCAAACTCGTGAATTGTTGTTTTGCGCGATGCGATTTCGATATCATGACCTGCGCGTGCGTGTTCATAAAGCCGCTTTCCATCCTTTTTAATAGCAGAGAATATCGGGGGTTTTTGATCGATCTCACCGATGAATTGATGGACAGTTTCAGAAATGAGCAAATCAGAAATATGTGATGTGTCGAAGTTGGCGTCGATTTCTGTTTCAAGGTCGTATGACGGCGTTGTTGCACCGATGAAAAAAGTGCCGGTATATTCTTTTGCCTGGCCTTGTAGTTCGGGAATTCTTTTGGTGAATTTTCCTGTGCATATCAAAAGCAGGCCCGAGGCTAACGGATCCAGAGTTCCCGCGTGTCCGATCTTGATTTTTTTAATTCCGAGTTTTGAGCGCAGCGTCCATTTGATCTTGTTGACCGCCTGAAAGGACGTCCAATGTAAAGGCTTGTCGATTTCCAGGATCTTGCCGTTGATGAAATCTTCGGCTGCCTGGCTATTCATTGTAGTTGAAGTAAATCAAAAGCACGATTCCAACAACGATGCGATAATAACCCCACGGACGGAAGCCATACTTTTTAATTAATCCGATAAAGAGTTTGATCGCGAGCATCGCCACGACAAAAGCCACGATGTTGCCAATGATGAAGAGCTTTAAATTATCGGGCGAGTTAAAAAGCAGCTCGTATCCTTTGAGATGTGACTCCTGATAGGTTTTTAAAAAGATCGAATAGACGCTAACGGCAAGCATTGTCGGAACGGCCAGGAAAAATGAGAACTCAGCTGCCGTTTCCCGATTCAGTCCCTGCTGCATTCCGCCAACGATCGATGCAGCCGAGCGGCTGGTTCCCGGCATCATGGCAAGGCACTGCCAGATCCCGATCATGAATGCTTTTTTTGGAGTGATTTCTTCCTCAGATTTGATCTTTGGATTTTTAAAATAGTCATCGATGAATAACAGGAAGATCCCTCCGATAATCAAAACGATGGCAATCGGCTGGGGCTTTCCAAGTACGGCATCAATCATGTCGTCGAAGATCTTTCCGAGGATCAAGGCGGGAATTACAGCGATGGCAAGTTTTAAATAGAAGTTCAGCCGCGTAAAATCGAAGAATTTTTTCCAATACAAAACTACAACGGCGAGTATGGCGCCGAGCTGGATTGAAACCTGGAACAATTTTACAAAATCGTGATCCTGGATCCCGAAGTATGAGCTGGCAAATATCATATGCCCGGTCGACGACACCGGAAGGTATTCTGTAAGTCCTTCTATGATCGCAATGATGACGGCCTGGAATATGTCCATACAAGATTTTAGATTACTAGATCGCTACGCTTTTCGTTGATTTGAATTTCGAGGTTCCTTCGAACAATCGAACATCGAATAATCGAACAATCGACTACTTTGATCGCTTAAAGATGGAATAGATAGTTATCCCGAACCCGATCAATACTACTGTCGGTGCAAGCCTGATCCTCCTGAAATTGAAAATGTCTTCATTAAAGACATTTGGATCTTCACTTCCGCCGCCAGCCATGAGGATAAACCCAAGTGCGATCACGACCAGTCCGATCAGTAAAATGCGGTAGTTTATTTTTTCGAATAGGAATTCCTGCTTCTGTTCATTGTGCATTTCTTCTTTTGACATATTTTCTAGTATAGATCGTCGGTACGAAGGTTAAGGAATCTTTGTGTTGCGATAAATGTGCTGATCCACGAGATGATGATCCCGGCAAGCAAAACGCCAAGCAATACACCGCCTACAAGCATTTCGTCTTCCATGATGCCAAGGTTCGGGAAATTGGTTTCTACATAATACAGCACGCCCATTAGCGCCAGGATCGCCAATACGGCACCGATGATCCCGAGGCGGATGCTTCTCCAGATAAATGGTTTCCGTATAAATGATTTCGTCGCGCCAACCATCTGCATCGTTTTGATGATGAACCTGTTGGAATGTATGGAAAGTTTCATCGAGCTGTTGATCAAAAGAACTGCAACAAGCGCAAGAAAACCACTGATGGCAAGGATCCACATTGAAATTTTATGGATGTTATCGTTGACGAGCGTGACAAGCTGCTTATCGTAAACTATGTCCGAGATCATTTCATTTTGACGGAGCCTGCGTTCAACTTTTGCAATGCTGTCGTTTACAACATAATCGGCTTTGAGGAAAATATCGTAGGAATTCTGGAGCGGGTTCATTCCGAGGAATTCCATAAAATCCTCACCTATGACTTCACGATGCTGTTTGGCTGCGATTTCCTTCGGCACATATTGATATTTTCGTGCGAAGCCTGCAGTTTTCAATTCTTCCGCAAAAGCGGTTATCGTCGAATCCGGCGCTTCGTTTTTGAAGAAAACCGTCATCGCAATTTCCTCTTTAAAGTCATCGCTTAATTTCTTGGAGTTGATCACAAAAAGTCCCAAAATCCCAAGTAAAAAAAGCACGAGAAAAATACTTAGAACAACCGAAAAATAAGATGAAATCAGCCTGCGCCGTTGAAACCTGTCAAACTTTGATAGCATGTTGGAGAATTATTCGTCAAAAATAATAAACTATTGGTTGATGCGTG
>CBDUBJ010000073.1:0-11889 GCA_965365355.1 uncultured bacterium
GTTGTCAGGCAGTAAGATAATGCCGTCGAGTAACTTACTTGAACTTCGACGGCATGATTTAATTATTTGTCGATTTCCCGCTGATATTTATCATTGGCGTCGAATTTCCAAGCGTTGTCGTCGGCAGTTCGCCGTTCCATTTTGTGGCTTTGATGTATTCGACATAAAGGGGAGAAAGCTCTTTTTGTTTGAGACGTAAGGCTTCGGCTTCAGAACTCGCTTCGATAACCACCGTTGCGCTGTCGCCTTTTGCTACCGCGATCTTACGCTGCGCATCGGCAGTTGCGGCTTTCGCCTGCGATTCGGATGTAATCGCATCCTGGACAGCTTTGGCTTTTGCTTCGATCGATGCGACGATGCTCGGCGGCGGCTGTATGTTGGTCCGAAGTTGCGAAATCGTAAACCATTTTCCGACACGTTTGTTTGCTTCGACGACGATTGCTGCTTCAAAGCCGCTTCGATTGTTGAAAATATCGTCGATCACCCATTTGTTGGCGACATCGCTAACGGCGCCAAGGATCGCAATTTCGAGCCAGCCTTGTTCGATGGCTTCAAGTCCGCCTTTTCGGTAAGACGTGCGAAGATTTGTAAACATGTCTGAACTGGTCGCTCTTTTCACCGAATGGTTAAAGCTTGGCGCGATGTCGCAGGGAAATCCACCTTTTGCGATGACTGTTTGCTTTTCGTACCTGATCGTTCGCTGATCTAGCGGGATCTGATGTATTTCTTCGGTCCATGTGTTGTAGATCTTCCAGCCTGAAACTTCTTTTATCGTCGATGCGCCGCGGGAATCGCCCACCAGGTTGACGAGTAACCCCTGATATCCCGCTTCGATCTTTTTCATTTCATAAGGCTGTACGAAAATGAAGATCAATGCGAGGATTGCAAGAACGATCGGTTTGTAATGCACGCGAACGAACGTTCCGTCTGTGTCGCGCTCGATAAAATTGAATCTTTTTTGTGCCCACATCGTACCGGAAATCAATACGAAAAGGACCAGAAGAATAATTGTGATCATAGGGATTGAAAATTTATCCAAATAAACTTAAAAGAAAATTGATGGCTAAATTTTTTCTTACAAATTTTTGAATCATTAAAAATGAGGTTTGCCACGGAGTCTCGAAGGCTCAAATTTTATGGATTTGCAGCGGAGATTATCAGAAGACGTACGATCAATCGACCAGTTCTGATACCGTAGACTTGGCGAAGATTACTTTCGATGGAAATTTTTCTGCAAAAGATTGAATGAGCTGCATGATATATTGACTGCTTCTTTGGCGATCGATGTAGTCTTTGACCGCGGAAATATCCGTTAAGGAAACATCTGTATTAATATATCCCATGCCGTAAAATTCACCATTTTCCACCCAAATGCAGCTCTTCTCGTTTGCATTGCGGCCCGTGTCGATTATGGCATAACTCGGACGATTTTGCAGCAAAGATTCCAGTGCATTTTCGATTTTAAGATTGTGCGATTCGCAATCGGGTAGTGGATTCACGTTTTTCTGTGGCGTAAATTCATTTTCAGCCGGTCGGCCATATTTGCAAAATCGGTAATCGATGTCAAACTTTTCCATTAAATTTCTAAGCAGAGTTGCGGCTTCGTATTCCGAATTAAAACACTGCATGCAAGCCTGGAATTTTGCAAGCTTTCCGACTGCAAGGTATTTGTAGCCATTGCGGCCTTCGTATTGGTACAGCCCGAATTTGGGTTCGAACCTTTTTAAAGCGCGATTATGTTCAGGCCACAATTTCTTGATTTCGATGCATTCCAACAGAAGCGCCATCAGTTCATTTGCACAAACTTCATACGAAATGCTATAGATATCGCGAAGGAAATGCTGACGTTGCGGCGTGATACTGTTGCCCGTAAAATGCGATGCGACGCGCTTCTTGATATTGATGGCTTTGCCGACGTAAACAACCTTGCGTTCCTGATTATGGAAATAATATACGCCGGGCTTTTCAGGAAGCTTTTCGAAATCCCGTGGCGGCAGGTTAGGAGGTAGCCGCTGTTCGGGCGAAGTTTTTTTGAGCATTTTTGCAATATCGCCGTTACTGTCGCAATCGAGCAATTGCGAAAACAATATTGCGGTAGCATCGGCATCTCCACCGGCACGATGTCGGTTTGCAATCGAGATACCGAGCGAACGGCAAAGATTCCCCAGACTGTAAGATTTAAATCCCGGTTTGATCTTTCTGGCAACGCGAACAGTACACAGTTTTTGGGCAGTCCAATCGAATCCTGCTTCTTTTAGTTGATGCCGGATAAAGGAATAGTCAAAATTTACATTATGCGCGACAAATACGCGATTTGCAAGCAGTTCCAGGATCTTTTCCGCGACTTCTGAGAACATCGGCGCATCGCGAACCATATCGTTGTCGATCCCCGTAAGGCCGGAAATGTAGAATGGAATGTTTTGCCCGGGGTTGATCAGCGTTTCATAGCGATCGATTATCTGTATTCCATCATGGATGATGATCGCGATTTCGGTAATCCGGCTGCCGCTGGCGTTCCCGCCCGTAGTTTCAATGTCTGTTATTGCATATTCAATCTTCCCCATGCTGCTTCATAAACGCCGTAAGCCGTGTAGTAGTGCAAATATGGAGATTATTTTTTTGTTGGAGGCAGGACGGATTTTGACTTAAGGTCATTAAAGAGTTTTCGGTATGCCGAATAGATCAGGTTTGTAGATGGTTTTGATAAATGAACGTCCTGATTGTCTTTCGGACGTCCGACTGTTGCTGTCACAGTTTGCGAATAGATGGTCATTATGTTTTTAAGATCGTAAACTTCCAGCGTGATATTATTGATGTTTTGGCCGCCATTATTGAAGGATGCCGGCGTAAGATCGACCGCCGAAAAATCATTGCGGACCTTATTCGCTTTGATGTTTATGAAATAATCATATCCTGTTCCTTCGGCAAGTTCTTTTATGCGCTTCGCATCAGGATTCAGATCGATCTTTTGCGAAAGCAGCATGCCCGAGGTTTCTGGCAGATATGACAGCCGGCTTCCGAGGATTGCCTTAAAGTCGTTGGTTGCATTCTGCGTCAGTTTGTCGGTTACGTCATTCGAAGCTTCGATTTCATTCAAAAGCCATTTTCCCGATGTGAAATCCACGCCGGTAGTCTGCGTTGCATTGTCAAATGAATAATTTGGGAAGCTGCACGACATTGCCGAAAAGATTACCAGCAAAGAGGACGCTGTTCGTATATTCATCGGATTAAATCAACAATCTAAATTATCGGTAAACACAAAGTTTTTCGAATCATGTTTCAAAACAAAATTCGGAATCGAGTCATGGATCTTCCGCGGCGATTCCTGTTGCGACTCAATGTCTTCAGCGGGAGCTTTTCTCAATATCATTATTAGAATTGCGAGCGCTCCGGCAACGACACATCTATTTAAGATCCGGGTGTAATAGTCATTCGAAAATTTCCTGAATTTTACAATGCAGATGATCGCGATTACTGTCAGGGACGAAATTCCAACAGTCAGCATTACAACCGATCCCGGCCAACGCATCAGCTTGAACAGAAGTCCGACGACAGTGATCGAAATAGAAATGCCTGCAGCGATGGCACCAATGATCTTATTGGAAGTGACACTGCGATAACTTTCCGAAGAAAATATGTTTCGAAGCCTGATGTCGTTAAAAAATGCAAAGCCGAAATAGAAGTACAGCATGCTTAACAAAGCAAAAGACAGCACCATCAAAGCCAGTCCGCCGGGCACTTCGAGCGCGTAAAGAATAAATCCGAATATGATGCTGATGACAAGAACGACTTCGCCTTTTTTCACGTGATGGTAAAATAGTTAGGCGAATATATAAAATATCGTATAGCGTTCTTCACGGTCCTCACCAAATCATCAGCAACAGTATTTAATTATCGAGTTGTTATTGACGTTTTATACCTGTCATAAAAGTAAAGTGGCAGAAATCCGAAATTAAGCAAAACAATTCCGAGCGTAAGTAGTATTGATGCAGATGGCCAGTGCTGGATTTTAAACAGCATGCCGGTCGTTACAAGCGAAACGGCGATATAGCCTAGGACAAACATTGACTTTTTCATGATCAGATATTTATTTGTGATTAATAAAATGACTTGATTCTGGACATCTTCGATGCCTGTTTTACCAAAGGAGTCGAGAGCCATTTGGTAGGCATTTTCAAAATCCGATCCTGCTGTGTTTTCAATCGTGCAGCACAGGTGATCGAGCAAAGTTTCGCTCAAATCGTCTATAAAAATTCCGCGATTCTGAAGGTCTTTGCGGATAAAATCAATTTGTTTGCTGGACAGTTCCATTATATTGTCGCTTTAGGTTTAAGCAGCATTCCGATGGTTGCAAGGAAATCCGATAACTCATCGACTTTAGAAGATGCCACTTCGTTTCCGGCTTTTGTCAATGAATAATATTTACGGACACGCTTGCCGATAAATTCGGTTTCCGCAGTCAGGATCTTTTCATCTACAAGTTTATGCAGCGTCGGATAAAGGGCACCTTCCGTTATTTCAATCTTGCCGCGTGTAAGCTCTTTCACTTTCTGTGTCATTTCATAACCATACATTCTATTGTGCTCATTTAAAAGCATGAGAATTATCGGCTGCAGCGTTCCTTTGATCAGGTCTTTTGAATACATAAGGCTAAGATACATAAATATCTTATGTATATAGATTTTCGTAAAAAAAATTTGCTAAGTGTCTGAAGTATTGTATTTGCCGACAATTTTAGCAGGAACACCAACAAGTGTTGCGCCGTCGGTTTCGCAGCTTTTGAGTACGCACGCGCTGGCGCCAACCGAAATATTGTTTGAAAGCTTTATCGGCCCGAGTACGACGGCATTTGCGCCCAAAGAACAATTATTCCCGATCCGGATGTCGCCGTATCTGCATCCTGCGCGCGATCCGATGACGTTTCCGCCTGTTAGCAGCAAATTTTCACCAATCACTGAAAAGCCCGAAATGACGATTCCCGCTGTTGGATGCAACACAAGCAGTCCGCCACGGATGTCGGCTTTGTAATTAATGTCGAGGTTTGAATAGGCTTGGATCAGATTTATCAGTGGCAACAGAAAAATTCGGATCACCGCATATGGTTTGCCGATAAAAAGATGCAGTCCGCGTTCGGTTCGATAGAGCAAAAGTCCCCAAAACGCGCGGCTTAACCATACGTACAAGATTCGGGATTTGCGTTTCCCGAGCATGCTAACGACATCTTGTTTGAAGTAACGGAATTGTTTGAGCATTTTTTTCGACTACAAGGCAAACTTACAACAAATGTAGCTGACTAATATTTCCGCGGACTAAACCCGAACGGAACTTTGAGGTCGCCGCTGTCATACATATTCAAATACAGGGCGATCGTATCGGTGCTTCCCTCTTTTACGATAAGATATCTGTCGAGCATTCCCATGTTTTCAATCATTCCATTTGGAGTTTGAAAAGCACAACAGCTGCCAGCACGCTTGTACCTGATCTCTTCGCCGTTAGGCCCAAGCAGCGCATTGAGAAACCTGCGTTCATTTACAGGTCCGGTTTTGTCTTTTATGCCACCGACATTTATAGGATTCGAGTCGCTGTAACCATACGTTTTGTCATCGGTTCGGTCGGTCAGCAGATAAGTTTCGTCATCCAAATACAATAGTGTTTTCGATCTTGTATCTCCCGGACTTTGGAAAATCTTGACTTGTTTTTTGGAACTGCATCCGATTGCTAAGATCGTCAGCAAAATTATTTTTTTCATTTTCCTGATTTTCAAGGTTCGAATTACACAAGATTTCTTTTTCCGGCTTCGATTTCAATAAATTGAGGCAGATAATTAGGCGTACAGCCTTTAGACACTTTATCCTCTTTGTAAAGTCCGAGCTTTTCACCTAATGCCATACAACGGCTGCGGTTATTCCTATCGAAAATACCAATCCATCCTGCACAAAAATTCATTGCCCATTGCACTTCGGGCGCTTCGGACGCCATTTTTTTTTCGATTGCATTTAAAAGGTTTTCCGTATTATCAGGCGGAACTTGTCCAACCCAGCGCAATCGTCCCTGATGATACCAGTAAATCCGGCGTTGCATGGCATTCGGATTGTTTTCCCAGGATTCCATCATCGCAACCGTTTGCTTGTTTTTGGTCAGTTGATTTGCCATTAGCCAGTCGGCAAGCTGGTTGCGCTCATCAAAACTGTGAACGGCAATATCGGCAAATAAATTTTGGACTACGTCGGATGTCATTTCCTTATGATCCATGATCAAGATCGCCAGCATCCTTGGAAAAAATTTAGTTGTCGACCAGAGTTCCATCCCGAGTTTATGATCTTTTTTTATCTGTTTCGCGATCTTCCGCAAGTCGCCGAGTTTTGTCTGATCATTTAATTTACTGAGTATTTTTTCGGATTCTGATGAAATTGCCATTCTAAATATTATTTGGATAAATCTAATGAATCGCAGACAATCAATGACGATGCTTTCAACAAAAGTCGTTAACCTGAAGTTTGCTACCGCATCATTTCAAAACCCAGAAGTGTCGCTTTTTTGCCTTCTGCTTCATTCGAAATGATCATTGTTCCATCTTCAAGAAACGTCAGGCCTTCTGCTTTTGGGAATGTTGCCGTGTCCAGTGTTTTCATGTATAAAATATCGCCTTTTCTATTGATGATGGTCAGCAACTGATCTTCTGCTGAAAGAATATAAATGTCATCGGTTTTCGGATGGACAGCAATTTCAGACGGACGAAAGTTTAAAGGCTTGATATTTCCTTTCGCGTTTGTGTGTTCTGTTGGAACATTAAATTTGGGCGCCTGTTCAGCAAGCATCTTTACATCGATGCTATATGGTTTTGTCTCTTCGAGTGACATGGATGATAAATTAAAAGCATAGATAAAACGCTCGGATTTTTTGTCGTGGTTCTGCGGTTTTCCTTTTGCCCCGATCAGCAGCCTGTTGTTTTTCGCATCATAGCAAAGTCCTTCATTGTTCGAAGTTTCAACGGCAAGCTTGAAATGACGAATAGAGTTGTTATTGTCCGGAAAATTTTTCCATTCCGTCAGGCGGCCATCGCTTCGAAGAATGAAAAGTGAATTTTTGACCATGGTAATCCCTTCGAAATCGCCAATACTGTCGAAATTATGCCGGGAAGTTATCTCGTTGGTTTTTAAATCGTAAACAAACACGATCCCCAACTCGTCCTGGACGCAGGCAAGGCGCGACGAGCTTAACTGTGTGATTCCTGAAACTTCGTCGAGGATTTCGGGGAGTTCTTTCCGGAAAATCGGTTTGGAAAGATCGTATTTAAAGGATTGTGCGAATGAGCAAATCGAAAAAAGGCAAAGCACTGGAATCAGGATCCGAATTTTCATAGCTTAATTTTACATGAAAGGTAAAGCTAATCAAATGACGGCGATTTTTGATCAGGTTTGGCAAATCGCTAACTTCGATGCCGGTGCCTTGCTATTATTTTTAATCTTTCACCAGCTTATGTGTGATGAATCCTTCGGCAGTTTTGATTTTTAACAGATATACACCGTTGTTCAATGCGCTCAAATCAATGCTTGCATCGGTAGTATTATCGACGGATTTACGCATGATGTTTTTACCGACCATATCGTAAATTGTCAATTCTGTCATTTGAAAACTGCTGATGATCTGTACATTGCTCTTAAACGGATTCGGGAATACCTGATAATTTGCGGCAATTTGCGATGGCGCCGACAGGTTGATCTCCGTTCCTTTCAGCGTAATATTATCAAATCTGTTGTTTCCGCTGTCGCCGGTTGTATTTCCGGTGAATCCAATCTGTATTTTGAAATTGGCATTATTATTAACTCCCGTGATGGCGGTAAAATCAATTTCAACAACTACGAAATCCTGAGTGACATCGAAGGAAGTCTGGCTCAAATCGGCCTGAGTATACGTGATGCCATCCAAACTGTATGATATCTGGTTTGATAACTGGCCCTGATCGGTTCGCTCGATCGCATACGCAAATTTGATATCCTTGTATCCTGTCGTGGGCAGGTCAAATACCAGTGTTCTGTCTGTCGATGGATTCCGTACACGTGCCGATTTACCTGCAAGCGTATTCAAATGAAGGTTCAATACCGATCCTTCGTCATTTGCATCAACGTCATTGGGTCCTTCGCCTGTATACGTCATCATCGGCTCAGCTCCTAAAATATGCGTGTAATCGGCGGGAACGGTTACGATATCCGTTGGCGTCAATGTGTTGAAATGCCAGTAGTAAATAACTTCATCGCCAATGATCACAACATCTTTAAAGTGTGCTGTTACCGAAGTCGCCTGCGAAATTTGCAGGACGATATCAGCGGTTGTAGCATTCGGTGAAATTACTGCGCCATCAACGACCCAATGGTCGAAAATATAGCCTGGATTTGGTTCGCCGCGCAGCATCGTATCGATATTTCCAAAAATTTGCGCGGTATATGGATAACTTTGGATCCACTCGGAATTCATCCTGATTTTTCCTGAATTCACAGGCACAACTTGAAAGGTGGTTTCATAAGGTCCTTCAACATCATAGCATTCTGTAAGTCCGGTGCTGATCGTTTGCGAGCAACGTGTCAGCAAGAAGTTTTTTGCTGCGAGTACGTTTGCCTGCCATCCTGCCACACTTCCGCCCCAACGTTGAACCTGGCGCGGCATTTCAGGAGCGATAACCGCCACAAGGCTGTCGAAAACGGCAATTGCATTCTCACACGAAAGATGTGTGTTAAGCAAATCGGCATATCTTGTAATGTAACGCTGGCGTACAATCGGACTTTCCTCGATCAGTTTTCCGATTGTTTGTGCGTGGCCAACACCAACGTCAAGAGCTTCAACCTGGCATGGATCGGCATCAGCCGAAGTGTCTGGAATTCCTGTAAAGTTCACGTAATGTCCAAGGACGCCATCGGTATCCCAAAGAGCATAACGCCATTTTAAGGCTCCGCCTGTAGGATCGAGTCCTCGCCACCACGACGTATTCCAATTCAGCCAGTCGCGGTTCACCATATAAGAGTTCAGTACAAAATAGTCGATCAAGCTGTCGATATTCAGTTGGCTGTCCACATAATTGTAATTGGCCTCGAGCGACATATCATTATCCTGCACGAAATCGATCAGATCGTCCCATGCATCCAACGCAGGCTGATTTCCAAATTCTGCCTCGGTTCCGCCCCAGGTTTTGATATATTGGATATAATCATCGCTGTCGCGGAATTTATAATCCTGTCCATAATAAAATTCTGTGTATTGATTGTCGTCGACCTTTTCGCGGATGTCATAAATTCCCCAATATTGTCCATTGACAAAAAGCGACACGAACCTGGCACTCCTTTCATCCAATTCCAGATCTGATGTTTGGGAAAGGGTCTGAACAAATGCATCTCTTAAATGTGCGCCGCCGCTTTGGTGCGGATAATTGTCACTTCCGGCAGCCTTCATGATAAGCCTTCTGAATTTTGCGCGGTTGGTTGTGCTGAAAAACTGATGATCAAAACGCCTCTTGTAACCATGATCGTCGCGGGATACAAAGTCGATTCCGCGCTGGTCGTATGCCCAAGAATCATTTCCGTGCGCATCGAAATCTCCCATATTTTCATCGATGAATGTTCCATCTGTCTCGAAAAATTCGGCATACCCGGTCGGAATTGTTCCTGCATTGCCATTTAAAAGGTCTAAAAGATTGGCATCACCCGAAAGTGAAAAGATCGGGAGCGTAGTATTTTCATTGATGAAATATGTGTTGGTTTCAATAAATCCCGGCAAAATCTGAGCGTTTGTGCTAAAGCTGCGTGCGCGAACAACTGTTGAAGCTGTAATTGAAATCGGACCGGTGTACAACGCTGATGCGGCAGTAGGAGTGGCGCCATTTATCGTGTATCGGATCTGCTCGTTTGTTCCTGTTGATGAAAGTGTGACAGATACCGGGCCAGGATATCTTCCCGGGGCGAGTCCGAACACTGGTTTGGTCGTGTAATCGGTGAATCCGTTAGCGTTGGTTTGTCCCGGAGTTGGGGCAGTAAATATGCTCCATGTCGATGCGCCATCGGTTGTACGGCCGTATGAATGATTGGTTTGTGTTACAAACATTTCAACAGACTCCAAAATATTTCCGCCGGGATCGGCAATTACAATTTCGTCACCATCTGTTTGGGTCAGGTCAAAATCTGCGTGCAGCACCGTTCCCGAAGATATGTCGCGGCTGGAACAAAATACAAGCACCCGGCTGTTTGGCGGAATCACTCCATTTTGGATCTGCCATTTGGTCGGATTGTTAACGTTATTGCTAAGATGATATCCGGCGAGGTTGAAATAAGTGTCGGGACTAGAATTATATAGTTCAATCCAGTCTTCATTCCTTCCGAAACCATCGTTAAAATTGCGGTTTGAAGCGGAATACTCATTGATCATCAATGGGCCTTCGCCAAATTCAATGGTTCCGTAAGTAACAGTGACTTCGCGTCGGTTCACAAAATTGAAAGCTGCACCGCAATCGGTACCGCCCCAGTTTCTCGATATATTAAAAGTATAAGTGATTTGTCCCGGAGAAACAACATTTCCGATTGGGCTGTTGGTTAAATTATAAGTGTAAACTCCGGAATTGCCGCCGACACCGTTTGCAACTGGCGACTGGCCATTCGGACCGGAAACAAAACTCCGCTGATCGGCAATCCATGCACCGGAACCTTCGACCGCAACAAAATCATAGCTGATCTCAGATGATAGCACCGTTTGACCCGCAGGCACAGCTACCTGAATCGCAGACTGTTGGTATGTCGGGAAAAAGCAAGAATTTACGATGTCATTATTTACTACCGAAATAACGGGATCGATAATGATCGGGAAAACCCTGTCTGCCGATTGAAGCCACGCACCGTCAACGACAATCTGGATCTTGTAGGTTGTGTCGGTCAATTTAATGACGCTGTATTTACCTTCAAGAGGTTTTTGGCGCGAATTCCGGCCGCCAGTTTTACTATCTGTAATTATCGGCTGCTGAAACACAAGCGCTTCTTCACCTTTCGCATTTAAAATTGTGATGTGATTTAAGCCGTTTCTATCAGCAGTCTGTTCGCGGATCGAAAAGCCTTTAGGAAGTTCAATGACTTCTTCGAGCAACATTTGATTGAAATTTCCGGAAATCGCGTCAGGACTGTTGATCAGGTAACTGTATTTCATCGCCTGATTATAAAGCGTCAAGCTCTTGTCTATATCCGGAGCTATATTTTTTAACAAGATTTTGTTATTACCCTGGATCAACGCCTCGCGTTTCGAAGTACTCATTTTGCGTACGATCGTATTATCCTGACCAACAAAAATGAAATTCGCCTGCGCGTCCATTTTGATCTGACCATTTTCAAGATTAATGACTGATCGTTTCGAATCCATTTCAAAAACCGATTCCTGCGCAGGGTAGGTCAGTAAGTCACGGTTTTTCGCGATTTTATAATCGATGCTGTGCCAATGCCCGTCGCTGCCCTGATAATGCAGCGGTGAAGACGATTGTACGGTAGTCTTTGTTTTGTTGGTATTCAAAAAAGTGCGTGAATACTTGGAACGCGCATGGACAAGTTCATAGTCGACCTGATTTAGCGAAGCGCTGTGCGTGGTTTTCCCTAATTCGGGATGTGACAGCGATCCTGAGGGAATCTCACTGTATAATTGCTGGCCGGAAATAGTTTGTCCGTAACCCCAAAAAGAAAGAAACAGGATGCAGGATTTAATGTAAAATTTCATCATAGTCTTGATTTTAGTTGTGCTTATTTGCGATAACCGGAAATTCGTGGGTTCTAATATAAGACAATATTCCACTATGTGCGTAAATATTTCGCATGCAGTATCATACAATTATTATTTGTCGGTTAGATGCCGAGTTGTGTGCTTTCG
>CBDUBJ010000074.1:0-11782 GCA_965365355.1 uncultured bacterium
TGGGAGTTCGTAAAAGAGAAAGAGCCGAAGGCATCAAAGAAGCTAACAAGCAGATCGCCTTTGCAAAATTGAATAATTGCCCAACTTCACCTAGAAAAATGCGCTTGGTTGCAGACCTCGTTAGAGGACAAAAGGTTGAAAGGGCTCTGAATCTATTGAGGTTCAGTACCAAAGAAGCTTCACGTAAACTTGAAAAACTGCTTTTGTCGGCAATCGCCAACTGGCAGGCAAAAAATGCTGACGCCAATATGGAAGAAGCAGGTTTGTTCGTGAAAGAAATCCGCGTAGACGGCGGGATGATGCTAAAAAGGCTTCGTCCGGCTCCGCAAGGGCGCGCACACAGGATCAGAAAACGTTCTAACCACGTAACAATCGTGCTTGGAGCTATCAATAACACACTTAGCAATCAAGAATAAGCATGGGACAAAAGACTAATCCAATTGGAAACAGGCTTGGTATCATCAGGGGATGGGATTCAAACTGGTATGGTGGAAATGATTACGGCGACAAGATCGCTGAGGATCACAAAATCAGAAAGTACATCCACGCCCGTTTGTCGAAAGCTAGTGTATCGAAAGTAATTATCGAGAGGACTCTTAAACTTGTAACCGTTACTATCACCACTGCACGTCCGGGTATCATTATCGGGAAAGGCGGCCAGGAGGTAGACAAGTTGAAAGAAGAACTTAAGAAAGTTACCGACAAGGAAGTTCAGATCAACATCTTCGAGATCAAAAGGCCGGAACTGGATGCTTATTTGGTTGCAACGAGCATCGCCCGTCAGATTGAAAGCCGTATCTCTTACAGAAGGGCTATCAAAATGGCAATCGCAGCCTCTATGCGAATGAATGCTGAAGGTGTTAAGGTTATGATTTCCGGCCGTTTGAACGGTGCCGAAATGGCGCGTTCAGAGAATTTCAAAGAAGGCCGTATTCCATTGTCAACTTTCAGGGCCGACATCGATTACGCACTTGCAGAAGCGCACACGACTTACGGTCGTATGGGCATCAAAGTGTGGATCATGAAAGGCGAAGTCTATGGTAAAAGGGATCTTTCACCGCTTGTGGGAATGGACAAAAAACAGTCCGGTACAGGTGGCGGCGAGAAACGCGGAGATTCACCACGTGGTGGCGGAGACCGTAAGCCTTTCAACAAAGACCGCAAGCCGGAAGGCCGCAAGAGAAAGTAATTTACCTTAAATTAAAGAAAAATGTTACAGCCTAAAAGAACGAAATACCGTAAGGTACAAAAAGGCCGCATGAAAGGGATCTCTCAAAGAGGGCACGAACTTTCAAACGGTATGTTCGGCATCAAATCTTTGGATTCATCATTTTTGACTTCCCGCCAGATCGAGGCTGCGCGTATCGCTGCAACCCGTTATATGAAAAGGGAAGGACAGCTCTGGATTAAAATTTTCCCGGACAAGCCTATCACCAAGAAACCTCTTGAGGTTCGTATGGGTAAAGGTAAAGGTGCCGTGGAATACTGGGCTGCCGTTGTAAAACCGGGAAGGATCATGTTCGAAGTTGGAGGAGTTCCTTTGTCGGTGGCAAAAGAAGCACTTCGTTTGGCCGCACAGAAACTTCCGGTTAAAACAAAATTTGTAATCGCTAGGGATTTCGAAGCATAAACTAAAAGTAAGATGAAACAGTCAGAAATATCAAAACTTTCCGCGACCGAGTTGCAGGAAAAGCTTAGCCAGACTAAGAAAGCTTATGCCGATTTGAAAATGGCTCATGCCATTTCCCCGATTGAGAATCCGCTTCAGATCAGAAGCGCACGCAGAACAGTTGCGAGACTGGCCACTGAGATGACCAAAAGAGAGCAACAACAATAACAGCTTCTGAAATGGAAAAAAGAAACTTAAGAAAAGAGAGAATAGGTGTAGTAACCTCAAACAAAATGGAGAAATCCATCGTTGTTGCGGAAGTTCGCAGGGTAAAACACCCATTGTACGGTAAGTTCGTATTGAAAACTAAAAAGTATCATGCGCACGACGAAAAGAACGAATGCAACATTGGCGACACTGTAAGGATCAACGAAACACGTCCTTTGAGCAAAACCAAGTGCTGGAGATTAGTCGAAATCATTGAAAGAGCTAAATAATTATGGTACAGCAAGAATCAAGATTAAAAGTAGCAGACAACACAGGAGCTAAAGAAGTTTTGGCTATCCGTGTCCTGGGAGGTACCAAAAGAAGGTATGCTTCCGTCGGCGATAAGATCGTAGTATCGATTAAAGATGCTACGCCTAACGGCAACATCAAGAAAGGTGCTGTTTCTACGGCAGTGGTTGTTCGTACCAAGAAGGAAGTCCGCAGGGCTGACGGTTCTTACATCCGTTTCGACGACAATGCATGCGTATTGCTTAATGCACAGGGTGAGATGCGCGGAACACGCGTTTTCGGTCCGGTTGCAAGGGAACTACGCGAGAAGCAGTTCATGAAAATTGTATCACTGGCACCTGAAGTGCTTTAATTATTTACAATGATGAAGCTAAAAATAAAATCAGGAGACACAGTAATCGTTACAGCCGGTGACCACAAAGGTACTACCGGTGTTGTAAAGAGTGTCGACCGTGACAAGAACAAAGCGATCGTCGAGGGCGTTAACATGGTATCGAAACACACGAAGCCATCTGCGAAAAACCCACAAGGCGGAATCGTTAAGAAAGAAGCTCCTATCCATATTTCAAACCTGGCACTTGTTGATCCTAAGACCAAGACAGCAACCCGCGTAGGAATGAGGACCGAAGGAGATAAGAAAGTGAGATTTGCAAAAAAATCTAATCAAGTATTGTAGTAATGGCTTATATACCAAGATTGAAAGAGGAATACAGAAGCCGTGTGGTTTCTGCCCTTAAAGAAGAGTTCGGATACAAAAACGTAATGCAGGTTCCAAAGCTGGAGAAGATTGTCATCAGCAAAGGAGTTGGTGCTGCGGTATCGGATAAGAAATTGATCGATTATGCGGTTGATGAGCTTACTAAGATTACAGGCCAGAAGGCTGTTTCTACCATCTCAAAGAAAGACGTTGCGTCGTTCAAACTGAGAAAAGGAATGCCGATCGGTGCAAAAGTGACGCTTCGCGGCGAAAGGATGTATGAGTTCCTTGACAGGCTTGTTACGTCGGCATTGCCACGTGTACGTGACTTCAGCGGAATCAAAGCTACCGGTTTTGACGGACGCGGAAACTACAACCTGGGTGTTTTGGAGCAAATCATCTTCCCTGAAATTGATATTGATAAAGTCAACAAAATATCAGGAATGGATATTACCTTTGTGACCACTGCAAAAACAGATAAGGAAGCAAAATCACTTTTGGCAGAATTAGGTTTACCTTTTAAAAAGAATTAAGACATGGCTAAAGAATCAATGAAGGCCCGTGAGGTGAAAAGGCAAAAAACGGTTGCCAAATACGCTGAGAAAAGAAAAGCGCTTTTGGAAGCCGGAGACTATGAAGGTCTGCAGAAATTGCCAAGAAATGCTTCACCTGTTCGTTTGCACAACCGTTGCAAGCTTACGGGAAGGCCAAGAGGTTATATGCGTCAGTTCGGAATTTCACGTGTGACTTTCCGCGAGATGGCAAACCAGGGGTTGATCCCGGGCGTGAAGAAAGCCAGCTGGTAAGAAAGCTGAAAGCTAACAGCTGACAGCTGACAGCCAAAATAAGAGTTCAACTGGTTCCAGGTTCAAAGGGAAAGTCCCTGAGAAAACCGTTACCGCAATTAAATAAATATGTACACAGATCCAATCGCGGATTACTTAACACGGGTTCGTAACGCCGTTGCGGCGAACCACAAAGTGGTTGAGATTCCTGCTTCGAACATGAAGAAGGAAATTACCAAAATTTTATTCGACCAGGGTTACATCCTCAGCTACAAATTCGAGGATGACAAAGTTCAGGGAACAATCAAGATCGCCCTTAAGTATGACAAGGAAACCAAAGAGCCTGTCATCAAAGACCTTCAAAGAATAAGCAAACCAGGTTTACGTAAATACTCAGGTTCGAAAGACCTTCCGAGAATCCTTAACGGCCTTGGCATCGCCATCGTTTCAACTTCAAAAGGTCTGATGACCGGAAAGCAGGCGAAACAGCAGAATGTCGGTGGTGAGGTAATTTGTTACGTATACTAATAATTAAGACGAAAGATGTCAAGAATAGGTAAAAACCCCGTAACAGTTCCGTCAGGAGTTACAGTTGATGTAGCGGATGGAATGATTACCGTAAAAGGTAAACTTGGAACACTTACACAGGAATATTCGGATGTGACTATCAATGTTGCGGACGGGCAGGTAACTGTGGAGCGTTCATCAGATGATAAAGACCAAAGGGCGAAACACGGACTTTACAGGTCGTTGATCAATAATATGATCTTCGGTGTTTCAGAAGGTTGGACGAAAGAGCTTGAATTTGTAGGTGTAGGTTACCGTGCTTCAAACCAAGGCCAGAAGCTAGACATGGCGCTTGGATACTCACACAACATTATCCTCGAGATCGCTCCCGAAGTGAAAGTTGAAACCGTATCGGAAAAAGGAAAGAACCCAATCGTGAAGCTAACGTCATTCGACAAGCAGCTTCTTGGTCAGGTAGCAGCCAAGATCCGTGGATTCCGCAAGCCGGAGCCGTACAAAGGAAAAGGTGTCAAGTTCGTAGGTGAAGTATTAAGAAGAAAAGCAGGTAAATCAGCTTAAAAATAAAAGAATTATGTCATTAACAAAAACTGACAGAAGACAAAGGATCCGTTTCAGGATTCGTAAAATTGTCAGCGGAACCGCAGCAAAACCGCGTCTTTCCGTATACAGAAGCAACAAAGAGATCTATGCACAACTTATTGATGATGTGAATGGGGTGACTTTGATGGCAGCGTCTTCAAGAGAAAAAGGTGCCGATCTGAAAGGTACAAACATCGAGGTTGCAGCTGCAGTCGGAAAACTGATCGCAGAAAAAGCCACGAAGGCCGGAATCGAGAATGTCACTTTTGACAGAGGCGGTTACCTGTACCACGGACGAGTTAAATCATTAGCTGACGGCGCAAGGGAAGCCGGACTTAAATTCTAAGAAGCATGTATCAAAAGTATAAAAACGTAGAATTGGTCAAGCCAAGCGGACTTGAGCTTAAGGACCGTCTGGTAAGTGTTAACCGTGTGACGAAAGTTACAAAAGGAGGAAGGGCTTTCGGCTTTTCCGCTATTGTAGTAGTCGGCGACGAGAATGGAGTTGTAGGTCACGGCCTTGGCAAATCCAAAGATGTATCTGAAGCGATCGCGAAAGCTGTTGAAGATGCAAAGAAAAACCTTGTGAAGATCCCGTTGAGCGGACAGTCTGTGCCACATGAGCAAAAAGGTAAATTCGGAGGCGCTCGCGTTTTCCTTATGCCGGCTTCTCACGGTACGGGAGTTATTGCCGGTGGTGCCGTTCGTTCGGTACTTGAATCGGTTGGTATCCACGACGTTCTTTCGAAGTCTCAAGGTTCATCAAACCCTCACAACGTCGTAAAAGCGACTTTCGATGCACTATTGCAGATGAGAAGCGCAAGTACCGTTGCAAAACAAAGAGGTGTATCACTCGAGAAACTATTTAAAGGTTAATTCAGGAAATAATGGCTAAACTTAGAGTAAAGCAGGTCAGAAGCAAAATCAATTGCCCGCTGACACAGAAAAGAGGTCTTGAAGCACTTGGGCTCCGTAAAATGGGTCAGGTGGTCGAGCATGAGTCAAATCCTGCAATAATCGGGATGATAAACAAAGTTAAACACCTGGTTTCCGTAGAGGAAGTCAAATAAGAAATAAAGTGATGAACTTAAGTAATTTACAGCCTGCAGAAGGTTCGACACACAACCAGAACAAAAGGGTTGGTCGCGGTGAAGGTTCAGGAAAAGGCGGAACTTCCGCTCGTGGACACAAAGGCGCGAAATCACGTTCAGGTTATTCGAAGAAAATCGGTTTCGAAGGTGGTCAGATGCCACTTCAGAGACGTGTTCCTAAATTCGGTTTCACCAACATCAACCGCAAAGAATATCAGGCAGTAAACCTTGATACGCTTCAGCAGTTGGTAGACAACGGAATCGTGAAGGATACTGTTGATATGACAACGTTCGTTTCGACAAGGCTTGCTACCAAAAATGAGATCGTAAAGATCCTTGGACGTGGCGAACTAAAGGCAAAGCTGAAAATCAGCGCACACAAATTTACCGCTACTGCTAAAGCCGCAATCGAGGCTGCAGGCGGAGAAGCCGTAACTATATAATTACGCTGCACGGATGAAGAAATTTTTTGAATCATTGGCCGACGTTTGGAAGATAGATGAGCTTAAGAACCGCATTTTGCTGACTCTTATGCTTCTGCTTGTATACCGTTTTGGGGCGCACGTTACGCTTCCCGGAATCGATGCAACGCAGCTTGGCAACCTGGCCGGACAAACTAAAGATGGTATTGCTTCGATCCTGGATATGTTTACCGGAGGCGCGTTTTCGCAGGCTTCGGTTTTCGCATTGGGGATCATGCCTTACATTTCAGCCTCAATTGTAGTTCAGTTGATGGGAATTGCGATTCCTTATCTTCAGAAACTTCAGAAGGAAGGTGAAAGCGGGCGCAAGAAACTCAACCAGATCACACGCTGGCTGACGATCATCATCTGTTTGGTACAGGCTCCGGGATACATTTATAACTTGTACCGCACGTTGCCGCCATCGGCATTCCTTTTAGGATCGGATTCATTCTCATTCCTTTTCGCATCGGTGATCATCCTGGTAACAGGAACCATTTTCGCGATGTGGCTTGGTGAGAAGATCACGGATAAAGGCATCGGAAACGGAATTTCATTGTTGATCATGGTCGGGATCCTTGCGAGGCTTCCACAGGCTTTCATACAGGAATTTTCGTCGCGGATCACAAACAACAACGGCGGACCATTATTGCTGCTTGTTGAGATTGTCATCTGGCTTCTGGTCATCATCGCCTGCGTTTTGCTTGTGATGGCTGTCCGCAGAATTCCGGTACAATATGCGAGAAGGACCGTAACCGGTGATTTCGAAAAAGATGCAGCCGGCAACAGGCAGTGGATTCCATTGAAGCTGAACGCTTCGGGAGTAATGCCAATCATTTTTGCACAGGCTATCATGTTCATTCCGGCGGCGCTTGCAGGCTTATCCAATTCGGAGGCTTCGCAGACAATCGCAGGAACATTCAGCGATCCATTCGGATTCTGGTACAATTTCGTTTTTGCGTTACTGATCATACTGTTTACTTATTTCTATACCGCGATTACGGTCCCTACGAATAAGATGGCGGATGATCTGAAGAGAAGCGGAGGATTTATCCCGGGTACGCGCCCAGGTGCCGAAACTTCCGAATTGCTTGATAAAATCATGTCTTTGATCACGTTCCCTGGTTCATTGTTCCTTGCCCTGATCGCAGTGTTCCCTGCCATCGTTGTAAGTTTACTTGATGTTCAGCAGGCGTGGGCGATGTTCTATGGCGGAACTTCGCTAATCATCATGGTTGGTGTTGCAATCGATACGATCCAGCAAATCAATTCATACTTGCTTAATAAGCATTATGACGGATTGATGAAAACTGGTAAGAACAGAAAAGCTGTAGCATAATATATGGCGAAGCAAGCAGCAATAGAACAGGACGGATCGATCATCGAAGCATTGTCAAATGCAATGTTCCGGGTGGAGTTGGAAAACGGCCACATCGTGATCGCACATATCTCGGGAAAAATGCGGATGCATTACATCAAGCTTCTCCCGGGTGACAAAGTGAAACTCGAAATGAGTCCGTACGATCTGACCAAAGCACGAATTACATACAGATATTAAATTGGCCGCCAGCGGTCAGTGGTCAGCGATCAGCCCAGTGCGATTCGCTGAAAGCTGAAAGCTGAAAGCTTCAAGCTAAATTAAAATGAAAGTAAGAGCATCAGTAAAGAAGAGAAGCGCCGACTGCGTGATTGTTCGCAGAAAGGGCAGATTATACGTAATCAACAAAAAGAACCCAAGGTTTAAACAGCGTCAAGGATAAATTATGGCAAGAATAGCAGGGGTAGACATCCCGAAAAACAAAAGAGGAGTTATCGCTCTTACCTATATCTTCGGAATCGGTAATAGCAGGGCTATCGAGATTCTGGAAAAAGCAGGAGTAAGCCAGGATACAAAAGTCCAAGACTGGAACGATACAGAGATCGGAGCGATCCGTGATGCCGTATCGTATTACAAAATCGAAGGTGAATTGCGTTCAGAGGTTTCTTTGAACATCAAGCGTCTGATGGATATCGGCTGCTACCGCGGGATCCGTCACAGATCAGGTCTTCCATTGCGCGGACAGCGTACGAAGAACAATTCACGTACAAGAAAAGGTAAGAGGAAAACTGTTGCTAACAAGAAGAAAGCAACTAAATAATACACAGTAATGGCTAAAGCAACAACAAAAAAGCGTAAAGTAATTGTCGAATCGACAGGCGAAGCGCATATCAGTGCTACATTCAACAACATCATCATCTCTTTGACAAACAAAAAGGGTGAAGTTGTGTCGTGGTCATCAGCAGGTAAAATGGGCTTCCGCGGTTCTAAAAAGAACACGCCGTATGCTGCCCAGATGGCTGCCGAAGATGCAAGCAAAGTAGCATTGGAAGCCGGACTTAAAAAAGTGAAGGTATACGTGAAAGGACCGGGTAACGGACGTGAGTCTGCCATCCGCTCATTGCACAATGGCGGTATCGAAGTGACCGAGATCATCGACGTGACGCCAATGCCGCACAACGGATGCCGTCCTCCGAAAAGAAGACGGGTATAATTAAGGTGCATGGTGCAAGGTACAGGGTACAAGTAGTAATACAACCTGAACCCTGAACCCCTTACCCTATACCATATAAATAATAAGTATAACCCGGGACAGGCGCAGATTACGGAGGATTTGACCTGAATTCATAATCTCTGTTCCAATTAATTTCAGAAATGGCAAGATATACTGGTCCAAAAACTAGAATCGCCCGTAAATTCGGCGAAGCGATCTTCGGGGAAGACAAATCCTTCGAGCGCAAAAACTATCCTCCCGGACAACACGGGCAGGCAAAAAAAAGAGGTAAGAAATCCGAGTACGCTGTCCAGTTGATGGAAAAGCAGAAGGCTAAGTACACTTACGGAATCCTCGAAAAACAATTCAGGAACTTGTTCGAAAAAGCGGCTGCATCCAAAGGTGTAACAGGTGAGATCCTTATCCAGCTTTGCGAGGCGCGCCTTGACAACGTGGTTTACCGTATGGGAATCGCTCCGTCAAGAAGAGCTGCCCGCCAAATCGTTGGCCACAGGCACATCACAGTAAACGGCGAAATTGTAAACATTCCGTCTTATCACCTGAAGCCGGGCGACAAAGTAGCGGTTCGCGAAAAATCAAAATCAGTTGAAGCTATCGAACGTTCGCTTTCAAATTCAGGAAGCGTCTACGAGTGGATCACCTGGAACAAAGACACCATGGAAGGTACTTTCGTGTCTGTTCCGGCAAGATTGCAGATTCCTGAAAACATCAAGGAACAACTTATCGTCGAATTGTACAACAAATAATAGACATCAGTCGAAATTATGGCAATATTTAATTTTCAGAAACCCGATAAAGTAATCATGATCGATTCAACCGACTTCGAAGGCAAATTCGAATTCAGGCCGTTGGAACCAGGTTATGGCCTTACTGTCGGAAACGCCCTAAGAAGGGTTTTGCTTTCCGCACTTGAGGGTTATGCGATTACTTCGGTCCGTATTGAAGGCGTTGACCATGAATTCTCAACGATCTCAGGAGTAGTTGAAGATGTTACGGAAATTATCCTCAACCTTAAGCAGGTGCGTTTCAAGCGCCAGATCGAGGATGTCGATAACGAGTCGGTAACTATTTCAGTTTCAGGAAAAGAGCAGCTTACTGCCGGTGATTTCCAAAAATTCATCTCAGGATTCCAGGTTTTGAACCCGGATCTTGTGATCTGTAACCTCGACAGCAAAATCAGCCTTAACATGGAATTGACCATCGAAAAAGGCCGTGGATATATTCCTGCTGAAGAGAACAAGAAACCGAATGCACCGATCGGAACGATCTTTACAGATTCGATCTTCACTCCGGTGAAAAATGTGAAATATACGATCGAAAACTATCGTGTTGAGCAGAAAACCGATTACGAGAAGCTTGTATTCGAGATCAAGACCGATGGTTCGATTGCACCGAAAGATGCGCTAACCGAAGCAGCAAAGACTTTGATCCATCACTTCATGCTGTTTTCAGATGAAAGGATCACGCTTGAAGCCGACGAGATCGCACAGACGGATTCGTACGATGAGGAGTCGCTTCACATGAGGCAATTGCTTAAAACCAAACTTGTCGACATGGATCTGTCGGTCCGCGCACTTAACTGCCTTAAAGCAGCTGAAGTCGATACGCTTGGCGACCTGGTATCGTTCAACAAGAACGATCTGATGAAATTCCGCAACTTCGGTAAAAAATCACTTACCGAACTTGACGAGCTTGTTGCAGTGAAGAACCTTCACTTCGGAATGGATTTGAGTAAATATAAATTGGATAAAGACTAGTCCCGAAGGGAATAATACGCATTTGTAATGAGACACGGAAAAAAAGTAAATCACCTAAGCAGGCAAACGGCACATCGTAAAGCGATGCTGGCTAACATGGCTTGCTCACTGATAGAGCACAAGCGCATCAACACCACAACTGCCAAAGCGAAAGCATTGAAACAGTTTGTTGAGCCGCTGATCACAAAATCCAAAGACGACACCACGCACAACAGGCGTATCGTGTTCGCTTACCTTCGCAACAAGTACGCGGTAACTGATTTGTTCCGCGACGTAGCGGCAAAAGTTGGCGACCGTCCGGGCGGATACACACGTATCATCAAGCTTGGAAACCGTCTTGGAGATAACGCCGACATGGCGATGATCGAACTTGTAGATTTCAACGAACTTTACAACGGAGGCAAGAAAGAGGAGAAAAAAGGAAGAAGCCGTCGTGGCGGAAAAGGTAAAGGAACTGCTGCAGCTGCTGCAACTTCTGCCCCTGCTGCTGCAACGACAGAAACAGCTCCTGCTGCTGCTGAAGTACCTGCTGCTGAACCACAGGCTGAAGCGCCGCAAGTTGAAGACTCGAGCGCACAAGTTCAGGATACTCCTGAAAATACTTCGGCTCCGGAAGCACCGGCTGCTGAGGCGCCTGAGGCTTCGGCTGATGAAGAGAAGAAGGAAGAATAGTATTTCTTTTATAGAATTGGGAAGGGACAAACGAAAGTTTGTCCCTTTTTTGTTTCTTCTTTTGTGGCCAAAAGAAGCAAAAGCCTTTTTCCGCCTATTGCATTTCCCTTTAAATCTACGCCTTGCCTCTGCTTTTGTTGGAGTTTTTCTCTTCTTTGCCTGGCCGCAAAGAAGCAAAACGCCTAGCCGCTATTTTATTTCTCCTGAATTCTACGCCAAAGTTTTGCCGCGCGACGGGAGCCGCTCGTCGTACCTCCTCGTCTTCACCATCGCTTAGCTACAGGCAAAACTTTTTCTTGAATTCTACGGCGAAATAAAGATATGCGGATGAACAGCCGCCGCTTCAATTTGATCTCTATATAAGATGGCGAGTGCAGAGAATTAATGTGTTTACTTCCGATGCGAAGCATTGTAACTTCGCATTTTGCGCCGTCGTGGTTAAAAAGTACGTCTCGCATCAAGCCAAAAAAAAATCGCCGGCATAAGTCAGCGATCTTAATTTTTTTTGAAGAGCAATTACTGCTTAACGATCCTA
>CBDUBJ010000075.1:0-10996 GCA_965365355.1 uncultured bacterium
TATCAATTAATTACTCCTCATGCGGCACCGCTTCCCCATTCACCTTTTCCGTATTTTCTTCTTTAGGCGGCTGGCCATTCATATCGATGTAATCCGGCAGATCGGAATCAGGCGGCAGCTCTTCACCCTCAGTTCGTTTTAAAACCTCTTTGTCGATTTTAATGTTGCGGAAGATCTTATTGACAAACTCCTTAAAAGTATCAAAATCAACCTCGTAATTAATACCGACACCCTGCGTATAACCGATTCCCTGTCCGATGTAATTGATGTCGTTTTCTCTGTTGAAAACACGCACATTTAAAGTTCCGTCTTCGTTGACGCGGTATTGCACTTCAACATCGCCAACAATTGTAGATTCATTGATGCCACCAACCGGAACGCCGACTTTTCCGTTGATCGTAATACGTTCATTGACTTTCGTCGAAACGCTGAACCCGAAGCGGCCGTCAGTCTCAATTCCGGGACGTTTATCCGGCGAAACATAATCGACACCTACAATAAATTTACCATCTTCATCCTGGAAAATATCGCTGAAAAGTCCGCTTGCACGCTCAAAAAAGTTTCCTGCAAGATCGGATTCGCTAACGCCTTCGGGACTTAAGAAACCGCCTGATGATAATAAATAAAGTGCCTGCGTCTGCCGCGTATCTTTATCGTCGAGCTTGTATTGAATTTCAGATTTTAAAACAGAACCGACAGTCGGGAAATTAATATTAAAATCAGGTTCCGGATTCGTCAGGTTTCCACGGATTCCGATGACAACTTCGACAGGAACTTTTTTATTGAATGATGGATTTTCCAGTAGGATCGCCGGGTTGGCCGTCGTTTTATAAATGGCTTCGATATTTAGAACCGCGCGCATCGGATCGCCTTCCCAAACAATGGAGCCGCCTTTTTTAACCTGGAATTTTTTGTCGATCAGTCCGCCGTATTTAAAATTGTAAATTCCTTCGTAAGCCTGGAAATCGCCCCACATATTAAATTTTCCCAGCGTGTTGATCTTAAATAACAACGATCCGTAACCTTTTCCTTTGATGCCATGGCCGGTATTGCGGTCCAAAATAACTTCGACCTCGGCATCAGGCGTGATATCGAAATTAAACTCCATTTCGAGACCGCTGTAATTTCGTTCAGTTGGCGTGATGCCGCGCTGCTGATTGTATTTTTCCTCCGGAGTTAAGATGTGGATGAAACTGCTCGAGCCGGAAGCGACTGCATCATTGATTGGAATTTTAACTGAAGTTCCTCTTTCCGATGAAGCGTCAACTTTAATAAAAAGCCCGCTTGTCGGTCCTGTTATCGTTGCGGTTCCATTGATAAACGCCGTTCCAAAGTAAGCGGCATCTTCGCTGTCCTGCGTGTCGAGTGCCAAAAGCCTGTCGGATGTAATTTCAAGATCGAGCTCCCAATCGGTAAATTTATCGTGTTCGATACGACCGTTCAAAAATCCTTTGGTGTCGAATTTCGTATCGTTCAGTTGTGAATTCCGGATTATGAATGCGTTTTCCGTAACATCGACAACCGAACGGTCTTCCAACTCAAAGTTGACATTCAGGTACGGAATCGTCAGTCCGGCATCATCCAGAAATAGTCGGCCATTGATATCGGGATCCTTGATATTGCCGTCTATCCGCGCTGTTCCTGATGTAAAACCGTGGATGTTCGTCAGCACTTCGCCTCCCAATGAAGCCAAAATCCCAAGATTCAAACGATTGAATCGCAGATCTATATCGGCAATGGTTTCCTTATTTTCAATCTTAAAGTTTCCATCTGCAGTAAAGGATTCGATATTTTCGTGAACGAGCACGGAATTAACATTGAATTTACTAAAGCTGTCGTCGCCCGTAATATCGATGTTCATATTTCCCAAAACACTTTTGTTGACCACGAGATGCTCGATCCTAAGCGAAGATGTAGGCTTGTAAACACTGTTCTCCTGACGGAAATTGATCTCACCATCAAGCTTTCCTTCAATCTTGAATTTTTCGACCGTCGGTGTAATTCCGTCAAGATTGATATCCTGGAATGTGAGCTTCAGATCTTTGTACGTCGTGCCACGCAGTACTCCATTAAGCGCCATTTCCTGATTGTCGTGCGACATTACAATGTTGTCAAGCTTAAAATTCGTGAGTTTTTTATCGAAGATGATCTTGTTGTCGGCCTGGCCGCGTTCATTCAGATACCACAAATAATCTTTGATCTTAATTTCAGATTGATCAAAGCCAACAATACTGTTGCGGTTCTGGTCAATCGTATGGTAAAGGTTCAGATTGTAGAAATCTGTCGCCTTCTCGCCTCCTTTGAATTCCGTCCGGACATAAAGCGTGTCATTCGAGGTGACATTTATCAGACTGAAATCCGATACTTTGTAATACTTCGTGCGTATGCTGTCCATCTCGATATAGGCGTTGTACAACGGATTCTTGTTATCTAACCGAATTGAAAGCCGATGGATGTAATTTTCAAATGCAGCAATTTGCGGTGAATCGAAATTTAGCTTGAACTCATCGTTGTCGGAATTGATATTTCCCGAAATTGTCGTGTTTGCGCCAAGGGAAACTCCCGGGTAAAATATCTCAAGTATCTTATTGTAGACCGTAAAATCAAATCTTAAAAATTGACCGCGTTTGATTTTGTTAGGTTCATAATTCGCATACAGGCTTCCTAGTGAATTTTCAACCATTTTCCGCACTTGCCCGAACTCAAACTTTCCGACAACTTTTCCTTGAATGATATCAGGCGAATTTATTGAGATGGTACGTACACGGTTTTCATCAAAAGCAGAACTGATCGAAAAATCATCAAACAAATACGTATCATTATTATTTTGATATGAAGTTTGCTTGATGTAGACATCGCCACTCATGTTGTCGATTGAATTGCCCGAAACATGCATTTCAACTTCTCCTTTAAAAACTGAAATCGAGTCTTTTTTATTGAGGTTTAATTTTACAAGGTCCGCATAATCGATCTTAGTGTGGAAGTCATATTGAATGTCTTTCCTGCCGATGGTCATCGCACCGTCAAAATCCATAAACAGATTCGGGTCGTTGATAAACACGCGGCCTTTGAATACAGGATTGTCGAAGTTGCCGTCGACTTCAATATTTTGATAAGTATAACCGTTGTAGCGGATTTTATAAATATCGCCGGAAAATTTCGTGTCGAGATATTTTTCTGAAAATCCTTTGCCGTCGACATCGAGATTTACCGTGACTGCACCAACATCTTTTCTGCCCAAAAAATTGCCAACATTGAAATTTTCGAGGATCACGTAACCTTTGTACGAAGCATTATCGATGTTGTTGATGTTTGACATCACAAGATCCGACTGGATATTTCCAAGGGCAGTCGTCATGTAAAAATCGGCCGAAAGCGCTGTGGGCGAAACCGCGGCTTTACCGCGCAGGTTAAAAGTCCCAAACTTTGCAAGATTAGAAGGAAGCCTTTTGCCAAGAACTTCGGGCAGCATCGACGTCAGGCTTTTGTAATCGGATGTGAGCTTGTCGAAATCGCCATAAATCGAAAACGGGCGGTCTTTTTTTGCAAGCAGATTCACAAAAGAAACATCGCCTCGAATCTCGGATCCGCCGCTGTCGTGAAGGACAAGATTGTGAGTTGTAAAGTTATTTAAAGTTCCGGTAACGCGGGATTTAAGCGTGAAATTCCGGTCTTTTCCCAAGCCGGTGTAAAAGTACCTGATGTCGTTTGTGGCAAGCGACGCAGATTCGACATTCACATTAAACTTCACTTTATTATTAAAATCCGCAAAATCCTTCCGATCGTATGACATTGCAACATCGCCCGAAAATATTGAATTGTCGGTCTCGAAATCAAGCTCCTTAAGAATAATGTTGGTTTTGTTGTATTTAAAATCGGTCGTGAATTTTTTGATATACAATCCGCGATGATCCTGAAACGCCATCGACCTGATCTGCATCGTAACTTCCGGACCGTAAATTTTCAGATTCTTAAGAGATGCCTGTAATCTTGTGAGATCGAGGTTTTTTGGATTTGGAAGGTTTTCATCAGATAACAAAAATCGTCCGCCGTCGATGACAACGGTTCCGGCTTTCATCAGAAATGGTTTTGTCGATGGCTTTCCGGAATCGAAAAGTTTTATGAACCGGTCAAGGTTCGAATCGGCTTCGCCTTTATAGATCTTCATGTTCATGAAAATCTGGCGCGTACGGATGCTGCCAAACAAAAGGTCACCATTGTAAAGCTGCCTGAAACTTAAAATGTTCGTCTGGATATTGCTTGAATAGATCAGCGTATCCTTGTGGTGATCGCGAATGAGGACTTCCTTGAGATTTACGCTGCCAAAGGCCGATATTGAGATGCGGCCTACGTTAATATCTGTTTTGTAATCGCGATTTATACGGTCCGTAACATAATTTCCAAGCCAGGTCTGGACTGCGGGAAGTGACAGCAAAACGGCCATAATCAACAGCAAAAGGATCAGCGCGAGAACGGAACGCAGTACTATTTTTCTAAACCTTTTGATACCCTGGCTATTTTAATTTTGCGTTGCCTTGGATTGAGTAACCTCGGCAAAATTGACTAATTTTGGCTTCGCTGTAAAAATAACTTTTTTTTACCTGCAAACCAGTAAAATACTCTCAAATAATTAAGCCTTTATGGCACTTTCAGACGTTTATATCCTTGCCATTGAAAGCTCGTGCGACGACACTGCTGCGGCTGTTTTGAAGAACGATAAAGTCCTGTCGAATGTTGTGGCAAACCAGCTGATTCACGAGCAGTATGGCGGCGTGGTTCCCGAGTTGGCATCGCGTGCGCATCAGGCGAACATAGTACCGGTGGTCGATTTGGCCCTGAAGAAAGCCAATATCGAGCGATCTATGTTGTCCGCGATTGCGTTCACACAAGGCCCGGGATTGATGGGATCGCTGCTTGTCGGAAGCTCATTCGCAAAGTCGGTTTCACTTGCATTAAACATCCCGCTGATTGCCGTAAACCATATGCAAGCCCATATTCTGGCTCATTTTATTGACGAAGGCCGGGCCATGCCGGAATTTCCGTTTCTCGCTTTGACCATCAGCGGCGGGCATACGCAGATCGTAAAAGTTTCCGGTTATTTCGATATGGAAATTATTGGGGAAACCACTGACGATGCCGTTGGTGAAGCATTCGATAAAACCGCAAAGATATTAGGGCTGCCCTATCCGGGCGGGCCACTTGTGGATAAACTTGCAAAAGATGGCAATCCGATGGCATTTCAATTTACCAAACCGAAGATCGCAGGCCTCGATTTCAGCTTTTCGGGTTTGAAAACTGCTATTTTGTATTTTATCCAAAAGAAGACGACCGACGATCCTGATTTTATTTCAAAGAATATCAATGATATCTGCGCATCCGTGCAGCATACGATCATCGAGATACTGATGGATAAATTGATTTCCGCTGTGAAAGAAACCGGCATCAGCCAAATTGCAATAGGCGGCGGCGTTTCTGCAAACTCGGGAATCCGTCAGAAAATGAAAGAAATGGAATTGGAACGCGGCTGGAAGACCTTTATTCCGAAATTCGAATACACGACCGACAATGCCGCTATGATCGGGATTGCCGCGTTTTATAAATATTTGTCGGGAAGTTTCGAAAATTCATCCGTGACCTCTAAAGCAAGAATCGATTTCTGATGCAGCTATTTTACAATCCTGAAATTTCCATCGATACCGGTACATTTTTCTTCGACAAGGAAGAAAGCCGTCATATTGTAAAAGTTTTGCGCAAAAAATCCGGAGACGAACTGATGGTGACCGATGGTCGCGGAAATTTATTTACAACCCGGATCACACTGGCATCGGATAATAAATGCACCGTAAAGATCGTTGATTCGAAGCAAATGACGCAGCGTAATTATCGGATCCATCTCGCGGTCGCGCCGACAAAAATGAACGATCGTTACGAATGGTTTCTTGAGAAAGCTACAGAAATTGGTGTTGATGAAATTACGCCATTGATGTGCGATCATTCGGAACGAAAGAATTTTAAGTCGGAACGGATGCAGAAGATCGTGCAGTCGGCGATTAAGCAATCTCTGCAGTGTTATTTGCCAAAATTGAATGAACCTGTAGATTTTAAGGATTTTATTGTAAATGAATTGATTGGACAAAAGCTCATTGCGCATTGCGAGGATTCTGAAAGAAATCCAATTATTAAAGCAGTTAAACCCGGCGGCGACGTAACAATTTTAATCGGCCCTGAAGGAGATTTTTCAAATGTCGAAATTTCCACCGCACTTCAAAACGGATATATTCCGGTAACTTTGGGCGTAAACCGCTTGCGTACCGAAACCGCGGCGATTGCAGCGTGTCACGCAGTTGCCATGATAAACGAAATATGAAAATTAAACTAGTTATAGCCCTGTTATTCTGTGTGTTGATGTCGAACGCCCAGGAAATTGCATTGATGAAATACAACGGTGGTGGAGACTGGTACGCAAATCCAACATCGCTTCCAAACCTGATCAGGTATTGCAATAAATCGATCAATACGACCATTAAAGTAAAGCCTTCGACGGTTGAACCGGGAAGCCCGGACATTTTTACGTATCCATATGTTCATCTGACAGGCCACGGAAATGTGGTATTCAGTGATCAGGAAGCCATAAACCTTCGCAATTATATGAATGCAGGCGGATTTTTGCACATCGATGACAATTATGGCCTGGACCAGTATATCCGCCGTGAGATCAAAAAAGTATTTCCCGGCAATGATCTGGTAGAAATTCCTTCAAACCATCCGATATTTCAAAAGCCTTATTCCTTTCCTGCCGGACTTCCGAAAATTCACGAACACGATGGGAAGCGCCCGCAGGCATTTGGGATTTTCGTCGAGAACCGGTTAGTGCTTCTGTATACTTTCGAAACCGATTTGGGTGATGGCTGGGAAGATGCCGAGGTTAATAATGATCCGTTGGAAGTGCGGGAAAAAGCTTTGAAAATGGGTGCAAATATTATGAATTACATTTTCAACAACTGATTTGGATAGCCGATTATTACAATCTGATATTCAAGAGTTTATAGATATTAATCTGAATTCGGATATTTCGCGTCTCGCGTTCTTGAAAAACCCGTTTCCGGATGTTGATTACAAGGAGATCCTTAATCAGATCGCTTCCAAAGTAAAAGCTAAAGATAAATTCCCGACGCTCTACAAAACACCCGGAATCCTATATCCGCAAAAGATTTCTGTCGAGCAGGCCTCATCGGAAACTGCGGCAGAATATAAATCGGCATTGATCAGCGGTAAAAACCTTATTGACTTAACGGGCGGATTTGGCATAGACGATCTGTATTTTTCAAAACGATTTGAAAGCGTAGTTCATTGCGAGTTGAACAAAGCGCTTTCACAAATCGCGCATCATAATTTCGCCGTACTGAATGCCGGCAACATTGAATGCAAGATAGGTGATGGTAACGAAATTTTATCACGACTGGACCGGCGATTCGACTGGATTTATATCGATCCGGCACGGCGCTCAGACAGCAAAGGAAAAGTTTTTATGCTGCGTGATTGCCTGCCCGAAGTGCCTTCAAAAATTGATAATTATTTCGATCATGCCGACAATATTATAATCAAGACTTCGCCGCTATTGGATATTTCGGCGGGTTTGTCAGAATTGAGAAATGTATGCGAAATTCATATTCTTGCAATTAAGAATGATGTCAAAGAGCTGCTTTGGATTTTGAAGAAAGGATATTCAGGAAAAATTGCAATTAAAACCGCGAACATTACAGTTGATGGCAGTCAAACGTTTGAGTTTGCGCTTGATGATGATGCGAACGAACAATATTCGGAGCCGATGAAATTTTTGTTCGAACCCAATGCCGCGATCATGAAGTCCGGCGGATTTAAAAATGTCGCAAGTCAGTTGAATGTTGCAAAACTCCATCAGCATTCGCATCTGTACACTTCGGATCAGGAAATCGATTTCCCCGGCCGTCGATTTTCGATCGTTCGGAATTTGCCGTACAATAAGGAAACATTGCGTTTTCTGAAATCGATGAAAAACGCCAATCTGTCGGTGCGGAATTTCCATGAATCCACAGATGATTTAAGAAAATCGCTGAAGGTTAAGGATGGCGGCGAGAATTATTGCTTTTTCACGACCGACAAAAATGACCGTAAAATAGTTTTAATTTGCACTAAAATCAGATAATGAAAATTGCAGTTAGATTATTGATCCTGATATTTCCGATGTTTCTGATGGCACAGAAGCCATGCGATTTCAGCGTAAAGGTTTCGGATTCACTTGGAACTTACCGGGCGACGAAGAACTACCTGATGTATGAGCGAAATTTTGCAGGCGCATCAAACTATATATATTTTTCGATCGCGCTCACCGACGGGCTTCCTACGCTCAACATGCAAATGATCGCCAAAAGCAAAGACTTCATCAAAGCGCATTGTTTCGATAAAAATTCGCGGCTGTATCTTCAATTGGCGAACGGCAAAATTATCACATTGATCCATACTGATTCTGAATCTTGCGGAAATTCAATTCGGGGCGACGAAGGCATGAACAATCGTGTATTGACCGGCTTTTTCCTGTTTCCAAAAGGAAGTATCGAAGAACTGCAGATGTCATCGATTTCACTGATGAGAATCAAATATTCGACTGAGACGGTCGATTATGTTGTCCGGCCGGAAATCAAATCGGAAATGGACAATGTTGTTTATATGCCGGAATCGTATTTTCAGGATACGTTACATTGCCTGAGCAACTAATTGCAATCCCATTTAAAGTTGGAGATTTTTTCTTTGGACGCGCGTTTCAGATTGTAGTGCCACCACTCGGATTCGAAAGTTCGGAATCCATTTCGCTGCATGATCTTTCGCAGATATTTCCTGTTTTTGATGACTTCATCGGAAAGTTTGCTGTAATCGTGCGCGGATGCAGGCCCGAAGTGATCGAAGGAAGTTCCCATATCCAGTTCTTTACCGCTTGAATCGATGAGCGTCAGGTCGACTGCGCCGCCACGATTATGGATCGATCCTTTCGCAGGATCGGCAACATATGTAGGATTGGGGACAATTTTGAACATTTGTTTCTGCACATCTAAAGGACGATAACAATCAAAAATCTTAATGCGATAGCCTTTTTTTAAAAAGTCGCGATTTGCCTCAATCAGCTGTGCGACAGTTCGCATCCGCAGATAGCAGTCGGCACAATCATAAACTTTGGATTTCAAAAAATTATCGCTTGTGGCATATTTCATATCAAGTTCGATATCGGACGTAAAATCCAGCAATCGTACGAAAGTAGTATCGGCAATCGGTTTCAGCTCCTGAGCCTGCGAATATGAAAATGCCAAGAATAAAACTGGTATAAGTTTCCTCATTTCTTCGCGGGAATATCTTCGAGTGGTTTTGTAAGATCGTATTTTTCGGTCAGATGCCTGTTTACATAACGCATTCCCTGCTGCACGCCTTCATCTGTCTTAAACGTAAGGTTACTTGTATTGCAGACATATTTCGTAATATCGCCGGAATTGCGCTCGGTACGGTCTTTATTGTCCAGGAAAATATTGGTAAGTTTGACTGAATACGCGTTGTCTTTGACTTCAATTACCGCGTCGTATTTTAAATACAGTTTTGCGATGATTGAGGTCTTCATTTCTTTTGCGCCATACTTCTTGATGTTTGGCTTGTCATTATCGACAGAAAACCGGATCGTATTTCCGACAACTGATGGTTCGGAATTTCGAGGATCTGACTTTAAACGCTCCGTAAGTTGCGCAATTAATTCAGCAGATGACAGGTCCGATTCATACGAATGTTCCCAGAATACTTTTGCATATTGGAGGACAAAATCCGTATCCGGTGCCTTTACCTGTGCAAACGACGATGTGGCGAAGAACAGAAATAAGATCAATATTTTTTTCATAGTGGGCTTTTTTCAAAGTTAAGGATATAACGTAAAAAGTCATTTGAAATTCTACTCTTCGATGATTGTGGCCTTTGTGATACGATCCAGTTCGGGGAACGATTTTAAAAATCCGGCACGATCAGTATACAGATCAGGATCGCTCATTGTGCGTTCGCCATATTTTGAATACAATTTATCGACAACGTCCATTCCATTGATAACCTGGCCGAATGCGGGATAGCCAACGACACCGTCTATGTTAATGGTATCGAGCGTTTCGTTATCGCGGAGATTGATAAAGACTTCAAGATCCCGGGATTCTTTGCCATGACGTGCGAACGATATTGTACCGCGTTTATTTTGAAGCACGACCGGCTCATCCGGAATTTTAAATTGCCGCCAATTCTCCATTGTTGCGACATCCGTATTTCCGAATTGTGCAACATAATCGTCTACAACGCGATAAAAAATGCCATTTTCGAAATAGCCGTTTTTCACGAGTTGATAAAAGCGATCCACTGCTTTTGGGGAATATTTTCTTGTCACTCCGATTGTAAAGCTGCCCTTCGTTGTTTCAAATTCCGCAACAAATTTTTCGGGAGCCGCTTCCTTTGCCCATGAAGGTTCAAAATCATTTTTACATCCAAGGACTAAGAATGTAATCGCGAGGACAAGAATTAGGCGCATCGGCAATATTATTAATATGATATAATGATTCGGAAAAGGTACGAATCTCCCGTAAATTTATAACACGAAGAACTGCCGGCGAACGATGAATCTCGAATGCTGTTGCAATTGCAATTTCCACTCGAATTTTGATCAATATGTTGTACCGCTGGGATTTGGGTTGGGTAATGAAAAAAATATTCACATTTTCCCTTAATCGCTTGTAAAATTTACCTGAGAAAGTTACATTTGCAACCGCTTTTACAGAAGTTCTTAATAAGCTTGGAGAGTTGCCTGAGAGGCCGAAAGGACATGTTTGCTAAACATGCGTATGGGAAACTGTACCAAGGGTTCGAATCCCTTACTCTCCGCAAAAAAAATTCGGGGTGTAGCGTAGCCCGGTCATCGCGCCTGGTTTGGGACCAGGAGGTCGCA
>CBDUBJ010000076.1:0-10547 GCA_965365355.1 uncultured bacterium
CTAAGCGAAAGGTCTCCAAAACAAGAAGAGATAAAAGAAGAACACACTATAAAGCAACTCCTGCACAAATCGCTACTTGCCCAACAACCGGTGAAGCGCATTTGTACCACAGGGCTTACTGGCATGAAGGCAAAATGTACTACAGAGGCCAGGTTGTGATCGACAAGCAGATTGCTGTTGCATAATTTTATAGGAATCCAAAAGGGGAACTCTCACATTGTGGGAGTTTTTTTTATTGGGGCAGATTTTACGTCAATTTAGGACGGCTCCAATGGCCCTTTCGAAATATTTTTTGTAATTTCCACCCCTCTGTTCGGGGTGTTTTTAGAAAAAACTGGCAATGAGTAAAATTACAGCCGCGATTACAGCGGTAGGTGGATATGTTCCGGAATACGTGCTTTCCAACCAGGTGCTTGAAACCATGGTGGATACCAATGACGAATGGATAACGACGCGCACCGGCATCAAGGAAAGGCGTCTTTTAAAAGAGAAAGGAAAGGGAACTTCTTTTCTTGCAATTGAGGCTGCAAAAGACCTGATCCGTAAAAATAATATCGATCCAACTGAAATCGATATGGTCGTTATGGCCACAACAACTCCCGATATGCCCGTTGCCTCTACCGGCGTTTATGTCGCCACACAAATCGGTGCGATCAATGCATTTTCGTATGATTTGCAGGCTGCCTGCTCGAGTTTCTTATATGGAATGTCTACAGCCGCGGCGTACATTCAATCAGGCAGATATAAAAAAGTATTACTGATCGGGGCCGATAAAATGTCGTCCATCATCGATTATACCGATCGCGCAACATGCATCATCTTTGGAGATGGCGCCGGCGCTGTTTTGTTTGAACCTAGTACCGATGGGTTCGGACTTATCGACGAATACCTTCGCTCTGACGGAATTGGCCGCGAGTATTTAAAGATAGACGCAGGTGGGTCGATGCTTCCGCCATCGATCGATACGGTTACAAATCGCCAGCACTATGTTTTCCAGGACGGAAAGACGGTATTTAAATATGCAGTTACCGGGATGGCCGATGTCAGCGAAAAGATCATGCAGCGAAATAATCTTGAGAAAGAAAATGTCGACTGGCTGATCGCGCATCAGGCCAATAAAAGGATCATTGATGCAACTGCCGAGCGCATGGGACTTGAAGATTCAAAAGTTCCCGTAAACATTCATCGATATGGAAATACAACATCGGGCACTTTGCCATTATTATTAAGCGATTTCGAGCATCAGTTCAAAAAAGGCGATAATCTGATCTTTGCTGCTTTTGGCGGCGGATTTACATGGGGCGCAATCTATTTGAAGTGGGCTTACGATAAAAAATAAACAACCAAAAATTACAATCATGGATATCAGAGAAATTCAGAACCTGATCAAATTTGTTGCAAGATCCGGGGCAACCGAAGTTAAACTGGAGATGGACGATTTCAAGATCACGATCCGCACAACCAGCGAAGCCAGCGCACCGGAATATACATATGTTCAACAATTGCCTTCGATGTCACAATCGCAGCAATCGGCACCGCAACAGCAGTCACAACAGCCTGCAGCCGCATCAAGCGCTCCTGCAGCATCGGCTGACGAATCTTCAAAATTCATTACGATCAAATCTCCGATCATCGGAACATTTTACCGCAAACCATCACCGGATAAGCCTGTTTTTGTTGAGGTTGGAAGCACCATTTCAAAAGGAGATGTGCTTTGTGTGATCGAAGCGATGAAGCTTTTCAATGAAATCGAGTCGGAACACACCGGTAAGATCGTGAAGATCCTTGTTGATGATATGTCGCCTGTAGAATTCGATCAGCCACTATTTTTGATCGACCCATCTTAGTTTGAAATATTTTCAAATTTTCACATTGTTTAATTTTCAAATTAATTCGGATGTTTAAAAAAGTACTTATTGCAAACAGGGGCGAAATTGCGCTGCGCGTCATCCGCACATGCCGCGAGATGGGAATCAAGACCGTAGCGGTTTATTCCACTGCCGATGCCGAAAGCCTTCACGTAAAGTTTGCCGATGAAGCCGTTTGCATCGGACCGCCGCCAAGCAACCTGTCTTATCTTAAAATGTCAAATATCATTGCAGCAGCAGAGATCACAAATGCTGATGCGATCCATCCAGGCTACGGTTTTTTATCTGAAAATGCCAAATTTTCAAAGATCTGCCAGGAGCATAAAATCAAATTTATTGGCGCTTCTCCGGAAATGATCGATAAAATGGGCGATAAAGCTTCGGCAAAAGCGACCATGAAAGCTGCCGGAGTTCCATGTGTTCCCGGATCTGACGGCATTCTCGAATCATACGAGGAGGCGGAAAGACTTGCGAAAGAGTTCGGTTACCCTGTAATGCTAAAAGCTACGGCCGGCGGCGGTGGAAAAGGGATGCGCGCAGTCTGGAAAGAATCCGAACTGCTTAAAGCATGGGAAAGTGCACGCCAGGAAGCTGCAGCCGCATTTGGAAATGACGGAATGTACCTTGAGAAACTGATAGAAGAACCGCGTCATATCGAGATTCAGGTTGTTGGAGATGCTTACGGCAAAGCTTGTCACTTATCCGAAAGGGATTGCTCCGTACAACGCCGTCACCAAAAACTTACCGAAGAAACGCCATCGCCATTCATGACCGATGAGCTTCGTGAAGCAATGGGCATGGCAGCCGTAAAAGCTGCTGAATTCATCAAATATGAAGGAGCCGGAACCGTAGAATTTCTCGTCGACAAGCACCGCAATTTCTATTTTATGGAAATGAATACGCGAATCCAGGTCGAGCATCCGATTACCGAACAGGTAATCGATTACGATCTGATCCGCGAACAGATACTCGTTGCGGCCGGCGTGCCGATTTCGGGAAAAAACTATCTTCCGCAGCTGCATTCCATCGAATGCCGTATCAATGCTGAGGATCCTTATAACGATTTTCGCCCTTCGCCGGGTAAGATTACATCGCTTCACGCGCCGGGCGGACATGGAGTACGCCTCGATACGCACGTATATTCCGGATATACAATTCCGCCGAATTATGATTCGATGATTGCCAAACTGATTACAACTGCGCAAACACGCGGGGAAGCCATCAGTAAAATGAAGCGCGCATTGGATGAATTCTATATCGAAGGTGTAAAAACAACCATCCCGTTTCACAGACAGCTAATGGACGACCCGGCTTATGTCGAAGGAAATTACACGACCAAGTTTATGGAAACATTTAAAATGAAAGAATAAAAAAAGCCCGAGTGGGCTTTTTTTAATTAATAGGTAATAATGAATAATTAATAATTGGTACTGTTTGAAGTTTCTTGCATTATTCATTATTAGCTATTAATTATTCATTGTTTCAGTCAGCCATTTATAAAACTCCCGCTGCCAAACCATCGCATTTTGCGGTTTTAAAACCCAGTGATTTTCTTCGGGGAAATATAAGAATCGGCTTTTTAGCCCGCGGAGCTGTGCAGCCTGAAAGGCTTCCTGGCCCTGACCGATCGGTACACGGAAATCTTTTCCGCCTTGAATGATAAGGATCGGGCGATTCCATTTATCGACCATATTTATAGGATTGAATTCGTTATATGTTTTCTGTGCCGCCGCATTCGATTTGTCCCAATACGGTCCGCCCAAATCCCAATCGGTAAAGAAAACCTCTTCCGTTGTTCCGTACATGCTCTGAAGGTTGAACACGCCATCATGCGCGATAAAAGTCTTGAACCTGTTATTGTGGATTCCGGCAAGATAAAATACCGAATAACCGCCGTAACTCGCACCGACGCAACCCAATTTTGATTTATCGACATAGGCTTCTTTCGAAACGTCATCAATGGCTGAAAGATAATCGTCCATAACCTGACCGCCCCAATCTTTGCTGATCTTTTCGTTCCACTCTACGCCATGCCCGGCCATTCCCCGACGGTTCGGCGCAACTACAATATATCCGTTTGCAGCCATCAGCTGGAAATTCCATCGAAATGAATAAAATTGTGTCAATGGCGATTGCGGCCCGCCCTGACAATACAGTAGTGTCGGATATTTTTTCTTTGCATCGAAGTTCGGCGGGAAAATCACCCACACGACCATCTTTTTTCCATCGGTTGTGTTTACAATACGCTTCTCGATTTTACTCATCGAAATGTCATCGTAAATATCTTTATTGACTGTTGTAAGCTGCTTCCAGCTTTTTTTCTTCAGATCATACGAATACAATTCTGCTGCATGATTCATATCAGTTCGCGCAACGATCAGTTTAGTTCCGGATTGCGCTACAAAATCAGCCACGTCAAAGATTCCATCAGTGAGTTGCGTAATTTTTGGCTGATTTTTTCCAAAGCCGCCGAAAGCAAGTTCAAACAATTGCTTGGTACCGTTTACGGGTGCAATAAAATAGATCTTTTTACCATCGTTGCTCCACAAAAAGCTGTCAACAGTTCCATCCCAGTGCGCCGTCAGATTGTAATTTTGTTTACCATCCGTAACGATAATGTCGTTTTTATCAGCTTCATATCCATCGCGCTTCATCGAAAGCCATGTCAAATTTCCCTGTGGTGAAAAAGCAGGATTTGTATCGTAGCCTTCATTGCCGTCCGACAAATTGGCCGTTGCTCCGCTATCAACATCATATTGATAGATATCAGTATTGGTACTTACGGCATAATCAGTTCCCGATTTTTTCTTCGCAACGTAAATAATGCTTTTGCTGTCCGGCGACCAAATGAAATCTTCATCGCCGCCGAATGGCTTTTGTGGCGAATCGAACTTTTCGTCTTTCATGATATCGATAGGTGTCGATCCGTCGCGGTTTTCCCTGAATAAAATGTGGTTGTACTTGCCTTCATGCCACGTATCCCAATGCCTGTAATCGAGTCCGTCATATATTTGGACGTCAGATTTGTCAAGTTCAGGATAATGATCTTTTCCCGAAACAGGCGCAAGTTTTACTTCTTCAGTATACATTCTGTACCTGCCGTTTGGCGATACCTTTTTGTCTTTGACAACAAATTTTGTGTCCGGAATTTCGGTTGCGGTTCCGCCATCGACAGGAATCTTGTAATACTTCGTTTCCGATTTATTTTCAGCCACAGATGGTGTAGCGACCTTGTAAACAATGCTTTTCCCGTCGATCGATAGTCCAATCGGGCTTATCCTGCCAAGGCTCCAAAGTGTTTCGGGCGTCATTACATTTTGAGAAAATATCGAAGTACTGCCCATGAGCATCAAAGTTATTAGAACGGTTTTTTTCATGATTTTGAATTGTGGACTAAAAGTAAGCATTTATGCAAAAAAAAAGCTGCCATTTCTGACAGCTTCTTCCAAGTTGGTTTGCTAATTTATTGTTTGATGAAACGCTTGACAGCGGATTTGCCGTCGGCGCTGACTTCCAAAAGATATGTTCCCGATGCAAGGTTCGAAACTGCAATGGTGCCATTTTCGATAGTTCCAAATGCAACCTGCTGACCAAGCATATTTACAATCCTGTACGATGGATTATTGAAGTCGATCGCTATGTTCAAATCGCCATCTTTTACCGGGTTCGGATAAATTGTGAATGCCAATGCATCGGATTCACGTGCCGAAGCGATGTTAACGGTATAATCTTCAACCTGTCCGTACGAAAACGTTTCGCACGATGTCGGGACGCCATTGTATTTCATCGAAACACGCATTCTTGTCGATCCGGTTAACGCGCTTGCTGGAATCGTGATCGTTCCGCTTACCGGGGTTGTTTTACTCGCAGTTCTTGAGAATACCAATTCGCCTGCATCAGTAAAATCGCCATCGATGTTATAATCGATCCAGACAGCGTAGCCTTCAGAATAGACGGTGCCTGTCCATTGAGGCGTTATCGTAATCGTGTAAGCGCTTCCGCGGGTCACATTTGTGGATATTGCAGTAAAGTTTGTATAACCTGTTCCGCCGGTCGATGGATTGTTGATCGTATTGAATTGTACCCGCTGGATCAATTCATCCACAACGCTGTTTCCTTGCGATGCGCAATAATTAAGAGTGGTGGAAAGCGTCGTTACGGTTACCGAGTTGCTCGAAACAGATACATTTCCAGCCGCATCTTTTGCCCTCACGGTGAAGCTGTAAGCAGTAGCCGGACTCAAACCTGTAACGGAATAAGTTGTTCCTGTTACCGATGCTTTTAATATCGCACCCTGATAAACATCATATCCTGTTACGCCAACATTATCTGTCGATGCTGTCCATGATAAATTTGTCGTCGTTGACGTTGTTCCGGATGCTGATAATACCGGTGCGGATGGTGCAGTAGTATCAGCCGCAGGCGCAAGCGTCGTAACATTTACGATGTTACTTGCAACCGATGCATTTCCGGCAGCATCTTTAGCGCGTACTGTGAACGAATAGGTTGTTGAAGCGGTCAAACCCGTTACTGTATATGTTGTACCTGATACATTCGCTTTGAAAACGCCGTTTTGATATACATCGTACCCTGTTACGCCTACATTATCTGTTGATGCCGTCCACGAAAGATTTGTCGTTGTTTGGGTTGTCCCCGAAGCCGATAACGTCGGAGTCGATGGTGCAACAGTATCGGTAGAACCTGCCGTGATCGTAAAGTTCACATTCGACATGTCGTAGAAAATGTGATTCGATCCTTTTACAATGATCCTGTTCGCGCTTCCCGGCGTATTTGGGATCACAACCGATTGGGAACCGTCATTTGGGGTTCCGGCCAAAAGCATCGTACTGAATGTGTTTCCGCCATCTGTGGAAAGCATGATATCGACATTCGCGCAGTTGACGCCATTAGCGGTTGTTCCGGCAACGTTCCATGTTACTGTTTGTGCAGATCCGCCCGGATATGAAACCGCTGTATTTGGCGCGCTGACGGTAAATGGCCCGGCCGTAGCATTAACCGTGATGATGATATCGTCGCTATTGTTTGCCGGTCCGCCGATATGGTTGTCGCGGACTGTCAGTCGGAAATTCATTGTACGTGCAACTGTCGGTACAACTTCCCATTTCCAGGCAGTCAATCCCGATTGTACAGTCTGCAATCTTGGGAAATATCTTGTAGGCGATGTAGATGGAATGATCGAACGAAATGCCGGTCCGCTTGTACGTGTCGCACTCGGGATCGTAGATGTCGATGTTCCGGCATTCATCTGTTCCCAATCGTATGTCAAAACATCAGCGCCATTTGAATCTGTTGCAACACCTGTCAGCATAAACGGCGTGCCTTTCGGAATGGTGCGGTCGATCCCTGCATTCGCTGTCGGAATCGCATTTCCTGTAACCGTCGTGGTCTGGCATGTTGTAGTTTTCACATAATTGGTAACCTGCTGGATGCTGTACGCATGAAAATATGCATCGCTGTGAGGCTGGACGTCATTTGTCGCACCCGTAATTCCCGCATACCCCATGATTGTCGATCCGGATCCGGGTTCCATCTGAGCGCCGGTTCCTTCATTGCTGTGCGTAAAAGTGTGGTTTGCACCGAACTGATGACCCATTTCATGTGCGACATAATCGATATCGAAATTGTCTCCCTGTGGAATCCCATCAGCAGGTGAAGTATAACCTGAGCCTTTGCCAAGCGGTGCCGATGATGTTGGATTTTTGCAGACACATCCGATACAGCCTGCGTTTCCGCCGCCGCCCGATGCTCCGAATAAGTGTCCGATGTCATAATTCGCGCTTCCGATGACGTTGGTCAGCGTTGTTTGCAATTGCTGATTCCATGCGCCGCCGGCACCTTGCGAAGCTCCAGAATAAGGATCGGATGACGCGGAAGTATAAATGACCGCATCAGTATTCGATATCAGGTTCATGTGTACGCCAAAATCCATTTCGAAGATTGCGTTCACACGTGTCATCGTATTATTGATTGCGGCAAGAGCAAGTGCTTTCGTGCCACCGAAATAAGCGGTGTATTCACCTGTAACCGACATGGCAAGCCTGTAATTCCGAAGGTTTCCATCATCGGCATTAGGGCGCAGCAGCGGCGCGATCTCGCCATTATTGAACAAAGCTGTTTGAGCAAGACGACATTCAAAATCACCGAAGTTCGCAGCTTTATCCGCTTTGCGATAAACGACGTATGAACTTTGGTCTGTAGTATAAGGTTCAATGAAAACCGCCGATCGATCGGGATAGACGGTCATAGTTTGCAATCCTAAAGGTGACATGCTGAAGTAAACGATCGAGCCCGGCGTATCAAGGCCTTTTCCGACATACGATCGGATTTCAGGATATCTCGACGCGAGTTCCGGATCCATATTAGAAAATTCGGTCACACGAAAACGTTCCATCTGTCCATCTGCATTCGGGAACGAAACCACAACTTTTGACGACTGACCCGCGAAACGCGAAGGTGAATTGCTAAGAGATTGCTTTAAGGTCTCGGTATCAAGTTCGAACAGCCGCGGTGAGAAAAGGCTCGCTTTGTTGGCAACAACAGTGCTGTTGCTCTTTTTCACTGCGCTTGTCCACATAGCCTGCTGCGCATAGGAAAACCCGGTTATGGCAACCAGCGCAATAGTGAGTAAGGTTTGTTTCATAAAGTAATTCAGTTGATTTTTTTGGATATGTGATCAAATATAGAAGAATTGTTATTTGAAAAATGCACCGATATGGGATTTTAACTTATAAATCGTCAAACAACATAAAAGATGTTTGTGATTTTTTTATACTTATCAGAAAATACTTGAATTATTGACAAACGTAATGTCGTGTTTCCGCAATTTAAAACACTTATTTTTGCTGGTAAATTTTTGCAATGTCATTCAGCTACTGGGAGATTAAGAATTGGTTTTCGGATGTCGATTTTGCGATTGCCGGCAGCGGGATTGTCGGTCTGCAAGCAGCATTGAGATTGCGTGAAAAGTATCCGTCATCAAAAATCCTGATTGTCGAAAAGGGCATGCTTCCCCAAGGTGCGAGTACCAAAAATGCCGGCTTTGCATGTTTCGGAAGCTTGTCCGAAATTGTAGATGACCTTCAAAATCACAGCGAACAGGAAGTCGTCGATTTGATCCGCAAAAGATGGAATGGACTTTCAATTCTCCGCAATCAATTGGGCGATGCCACGATTGGATTCGAAAATTTCGGAGGATATGAAATATTTGAAACGTCAGACAAAAAATATGACAACTATTTAGGGAAAATCGGTCAGGTAAATCAATTGCTTAATCCTTTATTTGGTTCTGATGTATTTCAGATAAAAAATCAGGATTTTGGTTTTAAGAACGTGAGGCAGCAGCTGGTTTACAATCCATTCGAAGCACAGATCGATACCGGGAATATGATGCAGGCGCTGCTAAAACTTGCAATATCAAACGGAATCATGATCCTGAACCGGCAATCTGTTAAAGCTTATGATTCCGCTTCGGATCATGTGAATGTACATCTCGACGACATCAGTTTCAAATCCCGCCATTTGCTGTTCGCGACAAATGGTTTTGCCGGCAATATTACCGGGAATGCCGTTCGTCCCGCAAGAGCGCAGGTGCTTATTACAAAACCTATTGAAGGATTACGGCTTAAAGGAACATTTCATATGGACCGCGGATATTATTACTTCCGCAATGTTGGCAACCGCGTACTTCTGGGCGGCGCACGCAATCTCGACTTTAAAGGTGAAACCACAACCGAATTTGGCCAGTCGGAAATAATAATAAACAGACTTGAAACGCTTTTAAAAGAAGTAATTTTGCCTGAAACAGGTTTTGAAACCGACCACCGATGGAGCGGCATCATGGGAATGGGCGATAAAAAGTCGCCGATCGTCAAACAGATAGCAGACCGTGTTTATTGCGGTGTACGTCTTGGCGGAATGGGCGTTGCGATCGGAAGCCTAGTCGGAAAAGAATTAGCAGACCTCGTCGAACTATGATCATACTTAGAAAAATTCTCGGAATTCTTTGGAAAATATTTTACTGGTTTTTGGGCCTGTCGCTGTTGTCGGTCATACTTTTCAGATTCATTCCGGTGCCATTTACGCCGTTGATGGTTTCGCGCGCGATCGATAACATCCGCAACGATCGCGAACTCGAATTCAGCCATGACTGGGTTTCGCTGGATAAAATATCACCCGAACTTCAAAAGGCTGTCATCGCGAGTGAAGATGCCAACTTCCTCAATCACAATGGTTTTGATTTCAAGGCATTGGAAATCGCATACGAAAACAATAAGAAAGGAAAACGGTTAAAAGGTGGCAGTACCATTTCGCAGCAAACCGCAAAAAATGTATTTTTATGGCAGGGAAGAAGTTATCTTCGGAAAGGCCTTGAAGCGTATTTCACGATTCTGATCGAAGCTATTTGGGATAAGGAGAGAATCATGGAAGTTTATCTGAACAGCATCGAAATGGGCAACAATGTTTATGGCGCGGAAGCAGCATCATACCATTGGTTCCAGAAAGAAGCATCTGAACTTACCCGACGCGAAGCGGCATCGATTGCAGCAATTCTGCCAAATCCGAGGAAATTTAAAGCAAAGAATTCTTCAGGATTCATCGAACGAAGAAAAGGACGCATCGCACGGCATATGCGGTATGTGAAGCTGGAGTATTAGTCGA
>CBDUBJ010000077.1:0-10047 GCA_965365355.1 uncultured bacterium
ATATAAGTAGATGTAGAGGAGTCTCCAAAATAAAGATCATAGATGAACGCTGAAGTAACAAGATCGAGAAGAAAGAAACAAGATAGAAAGGTATTTCACTTCAATTAATTGTGGGTTGACCCGTAAAATTTCCGAAAAATAATTCCCTACTTTTAACGCACCTAAAACAAAAATCAATGAAACGTATTCTTTACTTTTTCCTGGCAGTAGCCTATTTACCTGCAGTCGCACAGGGAATTACAGGAAAGGTGGTCGACGCTCAAAACGGTGAGTCGATTCCGTTTGCAAACATCAACGTCAATGCTGGTGAGAATCTCATTTCAAACGCCGAGGGCTATTTTAGTATTCCGGATGGAAAGTACGAAGATGCTTCAATGCTGACCATTTCTTATATGGGATTTAAGCCGGTCGGACTGACGATTTCCGAATTAAAAACGAGGGCAACAGTAAAGCTTGAACCGGGCGTGTACGAGTTGAAGACAGTCGATGTCGAAAAACCGGATGCAAATAAGATCATTACCGAAGTAAGAAAGAATCTATCGAAGAATTACAAAGGCGGCCCTTCTAAAAATACTTTGTTCATGCGTGAATACAATCAATTCAGGCCTAAAATTTTCGACTTTGAGATTACCAAATCCACCGGTTTTACGAAAAAAGGGCTTGAAAGCGCAAACAAACAGTTACAATCGTTTACATCCAACCTGATCGCGCATCCAACCAAAACCTATTCGGACGTGCTTTGCAACTATTATTCGGGAACGACAGGCACGAAAGAAAATCCGGGTATTCCTTCAAAGCTTGATGTCGTAAAAGCCGTCCGCTTACTTGATGAAAGTCGTTCCGCATCAGTTGAGGAGCTCGATCAGATTGCGGCTAAGATTATGTTGCAACACCTGGATACTTTAAAATATTACCGGATCAAAAGCGGGTTGATCGGTACTCGCGATACTGTCTCCTTGCGCAAGGACTACATCAGCAATAAAAAGAAAAAGAAGAAGTCCGAACTGGAATCAATGAAAGGCCGCCTGCTGCAATTTTATTCAAACAATGATTTCCTCAGAAGTAAAAATCTGGATTTCATCAATAACCATGAGATTTACGAATATTCATATGGTGGCGCAACTTTTTTGAATGATGATTTTGTTTATATCCTTGATTTTAAGCCCAGAAAAAGTAGAGCGATCTACACCGGTAAATTGTATGTAACCGAATCCGATTTTGCTGTTGTCCGAGCCGATTATGGATTGGCGAAAGGGAAGAAGGTCAGTGGCGTAAACCTGAAATGGCTTCTCGGCATAAAAGTTTTGGAAAACGTTTCGAAGGGAACGCTGATCTTCAGGAAAAAAACCGCCGCGCAGGATTATTATCTGCAGTACGCATCAGTTGAATCGGGCCAATATTTATACATCAACAGGCCATTGAAATTTATAGAACTGACCGATGAAGAGCGTGATGTTGTCGCGATGGAATTTAAAATTGAAGGCACTTCTGTCGATAAAACGGAATTTCTGACGATAGCATCCGATGACGTGACTGCAGCCGATGTCCAGAACACTGGTGAAAAAGATTTCACTTACCAAAAAATCAAGAAGTACGATCCGTCAATCTGGAAAGATTACAGCGCGATCGAGCCATTGGAAGAAATGAAAGCATTCCGGGTTGCACAGTAATTGAAAAATTCCGTTTACAATATTGAAGGCGCTGGTTAATCCCGGCGCTTTTTTTATGGAATCTAATTACTTGTCATCACAATCCTTCTGGCCAGCGGAGTGGAAATTGGCAGAAGTTGCTTGCCCGTCACCGGATGTTTTCCGGGCATATTAAAATATTCGATCTTGCCGTCGGCACGTAAATACCAGACATTCGGCTCTTCATCAATGAAAAATTTGGTGTTTTTATCAACTGATATTCTTCGCATTTTCAGCAGTTCTTCATCGTAAGCCTGAAGTTCGCCAGGACTATCACACGTCACAGATTCAAAGTGGTCACTTCGCCACTGCAGGCATTTTTCAGGATCTGATAGCAGAAAATATAGGACTAAGGCAACTACGGGCAGGATAAGAAATACAGCGTAGATCTTACGTTTGCGTCCGGTTACTTCAATATTCGGCTCAGTTGGAGCATTGTCCTTAACAGATTTTTTCGTGCCCGATGAATGAGAATCTGAAACTTTTCTTCTATAAGCGTTGTAAGGCCGGTCGGGAAAATCCAGCAACAGCGCAAGCATATCCGCTCCTGCAACATCACTTAAATCCGAACTTCCCTTTAAAAAATTCGTCAGACGCCGGAATTTTTCACGTGCATCATTCATTTGCTGGCGGGTTCTGTGCTCAAATTCAAAATCCAGAAACGACCTAAAGATGCGACGGTCTGATGCGCTGCCTGAGTTGCATCTTTCTATGCAAAGATCCCGAAGATTTCCCTGGCTCGGATGTGCGAGCAGATGCGCGAACACGCCGTCTTTCTCGGTTTCGTATTGGGATTTCAAAGCATTTTTATAAAGCTTAAACGGATCCTCCATAACTCAAAAATAAGTCTTTTCAAGTATTCACGAGAAAAATAGGTAAAGCGGGTAATCTGCTGATATAGCCAGCGCTTCGGCTATTTCCTTTGTCCCGGATTTGTTCTGCCCAACGTGCATTGCGGGCAAACGTACAAAACAGATCTGCAAGCAGTGTTGCGACTGCGGGTGCAAACGCCATCCTCGGGAAGTATGGCCAAAGCAACCCTTCGCACACTGCACTTCCCGGAAACCGGCAATTCAGCGAGAACCTTTTTGATTCCGCAAGGCCTTGCCAATGTTTAAACCTAACATCTCTAAAATGAAAAAACTTATTTTCTGCGTGCTGGCCATTGCCGGTATGCTAACAGCGTCGTGCACTGCCGACAACGTGGCCGAAACGCCAATACATGATGAACAATTTGACGGTCCGGGCGGCGGAAGCGGCGGAATTACACCACCTCCGCCACCGCCAAAACCAAAAGTGACCAACTAACAAATGTAAATTACTATTTTCGGGGCATGAATATTTTGATTCGTGCCCTAATTTTTTGTTTTATATCAGGACTGTTTTTCGCCTGTGGAAATAATTCAGCTAAAGTTAAAACCGAAGCCGCAGCAGATGTAAAACTCGCCTGGGAAATTGAGCAGCGAGGAGTTGCATTTCAATCTAAGGGAATGTCCGACAGCGCTTTTCATTATTTTACAAAGGCCAAGAATCTGTATGAAAAAGCATCCGACAGCGCACGGGTTGTATACGTTTTATTCCGCATCGCCGACCTTCATTGGCAGTTCAGCGATTATTCAGAAATGCAGGCGACAACGGTTGAGGCCTTAAAATTTCTCGATGCCGGCTCAAGGTCCGCCTATGAGCCAGTCATCCGCAACAACTTTGGAATCGCATACTGTAACCTCGAAGATTATCCACGTGCGATCGCAAATTACAACCTTGTTCTAAAATCTTCAGAACATCCTGTACATCGACTTACCGCGCGCAATAATATCGCATACGTCCACATGAACAGTGGCGACTTTAATAAAGCTTACGAAATTCTTAAGCAACTCGTCGAATCCCCAAATCTAAAAGACAGCACTGCGCTCGAAGCCCGAATCAAGGATAATCTTGGATTCAGCGCATTTAAAACTTCGAAAAGCGGCTATATGGATTTACTTCTGGATGGATTGAAATTGCGCCGTGATATCGGTGACGAATATGGTGAAATTACGAGCTGCCTTCATATCGCGGATGCATTCGTGAACACCGACAGAACCCGCGCGATCGATTTTGCGAAGCGAGCCGAAACCCTTTCAGCAGACATAGGTTCGGCAGAGGATCAACTTCTTGCATTAAAGTTCCTTTCGGCTTATGATAATCCTATGCGTGCAAACATTTACAGCGCAAATTATTTTAGGATATCCGACAGTTTACAAACCGCCCGTCGTAAAGCCAGAAATCAATTTGCAGAGATCCGGTACAATTATAAATCCGAGCGCGAACAAAAGCTTAGGTCGCAGGCAAAAGCTGCACGGCTTGAACTCGAGAAAGCGGAGCTGGAGAAAGTCAGGCTTTGGTGGGCACTCGCCGCGATCTGTGTGATCACTATTTCCATATTTGTAATTGCGTCAATGATCCGCCGGCATCGACGAAACCGACTCAAAACAGCTTACGATACCGAAGTTCGTATTTCGAAACGGCTTCATGACGAGCTTGCGAACGATCTGCATCAAACAATGGTTTTTACCGAAACCAATGATATGTCTCATCAAAAGAATGCAGACAAACTCGTTGAAAATCTGGACCTGCTGTACAAACGCGCACGATCGATTTCAAGGGAGAATGCGGCAATCGATGTGTCCGGCGATTTTTCAACGGCGATACGAACCTTAATTTCATCATATATTTCCGCCGAGCAAACGGTTCTGCCTGTCGGTATCGACGATGTTCAGTGGCAGCTTCTGCACGATGAAACAAAAGTGGTCATCTATCGCAGTGTCCAGGAAATGCTGGTGAACATGCGGAAACACAGTAAATCGTCAAAAGCGGTACTTCGCTTCGATACCAACAAAGGTTTGTTGCGAATCAATTATTCAGACAATGGAATAGGCTGTCCTGTAGGCGGAATTTCGAAAAATGGATTGTCGATTATGGAAAACCGTATTTCCGCACTTAAGGGAACTGTTACTTTTGAAACCGATTCCGGAAAGGGTTTCCGGGCAGCAATCGAATTTCCACTCTGACAATGTTTAAAAAAGTTCTGGTAGCCGAAGACTTTGATACTTACAGCATCGCGATAGCCGAAGCACTGAAACCCATTGCACCATCGGTAACCGATCACGTTTTGTATTGCGATGAAGCGCTGCTGCGTATCAAAAGCAGTATAAACGATGGCGATCAGTACGATCTTCTGATCAGCGACCTTTCATTTAAACCGGATCATAAAACCACAAAAGTAAAATCGGGTATGGAGCTGGTTTCTCAGGTCAGGAAAATCGCACCCGATATGCGCGTGATCGTTTACTCGATAGAGGATCGCATGCATCCCATAAAGCATCTATTCGACGAACTTGATATCGATGGTTATGTTTTGAAAGGCCGAAATAACATCCCCGAACTTCGAAAGGCAATCAAACTGGTAGGCGAAGGCAAGCGGTATTTATCGACGGAAATTGCGCATTACCTGCAGGACAAATCGCTTGAAGAAATCGAAAAGTACGATATCGAGTTGATCAGATTGCTGGCTTCAGGTATTTCGCAAGCTGACATTTCAACCAAACTTCAACAAAACAACATCACTCCAAATAGCATCAGCAGCGTTGAAAAACGATTGAACCGATTGAAGCTGATCCTCGAAGCCAACAATAATGTACATCTTATCGCTATTGCAAAAGATCTTGGACTGATCTGAAAAAACTTGTATTTCGTTCAATTGGTTATCTTGCGTAAAAGATTCAAAATGAGGAAAGTATTATTGATTCGATTGTTCTCATATATCTTGGTTGCATCATTCTTCGCTTCGTGCAAGGATACCACTTCAGCCATTGCCGATCCTAACGCTTCGTCCGTTGAGCAGAATCCGATTGAAGATGCAAATCATACGACCTCAGTCTGGGTTTGCAACAGTGCCAGTGCAAAACGATATCATGCAAATAAAGATTGCGGCGGTTTAAAAAGATGCAAGCACGAAATTGTCGTGCAGGAAATTGCTCAGGCGGAAGCCATTGGCCTGACGAGATGCGCAATGAGTAAATGCGAATAATATCTGACCATTTCTTTTATAAAATGTCTACGATTTAGTAGATTAGCTACTTTCAGCATACTTATCACAGACACACGAACTCAATTTTGTCATTAGCTTAAGCTGACTTTGAGATAAAATAGAACTCCCAAAAACTTATTTCGAGAAAAATATAACACAAATTTGACAAGCATCTTTTCGCGATTATATAAATTTGTTTAACTTTGGATCAAAATAATTAAACAAATGAAAACTGATAATCAAAGAGCAATTGTAATTGGCGCCGGCTTTTCTGGTCTGGCGGCCGCTGCAACGCTTGCCAAATCGGGTTATCAGGTCGATGTTCTTGAGAAGAATGAATCTGTCGGAGGCCGTGCCCGGGTTTTTAAAAAGGACGGGTTTACTTTCGATATGGGTCCGAGCTGGTATTGGATGCCGGAAATTATGGAGGGATTTTTTAATGAGTTTGGCAGATCTGCTGCCGAATTTTTTAAACTTCACAGACTTGATCCATCATATCAAATATTTTTCGCGAAAGACGATGCTATTTCGATTCCGGCAAATTTCGAAGAACTTCTCCGCTTATTTGAAAGTATTGAAAAGGGTAGTGCCGGCCAGCTTATTAAATTTCTGGACGACGCAAGGCTGAAATACGATACCGGTATGGGAACCTTTGTACGCAAGCCCGGATTGTCGATTCTGGAATTTATGAATCCATCTTTGATATTGCCTGCGATCAAAATGAATCTTTTTCAATCGTTTGCCGATCATGTCCGCAAATATTTCAAATCGGAAAAATTACTTCAGTTGCTTGAATTTCCGGTTTTGTTCCTTGGTGCCGAGCCTAAAAACATTCCCGCGCTGTACAGTATGATGAATTATGCCGATATCAAACTTGGCACATGGTATCCGATGGGCGGCTTCGGAAAATTGCCTGAAGCGATGCAGCATGTTGCTGAGGATCAGGGAGTCGTATTTCATTTTGCGCAATGTGTAAAATCACTGACGATTTTAAATGGAAAGGTCACTGGCGTTAAAACCGATCGAAATCACTTTGATGCCGATGTGGTGATCAGTTCTGCGGATTATCATTTTACCGAACAAGAACTGATTCCTGCAGAATATCGTAATTACTCCGATGCGTACTGGCAGTCCCGAACTATGGCCCCATCGTGCTTGTTATATTACGTCGGAATCGACAAAAAAATCGCCAAGCTGCAACATCACAATTTGTTTTTTGAGGAAAATTTTGCCAGTCACGCCAAATCAATTTATGAAGTGCCGTCATATCCCGAGAATCCGCTGTTTTATGTTTGCTGTCCGGGCAAAACCGATAGATCCGTTGCACCTGAAGGAAAAGAAAATTTGTTTTTGCTGATTCCCATTGCGCCCGGCCTGGACGAAACTCCCGGGATACGAAAAAAATATTTTGATGAAACGATCAGCCGTCTTGAAGAATTTTGCGGCGAATCGATTGCAGACCATGTGATCAGTTACACCGATTACGCCGGCTCTAACTTTATCGATGATTACAATGCATTTAAAGGCAATGCGTATGGACTGGCAAATACGCTTCGCCAGACTGCGATCTTAAAGCCATCGATACGCAATAAAAGATTGCCAAACCTATATTACACGGGCCAGCTTACGGTTCCCGGACCAGGAGTGCCGCCATCGATTATTTCCGGGCAGATCGTTGCCGCGCAGATTATTAAGACACACGCAAAAAAGACTCGATATGAAAGCATTGTTTGACGATATTTCGATTGCCTGCAGCAGGAATATTACAAAGCGCTACAGCTCATCATTTTCATTAGGCATCAGGTTTTTGGCACCAGCAATGCGCGATCCGATCTATAGCATTTATGGATTTGTACGTCTGGCCGACGAAATTGTCGATTCATTCGAAGGTTACCGCCAAGCTGAAATGCTGGAAAAATTAAAGGTCGAAACTTTTACCGCACTGGAACAGCGGATCAGCATCAATCCGGTCATAAATGCGTTCCAGCATGTCGTGCATCAGTACGATATCAGTCATGATCTCATTCATTCGTTCCTCGACAGCATGGAAATGGACCTTAATAAAAAGCAGTATACACTGTCATCTTATGAACAATATATATACGGATCTGCGGAAGCGGTCGGATTGATGTGCCTAAAAGTCTTTTGCAATGGCGATCAGGCGAAATGCGAGCAATTGAAATACGCCGCCATGAAACTTGGAGCTGCATTCCAAAAGATTAATTTTCTGCGCGACTTAAAAGCCGATTTTCAGGGACTTGGACGGGTATATTTCCCCAATACGGATTTTTCGTCTTTCAATAATCATAACAAAAAGTCGATCGAGCAGGATATCGAAAATGATTTTGACGAAGGTCTGAAAGGCATCAAACAACTTCCCAAGGAAGCGCAATTTGGCGTTTTTCTCGCCTATGTATATTTCAGGAGACTTTTGAAGAAAATTAAAAGTACGCCTGCCGAAAGGATCATGGAAGCACGTATCCGTATTCCCGACGCGCAGAAACTCGCGCTTTTGGTGGGATGCTGTGTTCGGAATAATTTAAATATGCTGTCATGAAATTATTATTGATGATTTTAATTTCATGCTCCGGAACGATGGTCAACCCGGAAATTTCGCAACTTAGGAGTTCATTTTTTGAATCTTCTGACGACAAAGCCATCGGCAGGTTTTATAAGCTTACGTCTGATATCGATAATTCCGATCCGCTGATGAGCGCATATAAAGGCGCGTCGACAGCTATGTACGCCCAAGTTGTAAATTCACCGATTGATAAACTGAAGCATTTTTATGACGGGCGTGATCTGCTGGAAAATGCGGTAAAAGTCGACAGCCGGAATGTTGAAATAAGATTTCTGCGTTTTGCGTTACAATCCAAAGCACCGTTCTTTGTTGGATACAAGAGCAAGATCAGGGAAGATGTTGCGATGATCGTATTGGCTTTTGAAACAAAGACGATCAATGCAAAGTCGGATTTCTGGAAAAAAGCGGCCAACTTCATGTTTGAAAGCGGCAAGATGACACAGGCTCAAAAAACAATCGTGGACAAATCCTTAAAATCCTGATGGCAATTATATATTTCATAATTACAATCGGCACCTTCATTATAATGGAAGGTATCACATGGTTAACCCATCGATTTTTGATGCATGGCTCAATGTGGTATTTTCATCACGACCATCACAACCCAAATCATAAGGTGTTTGAAAAAAATGATATTTTTTTCCTGATTTTCGCCACGCCAAGTTTTCTGCTGATGCTTTGGGGTTCAACACTTGGTTTCGATTGGCGATTTTTTCTCGGTTTCGGCATCATGCTATATGGAATCGCCTACTTTCTCGTCCACGACGTTCTGATCCACGGTCGTTTCAAGTGGTTTCGAAATACGGATAATCTATATTTCCGGGCTTTGCGAAAAGCGCATCGCATCCATCACAAACACCTGAACAAAGAAGACGGGGAGTGTTTCGGGATGCTGTTCGTTCCTTTCAAATACTTTCGGGAAGCTGCGGCTTACAAAAAAATTAAAAGCAGGGTTTGATGGAAATACAGCAATTTTACTATTTGCTGGTTAACTTTTGTTGCCTCATCGTTCCATTCGTTTTCAGCTTCCATCCAAAGTTGGATTTCTATAAAAAGTGGAAGGCATTTTTTCCGGCGGTTGCAGGTATGATGCTGGTTTTCATTCCGTGGGACATGTATTTTACCTTAAACGGAATCTGGGGATTTAATACCACTTACACGACGGGAATTTTCTTATTCAATTTGCCCATCGAAGAATGGCTGTTTTTTATATGCATTCCGTATGCATCGGTGTTTACATATCATTGCATGGTAATTTTTGTCGATGGCAATCGCCTCAAGTACTTTTCTGCGCTATCGTGGATCATTGCAATCGCATCGCTTTTCATCGCAATTTATCACTTTGACAGATGGTACACTTTTACCGCGCATCTTTTGTGTGGATTGCTGCTGATATACCATCTGATCCGAAAAAGCACATTCTTACCGCATTTTACATTTACGTATCTGATTCTTTTGGTGCCGATGATCATATCAAACGGCATACTTACCGGTTTGGATTTTTGGAGATATCCTTTCTTTAATTCTAATCCTTCGAATGTCAGCGATATGATCGTTTGGTACGATAACAATCATAATCTCAGTTTCAGGCTTTTTTCAATGCCTGTTGATGACATTGCGTACGGTTTCGCGATGCTATTATTGACGGTAACTTTATATGAAGAAATTGCCGCCAAGAGACGGAGACATTGATTCTTGGAATTCAGTTT
>CBDUBJ010000078.1:0-9997 GCA_965365355.1 uncultured bacterium
ATGCTGGCGCTCCGCCCGGTGCAAGGTGATATGTTTGTCCGGCAGGTAAAGCAGGAAGCGTATAGCCATCGCACACATTAATATCCGATGGACTCGGCGTTGGTGGCGTTTGATTTACGGTTACAGTAAAATCGCCTTCCGCAGTACAATTCGGAACCGTACCGCTTTGCGCATAGATAAAGATGGTTTGCGTGGTGGTGATGTTGGTCCCGGCCGGTATCTGTGTTGCCGGTGTACCGCCTGAAGCCGAATGATACGTCTGGCCGGCAGATAGTGCAGGAAGTACATATCCATTACAAACGGTAACATCTGAAGGATTTGGCGTAGCCGGCTGAGGATTTACGATTAAATCGAATGTGGTTGTTCCATATAAGGTCGGATTGCTGTTCTGCTCAACGCGGATAAATATCGGCTGCGGATTGCTTGTATTCTGGTACGCATTGAAATTGACAATCGGCGAGGTATTGGTATCCGCACCAATTTGTGTTGTATGGAACGTGACGGTATAATCTGCCGGATTGTTTGTCCCGAGTGCGATTGCGATCTGCGGTGTCATGTCGAAAATCTCCCATCCATTATTTGATGGATCATCACAAGCAACTAAATCCGGCGGCGGTACCGGACCGCAATCTGATATGTTCAATACAAATGTTTCCGTTGAAATACAAGTTCCAAAAATGCTGATGTAAATGATTTCGCCGTCCGTGCCCGAATAATTTACCGGATCGGCAATAGGATTTGCACCGATTTCGGCATCTGCCAAAGTATTGTGGTAGCTGATGGACCAGTCGAAAGGATCCAATCCCATGTATGCCGCATCATTTTGGGTAAGGTCGAAAATCGCCGGTGCCGGAGCGCATTCGGTGAGATCCGCCGGCTGCTGGGTAATGGGCGCGGGCGCAGGCGCGGGAACATTGGCACATGCCTGTGTATCTTCTGCACAGCCCGGACTGTTCGCAATTACGCAATAATCTCCGGGTACGGTGGCCACATAGGTGTCGGATGTCGCGCCCGGAATCAGGTTTCCGTCCTGGTACCATTGGTATGTCGGAGCGGAGGCATTATCGAAAACTGCGGTCAAAATCGTCTGTGGGCAAGGGGGCGAATCGCCGCCCGTAACTACCAGCGGGCAAACGATCGTACAGTCGGTGCTGCCAATACCCGGAATTGGTGGATCTGAAGGATCCCATCCCGGAGGAAGGTTTGTCTGATTAAGGGTGATTGTTCCGGCAGCATTGGCAAAGTTTGTAATCAGAAGCATGTAGACTTCACCTACCTGTGCATTTGTAATCGTGAAATTCTCGACGGCTGCAGTTGAATAACTGCAAGCAATCTCTGTAGTGGAATCTAAATTCGCGGGTCCGCACGTTGGCGCCGGAAATGGTCCCCAGGCGATAAAATCCACATCGATCCCGCCGCCGCTTGTCGCGGTCTGCGAAATCTGGAAATTCAGCGTTCCGGGATCACTGATCTGCAAATAGAACCACGCGGGATTCGGCTGCGTTCCCAGGCAGGAGTAATTTCCCGGTTCGGCAGTCGGACCGTTGACAACGTTGGGAAAAGTAAGCCCGCCGCCCGCACAAAACGGATCGGCTGTGGCACAATCCGGAGATTGACTGTAAACCTTTGATATACAGAGACAAATGAAGAATATAAACAGGTAATTTCTTTTCATTGCAATCATTTTTTTGAAGGAGCGAAATTTACATAAATTTAGTAAATAATCCCCGTGCCAATTAGAATTTTTAAATTTAACAATGGTAAAATGTACTTCACAATTATTATTTATCTTTGCGCGCATGCAATTTATTAGCAATGACAAATCATTCGCAAGGCCCCGACGACGACGATAATATACACCCTTTCAAAAGCGCGGTCAACCCGCTTCGCCAAGATGCTTTTGACATGCCCGACGACCAGAAAATCGAGCGCATTACATCCGATGTCGAGAATATTCTCCAAACACTTGGAATGGACCTCACCGACGACAGCATCAAAGGAACGCCGCACCGGGTTGCCAAAATGTTCGTCAAGGAAATTTTCGGAGGATTGCACCCGCATAAGAAACCTAAACCGTCTACGTTCAAAAATCCCTACCAGTATGGAGAAATGCTTGTGGAAAAAAACATCACGGTTTACTCTACTTGTGAGCATCACCTGCTTCCGATCATCGGCAAGGCGCATGTTGGATATATTTCAAACGGGAACGTGATTGGCCTTTCAAAAATGAACCGGATCGTCGAGTATTATGCAAAACGCCCGCAGGTCCAGGAACGGCTGACGATGCAAATCGTGCAGGAACTTCAGGCAGCGCTTGGAACTCCCGATGTGGCGTGCGTTATCGATGCAAAGCATTTGTGCGTCAACTCACGCGGAATTCGCGACACTGAAAGCAGCACGGTGACCTCTGAATTTGGCGGTAAATTTAAAGATCCGGCAGTTCGCAAGGAGTTCATGAATTACGTTCAGCTCAATACCCGATTTTAGCAAGATTTTCCCGAAAGGCCAGCCCGGATAGCAGCGGCATCCTTTTTTGGCGCCAGAGCGATAGCGATGGAACAAAAAAGATACAGCGGATAGCCGGAAAAGCTGCATAAAAAACAGAACAATGCCTCTTTACAAACAGCAGACGATCCGCATTTACAACTCGCTTTCGGGCGAAAAAGAAACTTTCGTCCCTTTGCATGAAGGCAATGTGGGCATGTATGTTTGCGGCCCGACAGTTTACAGTAACGTGCATTTGGGGAACGTCCGGACATTCATGTCGTTTGACGTGGTATTCCGTTATCTTCTCCATTTGGGATATAAAGTGCGTTATGTGCGCAATATCACCGACGCCGGGCATTTGGAAAACGATGCCGATGAAGGCGAAGACCGCATCTCGAAAAAGGCGCGGCTTGAAATGCTTGAGCCGATGGAAATCGTGCAGCGATATACCGTTGATTTCCACGATGTCCTTCGCACCTATAATTTCCTGCCGCCGAGCATCGAGCCCACGGCAACGGGACATATTGTTGAGCAGATAGAGATCATCAAAAAGATCATCGAGAACGGGTTCGCTTATGAAGCCAACGGATCGGTCTATTTTGATGTCGTAAAATTCAACGAAACCAATCATTACGGCAAGCTCAGCGGCCGCAACATCGAAGAAATGCTGCACAATTCGCGCGATCTCGACGGCCAGTCAGACAAACGGAACCCGCAGGATTTTGCGCTTTGGAAGAAAGCCGAGCCGCAGCACATCATGAGATGGCCCTCACCGTGGAGCGACGGATTCCCGGGCTGGCATCTCGAATGTACGGCAATGAGCACAAAATATTTAGGCAACCATTTCGATATACATGGCGGCGGAATGGACTTGAAATTCCCGCATCACGAATGTGAAATCGCGCAGAACGAAGCATCGACCGGCCAGTCGCCCGTAAACTTCTGGATGCATGCAAACATGCTGACTCTCAATGGAAAGAAAATGGCGAAATCGACGGGTAATTTTATTCTCCCCGGCGAAATCTATACAGGCGGAAATCCTGTTTTAAGCAAAGCTTTCGCTCCGGGTGTTGCCAGATTTTTTATGCTCCAGGCGCATTATCGCAGCATTTTAGACTTCTCGAACGACGCACTTATCGCGGCGGAAAAAGGTTTTGACCGTTTGATGGAAGCCATTGAGGGTCTGGATTCGATTGCCGCACAAAATACTTCAACGATAGATATTTCCGCGTGGCTGCAAAGCTGCTACGATGCGATGAACGACGATTTTAACTGTCCGATCCTGATCGCGCAGCTTTTTGAAGGTGTCCGATATGTGAATTTGCTTCGCGAAAACAAAGAATCGTTCTCTGAAGACGACCTGAAAAAATTCCGCGAATCGATGCATGCGTTTGCATTTGATGTGCTCGGACTTGAAAAAGGCGATGCTGCCGACGCGCAAAGTGAAAAATTGGATGGCGTTATCGGCATGCTGATCGACATGCGCAACAAGGCGCGCGCAAACAAGGATTTTGCGATGTCGGACCACATCCGGGAACAGCTTACAAACCTCGGCATCGAACTGAAGGACGGCAAGGAAGGAACTACTTTTACATATTAGCATGCTTAAAAAGATCCTCATCTTTCCGCTTGTGTTTTTGGTGAGGTTTTATCAGGTCGCAATCTCGCCATTCACACCTTCTGCGTGCCGTTTCGAGCCCACATGTTCCTATTACATGCTTGACGCTTTGCGAACACACGGACTTTTCGTTGGCGGATATCTTGGCGTAAAGCGTATTTTGCGATGCCATCCCTGGGGCGGCAGCGGATACGACCCCGTACCCAAACACCTTAAGAACAAGTAACCCAAATCTTGTAGTATTTTATTTATATTTACCCCAAACAACCTATGAAAATGACTTTACCCCTACAATTTGTCTGGAATCCATCGGAAGGAATCGATCTCGGTTTTTTTGTCATCCGCTATTACAGCCTGATGTTCGTGCTGGCTTTCGGCATCGGCTGGTATATCATGAAGAAAATTTTCGACAATGAGAATGAGCCTATCGAAAAGCTGGATTCGCTGTTCATTTGGACAGTACTTGCGACACTTCTCGGCGCCCGTCTCGGACACGTATTTTTTTACGATTGGGAATATTTCAGGAATCATCCTGCAGAGATATTGCTTCCGTTCAGGTTCAGCCCTACTTTCGAATTCACCGGTTTTCAAGGTTTAGCAAGCCACGGTGCGGCGGTCGGGATCATCATTGCGATGTATTTTTTCAGCAAGCACATCATGAAGCGCTCATTTTTATGGGTTTTGGACCGTGTAGTCATTCCGGTTGCGTGCGGTGCGATATTCGTCCGGATCGGGAATTTCTTCAACTCCGAAATCGTTGGTCATCCTACGAATTCAGGCATGGGAATAAAATTCGTACGTGATCACTTTTCTGCGCGCGAGGCATCTGATGCGACGCGTATCCCGGATTCCAAACAAGCTTATCACGAAATATCGACCAATCCGCAGTTTCAGTCATTGCTCGAGCAGGTTCCGGCAAAGCATCCGGCGCAATTATATGAAGCTGCCGCATATGTAATGGTCTTTGCGGTGCTTTTTTTCCTTTACTGGCGCACGAATTTCCGTGAGAACCGCGGTTTCCTTTTCGGTGTGTTCCTCGTCTTGCTTTGGGCTGTGCGTTTTGGCGTAGAGTACGTCAAGGAAAGCCAGGGCGGTTTCGAAAGTTCGCTCGGGCTGTTCTCAACCGGACAATGGCTGAGCATTCCGTTTATCATGGTCGGGCTATATCTGATCTTTAATGCCGAAAAGCCAATCGACGTTGATTAAGAATATATTTGAAATTTTAGACGGGCTATTTGGCCCGTTTTTTTTTGGCGTGCCGGCTTCGTATCCTCGCCGTCCGGCTGTCCGCTGTAGTCCTCGCCTTTCCTTCGTCAAGGCTGTGGGCTGCCGCTTCCATCCGTCACGCGGTTGGCGGGAATACTTGGCGAAGCTTCGATACTTTTTGCAAGACCGTTAGTGTTCAAGATTTAATTGCAGTAACCCGAAATCTCTCGCAAAGGCGCGAAGGCGCAGAGAGGTAATGAAATTGATAACTGTCAATTTGAAGTGGGTGCTATACGTACGAAGTATCTAATTTATGATCCGAAATCAGATTTTACCATTTTCACAACTTCACTACAAAACAACTATTTACTTACGCCTTTGCGCCTTCGCGGTAATTTCCACTTAAAAGCACGTCCATTAAAGCCAAAAAAAAAGCGCGGCCAAAACCGCGCTTATGTCATTTTCCGAACTGATTATGCTTCGGGTAAATTATGAAGATCTTCAATACGCTTGTGCTCTGATGCAGGAATTGTATCTACAAGAACTGGCGTCGCAATGAACAATGACGAGTACGTTCCGACAACGATACCTACGAGCATCGCGAAGATAAATCCGCGGATCGATTCACCACCGAAGATGAACATGATCAATAACACCATAATCATTGTTAGCGATGTATTGATCGTACGTGACATGGTTGAATTTACCGACTCGTTTACGATATGCTTGAAGTTTCCTTTCAAACGTCCGCCAAGATATTCGCGTACCCTGTCGAATACAATTACCGTATCGTTCATCGAGTACCCAATAACCGTCAGGATCGCCGCAATGAAATGCTGGTCGATTTCCATTCCGAACGGCATGTAAGGCCACAGCCATGAATAGATTCCAAGTACGAAAATAACATCGTGTGCAATTGCAGCGATCGCACCAAGGCTGTACTGCCATTTCCTGAATGAAAGCATCAGATATAAGAACACGATCGCCATTGCACCAAGTACTGCCCAATATGAGTTCGTCTTAATATCGTCAGAAACGGTTCCCGTGACTTTCGATGCGGAAAGGATACCAAGCTTTTTGCCGTCATAAATATTTACGAACTGCTCATATGTCTGATTTGTGCTGTAATGCTTTTTAAGCGTTTCATACATCAGTTTGTTCACTTCCTGATCCGCTACCAATCCGCTTTCTTCAATCTTATATTTGGTCGTGATCTTAAGCTGGTCCGGCGTACCGAATTGTTTTGCCTCAGCACTTTCCATCACTGCGGCAAGTTCCGAGCGGATCTGCTCCGGATTTACCGGCTTTTCAAATTTCACCTGAAAAGTACGGCCTCCGACAAAATCAACACCCTGGTTCAAACCGTTCGTGAGCAATCCGACGAGGCTGATGATGACGACAAACGCTGAAAATGCGTATGTATATTTTTTAACCCCAAGGAAATCATAGTGGAAGTTCGTAAACCAGTTTTTCGACATCGCCGTCGTGAACGTAAGCTTATGCCCGCGGGCAACGCTCCAATCCAACAATATCCTCGAGATAAAGATCGATGTGAACAAAGATGTTACAATACCGATAAGCAATGTGGTTGCAAATCCCTGGATGGGGCCTGTACCGAAAATGAATAGCACCGCTCCTGTAAGTACGTGCGTTACGTTTGCATCGACGATTGAACGCATTGCGCCTTTCCAGCTATATGATGCCTTTATTGCCTCTTCGAGCGATCTGCCCTGACGCAGTTCTTCTTTTGCACGTTCATAGATGATGATATTCGCATCGACAGCAGTTCCCATTGTCAGAACGATACCCGCGATACCCGGCAATGTAAGTACAGCGCCTAAACTTGCAAGGAATCCAAACAGGAACAATAAGTTGATTGCAAGCGCGATGTTTGCAAACCAGCCTGATTTTCCGTAGTAAACGACCATCCATAGCGAAACCAAAAGCAATCCGATAATGGCTGAGTTTGTTCCGTTGTCGATAGCTTCCTGTCCGAGTGACGGACCAACAACTTCCGACTGAACGATCTCCGCCGCAGCAGGAAGTTTACCTGCACGAAGAACGTTTGCTAAATCTTTTGTTTCAGTTATATCGAATACACCTGAGATCTCCGAACGCCCGCCTGAGATCGGTCCGCTTGACACGCCCGGCGCCGAGTAAACAATGTCATCGAGCACGATTGCGATGTATCCTTTTTCAGTAAATGCTTTTCCGGTAAGTTCTTCCCAAGCACGAGCTCCGGCTCCGTTCATCTGCATTGTAACAGATGGTTTTCCAAGCTGGTCAAATGAATCACGCGCGTCGGTTACAACGCCGCCACTCATTGCAGCACGGTTGTCGCGGTTGCCTTTTAGCGCATAAAGTTCAACGGCTTCAACATCGCCGCCCTTTTCAAGTGTTGTGGTTGTTGGCTTACCCCAAACAAATTTCGCGTAACGCTTGTCGGCAGGAAGAAGATTTTTGATATCAGCACGCTTCAAATAGCCCATGATAGCAGCCGTATCTTTTGGCGCTACAACAGCAAGTACGGGCCCGCCGCCTTGCGCAATAAGTTTATCAAGCAAAGGATTGTTGCCTTTTTGAACTGCGGCAGAATCGGCAGTTTTATCAGTAAGCAATGAATCGATACCTGTTGCAGCAGTTTCCTTTGTTTCAACAGTTGCTTTTTCGGTAGATTTTAAAGCTTCGTTGGCAGCAAGCAGGAAATTACCAAGGTCGTCGATCTTATATGTTTCCCAGAACTCAAGCTGGGCAGTGCTTTGAAGTAATTTTTTGATCCTGTCGACATCCTTGGCACCAGGAAGTTCGACAAGGATCCTGCCCGACTCGCCCAATTTCTGGATATTTGGCTGTGTAACACCGAATTTATCGATACGCTTGCGAAGCACTTCGAACGCCGATTCAATCGACTCTTTTACTTTTCGGCGAATCACTTTCTCCACATCATCATCTGACATCCGGAAATTGACTTCATCTCCTACGATCTTATTGGAAAATACTTCAGGAGAAGCAAGTTTTACGGTGCCGTTTGAATTTTGCTCGAATGCCTCAAAGAAGGCGTCGATATAATCCTGGTTGCCTTCACGATTTTTTGTCGCGTCGGCAAGTGATTTATTGAAAACGGGGTTGTTGGTGTTGTTTGCAAGTCCTTTGATGATGTCCTTTACCGAAATCTCAAGAATTACGTTGATACCACCTTCAAGGTCAAGTCCTTTATTGATCTTTTTATCTTTGACTTCGTTGTAAGTGAAATCGGTGAAACCCAGATTAAAAACTTTCTCTTTGCCAATCGAGTCGAGGTACTTTACCTCTTTTTGCGAATCACCTTTGGCATATTCCTTTGCATCGCTCTCGATGTCCTGAGCCACGAAAGTGAATGAAAGTTGATAAATACACACCAATGCAAATAGAATTGCAAAGAATTTAACTAGTCCCCTGTTCTGCATTATTACTTAAATTAATTATTCCCCTGGTTTTGTTTGTAATGGTAATATTTTGAAAATCAAATGTTTAAAAAAGCCGAGAAAATCAGATAAACCGCCGGCAATATCACATTTTTTTTGAAACGTGCAAATATATAATTAACGATATGATTAACCAATTTTATTTGGTTTTATCTCAAAAAAAAGACTGCAATCATGCAGCCTTCATTAAATTTTATCATTATATTTAAGCGAGCACCGATTTCAGATCACCGTTCATTGCGCGAACAGCATCCGCACTTTTTGCAAACAGCGCTTTTTCCGCATCATTCAGGTTTATCGTTACGATTTCTTCAAGTCCGTTTTTACCGATAATACAAGGAACGCCCATGCAAATATCGCGTTGGCCGTATTCGCCGTCGAGCATAACCGAACATGCGATCATTTTCTTCTGATCGTTTAAGATGCTGTCTACAAGATAAGCTACCGAAGCGCCCGGAGCATACCATGCGGATGTTCCCAGCAATCCTGTAAGCGTTGCGCCTCCGACCATTGTGTCGGCAGAAACTTTGTCGAGTTTATCCTGCGGTAAAAATTCAGAAACCGGAATTCCATTGTATGATGCAAGCCTCGTAAGCGGGATCATCGTTGTATCGCCATGTCCGCCAATCACCATCGCAGAAATGTCGCCGATCGGTTTGTCGAGCGCGTTCGATAAATAATATTTGAAACGCGAACTGTCGAGTGCGCCGCCCATTCCGATGATGCGGTTTTTCGGAAGGCCTGTGGCTTTTAATGTCAGATATGTCATCGTATCCATCGGGTTCGACACCACGACGATGATCGCTTCGGGAGAGTGTTTCAGTACATTTTCAGCCACACCCTTTACAATTCCGGCATTGATACCGATGAGTTCTTCGCGAGTCATTCCCGGTTTGCGCGGAATTCCCGATGTGATGACGACCACATCGCTGTTTGCAGTGGCAGCGTAATCGTTCGTAACGCCTGAAACGCGCGTGTTCCAGCCTGAGTTGGCCGCACACTGGGAAATATCCATTGCCTTGCCTTCTGCAAAACCTTCCTTAATATCAAGTAAAACTATTTCAGATGCAATTCCCCTGTACGCGATGACATCCGCGCACGTAGCGCCAACGTTTCCGGCACCGACAATGGTAACTTTCATTATTTTGAATTTTAAATTTTGAATATATTTTAAATGCTGTCAGCTATTAGCTGCTAGCTGTTAACTGTTAGCTGTTAACTG
>CBDUBJ010000079.1:0-9847 GCA_965365355.1 uncultured bacterium
AGTTTTACCGCAAGCTTGAACGCCTCGGATTTCCTGCCAAGCAATGTTAGTGTTTCCAATGCCATCGCGCGGTTGCGGTCTGGTGAACCATAATAATAGTAATCAAACGGGTCCGGCTCTTCCTCGATTCTGCTTTGGGCGAAAAGCTGCTGCCCTGCGTTTTTTTGTCCGGCCAAAATATAAGCCGCCGCCAGCCTTAATTTCGATTCATTCGATAATCCTACCGTTTCGCGAAGCCTGTTCATCGATGCAAGATCGGCCGACCCTGCGAGCGCAAGTGTATAAAGTCTGTAAGCCTGCGGGAAATCGTTGCGATACGCTTCATAATACCGCCACTGTCTGGCAGCTTTTTTCTGATATGATATCCATGACTTTTTCATATTTGCTGGAAGCGCGTAACCTTTTTTCTCGGCTTCGATCAGGAAATGCCCGGCGTACGTTGTTCCCCAGTCGTCAGGCGAAGGCTGGCCCGGCCAATACGCAAATCCGCCATTCGACATTTGATATTTTGAAAGGCTTTGAATTCCGGCATTGACGTTCCGCTGAATGCTTTGCTTTCGTGCGGCATCTACGTCGGCAATGTCGGTAAGGTACAATTGCGGGAAAACGCCGGATGTGGTTTGTTCGACGCATCCGTGCGGATACTGGATCAGGTATGCAAGCCTGCGGTTAAAGTCAATCGAAGGGAACGACGATAGCTCGAGTTTCGCCGTATTGCTGCCCGCGATTCCAAATGACTGCCACGATAATGTGGACGATTTCCCAGGATCGAGTATCACTTCCTTATAATCCTGTGTGATCGGATTTGGATTTACAACATCCATTTCCACATCGTAGCCTGCTTTTTCATTTCCTGAAGAAGCAAGAACCGACACTTTCCCGATTCCGAGCATATCCGCAGCTTCGAGTTCAAAATAAGCCATTTGCTCGTCAGGCTTTGCGAACGACAAATTCTGCGATGAGGCACCCATTAGTTTAAACCCCTTATTTGTTTTTACCTGAAGCTGTACATTTTTCACGTGTTTTTCCATCGCGAAGACCGTCACGGGCAATATGACTTTTTCGCCCGGCGTGATTTTTCGCGGCAATGACGCCAAAACCATCAGCGGACTCCTGACCGGCGTTGTCTTTTCGACACTGCCATACGCACCGTCCGAATTAGCGGCGACTACCATTGTCCGCACCGATCCTACGTATTTAGGCAATGTCACGACATGTGACTTAGATTGCCCCGCGGCAAGTGTAAAAGGTCCGATGAAAATTACAACAGGCTTGAAACGATCCGCCTTTTTGGCTTTTCCGCCGCCAAGTTCCGCGTCGCCACCGATGCTGAAAACCTGATTGATACGTCCGCCATAAGCGCCGATGACTTCATCGTAAACATCCCATGTTTTTACGCCTAAAGCTTCACGTGAGAAAAAGCTGTCCCACGCATTTGGTGTTTTAAATCTTGTAAGGTCAAGCAAGCCATCATCGACCATCGCGATTGTATACGTCATTGCTTTTCCGGTTTTCTCACTGACTTTTATAGTAGTTTTCTGTTCAGGTTTTAAAACTTCAGGCATCGATATTAGCGGCTGCAATACCGTATTCTTATCTATGACTTCAATTGGAATAATGCCATAAAGCCTGATCGGAGAGTCGTTTTGAGTTGTTGCGTGCGGTTGCAGTAATGTGATATGAACGTAGACGTTTGGCGCCATATCCGGGGTAACGGGAATTTTCACTTGCGTTTCGCCATCTTTTGTGTTTGCCCAGATTGTTTTTAAAACTGTCGACCCGTTTTCAATCGATACCAAAGCACGGCTTCCCGAACTCGACGGAAAAGACACCGTCGCATTTTCTCCGACGTTGTACTTTTCTCTATCCGAAGTAAAGATCAGCATCTTGGCCTGATCGCCGCTCATGTTGCGGATTTTGCCCGACCATGATGGCCAATCGATGGAAATGGTCTGCCCGGTTGCATGTCCGCCCTGTGGATCATAAACTCGGACCAAATATCTTCCCCAATCATTTTCATCGGCAGTAAATGAAAATTGCCCGCGGCCGGAAGCATTGGTGTTTATTGTTGTTTCATAATATGGTGTTGTAGATGTCGACGAATTGTAGCTCGACAGATCATCATCCGACGCGTCCCACCACCAGCGCCATTGCACTTTGTAAACCTTTACCTGAAGATTGCGTACGGATTTCGGTCGTCCCGTATCGTCAACAGAAACAACTTCAAACTTGTTCGCCTGACCGGTTTCCAGCATTCCGTATTTGTTTGGATCCGGAGATTTAATTCCGATGTACGTTCCGTATGGCGAATAGGTTGCCGTTACAACATCAGTCGAGAAATCACCACCGGTTTCATAAGCTTTCGTGATAAAAGCAGCTTTCAGCATTCCCGGTGCCTGCGATTGGAGCGAAGGCTCAAGTTTGATTCGAGCCGTTCCGTTTTCATCAACATTTCCGCTGAAAATATTGATTTCTTCACCGGAAAAACTTCTTGCCGGATCATCAAAAGCATAGTTAGGATAATTTTTAAAAGTGGTTTCCGAACTCATGAATTTCGCCTGGACCTCAATCTTAAGATTTTTCGCAACAGCGCCATGAAGCCATGCAACAGAAACATCAGCTTCGGTCGGCCGTGATCCATAAATAGTGGTATTCGCAAACCCGTTTCGGATCTTTAACCTGTTGGGTTTGATCGTTTCAACTTTGAGGCTTTTGTAAAATTTTGCACCGCCGACAGAAACAACTGCCTCATAATTTCCGGTAGCAGCGTCAGGCGATATTTTAAACGGGAATTTGTAATGATTGTGCTCCGATTGTGACTCAACCGCCTGATAAACAATTTTCCCGTTTGGATCGGTGACCCGAATTTTTACCGGATGCATTTTCGGCAGTTTCGACGCTTTGTCATTTAATATAAACGAAAGATAAATATTGTCGCCCGGCCGCCAGACGCCGCGTTCGCCATAGATATATCCTTTTAGTCCTTTTTGGAGGACTTCGCCGCCTTCGACATTAAAGTTGCTAAGTGATTGCGAATTGCCGTCATCGAGTTTGACATATGTCGTATTGTTATCCTTTTTGACGATTGCAAAGAAAGCCTTCTTATCCGTTTCAAATATAGTTGTGCCGTTTTCGTCGGTTTTTGCCGAAGAGATCTTCTGCCTTTGGAAAGTATACAATTCGATGCTGGCAGCGGACACGGCTTCGGTAGTGGTAATATCGCTTACAGCAAAAAAATATGTCCCGTTTTCGCCGCGTTTTGCAATCACGCCAAGATTTGTGGCAAGCACATTTGTAAAGATCTTCTTGTTTGAATAATATGAATTGCTGCACGGATTTTCACGCTCACGCCAGTCATATGAATAGTCATAATAATCGTAATCGTCCCATTCATCGAGGCTTGACGAATCATCAGTTTCAATAATTTCGGGATCGTCGCTTACTTCCGTCGAATTGCTGCATGTATAAATCGAATATGATTTGCGGAATGACATTTCGACGCGGTAAATCGCTCCCGGTTCCGGTTTGATCAGCGACGCCATATCGAGCGAATATGAATTCCACTTTTTGTAATTCGACATTTTATTCGTCGTAAGGTCGAGTGTTCTTTTCGCAATCGGCATTGCCACTTTACGCAGGTCGTAACTTCCGTTCAGCTCATTGTCCTGAAGAAACTGCAGTACATTGTTTTCGAAGATCCTGTAAATCCGAACGTCAACTTTCCCAAGGTTTACTGCCTGGAAATTAAGTTTCAGGTTGCTTGATTCCGGAAGTATCGTTCCACTTTTCAGAAATCTGACTTCCGGACGAATCTGCTTGAAATTTACCTGGGCTGCATACCCTTTGCTCATTTTCGACCCATCATTGGAAGTAATTCCCGGAAATACTTCAAGTAACGCGGTCGATTCGATCGGCTGCTCGAAAAAGACTTTAAGCAGATTACCGTCAACCGCATACTGAAGGTTCGATGCGCCGCCAACAGCAATCAGTCCGCTAAAATCCTGGTCTTTCTGAAGCGGATCGGAAAAATTGATGCGAAGCGACTGGTTTCCTTCTTCGCCAATCGAAACGTGTACGATCTTAAAAACATTTTGCGCGGGAATGATGAACTCGCTTACGCCTTCGCGTTCAATATCGAAATCCTTCCCATACCATTTGATTTCGACGCGGCTCTCAGTAGTTTTTCGTTCAATCTTATCAATTACAAACGGAAAACTCGCAGGTGAATCAGGCGATGCATTAAACTTGATCGGCAATGGCTTTCCGTCCTGCGTTGCCGAGACGAGCTTTTTCGCAATATCGGGATCGAGATTATCCGCCGATCTAAGCGTCATATTCAAAAACTGCGTATCCTTATCATATGATTGAAGGTCATTCGTAATGATTGTAAAATCCTGTGCAATGGTTTTGACGGTGAAATGAAAATCTTCGAGTTCTTTGGGAACATCGATGATTTCCGATAAATGTAGCACGAAATGATATTCTTTTTCCTGCTCAAGTTTCCTCGTCGGACGAAAAGCAATCGCATTGTTCGGCAGCATGATTACTTTTCCATCGACATTCGGAGAGATCGAAATAAGGTTCCGAGGCAGTTCCTGGTTTGGCTTCCATTCTGATTTAGAAAATGTGAGTCCAACGACGATGTCGGCATTTGCCGAGACAGTTCCGGAAGAAAAGCTGGTGATGTAATCGCGAAACGGCTCAAGTTGTGAGTCATTTTCGCGTTCGGATTTGCTGCATGAAACAAGAAGGCACAGAAAAGCAGCGAGCAAAAATACAGCGCGATTTTTCATTTGATCGATAATGAAGTTGTTAGTTTGAGGAAAAAGTTGGTGCCCGAAAAACTGAAATAAATTTAGAACTTAAATTCTGATTATATTAACAGAATTTTCTTCTTTTTATTTTCTCCGTTCGGCAAAGAATTTTAGCAGCAGCGAAGTGCATTCATTTTCCATAACTCCCGATGACACAATGGTTTTGGGATGCAGTCTTCCGCCCATTGACGTGTAGCCGCGCTGGTTGTCTTTCGCGCCATAAACAACGCGTGAGATTTGGCTCCAGTACAATGCTCCTGCGCACATCTGGCAAGGTTCGACCGTGACGTAAATCGTGCAGTTCCTGAGATATTTTCCACCTATAAAATTTGCCGCTGCTGTAATCGACTGCATTTCTGCATGAGCCGTGACATCGGTAAGCATTTCGGTCAGATTGTGGCTTCGTGCGATGATACGGTTGTCTATCGCGATGACGGCACCGATCGGGATTTCACCTTTTTCATAGGCCGCATGCGCTTCGTCCAGCGCTTTTTTCATAAAGTATTCATCGGTGAAAATCGGATCCATAAATCAAAAATACAATTTCACTGCGTACATTTGTTTTATGTCCGGAAAATTGCTTGATCATATCGATTTGCCGTCCGATCTGCGGAAACTTGATGAGCAGAAACTTCCTGAGCTTGCGCGTGAATTGCGCGATTTCATCATAGACATCGTCTCGGTTAAAGAAGGCCATCTCGGTGCAAGCCTCGGCGTTATAGAACTTACGATCGCATTACACTACGTTTTCGATACGCCAAACGATCTGTTGGTTTGGGATGTCGGCCATCAGGCCTACGGACACAAGATTTTAACCGGCAGGAAATCAAGATTCGACACAAACCGCCAGCTTAATGGCATTTCGGGATTTCCCAAGATGTCGGAAAGCGAATACGATACTTTCGGAACAGGCCATTCGTCGACTTCGATATCGGCGGCGCTTGGCATGGCGATCGCCTCAAAGATCAAGGGCGACATCGATAAAAACCATATTGCCGTCATCGGCGACGCATCGATCGCGGCCGGAATGGCTTTCGAAGGCTTGAACCACGCAGGAGTTACCGATGCAAATCTGCTTGTCATCTTAAACGACAATGCCATCGGTATCGATCCGAGCGTCGGTGCGTTGAAAAATTATCTGACAGCCGTAAAAGAGGGAAAGAATCCAAGGCAGAATAACATCATCAAATCATTGAACTTTGATTATTCAGGCCCGATAGATGGGCATGATCTGCCATTGTTGATCAGCGAACTGAATCGTCTTAAAAGTATCCGCGGACCTAAATTCCTTCATGTCATCACTACCAAAGGAAAAGGCCTGCGACAAGCTGAACAAAATCAGGTAAAATATCACGCTCCCGGAAAATTTGATAAGCTCACAGGCGAATTGATCTCAAAAAAAGAGGAAAACCTTCCGCCCAAATTCCAGGATGTATTTGGATTGACGCTCGTTGAGCTTGCACGGAAAAATGAAAAGATCATCGGAATCACGCCTGCTATGCCAACAGGCTGTTCGCTGACGGATATGATGCAAGAATTTCCCGATCGTGCCTTTGATGTCGGGATTGCCGAGCAGCACGCCGTAACGCTTGCCGCAGGAATGGCAACCCAGGGAATGATCGTTTATTGCAACATTTATTCGACTTTCCTGCAACGCGCTTACGATCAACTGATACATGATGTCGCCTTGCAAAATCTGCCTGTGATCTTTTGCCTTGATCGCGGCGGACTTGTCGGGGAAGATGGCGCAACGCACCATGGAATTTTCGACATTGCCTACCTGAGATGCATTCCAAATATGATCGTTGTCGCGCCGATCGATGAGGTCGAACTTCGAAACCTGCTTTATACCGTCCAGCTTGGCAGCTTAAAACATCCAATTGCTATCAGGTATCCGCGTGGTCGTGGCGTACGGGTCGATTGGAAGCAGCCTTTTGAGGAGATAAAAATCGGAATTGCGAAAAAAATGCGTAATGGAAATCAGATCGCAATTCTATCAACCGGCACAATCGGTAATAATGTTGTTCAGGCTCTTGACCGGATAGTGTCAAATTTGCCTGCGCATTATCATTTCCCATTTGTAAAACCGCTGGACGAAGGATTACTTCATATCGTCATGCGGAATTGCGAGACGATCATCACGGTCGAAGATGGTGTCATCAATGGTGGTTTCGGCAGTGCCGTATCTGAATTCGCGTCAAAAAATAATTATCAGGTCCGCATTGAAAGGCATGGAATCGCTGATGAATTCCCGCAACATGGAACGGTTGCCGAGCTTCAGCAAATTGCGGGGATCGATGTTGATGGCATCATAAAAACAATTACGAAACATCAGAAGTGAGATCAGAAATGTTAAAAAAACAATAAAGAATAATTTGAATCGTTAGATAACTGCCCGATTATCAACTTTATAAATCTACACATGAGAAAATTATTTCTACTGTTCGTTCTTATATCATGCTATGCAAATTCTCAGGAAATCCATTCCGAATTTAAAGCTAATGAACTGCTTACCACGAACGATTTTAAACTAGCCGACGGAAGAATGCTGGTTACAGATCAGCCTTGCAAAATCCACGACACCGCAGACGTCCACGAATTTCAGGTCAGCGTGATCTGCCAATCGCAAATGTTTCGGCAATTCGGTGTCGAAAAGATCAATGATATGATAGTGTTCGCAAATTCGAAGGTTCAGCGTGTATTAAGTATCGAACAGGAATTCATTCCGAAGGAAATAAAAATGGCATACAATCCTGAGATTAAAGCCTGGAGCATGACAAATTTGTTTGAAATTAAAGATCAGTCAGGGGAAATTCAAAAGAACCTGCTGACCCTTGATTTTGATTCGACAGGTAAATTTCTAAAAATGCAACGGATATTTTAATTGACGAATGCTGTAACTGGAGATTTTACGATTACATTACTACGTTTTGTTTTTCCCGTTGATCATATCAAACAATTCCAGCGCATTTCCATCCGTCAGCAGTGATACAAAATGGCAGATGTGCAGCAACCTATCGTACAATGTTTCTTTCTCGCGGATGAATTTTTCGGGCAGCAACCTGATCAGCAGTTTGTCATAATTTGAGCAGTTGTTCTCCGCATTGTTATTGTAAGCTGTAATAAACTTATCGAGCAGCGTCTGGATGATCTGATATCCCGCAAGTTCTTTCTCTATAACTTCGCGGCTTTGGTAAATGTTTTTGACGCTCAATTTTATGATGTCGTCCATCTGCGCTTTGTACTTGGATTTGTCCATAAGCGCATACGGGAATTTGCCATCGAGGATCAAAGTTTCGTTGTCGACAAATATTCTTACCGCGTCATTTATCAAACTCCCGATGGCGAGCGCGCGCAGGTAACTGATCCTGTCTTCTTTCGTCGTCAGTGAATTGTATTTCGCAGAATCGATGGTATCCTGAACAAGTTTAATCAGATATTCCAAAGCATAATCTTCTGATACGAGTCCGAGGTTGATTCCGTCTTCAAAATCGATGATCGTATAACAGATGTCATCTGCGGCTTCAACAAGATACGCAAGCGGATGACGTTCGTAGCCGATGTCATCGCCCGATTTATTTGAGATCAGCCCAAGTTCGGATGCGACCTCCTGAAAGAATTCTTTATCAGATTGGAAAAAACCATATTTCTTATCGGCAATATTTTTTGTAGGCTTTTTTGGCAGGCTTTCTTTCGGATATTTGATAAAAGCTCCCAATGTTGCGTATGAAATCCTGAGTCCGCCTTCGTTGCCCGGCCTTGTGGCTGTCAGCACTGAGAAACCGTTTGCATTTCCTTCAAAATCGATCAGGTCCTGCCATTCTCTTTTCGATAACTGATCTTTAAATTTACTTCCTTTTCCGATGCTGAAATATTCCCCGATGGCTTTTTCGCCGGAATGCCCGAACGGCGGATTTCCGATATCGTGCGATAATGCTGCGGCCGCGACGATGGCTCCGAAATCGTTCATGTGGAAACCATGAATCTCTTTCAGGTGCGGATACTTTTTGATGATTTCCTTTCCGACCAACCGCCCGAGCGAACGCCCGACAACAGAAACTTCAAGGCTGTGCGTGAGACGTGTATGGACAAAATCGGTTTTGGATAATGGAATGACCTGCGTTTTATCCTGAAGGCTTCGGAAAGCCGATGAAAAGATGATGCGGTCGTAATCGACTTCAAAACCAAGACGCGTGTCGTCCTGTTCTTTTCGGAGGCGTTTACCTTTGTCACCCTGGCGGCGCAGTGAAAGAAGTTGTTCCCAATTCATCGTGCAGGGTTCAGGGTTTGAGGCGCAGGGTTTGAATCCGATAAAAAGAAATCTTTCGTTTTCATTGGATATTGTTCGCGGCTGGCATCACTTGGGTTGGCGATGGCGGATTTAATGTATATTTTGTCGCCGACTTTGAATTTAGATTCTGTATGACGGTAATCGAGTAGGAATTCACCACAGTGGTAATTTCCTCTTTCATCTTTTTCGATGATTCCGGTATGGAGGTTTTTCTTTTCTTTTGACATGTGTTTTGCCACGAAGGCGCTAAGATGCGAAGTTACTTTTATAAAATGATGTTCCATTGTTCGATTTTCGATTATTCGAAACTTCATCATTCATCATTCGTTGATCATCATTCATCTGCTTCCTTAACTCAATCTCTTCCATTAAACCGAAGAATTAGGATTAACGAACTGATCAATTTGAAGTAGTAATAAAAACAAACAGCTATCGAAATCGACAGCTGTTTGCAAAGTAGGGATTACTTATGAACCGCACATTTCGCAGTCATCCGGTTCGGCATTGCGCGACCTTTCGAGCATCGCGCGGAACTCGTCGGCTTCGATAGCCTGGACTTCCATCGCCGGTGCCGCAACTGGCTGTTTGATGGCGGCAACTTCTTCAAGTGCCGCAGCAGGCTGCGCTTTCTTATCGTTGTTCAATGTGAATTTGATCGCATCGACAGCAGATTTCGTGCGCAGGTAATACATTCCGGTTTTCAGTCCGGACTGCCATGCGTAGAAATGCATCGATGTAAGCT
>CBDUBJ010000080.1:0-9731 GCA_965365355.1 uncultured bacterium
TTTTCTTGATCTTATCCATTGCCTGGTAAAGTGACATCATTTCCACCGTATCTTCAAACATATTGATCTGATAAGTTCCGCGTACCAATCCGCTGAACCTGATTCCGATAAGCCTCAATCGCATCCTTCTGTGATATAAGGATTCGAACAGTCCGAGCACATGCCGGATCAAAACGTGATCGCACGAAGTATAAGGAATCCGATGTTGCTTGGTTTCGGTATCAAAATTTGCATAACGGATCTTTACCGTAACCGTCGATGTCAGCCATTGTTCTTTGCGAAGCTGGAAACACAACTGTTCAACCATTCCGATCAGCATCGATTTAAGCATCGGAATATCAATAGTGTCTTCATTAAAAGTATGTTCTGATGACAAAGATTTCCGTTCAGAATATGGTTCGACGGGCGTATTATCAATTCCATTGGCCTTCTTCCAAAGCTCAATGCCGTTCTTTCCAAGCAAAGCCTGCAGTGTTTCCGGCGGCATGTCGGCCAGCGTACGGATCACGCGGATTCCGACTCGCGACAGCAATCGGAAAGTCACATCGCCAACCATCGGGATCTTTTGCACCGACAGCGGATCGAGAAAAGAACGTACGCGCTCGGGCGGAATATAAAGTTTTCCTACAGGCTTGGCTTCACCCGTGCCGATCTTGGATACTGTTTTATTTACAGACAGCGCAAAACTTATCGGAAGCCCGGTTTCTTTTGTGATCGTCCGGCTTAATTCATCCGTCCATTTCAAACAGCCGAAATATTTATCCATGCCCGTGATGTCGAGATAAAACTCATCAATGCTCGCTTTCTCCATGACCGGGGCTTTTTCACTGATGATTTCGGTGACTTCCCTCGATTTTCGCGAGTATAATTCCATGTCGCCTTTGATAACTTTGGCATTCGGACAAAGCCGCAGCGCCATCTTTATCGGCATGGCCGAACGTACGCCAAACTTTCGCGCTTCATATGAGCATGATGCCACAACGCCACGGTCGCCACCGCCGACAATCAATGGAATTCCGTCAAGTTTTGAATTGGACAGCCTTTCACATGATACGAAAAAGGTGTCAAGATCTATATGGACTATCGATTGCATTTTTTTAAACTTTTTTGGTTTGCCTGATCCAATCTTTGCGTCTTGTTTCGTTCTCTTGTCTTCCTCTTTCGTCTTTCGTCTTTCGTCTTTTGTCTTTTGTCTGTTTTCATAATCTCCTCCATTTTCTTTTTTCAAAATTAGATACAAATTATATCAGAATAATTATATTTGCTGATATAAATTATATCAAGATGTCCACATTGTCCGAAAACCTTAGATACCTTCGGCTCCAGAACAATTACACTCAGGAGCGTGTTGCGGAAAAATTGATAATTGCCCGCCCGAGATGGCAGCGTTATGAAGAAGGCAAATCGGAACCGCCGCTGGAACTGATGTTAAGGATTTCGCATTTATTTCATGTAAGCATCGATTTGTTATTGTCGGTGGATTTACGAAAAACCCCGCTTGATGAATTGATCAAACTTGAAGACAATCGCATTTTGCTTCCGATTACCGTCGATACGCAGGGAGAAAATATAATTGAGATAATTCCCCAGAAAGCACGCGCCGGATATCTCACAGGATATTCCGACCCGGAATTCATCGAAAGCCTCCAGCACATTTCGCTGCCATTTTTGAAGAACGGTAAATTTCGCGCATTCCCTGTTGCAGGCGACTCAATGCCTCCGCATAAAGAAGGTTCGTTTGTTGTCGGAAAGTACATCGAACGCCTCGGCGATGTCATGGATGGAAAAACGTATATCCTGCTGACCAAGAGCGAAGGGATCGTATATAAGAGATTGAATAAAAATGGCAGAAATGAATTAATGCTGCATTCGGACAATTCGTTTTATCCGCCGTATAAAATTAAAGTCTCCGATGTTCTCGAAATATGGGAATATGCCTGCAGCATTGCAACCAGGGAAGCCGACGCGATTCAGGAACTTAACATAACAGATATGTTTATTGAGTTAAAAAATGAACTTAAAACCCTGAAATCCAAATTACATGCGTCAGAATAATATTATAGTTTCTTTAAGTCAATGCTATTTTGATACTGCTTAAATTGTAAATAAAAAGTTCTATGAATTTTATCAAGCTTGCCCCAAGCATTCTATTGGCTTTTCTGCTCATGACATCATGTAAGAAAAAAGAAGTAGCCAACACACAAGGAAAATTTCCGATCGACAGTACCCAATTCGCCGGATTTTTTCAACAGCATCCAAACTTTAAAGAGTACGAGAAAGACATCGCGGCACTTTATCGCAAGCACCAATATAAATATGTATGGTACGACGACGAAGGCCGAAATGAGTTCTCGGACGTTTTATATAACCGTGCCCGGCAGATCGGTGCTGAAGGCGTTCCCGTTCCGCTTCCATATAAAGAGAAATACGAAGAGCTTTTTGAACGAGACAGCAAACGCCCGAAACTTGAAAATGAACTGCTGATCAGTGCGATGTACTTTTTTTACGCTAAAAAAGTTTATGCCGGCCTTGACCCGAATACGAGTAAAAAGACCGGTTGGTTCCTGCCACGTGAGCGTGTCGGATTGGTCAATTATCTTGACGAGCTGATGCAGGATCCGGACAAACTGAAAAAGGATGAAGATGAGAATCCGACAATGTATTACAATCTTCGAAAAGGATTGCAACGCTATCGCGAGATCAGTAAACGCGGCGGATGGGGAACAGTGAATTTGCCGGAAGGAGTCAAATCCCTTAAGCCGGGCGACAACTATCCCGCAGTTGCACAATTGCGAAAACGCCTTGCAATAAGCGGGGAATTTGGTTCAGACAACGGAAGTACCGTTTTTGACAATGATCTTGCGGAAGCCGTAAAAGCATACCAAGGACGAAACGGATTAAATCAGGACGCGATCGTCGGACCGGAAATGATCACGGCTTTAAATGTTCCCGTCGACCAGCGAATCCAAACCATTATTGTAAATATGGAGCGCTGCCGCTGGCTTCCCGATCGTATTGACAATCTAACAGAATATATCGGTGTTAACATTCCGGCCTACAGCATGCATTATGTCAAGGATGGAAAAACCGCGTTGCAATCGCGTGTCATCGTTGGCGAAGAAGCCACAAAAACAGTGGTATTCAGCGGAAAAATGAGTTACCTCGTCTTTAGTCCGTATTGGAACATCCCAAGAAGCATCAGGGATGAGGAAATCCTGCCTGCAATCGAAAAAGATCCGAACTATCTCGAAAAGCATAATATGGAATGGAATGGTGAAAACATCCGTCAGAAGCCATGTGATGAGAATTCCCTCGGGCGCGTGAAATTCATGTTCCCGAATTCAAATAACATTTATTTGCACGACACGCCTGCGAAATCGCTGTTCAAAAAAGAAGACCGCGCGTTAAGCCATGGCTGTGTTCGGGTTCAGAAAGCTCGCGACCTTGCCGTAATGCTTTTGAAAGACGATTCGAACTGGGATTCGCAAAAAATCGATGCCGCAATGAAATCCGATACTGAACAACAATATGCTTTAAAGCGTAAAATCCCGGTTTATATCGCGTATTTCACTGCTGTAGCCGATGAAAACGGAAACGTGGCATTTTTTGAAGACATTTATAAACGCGATAACCGTTTGGCACATCTGCTTTATGCTGATAAAACTTAGATAGAATGCGTTTAATTGGTTAAATTTAATCTCCAGACTTAACTCTAATTTTCTAATTTCTAAAAGTCTACAGTTTAATTTCCAATCTTTTTCGACTATCAGCCACATTTGGCGCGCAACTTGTAAATGCGCGCCAAAATTTTATGCAATGAAAAAATTGATCCTTATGCTGCTGATTTCATGCGGCGCTTTCGCACAAGAACAGGTGTTTAATGTCCAGAAGTATTGCGTGGACGAACTGCCCATCAAAAAGGGGCAATGTGACATTTCAGGAAATGAATATTCCTGGGTATTTCTGGATGAGGCGAAAAAAGATGTAGTTTTCTTTTTTACCGACATGAAACTGAAGTACAAAATTGTTCACACAAGCGTATCGGATTCAGATCCGGATCTTACAATGTACATTCTTCACAATGAAAAAGGGCAGGTGGAAATGAGGATCAATAAAGCCAAAACAAAAATTGAATTTGTCTATCCAAACAGCCACATTTACCTGACCGTCGGAAAAACGACCAAACTAGAGAGCAAATCCTGAGAAATCAGGATTTTTTCTTTTTAAAGAGATTCTTGATTTTTTTCATCCACTTGGGTTCGGGAAGCTCATTGTTCAATAAATAGCTGAACGGATGCAGCGATGGGATATGATCGCAAACGATTTTTAGGATTGCAAACATCGGTATGAATAGGATCATTCCGGCAACACCCCATAACCATTCGCCCAGTACAATGGCCACAATGGTAAAGATCGGACTTATATGCAGGCTTTCGCCCTCTGCCAAAGGTTCGATGATGTTGTTGTCGATGACCTGCGCCACGATCAATATTGCTGCGACAGGCCAAATCATGTCGGGCGTGCCTCCAATAATAGCGATCGCCAGCGGAAAAAATCCGCCGACAAACGCACCGACATATGGAATAATCGTCGGAATGACAGCGACCAATGCAACCAACAGTCCGTTAGGCAAACCTACGATCGAGAAGCCTATCATATAAAATACAGCTAGAAAAGCCATCGAAATCAATCTGCCTACCAGATATTGAGATGCTACTTTGGTAATCTGATTGAGCTCCTTTTTGACTTCCTTGCGGTTTTCGTCGCGCACCAGCTTTAAAATAAATTCCTCGTATTTTTCCCGCTTCCACATCAGAAAGAAAAAATAGAGCAGCACAAGGACAAATCCGGTTAAAATTCCGAGAAAGCCTGAGAAAAATCCTCCAAGTTTGCCGCCTCCCGATTTTGAAACCTTATCGACGCCTTTTTGAAGGTACGCGTCCTGTTCGCTGATCGAAACTCCATATTCCGTCTGAATATAATCCTGAATATCTTTTCCGATCTCAATTGCTTTTTGCTGCATTCTCGGCCAGTCTTCTGCAAGCGAAGTTCCCTGCGCGGCAACTATGCCGATCAAAACTCCGATTAATGAAAGTATGATCAATAGCCCGGACAACGTCGACCATATTCGGCTAACGCCTTTTTTTTCCAGCCAGTTGCAGACAGGCAAAAGAAGCATTCCGCAAAGTATCGCAAAAAATAGCGGCACGAGAAACGACTTACCGTAATACAGAATTACCATCGTCGAGATCAAAAGCAGCAAAATTCCGTTAAGCCGATACAACGAGATATTCCTCATCCTGCCTATTATTTTTTTAAGGGTAAAAATCCGAGCCGCATCAGCAATTTTCCAACAAACCAGAAGATGAGATAAAGCACATAGATTATCGCAAACAAAAACCCGTAAAGCATGACGCTGTCGAAGATCAGGCCGAGGATCGGTTCATCCGACGGATCGTAAACCAACTCGTGGATCGCGATAAAAATCGTGACAATTGTAGTAATCGACAGCAAGACCACGAAGTGTGAAGTTTTATTCATTAAATTCAGGCTTTACGTAAATTTAGGATTTTTATTTGAAACCTCTTCCAATCATATTACTGCTTTCCGGCGCATTGGCATTCGGACAATCAAATGAAAATCAATCTTCAAGGCGATCGGTGCGCACTTCAGGTAACGTTGTAATCGACTCCGGAATTAACGAAGGTTCAGGATTGATATTTTGGGATGGCATGCTATGGACGCACAACGACAGCGGAAAGCCGGTGCTTTATGCGCTCGATCCGAAATCCGCCCAGATCGTCAAAGAGATTTCGATTCCCAAATCAGTTAATACAGATTGGGAAGATCTTGCCCACGACAGTTCCCATATTTACATCGCCGATACAGGAAACAACCTCGGACTTCGCGATACGCTTGAAATTATTAAAGTCGATAAGCTTTCTTTACACAAGGGAATTCCCAAAACCGAACGTATCAGATTCTACTGGAATGATCCATCCAACCCGGATTGCGAAGCGCTCATCATAAAAAATGATTCTATATATCTGTTCACAAAGGAGCGAAAAGGAAAGCGGCAGACACGGCTTTTTTCTTTGCCTGTTATCCCCGGAACTTACGCAGCGAAATATGTCGGAACTTTTAAAACCAAAGTACTTGTCACCGGAGCAGATTATAATGCAGAAACCAATACATTGGTGTTGTGCGGATACAATCTTTGGCTCAAACCATTTCTGTTGGAGTTTGAAGATTTTCAGCCTCAAAATTTTGCATCATCGAAAATCACGAGAACTAAGATCAAAAGATGTTTTACGCAAATTGAAGGCATCTCTTTGGTGAACAACGTCTGTTACCTGATCAGCGAGCAATTTAATTTTCTGTTCATACATCGCCGACAGCGCATTCATGAGATAAAATTGCAGGATTGATCACGGAATCACGCGCCTTCCGAAATTCACCAAAATATATGGCTTCATATAACCTGTTGCGCGCGCAAGCTGCTTACCGTTAGCGTCCAGAATCAAAAGAGTGGGATAGGAGTTCACCGCGTAACGCGACATCAATTCATTTCCGGCCGCAGTTTCTCCATTGACGCGTACATTGATGAAATTCTTGTTGAAATATTCACCGGCTTCCTTATTTTTAAAACTCGACTGAAGTTTTTTGCACGGTCCGCACCATGTAGCATAAACATCGATGAAAACAGGCTTGCCGGTCTTTTTCGATTCAGCTAACGCCTCTTTCCACGAACCTTTGAAAAAGTCAATTCCCTTTCCGGCCGGCGTCGAAAACCCGGTCAGCACAAACAATATCGTAAACGATAAGATAAACTTCTTCATTACTTTATTTCAGGCAGCGTATATTTTCTTCCTTGATTTACTTTCTTCAAATGATCCATCAATGGCGCAAAATAATCCAGCATGGCTTTGGCGCTCAGATCACTTCCGGTTTTTTCCCGCAGCATTTTCCGCCAGTCGCCGGTTGCGCCGGGTTTCATAATATCGTTGATGAATTTCCCAACTTCCTTGTTTCCATAATAATTCGTGGCTCGCGGATCCTGGTGCAAGATATTTTTCGCAATATGATCATGAAGCTGGAATAACAAAATGAACGACAGCGCATAATCGTAATACTGCGCCGCGTCATCATTTATATGCGTCTTCGTTGCCGCATCGCAATATTCTTCACCTCGTGGCGATGGTGGCATAATTCCCTGATACTGCGCGGCAAGTTCCCACCATCTTTTATTGAATTGATCGGCCGGCAGTTCTTCTGCATACAGGTCGTGCTCAAATACGCTCATCGTTCCGGTACTGAACGGAATAAAAACCACATAATTCAAAGCCTCTTTCATCAGCGATTGCATTTCGTCCGTCTGCGTACCTTTCGGAATCAGATCAAGATGCTCCAAAAAGGGTTTTTGCATCGCTGCCATTCCCATCAGGCTTCCAATAGCCTCGTGATACGCACGGTTTGCGCCTTCACGCATCAGCATCGGGACTTCAGGCGTCGAATAAGCCACGTAATAATAGATGTGACCGAGTTCATGATGCGAGGTTTCATACCATTCGGTCGTCGGTTCAACGCTCATCAGCGAACGGATATCCGACTTCAGGTCCATATGCCACGCCGAAGCATGATTGTTCTTTTTATATTTTGCGTCAGCCGGTAGCGGATACAGATCGGATTTCTCATAAAACGATGCCGGAAGCGCCGGAAACCCAAGGCTTATATAAAACCGTTCACCTTGTTTGACGATCCATTCCGCATCTTTCTTTTTTAACGCGCCGTCGAGATCGAGGCCTTTAACATCCACCATCGTGCTCCAATCCTGGCCCCAGCGGTTGGGCAGCCAGTGTGCCGGAATCAAATCGGGAACTTCCGTGTTGTATTTTTTTGCAAGCTCATATCGGGCGTAAGTGTGCAGTTCGCGATACAGCGGATGCAATTCTTTGTTGAATCGCTCCAGCATCTGCATCATTTCGGCTGTCGACATATCATATTCCGATACCTGATAATCGAAAAAATCTTTATAGCCAAGTTCACGAACCGTCTTGTTCCGCAAATCGCGCAGGTTTACAAGTCCGGTTTTCAAAGTTTTGCCGACTTCCTTGCTGGCTTCCCAGGTTTTGCGGCGTTTTTCAAGATTTGTCTCCGAAACCAACGATTGGTCGATATCGTTCGCGGTAACCGATTTCCCATCGATCTTGAAATCATATCCGAACAAATCTTCAATTTGCTTTGTTTCGCTCTTGATCCGCGTTTTTACATCCGATTTTAAAGTCTCAGGATAATTAGCGGCTTTGTACAAAACAGCCTTTAATTGTTTGACCTGAATCGGCGTCAGCGCATCTTTACGATCCAGAAAATACCGTGCTTTCTCGATATTTTCTTTGCTGCCGGCGAAATCCGCAAACACTTCAACAGCTTTATTGTTAGCGATCGCATTGGTCGAATCGCCCTCGATGATCTCCGTCTGCATTTTCCACGACGTCTCGCTCATCACGGTACTCAGCGCGGCATATTTTTCATTATATGAATCAAGATAAGTTTGCACGCTGTCACGAAGCTGTGCATTATCGGCAGTTTCCTTCTTCTGGCATCCAAACGCCGAAATCGCCAAAGCGGCAAATAAAATGTTCCTCATTTTGTGTGGTTTACGCAAATGTAATGATTTAGGGCGTGTCGCCCCCGAATGCTTTCGGGGCCGTCGGGCTGTCCGCTGCAATCTGCTTGCTTCGCCGCAGGATTTCCGCTTCCATCCCTCACGCGCTGGCAACAACAGTTTCATATTAACGAAATTCCCGTTGCTTGATCGTTCAGCGAAAAAACGACCTGATTTCGGAATTCAGCCGTTCGCAGTCTGCTTTTTCAATTGGATGCAGCATATCAGGAAAAACAACCAAACTTGCATTCGGGATCGACCGATATAACAATATCGTTTCCTCCAGCGAAACCATCGCATCTTTATCGCCGATGCCGACGCGCACCGGGATTTCAATCTTCGTCGCATCATCCGCAGTAAAAGGATTGTCCGCGCCCATAGAAACCATCATATCGGCAGTTTTTTGAAGCACAGTTTTCCAATTCTGCGGATGATGGCGCTTTTCGAGCACGCTTGCAAACGCGGGAATTTTCTCAGCGATTTTTTCCGCATTCAGCATTTTGATTTCCCGCCGCGCAATTTCCGGTCCCCATTCAAATTTGGTCGCAAGCGTAAATATCCGCCGCACCCGTTCCGGATGATGAACTGCAAGCCAAAGCGCAACATATCCGCCCATGCTATAGCCAAAGATGTCGATTTTTGCAATGTTGCTGGCATCAAGATATTTGATCACATCGCTCGCAAACCCTTCAATTGAAAAGTCGCCAAACGGTTCGCCACCATGTCCGTTAAAATTAATCGTTCGGACATCATACCGTTCCGACAAAATGTGTTTTAAACTTTCCAATTGTTCCGAAGAACCGATCGCGCCATGCAAAAGCAGAATTTCCTCCATGTTATTTTTTAGATATAAGATCAATCAGCCGCAACGTCGTATGGTGCGTTCGTACCGATATCATTGTCGAAATATACAAACACATCTTTTGATTTCAGCCATTTGCGGATACGTTCGGCCCAAATTTTCAATGCATTGTCGTCATAGCTGCCATCGTACTTAGCTTTCGGGCCATGCAATCTCACGTACACAAAGTCCGCAGTTATTTCAAGCGGGGAAAGATACGATGTG
>CBDUBJ010000081.1:0-8945 GCA_965365355.1 uncultured bacterium
TGATAGTTTGAAATAGGAGGAGACAATTTACAATTTTTGACGTTTCATAAAAATATCCGGGATATGTAAACCCTGAACCTTGAACCCTGAGCCTTGAACCCAAACCCAAAACCCCAAACCCATGCAAGCACACGAAATAGACTACACGATTTACGGCGAAGAAATGCAGTACGTCGAGATTGAACTTGATCCTCAGGAGATTGTCGTTGCCGAAGCAGGCAGCTTTATGATGATGGACAACGGAATCCGCATGCAGACAATTTTTGGCGATGGATCAGACCAGCAACAAAGCGGCATTTTCGGAAAACTTCTTTCTGCGGGAAAAAGGATGCTCACCGGCGAAAGCCTTTTTATGACGGCGTACATCAATGAAAACCGTACAAAAAGCAAGGTCAGCTTTGCATCGCCATATCCGGGAAAGATATTGCCTATTGATCTGACGCAGTTCGGAGGTAGATTTATCTGCCAGAAGGATTCTTTCTTATGCGCGGCGAAAGGCGTTGCGGTTGGAATTGAATTCTCTCGAAAAATCGGCCGCGGACTTTTCGGCGGAGAAGGTTTTATCATGCAAAAGATCGAAGGCGACGGACTTGCATTCGTGCATACCGGCGGAACTTTGGCAAAAAGAGATCTGGTCGCAGGTGAAATTTTGAAGGTCGATACCGGATGCATCGTCGGATTTACAAAAGACGTCGATTACGATATTGAATTTATTGGCGGAATCCGTAATTCCATCTTTGGCGGCGAAGGATTGTTTTTTGCAACTTTACGCGGACCTGGAACTGTTTACATTCAATCGCTGCCGTTCAGCCGTTTGGCCGACAGGATCATCGCATCCGCTCCCAAATCTGGTGGAAGCGGTCGCGATGAAGGCAGCCTGCTGGGCGGTCTCGGCCGCATGATCGACGGCGACAACCGCTTCTAATTACTCAAAATTAAAGTTTACCGACAGGATGATGTTCCGGCCAATATCCGGGATGCCATCCTGTTTAAGTCTGGATAGATGCGAAACATACCGCCGGTTGAAGGCGTTGTTGACATTCAATGCAAAGCCGACATATGAATCATTCGATTTGATCTTGCCGCCAAAGCCAAAATTTACAAGCGTATAACCGCCGGTCCGTGTTTCGAAATCGCTGACATTTTTCTGATCGAAAAAACTGACGATATCGGCACGTGCGTACGCGTCAGCAATATATTTTAGCGATTTTGATTCTACGCGGACGCTGTTCGTAATGTTATCCGCAGGCATCAACGGAAGAAATTCCCTGCCCCGTTTGCCGCGCACCATTTCAAACGTGCTTTCCAAATGCAGGAAATCCAGCGGATGCGGATGAAAATGAATTCCCGCTTCGCCGCCAAATATCGCAGCATCATCTTGGGCATATCTGAAAACTGCCGTTTCATCTATAATTTCTGCTGTCGGATTTAGGTAAATGTAGTTTTGCAGGTTATTGTAAAATCCACTCACAAAAAACTGGAAATGCCCGGACTTATATTCGATGTCAAGATCGGCCTGCAGGTTATTTTCGGTTTCTAAAGCGCTGTTTCCGATTTCATATCTGTTGGTGCCTTCGTGTACACCATTTGATGTCAGTTCCGACAGGTTTGGCGCGCGAAATCCAGATGCGAGATTCATCCTTAAAGTAAACTTTGACAAAGTGGTTTTGTATCCGATCGATGCATTAAAACTGTTGTAACTTTTATCGACTGCATCAAAGAATCCTTCGTCTTCAGGAACACCGAATCTATCTGACGAAATATTGCGATTGTCGAACCTGAGTCCGGCTTGCAAAACATTCTTGTCCCACTCATAATTGATTTTACCATAAACGCCAAGATCATCTGTTGTGGCATCGGGAATCAATCGCTCGTCGCCGAAATTGCGGTTTTGTTGCGCCATGCCCTGGATTCCGACCAATGTTTCGAGCCTTCCGAAATCTGGTAGATTATATCGGATGTCGTAATTTAACGTCACCAGGTTCATGTCAAGCGCTGCAATCCCATCTTCAAACTCTTTGCGGTCGTTTAATGTATAGCCGATCGTTGTCTCAAGCGAAGATTTTTGCAAAAAGAATTTGTTGTTGACGCTTAATATGTGGGTCGCAATTTCCTGACGCGGATCCAACGGTGCTTTTGATATCGATTCGCCTTCCGCACCGAAATCCGGAATTCCGGTATCTAGCCAATTGAAGTTATATCGGAAAACCGTAGAGAAAACCGATGAGTTATAACCGACAGCCGCTTTTATATCATCTTCTTTAAAACGGGTATTGGTTACGCGTTTTCCATCAGGAACCGAATAATCCGAATGTTCGTCGTGGCTGCCGCGCAGGAGGAATTTCCAGTTCTCGGTGGAGCCTTTGATTCCTGCCGATGTGCTTGTGCCAAGCGTATTGTGATCAAACTGCTGATTGACATCTGCTTTAATTGTATTCGCATTTGCAAATTTTTCAGGATTGAAATAAATAACGCCACCTAAAGCATCCGAACCGTAAAGCAAAGATGCAGGTCCTTTGATAACTTCAACATTATCGATTCCGGAATCGTTCAGGCCTAATCCATGTTCGCCGCCAAACTGCTGATTTTCGATACGTATTCCTTGCGCATAAACTACTACACGATTGCCTGTCAGTCCGCGGATCATCGGTTTCCCGATCGAAATGCCCGTAGAGAGATTGTTGACGCCGGGCATCATCGAAAGTCCGTCGACCAATGTTACGGCACCTTTTTGTCGCAGCATTTCCGCAGATACCTGGTCGACCTTTACGACGTTTTGCGATTGAAGTTTATTGAAGGCCGTCGATACCACGACTTCATCCATCGGATGCGCGATGCTCTCAAGCTCGACATTTAGCGTCATTTCGCCATTGACGATTATGGTTTTCGACAACTCATCATACCCGACAGCCGAGAAAGTTACCTGATGCCGGCCATTTGGAATGTTGCTGATGGAATATCGGCCAAGCGAATCGGCGATCGTGCCTTTCTGAATGTCGGGAATGTAGATCGATACGCCCGAAACTGGATTTTGATCTGAATCGGAAACTATGCCCGCGATCTTATTTTGCGCAATAGCGGACGCGCAGCCCAATAGCAGGGCAATTAGAAATATTTTCATGTAAAAGGATATTGATTAAACGAAAGAAAAATTGTTTAACCAACGTGCGGCGGACCGCGAAGCGAATTGACGATTAGGTCAAAAGAATGAAGCTGCTGAGGTTTGCTTCCGAATGTAAATGGATGATTCTGAAGATTGGCCTCGCAGGACGAAAAATATAGTTTTGAAGAAAGTGCCTTGCTGATGACAAAGTCGCAGGTAGAACATTCGTCAGAATGATGCGAATGATTGATCTCATTTTTTCCCGCTGCGTACTGATGGTCGCAATGTTTTTCAGAAAGATGCGATGCCAAATGATGGATCGCATGTGCCGACGGGTAAAGTGTCGCCAGCAGAATGGCAATGCCAAAAAATAAGTTTATGGATTTTCTTCCAGTCATTTATTGATTAATCCGTGCGATACGAGATATTCCGCGATCTGGACAGCGTTGGTCGCCGCGCCTTTGCGCAGATTATCGGCCACGATCCACATGTTGAGAGTGTTGGGCTGACTTTCGTCACGTCGGATACGGCCCACGAAAACATCATCTTTTCCTTCTGCATAAAGCGGCATCGGATACGTGAATGTGTCGGTATTATCCTGAACCGTTACACCTTCGGTTTCGTGAAGCATACGGCGGATGTCATGGATGTCGAAATCATTCTCAAACTCAACATTGACCGCTTCACTATGGCCGCCAACAACCGGAATTCTGATCGCAGTTGCGGTAACATTGATCGTATTGTCGGCAAGGATCTTACGCGTTTCCCGCACAAGCTTCATTTCTTCCTTTGTGTATCCATTGTCTTCAAAGCTGTCGCACTGCGGAATGGCATTTCGATGGATCTGATATTTATAAGCCATATCGCCGCCTGCGCCTGCATACTCGTTTTCAAGTTGGCGGACTGCTTTAACACCGGTTCCGGTAATCGATTGATATGTTGAAACCACGACGCGCCTGATTGTGTATTTTTTATGGAGTGGCGCCAAAACCATGACCATTTGTATCGTAGAGCAATTTGGATTGGCAATGATTTTATCTGATGCCGTAATGGTTTCGGCATTTATCTCGGGAACGATCAGTTTTTTTGTCGGATCCATCCGCCACGCCGAAGAGTTGTCGATCACGGTCGTGCCGGCAGCAGCGAATATCGGCGCCCATTCAAGCGAAGTTTCGCCACCTGCGGAAAAAAGCGCAATGTCAGCTTTCATGTCGACCGCCTGCTGCATTCCCACAACAGTATAAGTTTGCCCGCGAAATTCAACTTCTTTACCAACCGACTTCTCCGATGCAACCGGAATTAATTCAGTTAAAGGGAAATTACGATCTTCAAGCACTTTAAGCATCACTTCGCCAACCATTCCGGTAGCGCCAACAACTGCGACTTTCATATTCGGGAATTTTGATGCAAAAGTACGAAATTAACCTGCGGGCACAAAGAAAAACCGCCCAAGGGTGCGGGCGGTTTAAGGTTAGAAATATGTAATGTAGCGGAACTTCTAAGGTCGGTTGCGAAGCGAATCGCGAATTTCCATCAGCAGCGTTTCCTGTGTTGATAAAGTCGGCGGCCCTGCTGGTACTTCGGCTTCTTTTTTCTTCATGCGTTCAGCGGCCCGAAGCACGACAAAAATGAAAAACGCAATGATGATAAAGTTTATTAGCGTTTGGATGAAATTTCCGTACGTCATCACAGCTGCATCGGCAGCTTTTGCCTGATCGAGAGTTGCGTACGTATTTCCATCGAGTGCAATGAATTTAGAAGTGAAGTCGACACCTCCTGTAATCAAAGCAATAAGTGGCATGAGCAAATCATTTACGGCAGAAGTGACAACCGCACCGAATGCACCGCCGATTATTACCGCGGTAGCCAGGCTTAAAACGTCACCTTTCATCAGAGACGCTTTGAAATCGCTAAAAAATCCCATGTGTTTTTGTTTTATAGTTTGAGCTAATTTATGTAAATCACCTCGAAATATGGAAGTTTTTAGTTAAAACCTTTGGCTTTCGTAGAAGGAAAATGCATTTCTGTTTGTTTCGATTAGTTAAAAAATTGACTTTCGATTGTTGATATGCGGTTTTCCCGTAATGACAGAAAGTTTTGAAGCTTTATTTTACCTTCAGGGAAGGGGCCGATGCGATCCCTAAAATTTCTAAAATTATTATAAATGCGGTAAAGCCGTATTTTTTCTTAAAAGGTAAATTACTCCACTATTTAAACTTTCAGAAAATAGTTCAGATTGGCTTAAGATGAGATTTAGTAATGATCTAATTATTCCCGGTAGAATACTCGTTTTACGCGTTGCGAAATGCCGGTAAGTATCTCATATGGAATCGTATGTAACGCGTCGGCGATTTCATTAACCGTCGGGCTTTCGCCGAAGATCACGGCTTGATCACCTTCGCTGCAATTGATTTCGGTAACATCAACCATCAACATGTCCATGCAAATGCTGCCAACAATTGGCGCACGTTGCTTTTTAATTGTTACGTATCCAACCGCATTTCCCCAAGCGCGTGGAATGCCATCCGCATAGCCAATCGGGATCGTTGCAATCGTAGTAGGTTTTTCGGCAATGAACCTTCGGCCATAACCAACACTTTCCCCGGCAGTGATATTTCTAAGCTGGGAAATAACCGATTTCAAAGAGCCGACATTCATCAACGACTTTTGTTCTTCGGTATCGTTTGAAACGCCGTATATTCCTATGCCCAGACGAACCATGTCATATTGCGCTTCAGAATAATTGGTAATTCCCGAAGTATTTAACATATGACGGATCGGATTTATTTTTAGTTCGGAAATCATCTTCGACGACAGCTTGTCATAAAGTTCAATCTGCGAAAGCGCAAATTCATGATGTTTCAAATCGTCACTTGTCGCCATATGCGATAAGATGCTTTTGACCGAAATTTTATCCGTTGTTTTCAGGGTTTGAATCAGCTCTTCGATATCACTTTGCTGAAAGCCGAGCCGGTGCATTCCGGTATCGATCTTTATATGGATCGGATATTTTGAAATGGACATTTCGGAGGCCGATTTAATAAACGTCCTCAATCCTTTTAGGCTGTAAATTTCGGGTTCCAATCCGTTTCTGATAATTGCCGCAAAACTTGAACTTTCCGGATTTAAGACCATAATCGGAACACGGATGCCTGAATTGCGAAGCGAAATTCCTTCATCGGCGAATGCCACACCGAGATAATCAACATTGTGGTGTTCGAGAAGTTTTGCAATCTCGAAACCGCCGCTGCCATATCCAAACGCTTTCACCATGACCATAAGCTTGGTTGCTTTCTCAAGCTTGGCGCGGAAAAAGCTCAAATTGTGACTTATGGCGTTGAGGTTTATTTCGAGAACGGTTTCATGGGTTTTCTCTTCGAGCAGCGCAACTATTTTTTCAAATTCGAATTGTCTTGCGCCTTTGATCAGTATGCTTTCGTTAGAAATCGAATTGACATCGAATGTTGCGAGAAACTCCTCTGTAGATTGGTAAGATTCAACATTCGGAAAGTTGGATCTGTGTCTTGCAATGGTATCGCCAATTGTAATGACTCGTGAAATCCTGTTTGCCGATATCAATTTGGTGACACGGTCGTACAAATCGTTTTCCGATAATCCACTTTGAAAAATATCCGACAAAATAAGTGTCTTTTTTTTGTGAAGCGACTGCGCCTGCAGAAAATCCAATGCAATTCGAAGCGACTGGAAGTCGGAACTGTAACTGTCATCGATGATCATCGTGCCGTTGATGCCATCCTTAACGGAAAGCCGCATATCTATGCGATACAATCCTGCAATCCTTCTTTTGATCGTCGCAATATCACAACCCAAATGAAGCATTGTCATAATGCAAGCGATGGTGTTTTCTACCGATGCATCATCCGAAAAGGGAATGTCTAAATGATGATTTTCATTTTTGTAGGTCAGATGTAACATTTCGTGTCCGGCATCAAAAGCAAAGTTGGCGTCAGCAGTCAAATCATCAAAACTCCAGGTAAAAGTCCGGTTTGAATAATCCGGCGGAAGCAATTCTTTTTTTGCGATCAAAATGTCGCAGTTTGAAAAAAGTCTTAATTTTTCAAGCTTTTTCTGATCTTCATTTTCAAAGCCTTCGTCATGTGCGGATCCGATATTTGTCAGAATTCCTATAGACGGCCTTATGATCCGTTCAAGCTTCTCCATTTCCCCCGGCTGTGAAATTCCCGCTTCGAAAATTCCAAAGTTGTGTTTTTCCCTGATCGACAGAACCGAAAGCGGCACGCCAACCTGCGAATTGTAACTTTTTGGGCTGCGGACGATATTAAAATCTGGAGCAAGAAGAAAATTCAGCCATTCTTTAACGATCGTTTTTCCGTTGCTGCCGGTTATCCCGATTATTGGAAACTGAAACTTGCTTCGATAGGCTGCAGCTAATTCCTGAAGTGCAGATTTAGGATCTTTTACAACAAAGAAATTTGCCTTTTCGGATACGCCGTTGGGAATGTCTTTTACAACAAGATTTCGTACGCCTTTTTCGATAAGGTTCGGAATGAACTCATGAGCGTCGGTATTCATTCCCGAGAGTGCAAAAAATAAGGTCGATGCACCATTTTGAAGCGACCTGCTGTCGATTGACACGTGATCGATCGTCGAATTTATATCGCGGCCGATAAAATCTGCATGAATGATGTCGGCTATATTTGATGCGGAAAATGTCAAATTCCGTTTGGATTTGATTTTTTCGAGAATGATTCATCGCGCTCCTGAAGCTGATGCATGGCGTGGTAATAAGCTGCCCTGCTCAAAGGTTCGTATTCCTCGGTTTCGCCCAAAAGCACAAGATTGTCGTTGTCGGTTTTACGGAAGCTGTAATTGGCGAGATTGCCGGTTCGGGTGCAGACGGCGTGGACTTTAGTTACATATTCCGCGGTCGCCATCAAAGAAGGCATTGGACCGAACGGGTTGCCTTTAAAATCCATGTCGAGTCCGGCAACGATGACGCGGATGCCCGAATTTGCCAGATCGTTACAGACGGAAATGATCTCGTCGTCGAAGAATTGGGCTTCGTCAATTCCGATCACTTCGCAGCCCTGCGCAAGGATCCTGATATTGGCTGCAGCCGGAACGGGCGTACATCGGATTTCATTGGCATTGTGCGAAACGACCATTTCGTCATGATAGCGTGTATCGATCGCAGGCTTGAAAATTTCCACCTTCTGCCGTGCGAACTGTGCCCGTTTCAGGCGGCGTATCAACTCCTCGGTTTTTCCCGAAAACATCGATCCACAGATGACCTCAATCCACCCAAACTGCTCTTTATGGTTTACTGTATTTTCGAGAAACATTTTTTAAAATTTCGGGCTTTAGAAAGGATTACTTTTGTTTACTTTGTAGCGCGGAAGCAGGACAATTTTTCTATTTTTACCCGAACCAAAAATAGCAAATTTTATCAACCTTTCTTGCCGCGAGTCGTATTTCCGGACAATTATTCGACGTGCCTCAACAACAATATCACCATGAAAAAGAAACTCGAAGCCGAACTTATCAGCATTGCACACAGAATATTAAAACTCAAGAATAAATCCGACATCATCCAGCTTCATCAGGAAACGCAGAAACTTTATGAAAAGCTGTCGATCCTTCGCTTTGTAGAAGAAAATTTGGGCGATGTCAAACCTACGATCGGACGCTCGCAAATCGAGGATTTGATCGAATCGTCATTTGATGAACCTGCTGCAGAAAATTTCCCACAACAAGAAAGTGCATCGATTGAAGAAGTGACGATTCCACATGCTACGGAAGTCATTGCCGAACTTGCCGATGAAAAGGAGCCTGATGAACTTGTTGCCGAAGCAGAACCTGA
>CBDUBJ010000082.1:0-8732 GCA_965365355.1 uncultured bacterium
ATGCAGTATCATACAATTATTATTTGTCGGTTAGATGCCGAGTTGTGTGCTTTCGGATGGTAATTGAAATGCGGACTAAAAGTAGGCTTTGGCGAAAATCGTATAAAATTCACCGCGATTTGTGATGTTTAAAATCGTAGTGATAATCATTAAAGTAAGCTGTTTTCGATTTAGCATCGATAAGTATTACGTGATATTAAAAACTATCCTTCCGAACGGGCTTCATCAAATTTGGCTTTCATCGTAGGATTGTTGTGCGTCAGTTTTTTAATCGTCAGGTCCTCGGTTTTCTCATTTGCCAGGCGAAGGTTGTTTTCGGATGACAGCAGTGCGTCCTTGGTTTTTTGCAATTCGCGGATGGTTTTGTCGATGCCGTCGATCGCATCTTTAAACTTGCGGCTTGCCAGGTCGTAATTTCGCGCAAAGCCTTCCTTGAATTTCTGGATTTTATCCTCGAAATTGGTGATGTCGATATTCTGGCTTCTAACCAGCGCGAGTTCCGCCCGATATTTTAGTGAATTCATTGCCGCATTGCGCAGCACCGTAATGATCGGAATAAAAAATTGCGGCCGCACAACATACATTTTATTGTATTTGTATGAGACGTCTATAATGCCGGAGTTATAAAATTCGCTGTCTGCCTCCAAACATGAAACAAGAACCGCATATTCACATTTCTTTTCGATGCGGTCTTTATCCAGTTCTTTTAGGAAATCCTCGTTTTTCTTTTTCGTAGCGGTTGTATCGCATTCATTTTTCATCTCGAACATGATCGAAATGATTTCGTTTCCTTCATCATCGGTTTCGCGATAAATGTAATCCCCTTTACTTCCCGACCTTGAGTCGTTGTCCTTTTCGAAATAAGCTCTTTGGAATGCCGTTGCCCTGAGCTTATTGAATTCAATCTCACAATGCTGCTCCAAAGTTTCGCCGAGCATCTTGGTCGAAAGCTTCAGCTTCATGTCTTTTACCCGCGCCAATTCGTCTTCCTTGTATTTGATGATTGCATCTTTGCTTTGCAATTCAGTTGTAAATTGCTGCTTTAAGGAATTTTGGAGATTTTGCATTTCAAGCTCTTTGGTCTTGAGATCGTTGGCAAGATTGTCCCGTTCTTTTTCGATTTTTTGCACGGCCTCATTTACCGCAAGTTTCTTTTCGATTTCGACATTTTCAATTTTTGATCGCAGCTGATTGATCTCCGATTCTTTCTTATGTAGTTTTTCAGATAACGCCAACTCGTTTTGCGATTTAAGTTCGGCAAGCTCTTTATCTTTCTTTGCGATCTGATCCTGTAATGAATTGCGCAGGTTTGCCTCCGCCAATTTTACGGCGCTGTCCAACCTGTTCTGTAGTTCTTCCTGAAACTGATGGTCTCGAACCTGTTTTAAAATATCAGCAAAACCGGCTTCGTCAACTTTAAATGTTTTTTTACAGCTTGGGCAGATAATCTCGTTCATTGTGAATTTTTATTTTTCTGATGTGTGCGACCCCGAATCAATCTTGATTGATGAATGCCGCCAATGTATCGATAAAATTTGAAAATAGGTTATGGCTTTTCCGTTTCAGAATCTTGATGATGTCTTTCGCAGTAAATTTTATTGTTGTGCCGCAATGGGCGTGGCGAGCAGCTTGTTGCTTTCAATTCTTCTTTTTATATTTCGAGTGTCCTCAGTTGATTCATTTTGCGAATGTAAGTCGTTATGCGGGTTTTAATCGAATGCGGATTTGAAGTCGCTACAATTTCAGATCAAAAACTTAAACAGGAAATGCAATTATTTCCGCGTTATATTTTGGAAATGCGAAATCGTCTATAGGATTTGACGCGTCGAGCCAATGTTGTTCGTCAGATCTTTTAAGCATCAGCGGCATTCTTTTTTTCATGTTATGGATGTATTCCATTTGAAGATTGGCCTGCGTCGTCACAATTGAAAATGTCTTGACGATTTGTTGGTCTGCCGGATTGGTCCACGTCGAAAAGATACCGGCAAATGCGAAAATTTCCTCTTCCGATGAATGAATCTCAAACTTTTGCTTGCTTTTGCCTTTTTCGTCATTCCAGCGCCATTCATAATAGCCGGTAGCAATTACCAGGCATCTGTTTTTTGCAACATCGCGAAACGCAGGCTTTTCGTCGAGCGTTTCGATTTTTGCGTTAAGCGTATTTTTTTTGATAGAATCGTCCTTGCACCAACTTGGGATCAATCCCCATTTGTATTCCGATGTTACGACTGCAGGATTATCATTTGTAATGACAGGGAGCGCTTGATACGCAAACCCATTTATCTCCTCGTTAAAAAGCAGCATTTCGGGATTATCGACTTTCGCTTTGAAGCGCTCGGCAATTTTTCCGACACCTGTATTTACTTGTACTCGGTAACACATGCTGCAAAATTACAATTTCCGTCTGACGATCGATTTAGCATGCTCCGATAAAATTCGAAGTATAAGCAACGTTAGTTTGTCTGCTGGATTTTTTGAAGGTCGACAGTAACTTTTTCCTGTGTTGGCCTGAGGAAAATCAGATAGATAATCAAAGGAATCGCGAATACGATATTTTCAGGCATCATAAATATGATTACAAATGCAGCGCCTTCGAGGATTGCCCATCGGACCAAAGAAGCAGTTTGATAATGTGGCAAATTTTCTTCAGGTGAAATAGTCTTGTCGATTTTTTTCAATTGAACCTGAAAAGCCATATTGCTCAGGATTATTGCAGCTATCGGAATCGCAAAGTAGGCATAATTTGATGGATCAAGTTTAAAAGCTTTCAAATTTTCGATGGCGTTACCTGCAAATAGAGAAGCGGCAATCAGGCCGCCGCAGAGCGCTAAATGGATGAATTGCAGTGTTTTGATTTTTTGATTCATGGTTTTTTTCAGTTAGATTAGTAATGGAAGATTTTATGATTTACAATTTCACTAATTTGAAGCAACTTTTTATGTGGACTTCATCAGTGTCTTCCGCTGAAGCAGTTTATCGATCATTTTATTTATCCGGTCGGCTTTTGTTTCATCAAGTTTCGCCGAATATATCCACTTTACATATTCCTTTTTCCGGCTTTCAGATAATTTTTCAAACAACGATAAGGCGCGTTCTTCGATTTTTAGGCAATCCAGTAATTCAGCAGGTATCTCGAATATAGAATCGTCTTTAAAAAGAATTACTTTGATGTAATCGCCTGCCTGTTTTTTTATTTCCTTTCGTACTTCGGCTTTTACCGGAAGAAATAACTTCCCGCCTTTCATCGGAGCGAGGTTATAACCATTGATTTCAAGATTATCGATTTTACCTTTGACTCTGACCCATCCAAAACTTGATTTCTCAACGGCAAGCGCATGTGGGATTTCAGCGTATGTCCAGCCACCCTTTCCGGGGAATTTCCGGAGCAATAAATCAGAATCTACAATTGGGATTTCCATATGACCGCAAACGGTTTAACGGTTGAAAGAAACGAAAATTTTTGACAACTTGAATACTGTTTGACTTACAGTTTTGCTTAAGAATCTTTACAACCGCACTGATGATGTTCATTGATGTACTGTATCGATTCCTGGCAAAGAACTTCTAAAACCGACAGGTCGATATCCGACAGTTTTTTCACATAAATACAGCCTTTGGTCATTTTGTACTTTCCAAGATTTTCTATAATTAACTTGCTCTTTTCGGTAGGAGAATAAACATAAAGCGTCAATGCGGGTTTCCGCGGTGAAAACGCAACGATAGGAGCGCTGCCTTCATGTCCGCTTGCGTATTTGTAATCATAGTTTCCAAAACCTATGATACTTGGACCATACATTTGTGGTTCGAAACCGGTCCATTTTTTAAAAAGATCGATGAGGTGGAAAGTGTCTGTTTTCTTTTGATCATTGTCGACGTACGAATTGACAAAATCCGTAACATTTACTTCGTTGTATGATGTTTTATTCTTTGCCATGGGTTGATATGGTTATTTGCGTGTGCCAAAAAATGAAATATTTACTGGTAGTTTGAAAAGTAACATCGGATGATGATTTTTCCAGTTTTAAAAATTCGTCATTGGAATTTCTAGCGACTTAGCAATTCTAATTCCTTGGAAATATTTATTCTGGCCTTGACTTCAAACTTATCAAAAAAATGTTTGCTTTTAAAAATTCTCTCCATCATCAAAAAATGACTGAGCACTTTTTTGCGGCCGGATTTATACATGGTATCTGGAAATATCGAATATTCCCGACGGATATTGGTGCTGTATTCCAAATATTCGTCCCAACCTTTTCCGAGGATCGAAAGATCGGCATCGGTAAATAGATTTATGTCTTTTTCATCAGATGCTGTATGCGATTTTGTTGCAAGTATTAAGTTTTGGCAGTCAATGATTTCTTTTTGGGGAATGCCAAGAGCAGACAACCTTTTCCCGGTCAATTCTGCACTTTTCTGTTCATTATCCTGCTTCATCGCATCATAGATCATGTCATGATAAAAAAGAGCGAGAACCGCGAGATTGAAATCGGCAAAATGATATTCGGCCTCGCGCATTTCTGAAAACATGTTTTCCAGATGCTTCAGATTATGATAGTGCCTTTTTTTATCGGAATAGCATGTTATGATTTCCTGCCAGAGATCATTGATAGTAATCTCATCTGCTGAAAAATCCTGAAGAATTTTGGTAAAAGTTTGTTGAAGTTTTTTACTCATACAGTAATTTATAATTTAGACTCGAACACAATCAGCGAAAAACAAAATTACTTCATTGAAATTGGTGTTGATGCGATTTATTTATTTCTGCGATTTATCAGAAGAATGACACAGTGTAGATAATCATTCCGCCGATGAAAAACGAAACCGGCGAGATTATCCTGAAATAATTTGGTTTTAAGATTTCTGCCGCCCTGAGTGAAAATTGATGATGTGTAATTCTCGGGATTAGCATAAGAATTACAGAGGATACGATCATGAACCAGCCCACGACGCGAAATACCGATTCAAATTTAGAATGCTCAGCGTAGAGTATGAAAGCAATTCCAGGGATCATACGGATTGATAATTCTGCGTAATTGATGAAAGCGGTGCTTCCTGCTTTGCGCAGGATCGTTCGAGCTTTTTCGGGTTTAACGACCATTAGAAATCCCGAAGCAATGAAAAAGAATCCGAAGGCTATGAGTATAAATTTGGAAATAGTTTCTATCATTTGACAGGTTTTGTTAGATTTTAGTTTCGGGCTAACATCGGCCGACGATATGTTGGTCACAGTAAAATCGATTCAATTTCGTGTTATTTTTCGGAAAGTTTAAATAATCAACAGATTTCTTTGGGGCAGTCGATTAAGATTTCCTTAAATTGGTTATATCAATATGAAACAAGAAATTGTAAGCCAACGAAAAAAACTGCTAAGATCTCTTGAGCAACTGCTGGAAGGGCCGATGATTTTTTTGGGATTTGTTTGGCTCATACTGCTCGTGATCGAATTGGTATGGGGCATAAATGATATACTTGAATATTTAAGCTTTTCGATTTGGGGCATTTTTATTATTGACTTCATAATAAAGTTTATACTCGCGCCTAAAAAGTGGCCATTCCTGAAAACAAATTGGCTGACCGCCATTTCATTGTTTATTCCGGCTTTACGTGTATTCCGGGTATTTCGATTTATCAGGTTGTTGCGTGGTCTTCGTGGGATCAGACTGGTACGATTAATAGCGTCGCTTAACAGAAGCATGCGAAGTTTAGGCAAGACTATGCAACGCCGCGCAGTGGGATACGTGATGCTAATCACGCTTACGGTAACATTTGCCGGAGCTGCGGGAATGTATGCATTAGAAAATCCGAATCCGGGATTTACAAGTTATGGGATGGCACTTTGGTGGACAGCAATGCGGGTAATTACAGCAGGAAATGAATTTAATCCAATGACCACCGAAGGTCGTGGTTTAGGCTTTTTGATCGCTGTTTTTGGATATAGTATTTTTGGATATGTCACTGCAATCTTTGCGACTTATTTCATTGGTCGGGATGCTGAAGAAAAAGACGCGCCGCTTGCCGGTTCAAAAGAGATCGACGATCTTAAGTCAGAACTCGTTGCCCTTCGCAAAGCGATCGAAGACCAGATTAAAAAATGATGATTTATCGTGCAAGTTTACCTGATAAAATCTTAAGACAAAAATTATGGATTCTGGCAATTGGCCGTAACTCTCTTTCAGTCATCGGCTTCCTGTTGGCAGTTGCGAATATTTTTCGCAAAGAATTTTCAAGCACTGAAAGAGCGGAAAACGGCATTTTTTATAACCAATGTTTTGCAACGGTTAGGGTTTGTGAGGTTTAGTTTCTGTTTGAGTCGACTGGATTGACGACTAAGTTAATTGATTAAAAGCTTTTCCACTATTTTTTCACTGTCGGATGTAAAGATTTCAACTACATAAAGCCCGGTTTGAATATTGCCTAAGTCCAGCGAAACTTCTGCATTCGAGACTGCAAAAGAATATATTTGTTTTCCGGCCAGATCATAGAAGTTGATCGTTTCGAAACTGGCTCCCGAATTCTGCAGTTGCAGCATTACATTGTGTTTCGCCGGATTTGGCCACATTTTTACTGTTGTGTTCACGTAGTCATTTATACCTAGCGGAGTGTATTGCATCATCCGCGGAAGCGACCACGAACTTGGAAGAACCACACCACTGCAAATCGATCGAACATAAACATCGTAATTCTGTCCCGGAATAAGTCCTGGCGCCACGTATGGGTTAGAGGATGTGATAACTCCCACAGTTCCCGGGCTTACCGTTGTCCCCGCAGGGATTACCAGTACTTCCCATTGTGATTCGTTTCCGATTGAAGTCCAGCTTATCACATTATCTTCCATCGAAATATTTGTCGGTGAAGCGCAATCAACGGTAAATGCTCTCGAAGACCATTGGCCGGTCAATCCGCCGTTACATACCGAACGGACCCAGTACATATATTCGCCTACCGGAAGTTCGTTTACTGTATAGGGTTGCGTCGTAACGATATTTCCCTCTGAATTTGAATTTGGTGCTTGGTCTTCGGCAGCCTGTACAATCACTTCCCATGTACTGGCATAAGGAGTAGCCCAGGTTCCTTGATAATCGTGCATGTGTGAGGGGGTTTCGTTCACACTATACGGCTGTGGGCAGCCGGTAGAACGGTTAGTGCGGGTGTCCAATCGCTTTTTGAATCGGAACTACAAACAGCTCTGATATATATGTCGTAAACCCAAACCGGAGTAAGGCCGGTAATCAATAGTGGATTTTCTGTGGCAGTATATCCAAATGATGCTGCTGTTGGGGGAGAAGATAACGCCGGATACACCGCGACTTCGTATTCTGTCGGTGTGCCTAGCTCTGTCCAGGCAATCGTAGCAGTTGTTGAGGTAGCCTGTAATAGAACTACGTTTTGCGGCATTACACAAATTGGTGCCGAACAATTGGCCACGTTCGTTTTCAATTTTTATTTTTTCAGTTTCAATATCTCGCTGACGTATTTGCTCTGCAAAATTCGAATTTTCGACGCTTCGTAGTTTCTTGAAATTGAATAGTTCATCTTTAGTCTTAATTATCAATGGATAATATTTATTCAAACTGTCGTGATTATTTTTTCTTTTATAAATTTCTAAAAGAAAATTATAGGACCGCAGTTTTTCATTTTTAAAATTAGAAATCATAGCTTTTTGAGCACCTTTATTCGCATAAAAAACAGCACTGTCTAATTGATTTAGACCTAAGAAAACTTCTGCCATATCATTGTTTAAATAGACTTCGGTGTAGCTATTTAATTTTTGTTTTTTATCATATAGAAAAGCTCTTCGAAGAAACGGTAATGCAAGATCATAGGATTTTGCAGCTATATAATTTTCGCCAACGGTGCTCAATGATATTGGTAATCTCGCTAAATCATTACTTTTTGTATCTAATTGTAATGCTTTTTGGGCATAAATTATACCTTCGTTTGGATTGCCTGCCTCGAAATAAACCACGCCAATGTCATTGTACAATACGCTAAGGAATTTAATGTAATTATTTTTAATTGCAACTTCTATAGCTTTGTTAAGGTACTTGAAACTTAGATCGTATGATTTTGATGTTGAATAGGACATTCCTATGATATGATAACATCTCATTTGTCCGTAGATGTCATTTTCTTTTTCAAATTTTTTCAATAGTGGAAAAATCATTTTTAGTGCAATGTCGCCATCGTCCTTAAACATAAACGTACTAGCTATAAATAGATCGGCATAATCTGCTCCAAGCTGATCATTATTCTTTTTGAACCAATCGCGCAATACAATAGTTTGTGCGATCTTAAGATTATCTGCTCCTGAAGGTCGTTCAATATCTAGTATGACTTCGGCTTTTTTGCTGACTTGTTTTTGCTTTTTGGTATTTAGTTTTTAAGGGTTCGGAAAAGGGTTGTGAGTGTACAACAATCAACGAAAGTAGTAAGGATACTGTGAATAATATTTTTTTCATAAATCGATCTATTCTTTTTCAAGTTGTTCGTTTGCGATCTTTAGATTTGCTAAATAAGATAATCTATTTTGGGACGAGAGTTCTTGTAGGGTTTCAGCTAAGGGTTTCGTGTTGGCGCAGTGCCGGACTTGAACCGAAATTTTTCTAAAGAAACGAAAATATTCGATTACCTGAGTACTGTCTTAAAAGTTGGAAACCAGGCATTGCCGCTAACACAGTGTTAGTGGCTGGCGGGAGTACGCGTGTAGAATTCTTTCCCCACTCGATCGATAT
>CBDUBJ010000083.1:0-8724 GCA_965365355.1 uncultured bacterium
TTCAAGCGCGCAGTCCAGAATCTTTAGTCGAAAGGCGAACGTCAAAAGTCGAAAGAATAAAGAATAAGAAGAAAGAGAAAAGAAGAAAGATAGGAGATACATTACGTGAACAGTATATAATCTCGAACAATCGAACATCGAACAATCTATAGTCTACCATCTAAAAATCTAAAAAATGGTCGAATTGCTTGCAAAATTAAGAGGAGATAAAGTCATCTGGTCATTCGTGGCATTGCTGGCCCTGTTTTCTTTTATGCCAGTATTCAGCGCAAGTTCTAACCTTGCGTATATGAGCCACGGCACGGGCAACACCATCAGTTACCTGATCAAGCATTTGGCGCATATTTTCATTGGCTTTTGCATGATATATTGGGTACACAAAGTTCCATATCACTACTTCCGGGGGATTTCCAAGATTGCACTGCCGGTAGTCTGGGTTTTGCTTGCTTACACATTATTTAAAGGAACCGTCGTCGATGGCGCCAACGCAAGCCGATGGATCCAGGTTCCATATATCGGGATTACTTTTCAGACGTCGACACTGGCATCGATCGTTTTGATGGTATTCGTCGCACGATACTTATCAAAAACTCGCGAAACGCCTGTCACATTCCAGGCATCGTTATGGGAACTATGGACACCGGTTTTCATCACCATAATGCTGATCTTACCGGCAAACTTTTCAACAGCAGCACTCATATTTTCGATGGTCATCACTTTGGTTTTCGTCGGAAAATATCCTCTTAAATATATTGGGTTTGTAGTAGGCGCCGGGATTATCGCCTTGGTGTTTTTCATTGTAGTCGCCAAGGCGTTTCCTGACGCTTTCCCTAACCGCGTCGATACCTGGATCTCAAGGATCGACAATTTTGCTACCGACAAACCGGACGAAGATGATTATCAGATCGAGAAGGCCAAGATTGCCATTGCATCCGGCGGAGTCTATGGTTTGGGTCCCGGAAAATCTGTTCAAAAGAATTTCCTTCCGCAATCATCGTCAGATTTTATTTACGCCATTATCGTGGAAGAATGGGGACTTATCGGTGGTCTCGGTGTTTTGATCATGTATTTACTTCTGTTTTTCAGGTTTATAGTCGCAGCGCATAAAGCGACAACGCTTTTTGGGAAACTGGTGGTCGTCGGGCTCGGCTTTCCGATCATATTCCAGGCATTGGTCAATATGGCAGTAGCAGTTGAACTGCTTCCCGTAACCGGACAGACATTGCCATTGATAAGCAGTGGCGGCAGTTCGATATGGATGACATGCATCGCACTTGGGATCATCATAGGCGTTACCAAGAAGGAAGAAGAAGTGGCCGCTGAAATGCAGGAGAAGGAGAAACGCAATGAAGTACTTCAGAAAATGATCGATGCGCAGATCGCAAGGGAAGAGGCCGCGGAAACGCAATTGGCGGCAATGGAAGCTGATGGATTTTCGATCTCAGACAATTCTAATCCGATGAATGCCGTAATAGGGAAGCAATGAGGCCATACAAATTCATATTGAGCGGAGGCGGAACCGGCGGGCATATATACCCGGCGATCGCCATTGCGGATGAATTAAAACGGCGTTATCCTGACGCAGAGTTCCTTTTTGTGGGTGCCAAGGATAAAATGGAAATGCAGAAAGTTCCTGTTGCGGGCTATAAAATCGAAGGTTTGTGGATTGCGGGACTACAGCGAAAGTTGACAGTGCAGAATTTAATGTTTCCGTTAAAGCTTGTTTCGAGTTTATGGAAAGCTATGCGGATCATCCGAAAATTTAAACCTGATGTCGCAATCGGCACAGGCGGATTTGCAAGCGGGCCATTGCTTCAGGCAGCGGTTACGGCTAAGATCCCAACGCTCATTCAAGAACAGAATTCGTATCCGGGAATCACAAATAAACTTTTGGCGAAGAACGCGCGCCGCATATGCACAGCGTATGAAAATCTTGAGCGGTTTTTCCCAAAAGACAAAACGGTATTAACCGGAAATCCTGTTCGTGAAGATCTGACCGAGATCGATTCAAAGCGGCAAGAAGCATTAGCTTACTTCAATTTGAATCCAAATCGTAAAACATTGCTGGTTCTTGGCGGCAGCCTTGGGTCCAGACGCATCAATCAATTGATCGAAAAGGAGCTCTTCAATTTTGCGTCACTTGGAATTTCAATTATCTGGCAGTGTGGGAAATTGTATTTCGAGGATTATCGTCATCATGGCGAAAAGGAAAATGTGCAGGTCTTTGCATTTATTGATAAAATGGATCTCGTGTATGCTGCCGCCGATGTGATCATTTCCAGGGCCGGCGCATCATCTGTTTCAGAACTCTGCATCGTTGGGAAACCGGTAATATTTATTCCGTCGCCTAATGTGGCTGAAGATCATCAGACAAAAAATGCGAAGGCAATATCGGAAAGAGGTGGCGCATTACTGATTTCGGAGCGGGAACTTGACACAAAATTTCAGGGTTTGTTTGCGGATTTGATCGGTAATGATCAAAAAATGCATTCATTGTCTGAGGAAATAAAAAAGCTCGCGAAACTGAATGCAGCCCGTGAAATCGCGGATGAAATTGAAAAACTGATCTCAAAACCATGAACCTGAGCCAAATACAAAACGTTTATTTTATCGGCATCGGCGGGATCGGCATGAGTGCGCTCGCGCGATATTTCAAACGATTGGGCAAGAACGTTCAGGGTTACGATAAAACCCGGACGATACTTACTGATGAATTATCCGAACAGGGAATTGTCATCCGATTTGAGGATAATATCGGAAATATACCCGCAACTTTCCTTCCCGGAAACACATTGGTAGTTGTTACACCGGCAGTTCCGAAACTTCATTCCGAATGGAATTACTTCATGGAGCGCAATTATCAGATCAAGAAAAGGGCAGAAGTTCTTGGTATCATCACACGCGACACATTCTGTTTTGCGGTTGCAGGAACACACGGCAAAACGACAACATCAAGCATTCTGGGCCATATTCTTTATGAAAGCGGTGTGGACGTTACGGCATTTGTTGGCGGCATCGTTGAAAATTACAATTCAAATCTTATTGGTGAAGGAACAACCGTAACCGTGGTTGAGGCAGATGAATTCGACCGGTCGTTTTTGCATCTTCATCCGGATATTTCATGCGTGACATCAATGGATGCAGATCATTTGGACATATACGGAAGTCCCGATTCCATCGAAGATTCGTTCCGGGAATTTGCCGGTAAGGTCGAAAGTGAAAATCTGTTTGTTGCAGATCATTTGGTATTGGATGGCATAAAGGTCGGCCTTTTACAGGATTGCCAAATTAAAGCGGAGAACATCCGTATTGAAAATGCTCAATATACTTTTGATGTTGTTACGAAAGACGAAACTATTTATGATGTAAAGTTTGGTCTTCCGGGGCAGCATAACCTCATAAATGCAATTATGGCTCTGGCCATGGCAAAAAAATACGGTGTATCGAATGATTCGATAGTGAAAGCGCTGGCATCATTTCGCGGAATCAAGCGCCGGTTTTCCTATCAGATCAAAACCGACAAGCTGGTATTTATCGATGATTATGCACACCATCCGACCGAAATAAACGCCGTTCATCAGGCAGTGCGTGAATTGTATCGGGAGAAAAAAGTACTTGCTGTTTTCCAGCCGCATCTGTTTACACGAACAAAAGATTTTGCAGACGGTTTTGCGGAAAGCCTTTCAAATTTCGACAAAATTTTGCTTCTCGATATTTATCCGGCGCGTGAACTTCCCATTCCCGGGATAACATCCGAATGGCTTTTGGAAAAAATCCAAAATCCAAATAAGAAATTAGTGACGAAGGACACGTTAATATCAGAGATTCAATCTGATACGCATGATGTGGTCGTAACAATCGGAGCTGGAGACATTGGTGAATTGGTCGAATCGATAAAAAACAAACTGAATGAAAATATTTAACTGGCAAAACGTCCGGCTGGTGCTGATTTTTGGCATTATCGGCTTTTTATACTCGTTCACATCGAAGCGAAACGAAGCACGATATCTGGTAAAATCCGAAGTTGTGTTTACAAATGATAACAACCTGTTTGTCACGAATGACGTGGTTAATAAATTGTTAATAGAAAATAAAAACGCCGCGCGAAGCATTCGTAAAGATAAAGTAGATTTGAACAGGCTGGAAAAGGTGATAAATAGTCACGAAATGATTGAAAAATCAGAAGTTTTTGTGAGTATTGATGGTACCCTGAAAGCGGTTGTAAAGCAAAAAACTCCCATAGCCAGAGTGTTTGAAAAAACCGGCTCCTTTTATATTGATTATAAAGGGAATAGGATGCCTTTATCAAATAATTTCACAGCGCGGGTGCCGTTGCTCTCAGGAGTTACCGACGTGGTAAAATGGAATGAGTTGGTTGAAATATTGAGGACAATTCATCAGGATCCGTTCCTGAAGAAAAATATAGTCGGAGTGGATGTGGCTGAAGACGGATCGGTCAAAATGATGAACAGGAATTACGATTATGTGATCGATTTCGGAAAGCCTGCAGAGGCGGAAGAGAAGTTCAGGAATTATAAGGCTTTTTTACAGAAAGCCGCGTCCGACAGCACAATTGCCCATTATAAGAACATCAACCTCAGGTTTACGCGCCAGGTGGTTTGCACTAAATAACAATTTAGGACATGGAAAGAGAAAACATAGCAGTAGGATTGGATATCGGAACGACAAAGATCGTTGCGATGATCGGCAAGCGCAATGAATACGGCAAGCTCGAGATTCTCGGGGTCGGAAAATCGCGCAGTCTTGGCGTGGCACGTGGCGTTGTAAATAACATCACGCAGACGATCCAATCGATTCAGCAGGCTGTGGCCGAAGCGGAAGCAAACTCAGGTTATAAGATCAAGGATGTAGTGGTCGGCATTGCCGGACAGCACATCCGCAGCATACAGCACAGCGATTATATCAGCAGGTCTAATCCTGAGGAAGTCATCGGCGGCAACGATATCCAGCTTCTGATCGACCAGGTCAACAAGCTTGCGATGCTTCCAGGCGAAGAGATCATTCATGTTTTGCCACAGGAATTCAAGATCGACGGACAGTCGGAGATCAAGGAACCGATCGGAATGTACGGCGGACGTCTTGAATCGAGTTTTCATGTTGTTGTCGGACAAGCATCGTCGATAAGAAATGTCGGGCGCTGCATCCAAAGTTCCGGAATTGAATTGTCGGGCCTTACGCTTGAGCCGCTTGCATCGTCTGACGCAGTTTTGAGTCAGGAAGAGAAAGAAGCGGGCGTTGCACTCATCGACATCGGTGGCGGAACAACGGATCTTGCAATTTTCAAGGATGGCATCATCCGCCATACTGCCGTGATCCCATTTGGAGGAAACGTCATTACAGATGACATTAAGGAAGGATGTTCGATCATCGAAAAACAGGCTGAATTACTTAAAGTGAAATTCGGATCTGCATGGCCGGGCGAAAATAAAGATAATGAGATCGTATCGATCCCGGGATTGCGAGGCCGCGAGCCGAAAGAGATATCATTGAAGAACCTTTCGAAGATCATTCATGCACGGGTTGTTGAAATTGTGGAGCAGGTTTACGCTGAGATCCGTTCATACGGACATGAAGATGCCAAGAAAAAACTGATCGCGGGAATCGTTCTTACGGGCGGTGGATCGCAATTGAAACACATCAAGCAATTGGTGGAATATATCACGGGAATGGACACGAGGATCGGGTATCCGAATGAGCATCTGGCCGGTAATTCAAATGAAGAGATTTCAAGTCCGATGTATGCAACGGCGGTCGGACTTGTCATGAACAGCATCGAAAACAAAACGCAGAGTGCGGTGAAGCTCGATGCTTTCCGCGAGGCGCCTGTGCAGCAGCCGGCAGTGTCGACAATTTACGACGAACCGATCCGCGAGCAGGCAAAAACCGAAATACTGGAAACGGTGGAAGCGAGGCGTGAGCCCGAAACGACCGAAACCAAAATCAGGAGATCTTTCTTTGACAGGTATGTCGACAAGATCAAAGATTTCCTCGATAACGCAGAATAAGAGACTATAAATAAGCAAACGAAAAAAAACAGCAAATACCAAAGATTATGACAGGCAACTCAGAATTTGGAAGTATTTCATTTGATTTACCAAAGAACCAATCAAATGTCATCAAAGTAATTGGAGTAGGAGGCGGGGGCAGCAATGCCATCAACCACATGTTTAAGCAAGGGATCAAAGGGGTCGACTTTATTGTCTGCAACACCGATTCACAAGCTTTGCAGAACAGTCCCGTTCCAAACAAAATCCAGCTCGGTGTGAATCTCACCGAAGGTCTTGGCGCAGGAGCAAATCCTGAGGTCGGACAACAATCAGCATTGGAAAGCATCTCCGAGATTGAGAAGATGCTCGACAGCAACACTAAAATGGTTTTCATTACCGCAGGAATGGGTGGCGGAACCGGAACCGGGGCAGCGCCTGTCATCGCCCAACTGGCTAAGGAACGCGACATCCTGACTGTGGGAATTGTTACGATCCCTTTTCAGTTCGAAGGAAAAGTTCGCCAGGATCAAGGTCTTGCAGGAGTTGAAAGGCTTCGCAAGCAGTGTGATTCACTGATCGTCATCAACAACAACAAACTACGTGAAGTATACGGAAACCTTGGATTCAAAGCCGGTTTCTCAAAAGCTGATGAAGTGTTGGCCACTGCATCCCGCGGAATTGCAGAGGTCATTACGCACCATTACACGCAGAACATCGACCTTAAAGATGCGAAGACGGTACTGTCAAACAGCGGAACCGCGATCATGGGATCAGCAACAGCTATCGGTGAAAACCGTGCGAAGGAAGCGATCGTTTCTGCGCTTGATTCGCCGCTTTTGAACGACAATAAGATTACCGGCGCAAAAAATGTTTTGCTTCTGATCGTATCAGGATCGAATGAGATCACGATCGATGAGATCGGCGAGATCAACGACCATATCCAGGCTGAAGCAGGATTCAATGCAAACATCATTATGGGTGTTGGCGAAGATGATACTCTTGGAGATTCTATAGCGGTAACTATCATTGCGACGGGATTTAATACCGAGCAGCAGAGTGAGATCGTCAATACCGAGCCTAAGAAAATCATCCATTCGCTTGAAGCAGATCAGAAAATCGTTCATGACCTGACGCCGAAAGCCACGATGCCTGTTTTCGAAATTGCTCCTGAAGCACCAAAAGCAGATGAGAAGATCGTATTCGAGCTGGTTGAGGAAACCCCGCCTGTGGTTGAAACGCCAGCGCCTGCATTCGAATCTCAACCTGTATTTGAAACTACGGCACCGGTATTTGAGATGGACCTTGTACCTACATCAGAATTTATAAAAAACCTTGATGTCACTTTCGAAATTGTTTCGGCTGTTACCGATGATTTTTTCGTAGCCGGACCGACAAGGGAAATGACAGTACGTGAACCCGAATTTGTCCCAAAGCAAGCTCAGGCAGCATTTAGTTTCGATATGCCAATTGCGAATTCATCTCCGAAAGCCGACGAGAAGATCTTATTTGAATTGACTGAAGAAACTAAGAATATCAATGTTCATCAGCCGGTAGAAGTTGTTCCTGTAACGGAAGTTAATCAGAACGGGATCATCAAGTATACTCTTGAAGAATATATGGAACTTGAAAATGATTTGCTGAATTCGAAGCCTGTGCAGCAAGTTGCCGAACCGGTTCCGGCAGAGTTGAACATCACCATGAAGGAAGTTGAAAAACCGGCGTCGGTATCTGCGCCATCAGCATTTTCACCTGCATTTGAAGAAGTTTCACCGGTTGAAATGACGATCGAGCAAACGTTGAAAATGCGTGCCGACGAGAGAAGAAGGAAGCTAAAAGATTTCAATTACAAGTTTCACAACAGCACGTCGAAAATTGATGAGATCGAACGCGTGCCCGCTTTTAAAAGGTCAGGCATCGATATTTCAGGAAACGTGAATTACAATAACAATTCAAGGATGTCATTGGGTACCGACAGCAATGATGATATGCAATTGCGATCCAACAACTCGTTCCTGCACGACAACGTTGATTAAGTAATTTGCCACTTAATAATCCCGACCCGGAAATCGCAAGATTTTCGGGTTATTTTTTTAACTTCGCAGCTCCAAAATTACAGGTATGGCTTTACAGGAAAAGATCAATGATGAAATTAAAAATGCGATGCGTGCGAAGGATCAGATTGCACTTGAGTCATTGCGTGCTGTAAAATCTGCGTTACTGCTCGCACAAACCGAAAGCGGCGCCAAGGCTGATATTTCTGAAGGTGAAGAAATAAAACTGTTACAGAGGCTTGTGAAACAGCGTAAGGATTCGGCGGCGATCTATACCCAGCAAGGCCGTCCCGATCTCGCTGAGCCGGAGATCCAGCAGGCTGCGATCATCGAAAGATTCCTGCCTGAGCAGTTAAGTGAAGCTGAAATCGAAGCAGAAGTATCCAAAATAATTTCTGACAACGGTTTGTCCGGAATGGGATCAATGGGTAAAGTTATGGGATTGGCATCGGCACAACTTGCCGGCAAAGCTGATGGAAAAACGATATCTATGATGGTCAAAAGGCTGCTGAGTTAATATTCGGATAATCGAAATGTCGACATTCGAATAATCGAAATCGGCCTCATAGTTCAATGGATAGAATTTCAGATTCCGGTTCTGAAGATTTGGGTTCGAATCCCGATGAGGTCACGAATAAATGGAAAAAGTCCGAAAAAGAAAGAAA
>CBDUBJ010000084.1:0-8324 GCA_965365355.1 uncultured bacterium
TTAAATTAATTCCAATTCTCCTCAAATCCCATATCCTCAAAGCTTTCTCCGCCTTCGTCGAACATATCGAGGTCGTCTTCGTCATAATCGTCGTCATCGAAGTCGAATTCATTTTCAGAAGCATCGGCAAAGTCTTTGGCAGGAGCGTCGGCAGGCATTTCTCCATGCGAAAAAAGCATCATCGGATATGCGGCGCCGGTTTCAGGCTCTTCGACTGCGGCAAGTTCTACGAAGAATGTCCACATGTTGAGAAAATCATAGACATAAATGATCTTCGTCGCATCTTCATTTAAAATCTCCGAAATCTGGTAATCCGACATGATCTTTTGCTGTCCGGGAACATCGCCGGTATCAAAAAGTGAAATTTCTTCGCCCTGGTTCCATTGGTCGTCGCTCATATAAAATGAAGCGATCTCATTTCCGTCGAATCCGAAAGCATTTACAATCGCATTGTGCAGATCTTCAAGGCTGTCGTCCTCGCGTATTGCAATGTCGCGGAAAACATCTTCTTCCGTATCAAGTATCACTCTGAATTTATAGATCATAGCCTTAATTTTAGACGGGCAAAGGTAAAATTTAAAAACAGAAAATTTCTTCGGGCGGTGCGATTGTGAATAAAATTACGCGGCCGCTTCGACGATCCACCATTGATTGCCAAACGGATCTTCAAATCCAGATGTATAGCCATAATCCTGATGGTTCGGCTCTACCAGTATCTTGCAGCCTGATTGACGCGCTTTTTCATGGATGGCATCAACCGACGAAACATAGATAAACATTCCGGCAGGTTTTTCCGACCATTGATCGCCGGCCTGGCCAAACATAATTACTGCATCGCCAATCCTGATTTCGGCATGCATGATTTCCCGATCGCCTTCTCCCGGAACGACAATTTGTTCCGAAGCATCAAAGACTTCTTTTGCAAATCGAAGAAATGCCGGCGCGTCCTTTAAAATCAAATAGGGCATTACAGGTAAATACTGCTCTGGAATTTTCATTTGTATGCTATTACGGTTCATCCTCAAATTTAAACAATTCGGTCATCTTTCCTTTCAGAACTTTCTCAGAGTACGCATCTTTGCCGCAGCAAACAAATCCTCATGAACAAACTGCTGTACATTTTCCTCTTTCTGGTTTCCATTTCAGCATCTGCGCAAATAATTTCAGGAACCGTTACCGATATTAAAGGCAAACCGATCCCCGGCGCGAACATTTTTATTGACGGTTCATACGATGGCGCGACCTCAGATGAAAACGGGCAATTTGAATTTTCCACGACTGAAACCGGACAACAGATATTATCCGTTGGATATCTCGGATTCGAAACTATCAAAATCCCGATCGATGTCGCAAATGCCGTAAATCTTAAGATTAAACTCAGGGAAAGCCTGAATACGCTCGACGCCGTAGTTGTTACGGCAGGAACTTTCGAAGCCGGTGATAAATCGCGTGTCTCGGTTTTAAAGCCTTTAGACATCGTAACGACTGCCGGTTCTGCCGGAAATATCATAGCGGCGCTGCAAACATTGCCCGGAACGCAAACCGTTGGCGAAGATGGCCGTCTGTTTGTCCGCGGTGGTGAAGCCGATGAAACGCAGACATTTGTAGATGGCATCCGCGTCGCACAGCCTTATGGCGCAACAACCGACAACTTGCCGACACGTGGTCGTTTTTCACCATTTCTATTTAGCGGGATTTCGTTTTCAACCGGCGGTTATTCTGCAGAATACGGCGAAGCATTGTCCGGCGTTTTGCTTTTGAATACTACCGACGAACCGGATCAGAACAAGACTGATATTTCACTGATGACGGTCGGTCTTGGCATTGGGCATACGATCAAAAAGGAAAAGCGGTCGCTGAGCATAAATGCTGCCTATATCGATCTTGCGCCATATCAGTTGGCGATCCCGCAGGATGTCGACTGGATCCGTCCGTATCAATCAATCTCAGGTGAGGCGGTTTATCGCGAGAATTTCGAAAACGGCATGCTGAAAGTCTATGCGGCTTTTGATGCGGCTCATTTCGATGTCAACCAGGAAAGCATCAATGAGCCGTTTAAATCCCGCGTCAATCTTCACAACAATAATTTCTATCTGAACGCATCGTACAAAGGCGATTTTGCAAATAATTGGCAGCTTTTTACGGGTATTGGATATGGTTACGGCCATAATGACATCGATATCGATCTCGACAACGCATCGAATACCGAAAACGCGGCACATCTTAAATTCAAACTTCGCAAAACGTTCACGCAAAGCATCAAATTATCTGTCGGCGCCGACCATTTCATCACAAATTTCGATGAGACGTTTCGGGATTTCGAACCTGGCGATTCCTTTGACGTCGGATACAATGCCGATATTTCTGCAGTGTATGCAGAAGCCGACATTCATTTTTCAAAAAAAGCAGCGATAAAAGCCGGAGTCCGCGCATCATATAATAATTTGCTTGACGAAACTGTCGTCGCACCCAGGATTTCGTTCGCGTACAAATTGTCGAAACGCAGTCAGCTTTCTCTTGCATATGGCGAGTTTTCGCAAGCCCCGAGACAGGATTATTTAAAGTACTTCGAATTTTTAGATTTGGACAGCGAACGTGCGTCGCATTATATTCTCAACTATCAGTTCACGCGCGACAAGCAGACTTTTAGGGCGGAAGCGTATTATAAATTATATGACGATCTGGTACGTTTTACGGATGAATTAGATTTTGACTCATACAACAACCGTGGTTACGGCCATGCTGCGGGATTGGACATTTTTTGGCGTGATGGCGCAACGATCAAAAATATGGAGTACTGGATTTCGTATTCATATATCGATACGGAACGGCTTTATCGAAATTTTCCGGAGAAAGCGACGCCATCGTTCGTTGCCGATCAAAGCTTGTCTGTCGTAACCAAATACTGGATCAACAGCCTTCGCTCCCAGGTTGGATTGACACACAGTTTCGCAACCGGGCGGCCGTATGATAATCCGAACTCGGCAAATTTTATGAATGGCTATACAAAAGCATACAACAATCTGAGTTTCAATTGGGCATACCTGCTCGACGCGCAGAAGATTTTGTACTTTTCCGTCTCAAATGTTTTTGGAAATGCGAATGTTTTCGGATATGAATATGCAAATACGCTTTCCCCAAATGGACGATTTGACAGGAGAGAAATCATCCCGACAGCCGACAGGTTTTTCTTCATCGGGTTTTTCTGGACCATCAGCGATGACGATAAAAGCAATCAGTTAAAGAATTTATGACGATTCATCCTTTACATTCGACGGTTCGTCCAGAATCTATTTTTTAAGTAACATCACAACAATAACTTCGCACTATTAAATTTTTAATCATGAAAAATATAATTACACTTTTAGCCATTTTCTTCGTTGCGACTGCATCCGCACAGGGAAAATTCGATGACGGAATGAACAAAGCGTTTAAATTGTGGGGCGAAGGCAAAGACGCAGAAGCTTCAGCGCTTTTTGAAAGGATCGCAGCGGCTGAACCGAACCAGTGGCTGCCGAATTATTATGTATCGCTGATCAACACGATCGCGGCGTTCCAAACGCAGGATAAATCAAAGATCAATGCGCTGCTGGCAAAAGCTCAGGATGCGCTGGATGTTGAAATGGCAAAGAACCAGGCCAACGCCGAACTTCTTGTGATGCAGGCAATGATCCATACCGCGTGGATCGTCGCCGACCCGATGACGAACGGCATGAAGCTTTCCGGGAAAGCCATGGAAATGTACAACAAAGCACAGGCTCTTGAGCCGGAAAATCCGCGGGCAGTTTTTGGTAAAGCCGAATTTGAGATCGGTGGCGCAAAGTATTTTGGCAAGGACATCAAGCCGATGTGCGCCGAGATCGACCGTTCAATTGCGCTGTTTGAGAAGTTCAAGCCTGCAACGCCTTTTCATCCGAAATGGGGAATGGATCGTGCGCTCGAGGCACAGAAAGAATGCAAAAAGTAATTGATGATGGAATATCTCAGGCAGTTTCGCAATGCCGTTATTATGGGCGTCGTCATTTTCCTGGCACTGACAGGAATTCATGCCGCCCTCGGTCACCAAATAACCTGGGATGATCAGCGATTGGAACATTTTGTTCTGACGATGATGTACACGATCGTGCTATACATGGCCAATGCAGCAGTGTTCATCATTTTAAACAAGGTTTTCCGAAAGGATAAATATTCTCTCAAGCGTTTGCTGATCGGTTTTGTAAGTTCGTTTGCCGTTACAGTTGTATTCATGGTTTTGCTGCGGATCGTTACCGTAGTATTAATCAAACAGCGATCATTTGCGGAATTTTTGGAAAATGAGACAATTGCCAACTACGTTGTTTCGATGCTGATCACGCTCTTTATAAGCCTTGCGATCCATGCGTTTTATTTTTATAAGCAGATTCAGGAAAACAGGGTCAAGGAACAGCGCGTCATCGCCGGGACGGCATCGGCAAAATTTGAGAGTTTAAAAAATCAGATCGATCCGCACTTTCTATTCAATAGCCTTAATGTTCTCAGTTCATTGATCGAAGAAAACCCCGAAAATGCACAGCGGTTTACGTCTTCACTTTCAAAAATATACAGATACGTTCTTGAACAAAAAGATAAAGAACTTGTAAGCCTTTCGGAAGAACTCGATTTTGCGCGGACATATATGAAGCTGCTCAAGATGCGGTTCGAGGACAGTTTGTTTTACGAACTCCCTGAAGTCGATATCGATCCCGAGATGAAAGTTGTTCCGCTGTCGTTGCAGCTGCTTTTGGAGAATACCGTCAAACACAATGTTGTCAGCGAGAAAAAGCCTCTATACATCAAGATTTTCATCGATGGCAATTACCTTGGAATATCTAATGGATTTCAAAAAAAGGAAGTACTTCAGGACAGGCAGGGCGTAGGATTGCAGAATATCGTAAGCCGATACGCAATTATCACGGACAGGAAAGTGCTGGTTGAACAAAACGAAAAAACATTTACGGTTAAAATCCCAATATTGACCAAATTAATATCAATTATGGAAACAGACGATCAGGTTGAAAAAATCAGTTATTATAAAGCTCAGAAGAAGGTTGAAGAGATCAAGGGCTTTTATGGAAATCTCGGTGGCTACATTGTGGTGATGATCATTCTGGCCATTGTGAACCTTGCAACGTACCCGCAATTTTTGTGGTTTTTATTTCCGTTGGCAGGCTGGGGCATAGGTGTTTTGGTTCACGGCCTATCAGTTTTTAATTACCTTCCGTTCTTGGGATCGGATTGGGAAGACAGGAAGATCAGGGAAATAATGGAACGCGATAAATCGGCAAAATGGAACTAGCTAATTCTAATCCGTCGTATGAGCGCGCCAAGAAAAAAGTGCGGGAGATCAGGGGTTTCTACATCAATTTAGCGTGTTATCTTCTCGTGATCCCGGTATTGGCATTCGTCAATCTCAGATATTCTCCGGAATTTTACTGGTTTTTATTTTCTGCCACAGGATGGGGATTCGGACTGATCGTTCACGGGATCAACGCATTTGGAAAGATGCCATTTTTTGGCAAGGCGTGGGAAGAACGCAAAATTAAGCAAATCATGCAGCAGGAAATCCAAAAGCACAACCATTTAAAATCGCAGCATGGAAAATGACAATTTGGAAACTCAAAAATATCTTCGGGTACAGAAACGTGTCCGCGCGATCTCCGGGTTTTACCGGCATCTTGCAATGTACGTCCTGATCAACTTGTTTTTGATAACCCTGAAGTACGTCAATCTGGATGAAGGTGAGGAATTTTTCAGGTTCAGTACATTTTCGACTGCAGTTTACTGGGGAATCGGACTGGCATTCCACGCTGTTGGCGTATTTGGTGGCTATCTGTTTCTTGGCAAAGACTGGGAACAGCGGAAGATCGCCGAATTAATGGAGAAAAATAACCGTAGGAAATGGGAGTAGCCGTGCGAACGATTATAATTGAAGATGAGAAGCCGGCCGCGCGGATGCTTCAGCGCAAGCTTGATAAATTGGGCATCAGCGCCGAAACAATGCTTCACTCGGTTGAAGAAAGCATTGAATGGTTCCGAAATAATCCGCATCCTGATCTCATCTTTCTGGATATCCAATTATCCGATGGCTTATCATTTGAAATATTCGAAAATGTCGATGTAAAAAGTGCCGTGATTTTCACAACTGCATATGACGAATATGCTTTAAAAGCATTCAAATTCAATTCGATAGATTATTTACTGAAACCAATTGATGAAGATGATCTGATGCAGGCAGTTTCAAAATTCAAAAGCCGGATCAGCGATGTTTCCCGTATTGATTTCGACGCGATCCGGAAGATGCTTACCGGAGAACAAAAGACTTACAAAGAACGTTTCGCCGTAAAGTTTGGGCATCAGTTGCGAATCATCGAAGCATCACAAATCGAGTGTTTTTACAGCGAGAACAAAGGCACGTATCTGCACACATTGGATAATCGCGATTACCTGATCGAAATGACGCTGGATTCGTTGGAACAGGAGCTCGATCCTAAAATATTTTACAGGATCAGCAGGAAATTCATCATTCCGATCAAGTCGGTAAAAGAGCTTGTTGTTTATAGTAATTCACGCCTGAAGATTATCCTTCCGACGTATTCTGCAGAAGAAGTAATCGTAAGCCGTGAGAAAGTTTCGGAATTTCGGAAGTGGCTGGAGTAACTTAGAATATTGTTTAGTTGAATATCTATTAACAGCTAATTATCAGATATTTGATTTCTCAATATAGTTTTTCTCTATTGCCTTTTTCTGTCTGATATTTTCCAGTAAAATGTAGAATTGAACGCCAAACAGAAGCGAAGCAATTACAAGATGCGCAGCCTGAGAACCAAATGGAAAATCGAAATGGTACATCGCCAAACCGGTCATAATCTCGAGCGCGATAAGCACTAGAACCCAATTTATTTTTTCGTAGCCTAGGTTGCGACTTTTGTTCCGCAGATACAAAATGACATTTACAACGGTGACCACAATTGAGAACGATCTGTGAAAATAGAAGCTCGCCGATGGATTGTCCATCAAAGTTTCCAGAACGCCATATCCGGAGCTTTGAACTTCCGCATCCACATACTGCCTGACCTGTGTTCCGATGATAATTTGTATCAGTGATAAAATGGCAGCTACGACTATCCCAATCTTGAAAAAATTGTCATTGGCCTTCAAAAGCTTTTCCTGGGAACGCCTGATGATATAAAGAATTACCGCGACGATCAGCAGCGCCATTACCATATGGATCGTGATCTTGATCGGATTCAATACTGAATAAACCACTGTTGCGCCGAGCCAGCCCTGAAATCCCATCAAAAATACCGTTAGCCACGAGAGTATCGTCAGCCACTTATCTTTTTTCCGGAACCTGACTGAGATCACAGCCATCACCAATGTTGCCAATCCCGCCAGTGCGCCAAAAAGCCTGTTGATGTATTCGATCCAGGTATGCGTCGGGTTAAAAATCGCGTAGTCATGCTTCGTATATGGCCGCCACTGCGAGGAATTGAACTCAGATCCGGTCGTAAAATCCGAATTAGCCACCAGTAGTTTTTCATCTTTTATAATCACCTGACCGGCTTCAAACGTCTTTCCCGGCGCCCAGGTCAGCTGCTCAACATCCGTCGGCGGAATATAATACCCAAAGCATTTCGGCCAGTCGGGGCAGCCCATCCCGGAACCTGTCATACGAACCATCGCCCCGGCGATTATTACGAGGTAGATGAGGATGAGGGATATTTTGGCTGATTTTACGAATTGTTTCATAGAATTTGGCGCCATAGATCCAGAGAGCCATAGATCCAAAGCAAGTTATTTAATTGTATTTTTTACTGTTTTGGAAAATGCCGACAGAATACGTTCAATCTCTCGGGCTCGTCCATATAAAGCTGTAAATTGATTTTCTGTTACAAATTGAAGGTTGTGAGCAATTTCCAATTGAGTTTGTACTTCATACAATGACGCAATGGAAATTTTTAGATATCGGTAGAAATCTCTATCAGATTTTCGTCCATATCCTTCTGCTATATTGCTTGGGATCGAAACAGTTGCACGGCGCAATTGAGACGTTAATCCAAAAAGTTCTTCAGAAGGAAAAAATTTAGTAACTGCATACATTTCAGTTACAAATGCCATTGATTTCTGCCATACCACCAAATCCCGAAAGGTCTTCATAATGTCGTTTCTGGCAAAATTATTCTTCATACTTTATTCGCAGTTGTGGAATTACCGTAAATCCTCCTTGCTTTGGCTCTCTGGATCTTTGTCGCTTTGGGGCTTTAAAAGTCCCATCTCCCCAGCCTTCACCATCATAAACCCAACAG
>CBDUBJ010000085.1:0-8277 GCA_965365355.1 uncultured bacterium
TCGGGTGGGTAAAATTACACTTATTTTATAAATATCAAGAGGTAAGAAACAATTATTTAGCGGATTACGCGAACATTAACAAATTCGCTTTGGATGCGGCCGCAGCGCCTGAAAAGTGTGGTCAGGCCAATACGTAGGTTATTTCTTTACCATGCGGACAAAAGTACGATTGTCCGCATGACGCAATTCAACGTGATAAATTCCGGATGGCAGCTTTTCTCCAAATGTAATTGACGGAAGGTCGCTTCCATCGGTTATAATTTCATCGAGCAGCCGTCCTGAAAGATCGTGGATTTTAATTTCACATTCGCCCAAAGCATCTGCCTTGATCGTGAAACTTTCGCTGAAAGGGTTCGGAACGGCACGCACATCAATCTGCGCGTTATTGGCCAGTCTCGCAGCACCGGGCACGATGAATGTGCAGACTTTCCCATACGGTCCGGGCTCAAATAAATGATTAAATATAAGCCGTACGCTGACGTTATATGTTTCGCCCGGAATCAGGCTTGGAAATTCATTAAGCGAAAACCATCGGTGCGCATTGACAACCTCGAATCCCTCGGCGGGAATTCCCGGTCCGTGCAGTCGGAACGCATATGCGATTGCACCCCAATATGCATCGGCGTAGATCGCAGTCGACATGGATTGCACCAAATATGGCGATCCCATTCCGTCGTGGCATTGGATATCCTGGACCATCGTTGTCGGGAAGATCGGCGTATTCACTTCGCACACGTCGCCATATTCCGACCAGACGCCGTCCGAATTTTTGAACGCCACATCGACATTGTATATCCAATTGTAATGCACGGGAAAAGCGGTGATCAGGTTCATCCTGAACTCGCGAAGGTTTCGTGTGATCGTTTGCGTGTTCGACGGATTGATCGGATCGACGATCCTGAACCGGTAAGCCTGTGCGTTTGCCATCAGACGTGCATAAATAATCGAGTTCATCGATGATATCCATGTTCCGTATTCGCAGTTCGACAATCTCGTCAATGCCGGCGGCGTGGTGATGATGCAGTCCGATGGTGTAAACGGCTGGAGAAATCCGGCGTAAAACACGGCGACTTCAATCTTGTATTGTGTTTCATATGCGAAATTGGCGAGCAATGTAACTTTAAACGACCTCAGAACAGTATTTACAAACTGGATCTGGCCTGTGTTAGGTCCGCTCATGGTGGTCACACGCCACCGATAGCCTGTTGCCCCTGAAACAATCCCTGCATATATATAGGAGTCGATCGCAGCGAGTTCGATGTTGCAGTAAGCGCCTGAAACGGAAGTTACTTTGGGAACAAAGCCTTCATCTGTGAGGCCGTCGCAGTCGTCATCGATAAGGTTGTATCCGATTTCGGCAGCACCCGGACGAACGGCGGCAGCCAGGTCATTGCAGTCTGTGTTATTAAGAACAAATCCTGCGGGAGTTCCGGTGCACGAAACTACCGAGACAAGTGGATTTCCGAAACCGTCGTTATCGGCGTCGGCATAATATGTCAGGCATTCGTCCGCATCCATCGCGTAAAGCGACACATCCGAAAAAACGGCAAAGATCAATATCAATAGCGCGACTGCATTTCTCATCTTACAGGAGATTTCAAGGGGCTGAAATTCTGCTGCAAGGTTAAATAAAAATCATAAAACGCTGTTAATCAATGTTGATAAAAACGTTAAATGTGCACAAAATTACGACAAACCGTAAGAAAAAATCCCTTACAAGAAGGGATTTTCAAACATGAGAGAAATTGAAGTTCGGATTTATTTTTTCACCATGCGGATTACCTTGGCGGATTTTCCTGTGGTTATTGCTACTGTGTAGACGCCCGGCGGATAACTGCTTCCGAATCGCATATCGCGGCATTCGGATGTGGTCATCGTGAGATCTTCGAGCATACGGCCGGTCAAATCAAAAATACTGATTGTCACGCGCTCGTAATCTGCAGTCGCTGGTTCTATCGTAAAGGTTTCCGAAAATGGATTCGGGAACGCGGCGGTCGTGATCACATCACCCGTGGCTTCGGCTTGTGGATCTGCCATGCGGGAATCGTTCGAGTTGCCGGGTGTTACAATGTTGCAGGCTTTGCCAAAGGTTGAAAAAGTTCCGTTTACCCTGACGGCCACACGCACTGTATATTCGGTAGAAGGTTCGAGCCCGTTGAACATGCTCAGTGAATATGCGCGCGAATTGCGGTCGATAACCTGGCTGTAGCCGATCCTTTCGAGCTTAAAGCGGTAAACTGTCGCGCCGAGGATTTCGTCGGCATAAATAAGGTCGCTGAGTGATTGGGCAATAAGGTCGCATTGTGCAAGCTGGATCTTCGGCAACGGCATTTTCGGTGTTGTAATGATGCATTGCGGGCCGTATGGCAGATAGCTTCCGTTTTGCTGGCGGATGGCTACCTCGATTTTGTAGGCGCGGTTATATGATACGTTCGCTACGGACGACATCGTGAACGAATTTGTCGTGCGGTCGATTATCTTCACTGCCGACGGGTTCGTGGTATCGGTAACCCTGAAACGGTATCCGATCGCGTTAGGCGCGGCATCTGCGTTTAGCGGTGTCGACATTGCCGGAAGTACCGTTCCGCATTGCAGCCATGAGATCTGAGTTTGCAGCATCGGTGTCGTGATCAGGCATGCTTCGCCAAACGGAAGGTAAGTTCCGTCGATGTTTTTTGCGGCTACGTCTACCATATAAGTTGTATTCGACTGCGCCGGAATGAGATTCATCCTGAATTCGCGAACGGTACGGTTAACAATGTATGTCTCGGCGGGATTAAGCACATTGGTGATCCTGAACCGGTAGCCGTTTACGTTGGCGACCACATTGCAGTATATGATCTGTGATAAATTGTTGAGTGTTATCCCACATTGTGTATTCTGGATCTTTGTAGTTGGTGTCGGTGTTGTGACATTGCAAACCGGACCGTATGGATGCCAGACGCCCTGATGCTGAACCGCAACCGATACCTGGTATGTTTTACTGAATACATGGGATGGAAGCATCGTCAGCTTGAAATTGCGAACAGTGCGGACGATTGTTTGCTCCTGCGTACCAGTGACGACGCGGAAGCGATATGCGGTTGCGCCCGGGACGTTATCTGCCGTGATAGTTGATGCTATCGACGTAAGTACGCTGCCACATTGGATGGCTTGCACCTTTGTTGACGGTGGCGGCACAGCGGCAGCAAGATAGCCTGGGGAAGCCATGATGAGCAGCAGTACAATGGTTAGTAGTTTTTGTTTCATTTGATTTGATTTGGTTTATGCGATTGGCGCATAGGGTTTTGGCAGGATCAAATGTATAAACATCCGTTAATTTTACCGACAATCAGCATAAAAAATCGATGAAATGCAGTAATATGTTAGAAATTGTAAGTTAGGGTTTACAATTTTAGCGAAGGAATTTTACCATTAAGGAATTAAATCAGGGAGGAAAGTATCATTAAGTAGAATGTACTCATCTTGTAAGCAAATTGTTTGATGATTCTAGTACAAGTTCGATTTTTAAAAGTTATCGGTAACTGAGGTTTAATCTCTTAATGGTGAAAACAAGAAAAAAAAATTGCAAAAAAAAGCCCCTTCGAACGAAGAGGCTTTTTAAACAAATCAAATTATTTATCGTTTGATCATCCTAACGGCTTTTGAATCGTTGCCTTGTGAGACAATGACATTGTAAACACCTGCCGGATAATTTTCACCAAGTTTGATCAATTCAGCGTTTTGAGCTGAAGCGCTACGATCTTCGATCATCCTGCCTGCCATGTCGTATACTTTGACGCGGACATTATCATTATGAGATGAAGTGATATCGATGCTGAATGAATCTGCGAACGGGTTAGGGAAACCGACTGCAGCGAACGGCAGTTCAGCTTCACGTGTCATACCGCCTGCAGGTGTTGTAACCGTACAAACAGATCCGTAAGGAAGCATTGTTCCATCGGTATTCATTACGGCAACCTCAACATTGTATGTTGTTCCCGGCATTACCATGAATGCTGTAACCATCGACATTTTAAAGTCGCGGATCGGACGATCGATTTCCTGTGTCATTGCAGGATTGTTTGAATCGGTGATCCTGAAACGGTAACCGGCAGCATAAGCTACAAGGTTAGCTATAACATTTTGATTCAGCGATGTCAATGTTACGCCGCAAGGGCTCAATTGCGTTGTAGGAACCGGCGTAGTCACAGTACAAGTTGACGGAGAATATGCCTGATAGAATCCGCCTGATTTTACTGCGATCTCGATTGAGTAAGTCGTGCCGAACGCAAAGCTTGGCAAGCTTGTCAATCTGAATGCACGAACGCTTGTGTTGTGAACCTGAACCTGTCCGGCATTCGGACCGTTAGTTGTTGTCACTCTCCAGCGATATCCTTGCGCACCTGCCACAAGATTGGCGTAGATGTATGAATCGATCGCGTTCAAAGTGATTCCGCAGTAGTTGGTTCCGATTGTTGTTGTTACAGCAGGGAAACCTTCGTCTGTAGATCCGTCACAGTCGTTATCGATGCCATCGAATACTTCAGGTGCATTTGGATTAATGGCGGCATTCGTATCGTCGCAATCAGTAGAATTCGCAACATATCCAGCCGGCTGAACGCACGCGTTAACCGAATTTGTAAGATCACCGAATCCGTCATTGTCGGCATCAGCATAGAAAGTACCGCCGCCTGTAGTGATTTCGGCATCGGTATCGTCGCAATCATCAGAATTCGCAACGCCGCCGCATGCAACCATCGTATCAGAACCAAATCCGTCACCATCGGCATCAGCGTAAAGCACTACTGAATCGTCGCAATCATCAGAGTTTGCAACACCGCATCCGGATAAAGTATCTGAACCGAATCCGTCGCCATCAAGATCAGCATAAAGCTCGATAAAATCGTTACAATCCGTATTGTCGGTTACATAACCATCAGGCTGTGAACAAGAGACAAGCGACTGGTTAGGGTTTCCAAAACCATCGCCTTCAAGATCCTGATAGAAAGTCGAAGCACCGCTATTAACATTGACTTCCGGATCCTGGTCGTCGCAATCTGAATTATCAGTTACGTAACCTACGGGCTGGAAGCAAACAAACTGGCTCACATCCGGGTTACCGAATCCGTCATTGTCCAGATCCTGGTAGTATGTTCCGCCTTGTCCGTTTAACTCCGGATCAGTATCGTCGCAATCGTCTGAATTGGTTACGCCTGCGCATGCAGATAAAGTTTCAGATCCAAAACCGTCTCCATCAGCATCCACGAAATAGATCACTGAATCGTCGCAATCGAGGTTATTCAATGCGCCCCCAAAACAAGACAGGAATGGCAATACACCGAATCCGTCGAAGTCATTATCTGTATAAACAAGCTGGTTGTCATCGCAGTCATCGGTATTAAGAACACCGCAAGCTGCAGGAATTTCCGATCCGAAACCGTCGCCATCAAGATCTTCCCATTGCACCTGGTTGTCGTTGCAATCGTCTGAATTCGTTACACCGCATGGCGCAGTAGTATCCGATCCAAAACCGTCGAAATCTTCATCTGTATAAGTAACGGCTGTATCATCGCAATCATCGGAATTCGCGACACCTGTACAGGCCGCAAAAGTTTCAGAACCGTAGCCGTCGCCGTCAAGATCTTCGAAGATCACGGATGTATCGTCGCAATCAAGGCTGTTGGCCACATAACCTGCAGGAGCTCCGGTACAAGTAGTTTGTGAATCTTCGATATTTCCGAAACCATCGCCATCTTCATCAGCATAGTACGTTATATTTTCATTGACTGTAATGGTAGCAGACCCCGAATTTCCGGTGCCCGCGCATCCATTTGCACTGAAAACATTGACAATTGTATAAGTAGATGTAGTTGTCGGAGTTACTGAAATTGCGTTTCCGCTAGTGTAGTTGTTGAAAGTGAATTCGGTAGTACCATCTGTAAGCACAACTGAATAAGGTGAAGTTCCGCCTGTGATGGTTACCTGTACGTTCGCAGAGCTGCCAACGCAAATTCCGGCACCGCCTGTAAGTACTGCCGCTGTTGAAGCAGGTCCGACAGTGATCGAATAATTTGCACCTGCATTATCGTCATAACGAAGTGTTGCAAGTGATCTGTCGCTTTCCGAATCGCTATTAAGCTGGGCAAGGGAACGCGTGCTTGTGAAAAGATAATAGTAGATCGTCGTACCGCAATCCTGTGATGGAAGCGCCGCAGACCAGGAAGTACCTGAACCCGTTGCCTGGACTATCGCAGTTCCGGTTGTAAAGTCGTTCGCCGCTACAGCGTATCGCACGTAAACGTTTTCACCGGCTGATGGAGCTGCACTTGAAGTTATATTCACCACGGGCTGACCGGCAGTAAATGTCTGCGAAGTATTCGATACCGTTACAGGTGCGTTTTGCGTATAGCCGATATAAACTTCGGAATCATTGTAACCGGCATCTCGCATCACAAAAGTGTAGTGACCTGCGGTGCTCATGTCGAGGCCCATATCTTCACCGCCGCCCTGACGAACGATATTGTTTATTGAATTTGAAGCTGCCTGCCCGACACCGTTAAAGTTCCATTTGTTTTGAAAACGGTTTGAAGACGGACCTGAAATCAAAAGCCATCCTGCGCCACCGCCGCCCGGCATGTTATCGGGAGCGATATTTCCGCCCGCCGGCTGGACATTGATGGTTGTTGCCCACTGCCCGCGCCCATCGGCCGGATTCGCAATTGTAGTGGAGATTTTACGATATCCCAACGTTCTGTAATCTGAGTTATAGGGCTCGGTCGAATAACCGTTCGGCCGCCCAACCCATTGCACAGGCTCGCCAGAAAAGACATTCTGGGCCGCTGCATCAAATGTAAAAATGACTATAAACGCGTACAGAGTAAGGTTCATAATCTTAAGTAGCTTTTGTTTCATACAAGCAATTTGTTAGTTAGTAATTGAATTTTGAGGCTTGAAAAACCGTAGCTTAAATTTACCACATTAATCAACCATACATTTCTTAACAAATTCCCAATATCGACGAAATGCATAAAAAATGGGTTGTGCGGATTTTACTGTAATAAAAAAGCCTTCCCAATTCGGGAAGGCTTTCTTTACATTTAACCTATAAGTTTATCGTTTGATGACCCTCAGTGTTTTAACCTCATTGCCTTGTGTGACGATGATGTTGTACACGCCTGCCGGGTATCTGTTTCCGATGTTCATCAACTCGGCTTCCGATACAGTTGAAGTCATTTCTTCGAGCAGCCTTCCGGTCATGTCGTAGATCCTGATTCCGACTTTATCATTCAATGACGTTGTAAGGTCGATGTTGAAGCTTTCCGCAAACGGGTTCGGGTATGCATCGGCATCGAAGTCAACCGTTTTGATCCTGCTTCCGCCCGGAACTGTCAGAGAGCATGTCTTGCCATATTGGCCAACCGGATCGCTTGCGTTGAATATCAATCTCACGTTCACATTGTAAGTAGTTCCCGGAACGATTCCCATACCTGCAAAATCATTAAGTGTAAATACTCTCAGGGTTTTGGTAACCTCGATTCCGGCAGCCGGAAGCCCACTGCCTGTAAGCCTGAAGGCGTATGCCGTAGCGCCAGGATAAGATGTAGCATAAATCTGCGTCGACATCGACGGAACCGCGTAAGGACCGCCTACGCCATTGTCGCATTGTGCATCCTGAAGTCCTGTTGTCGGGAAAATTGGCGTTGTCACATTACATACCGATCCGAATGGAAGATAGCTGCCGTCGGTGTTACGAACCGCAACTTCAACCTGGTATGTTTTGTTGTACTGAACGGTAAAGTTTGTGATCAAATTCATCCTGAACTCGCGAACAGTACGATCGATCGTCTGTGTGTTCGACGGACTAAGCGGATCTGTGATCTTAAACCTGTATCCTGATGTAAAGCTTACCGCATTGGCATAGATCACATCATTCATCGAAACAAGCGTCTGGGCGCAGTTCGTAAGCTGGGTCAGCGCCGTTGGCGTAGAGACATTACAAGTTGTTGCTGTGTATGGTTGAAGGAACACACCCTGGCCGTTTGAAGCCTGCATGTAGACAGCGACTTCAAGCTTGTATGTCGATCCGTAAGCATAATTTGCAAGCTGGGTAAGCTTCATCTGGCGAAGCGGTGTGTTCAGAAGCTGTACTTGGCCTGCGCCCGGTCCGCTTATGGTTGTCACTCTCCACTGATAGCCTTGTGCACCTGATACCAATCCGGCGTAAATCGTCTGATCGATAGCATTAAGAATCGTTCCGCAAGTTGCCGTTGCGGGAACCGTTGCTTTTATAGGGAA
>CBDUBJ010000086.1:0-8148 GCA_965365355.1 uncultured bacterium
TAGAAATATCCGATATGACGGATCTTCGGATCGATGTTTCAATACAGACATCGCTCAGCAGAACGTATACGATTACAGTGGTTGACCAAACCGGGCCACTTCCGGGTGCCAATGTTCAAATAAATAATTCACAGGTTGCTGCACAGACAGATATCAATGGAAAGGTGATTATAGAATCAAAACCGGGCGATCAAATACGGGTTTCATATGTAGGAATGCTCGATTATAATTTAATCCTTGATTCAATTCAAAATCATAGTGTCGTATTGGATCAAGGCGCAGTACTCGGCGAGATGGTTGTCATTGGTCACAGAAGGTCCACTTTCTTTGGCCGCATTTTCCGAAAAATCGGACGCATCTTTAAATAAAAAAACCCGAAATTAAATTCCGGGTTTTTTCTCAGTACAAAATCACTATTATTTAACCTCTTCGTAGTCGACATCCTGAACGTTGTCGCCCGAATTTTCGGCTTGCGGTTCTTGCTGAGCGTGCTGCTCACCTGCCTGTCCGCCGTCTGCCTGGGCTTTATACATATCTTCAGAGGCATTTTTCCAGGCTTCATTGATCCTGTCCAAAGCAGGCTGGATTGTCGCTATATCTTTCGATTCGTGAGCTTTCTTCAGATCTTCAAGTGCAGATTCAAGTGCTGATTTGTTGGCATCCGACAACTTATCGCCGAATTCCTTAAGCTGCTTTTCTGTTTGGAAAATCATCGAATCCGCTTCGTTCAATTTATCGATGCGTTCCTTAGCCTGTTTGTCGGCATCGGCATTCGCTTCGGCATCGCGTTTCATTTTTTCGATCTCTTCCTGTGTCAGTCCTGAAGAAGCTTCGATCCTGATATCATGCGATTTCCCTGTTCCTTTATCGGTAGCGGAAACTTTAATGATACCATTCGCATCGATGTCGAAGGTAACTTCGATCTGCGGAACCCCACGTTGTGCAGGCGGAATCCCGTCAAGGTGGAATCGTCCGATCGTTTTGTTATCGGCTGCCATCGCACGTTCACCCTGTATCACATGGATCTCAACGCTCGGCTGGTTATCGGCCGCGGTCGAAAATACCTGAGATTTCTTGGTCGGGATCGTTGTATTGGATTCGATCAGTTTTGTCATCACGCCGCCCATGGTTTCAATACCCAAAGAAAGCGGAGTAACATCAAGAAGCAATACATCTTTAACATCACCTGAAAGTACGCCGCCCTGGATTGCCGCACCGATCGCTACAACTTCATCAGGGTTTACCCCTTTCGACGGTTTTTTGCCAAAGAATTTTTCAACTTCTTCCTGGATTTTCGGAATCCTTGTAGAGCCTCCAACCAAAATTACTTCATCGATATCCGATTTGGAAATTCCGGCATCTTTCAACGCTTTCGCTACCGGTTCCATTGAACGTCGTACCAAAGTGTCGGTAAGCTGTTCGAACTTCGCGCGTGTCAATGTTTTAACCAAGTGCTTCGGTCCTGACGCAGTCGCTGTAATATATGGAAGATTAATCTCTGTTTGGCTTGATGATGAAAGTTCGATCTTAGCTTTTTCTGCTGCTTCTTTCAAACGCTGCAATGACATCGCATCCTGACGAAGGTCAACACCTTCTTCACTTTTGAATTCATCCGCAAGCCAATCAATGATTTCCTGGTCGAAATCGTCACCTCCAAGATGCGTGTCACCATTTGTCGACAATACTTCGAAAACGCCGTCGCCCAATTCAAGGATCGAAATATCGAAAGTACCGCCACCAAGATCGTAAACTGCAATTTTTTGGTCTTTTCCTTTTTTGTCCAAACCGTAGGCAAGCGCTGCTGCAGTCGGCTCGTTAATGATCCTCATTACCTTAAGACCCGCAATCTCACCGGCTTCCTTGGTTGCCTGGCGCTGCGCATCGTTAAAATATGCCGGAACCGTAATTACCGCCTCGGAAACTGTTTGTCCCAGATAATCCTCGGCAGTTTTTTTCATTTTCTGAAGTGTCATTGCCGACAATTCCTGTGCGGTGTAAAGACGTCCGTCAATGTCAACACGCGGCGTATCGTTATCGCCTTTAACCACTTTATACGGCACGCGTCCGGCTTCTTTCTGGCTTTCTGAGAATTTATTTCCCATGAAACGCTTGATCGATGCGATGGTTTTTCCCGGATTGGTTACTGCCTGTCTCTTAGCAGGATCGCCAACTTTAATCTCGCCTCCTTCAACGAAAGCGATTACCGATGGCGTCGTTCTTTTACCTTCGGCATTTGGTACAACAACCGGCTCGCTGCCTTCCATTACGGCAACGCAGGAATTCGTCGTACCCAAGTCAATTCCAATTATTTTACCCATGTTTAGTATTTTTTAAGTTATGGTTCAGTTCAGATTTTTTCAAACTCGCCGCGGGTTTGACAACCATTGTGCCACCCGGAAAATGATTGGTTATTTGTCAGGACTCTCCAGAACAATCTGACAAGATGGCATTTTTAATCTTGTATTGATTATAATTTCCGCTCCGGCGGATGGTTGAAATTTGAATTTTTGAAATGCTATATTTGCAGCGATGAAAAACATGCAGGAAGCAATTTCGGTATTTGATATGTTGAAGATCGGCGTCGGGCCGTCGAGTTCCCATACTCTTGGGCCGTGGCGTGCTGCCGAACGATTTCTTGAAGAGTTGCGATCGGAAGAAAAGCTGCATGCTACCATTCGCGTACGCGTCGACCTTTACGGATCGCTGTCGCTGACGGGAAAAGGCCATGCGACCGACCTCGCGGTGATGCTCGGACTGAGCGGCCAGGATCCCGAAACGATTCCTGTATCAAACATATCTTCTATCGTAAACGACATTACTTCAAATCATCGGATCAATCTTGGGAATGAGGTTATGATTGATTTTACTTTTCTGACGGATATCGTATTCAATAAAAACTTTTTGCCGTTTCATGCGAATGGAATCAAATTCACGGCTTTTGGAACTGATTGGGAACATGATGCAACTTACTACTCGATCGGTGGTGGATTTGTCGTCGTTGAAGAACGCATCAATGCAATTGCAAAGGAAGCCGTAAAAAACACATTTCCCTTTCCAATCGATCGTGCCGATGAACTTTTGCAGTATACCGTATCAGAGCAAAAGAAAATTTCTGAGATAGTATATGAGAATGAAAAAGCGATCCGTACCGAAGTGCAAATCGATCATGAATTGATGCGAATCTGGAATACGATGCTTGAATGTATGTACATCGGATGTCATTCAGAAGGTGTTTTGCCCGGCGGATTAAATGTCCGCCGACGTGCATTCGACATGCATAAAAATCTTATTGGCGACGCGACTTATACCACGCCGAGCGAATGGCTTGAAACGATCCGCAAAACTGAAGTCAAATTCAGGCAGATATTGAAATGGGTCAGCTGTTTTGCGCTTGCGGTCAACGAAGTGAATGCATCGTTAGGCCGTGTCGTGACTGCGCCAACAAATGGCAGCGCAGGTGTCATTCCTGCGGTGCTCATGTACTACCTGACGATCGAGAATCACGATGCGGGAAATGCTGAAATAAAGCAATTCCTGATGGTTGCCGGTGAAATCGGAAGCATTTTCAAAAAAGGGTCAACGATATCAGCTGCAATGGGTGGATGCCAGGCTGAAATCGGCGTTTCTTCAGCGATGGCTGCCGCGGCACTTTGTGAAGTCATGGGCGGAACTCCGGCGCAGGTTTTAATGGCTGCCGAAATTGCGATGGAGCATCATCTGGGAATGACCTGCGATCCGATCGGTGGATTGGTCCAAATCCCGTGCATTGAACGCAATACCATGGGCGCGATCAAGGCCATTAATGCAGCAGAGCTGGCCATGGAAACCGATCCAAAAAACGCAAAAGTACCGCTTGATAAAGTTGTCGATACCATGTGGCAGACAGCGCGAGACATGAACAACAAGTATAAAGAAACTTCCGAAGGCGGCCTTGCGGTTGCCGTCAATATGTCAGATTGCTAAAAAAAAGCTGCCCGAAGACAGCTTTAATAGTATCATCTTAGATCATATCTAATCTTGCAGCGCCGACAATTCAAATATGAAATAGTTCATCATTTGTGTGATCACATCTTCCGAAGCTAGATTTCCATGCGTATGGAATGAAGAATAGAACACGCCGCCTTGCTGGAATTTATACGTAAAAGCAAGTGCCTTGTTTTGTTGGATCACTCCGTTATACATTACGTTATCGGCAACAAGCCAGTCATTCACTATCGAAGGATTAAACGAATCGACCAGCTGCCAGCCCGGCAAAAATCCATTGATCATTACTGAAGGTGTTACAGAAATTCCCTGATCTTCGAGCCATTGCGTCAATGTCACATCGGTAACCTCGACCATCGCCACATCGCTGTCGCCCGCCATTTCAGGTGTTGAAAACGTCATATAATTTTCTGTTGCAAATACAGATTGCAGATAAGCATACATCCAATCTGTCGCATAAACAACGCCGCCGTTTTCGATAAACGATTTTAGATTTGCAGTAGCTGTCGGATCGCTTGCCAGCCATTCGTCTGCTCCGCAATTTAGAAACAGGATATCGTATGAATTCAGCAGCGCGGAATCCATCAGCATTTCTTCAAAAGTGAAATCGACATTCGGAAACAACGACGCCGTTCTTTGCATGGGTGCGGATTGATGCGCATGGTTATGGGAATTCTGCGCATATCGTCCTGAAAAGCCGCCTTCGACAATATCAAAAGCAGGCGAGCCGGTGGAATCCACAATTCCAACATCGAGCAAAACCTCTTCAATTGCGTCATAAGTTCCCGTAACCACGGCGATTTCAGGGAAAACATCAAGATTGCGTTCGCTTGGCTGCAGCGTATATTCGCCACTCATTAAAATTTCAAATTGCTTGCGGAATTTCCCTTTGCTCAGTTCAACGGTAAGATTTCCATCAGGCAATCCGGAAATTGCGAAGTTTCCTATCGCATCGGCAAGTTCTTCGCGAACAAGCTGATCATCCTGAAATACTTTAATTGTTGCTTCAGAAATCGGGAATTGTCCGTTTGGCGACATCACGCGTCCCACAAGTTTTGAATCGCCCGAAGGCGCGGACGTATTATCATCATTGCTGCATGAAAGTACCACGAGGGCAAGCACGCAAAACATCAGGTTGGTAATTCTTTTCATACTGATAATTATTTAGTTACATAAAATTATGGAACATCCGAATTCGGCTTTGCCAATACATTTCTAAGAAATAGTTAATGATCTTGATGATTGTTAGTCAGATTTTTTTTCACAAAAAAAAGCCGGCCGAAGCCAGCTTATTCATTTCAATTGCAACTAGTTCGACGATCCGCCGCAATCAGGCAGAGCAAGATCGGAAAGTTCGAAAATAAAATAATTCATCATCTGTTCGATCGTCGATTCAGAAGCGTTGTTTCCATGCGTGTGAAACGATGAATAGAAAACGCCGCCGCATCCGTGCCGGAAAGTGTAAGCCATAGCTTTGTCGTTGTGAATAACTCCGTCGTACATCACATCCTCAGCAATAAGCCAGTCATCGACACCATCTGCAAAAGTATTAACCATCTGCCATGAGCCGAGGAAACCATTTATTTCAATTGTCGGCGTAACATCCAATCCAAGACTTTCGAGCCATATTGTCAGATCCGCATTGTTTATAACGACATCGGCCTGAAGACTGTCGCCACCTTTCTCCGGAAGTGAAAAATTCAGGTAATTCTCCGAAGCGAACATCGGCTGCAGATATTTGTACATCCAATCGGTCGCATAGATAATCCCACCGTTTTCAACATACTCCCGTAAATTGGCAATCGCAACGGGATCGCTTGCAAATTGGGAAGTCGCGCCGCAATTAAGGAAAACAATGTCGTAATTCGCAAGTAAGCTTGGGTTGTGAATCAAATCGTTGAAGGTGAAAGTGACGTTTGGCGCAATCATGCTTGAAGCACGCGCCATCGATGTATGACGGTCGTCCGTGGCGGTTTCCATCATCCGACCCATTCCGCCGAGAACAATATCGAAAGCCGGTGCGCCGGATGCATCAACAACACCAATGTTTACAAGGACCTGCTCGATATCGTCATACGCGCCGGGAACGACAACCATTGTTGGAAAAACATCGAGGTTTCGTTCATTTGGTTCAAGGATGTAATTATTTTGAAGATTCAAGCTGACTTCACGCATGAATTTCCCTTTGCTTAGTCGAACGGTGGTTTCACCCTCGGGGAGATTTTCGATGCTGAAATTGCCAATGGCGTCAGAAACCTGTTCAGCAATCAGTTCGCCATTCTGGAATACTTTCACCTTTGCACGCGAAATCGGAAATGCATTGCCGGGCGACATGACTTTGCCGCTAATGGTCAGGTCGCCATCGGTGGTTTCACTGCCATCATCGTCGTTGCTGCAGGAAAAGATCGCAAAGCAGATGAATACTGCCAGTAAATTGGATGTAAAATTTCTCATGTTTCATTGGATTAGATAATAAAATTAGGCAATACCTTGTCGGGATAATAGCCTGATCCAATGATTTTTACCTTAGATTATTATAGGGCAATTTCCAATGATTGAAGGGTTATTTTCGTCGAGTATCCAGCAGATAGACAATTTTCCAGATTCCGTTTTCTTTATGAAGCTGAAACGAATTTACACCTGAATGACTGCGTTTGCCGTTGATGTAAAAAACATACGGAAGCCAGGCGTGAGCCATTGTACCGTCGACTTTAATGTCATAGTTGATGATCTGCTCCTCGAAATTCATGTTTTTGGGAACGGAAGCAATCGATTCCAGGAATGTATCGACGCTGTCATCGGTCAATGTCCCGATTGAATCCTTTTCGCCAATCGATTGCAGCACTGCTTTATCAGACATCGATGCTCGCATCGCAACAGTATCGCGTTTGTGAAAAGCTTCAAAAAATTTATCGATCGCAAACTTAACTTCGGCCTCCTGCCCTATCGAAAGCTGCGAAAAAATCATCATTATCGCAAAAACCAGTTTTTTCATATATAGATTTTTGATTTGGCATTATTACCTGTGATTTGTTACATCGTACAATAAACCTCACTATTTTTACAGCTCAAAATTTTGATATGTCGACCGCCAAAAAAGATTACAAACGCATTACGACGAAATCGCTAACTGACATGAAGGCGCAGGGCGAGAAAATATCGATGCTGACAGCCTATGATTTCACTATGGCTAAAATAGTCGATACAGCCGGAATTGATGTCATACTTGTCGGCGATTCCGCATCGAACGTCATGGCAGGCCACGAAACCACGCTGCCGATTACGCTCGATCAGATGATCTATCATGCGTCAGGGGTTGTACGGGGAACGTCACGCGCGCTGGTTGTTGTCGATCTTCCTTTCGGCAGTTATCAGTCGGACCCGAAAGAAGCGCTTCGGTCATCTATCAGGATCATGAAAGAAAGCGGTGCGCACGCTGTAAAAATGGAAGGCGGAAGCGAGATCAAAGATTCGATCAAGAAAATATTGAACGCCGGAATCCCCGTCATGGGCCATTTGGGCCTGACGCCGCAATCTATATATAAATTTGGTACATACACTGTTCGAGCGAAAGAGGATGCCGAAGCGGAAAAATTGATCGAAGATGCGATGCTTCTTGAAAAGATCGGATGCTTTGCCATTGTCCTGGAGAAAATCCCGGCGCATCTTGCGGAGAAAGTCGCGAAAAGCATTACGATTCCGGTTATCGGTATTGGCGCAGGCGGCGGTGTCGACGGACAGGTTTTGGTTATTCACGACATGCTTGGAATGAACAATGAATTCAGTCCGAGGTTTTTAAGAAGATACCTGAATTTGTTCGATGACATGACATCGGCGATCGGCAGATATGTTTCAGATGTGAAGTCGAAGGATTTCCCGAATGAAAAGGAGCAGTATTAGTTAGTTGACAGTTGATAATTGATAGTTGATAGTTGACAGTTGTTAGTTGTTAGTTGAAAGTTTTTAGTTTACAGTTCAATGCGACTTATTAGTTTATGACCTTATGACTTTACGACCTTATGACTTTACGACTTTACGACTTTTGACATTCGACATTCGACATTTGACATTTGACACTTGACCAACTTTGAAAATACTTTCCAACAAAAATAACCTTCAAATACTCTTCGAAGACAATCACATCATCGCAGTTAACAAGCGTGT
>CBDUBJ010000087.1:0-7697 GCA_965365355.1 uncultured bacterium
TCAACTGTCAACTGTCAACTGTCAACTGTCAACTGTCAACTGTCAACTGTCAACTCTCAATTTACCGAATTTTATTCAAACGACTGCATCTGTACAAGCTTTTTGTAAAAACCATCTTTTGCCAGAAGTTCGTCGTGTCGTCCTTGTTCTACGATTCGGCCTTTCTGCATCACTACGATGGTGTCGGCTTTCTGGATTGTCGACAGTCGGTGCGCGATCACAATCGATGTGCGGTTTTGCATCATGTTTTCCAATGCCTGCTGTACAAGCCGTTCGCTTTCCGTATCGAGTGCTGAAGTGGCTTCGTCGAGAATCATGATTGGCGGATTTTTGAGTACGGCCCGAGCAATGCTTAGGCGCTGCTTCTGTCCGCCGGAAAGTTTGTTCCCGCTGTCGCCAATATTTGTATTGATGCCGTTCGGAAGATCTTTTACGAATTCGTAGGCATTCGCAATTTTAAGTGCTGCAATGATCTCGTCATCGGTCGCATCGGTTTTGCCAAGCGAGACATTGCTGCGAATCGTTTCATTGAAAAGGATGCTGTCTTGTGTGACCAATCCCATAAGACCGCGCAATGAATTTAAGTCGATGTCTCGAATATCGGTTTCGTCGATGGAAATTCCGCCATCATTGACGTCATAAAACCTGGTCAGCAAACTGGCGATCGTACTTTTGCCGCTTCCTGATTGTCCGACAAGCGCCACTGTGGATCCTTTTGGAACTTCAAGCGAAAAATCCGTCAGCACATTTTCATCCTGATATCTGAAACTCACATTTTTTATCGAAATACCCGAATCAAAAGAAGTTTTTCTGACTGCATCTGGTTTGCTGACAATCGGATTTGGCTGTTCGAGGATTTCGAGTACGCGCTCGGCAGCCGACATTCCGCGTTTGATTCCGTATGATGCTTTGGAAATCGCTTTGGCCGGCGTCAGGATGTTATACGCCAATCCCATGTAGGCAATGAAACTTGGGCCGGCAAGCGTTCCTTCGATCAAAACCATCTGGCCACCGAACCACAATAAAACGGCTATAATGACAATCCCGAGAAATTCACTTATTGGCGATGCCATATTCTGCCTGTTCCCAATGCTGTTTGAAAGCCTGAAAAACCGACGTGTTGAATTGGTAAAAACGCTTTGGAAATGATTTTCTGAATTATAGCTTTTGATGACTTTCAATCCGCCCAGCGTTTCTTCGATCGTAGAAAGAAAAATGCCCTGTTCCTGCTGTGCACGCGTCGATTTTCGTTTTAGCTGCTTGCCGATCAGCGAGATGATGTAACCTGAAATCGGTATGAAAATAAAAACGAAAAGTGTGAGCTTGACACTGATGACAAACATTGAAATGATCGTAAAGATGATCGTCAGCGGCTCTTTGACCACCAATTCCAATATGGCGAGAAATGAATTCTGGACTTCATTGACATCGCCTGCCATCCTTGAAATGACGTCACCTTTTCGTTTTTCCGAATAAAATGACAAGGGCAGTTCGACCACTTTTTTATACATCGCATTTCTCAAATCCTGCAGCAGTCCGTTCCGCAAAAATGTGATGAAGAACATTGCGAAATAATCGCACAGGTTTTTAAGCAGGAAAATTGAGATGATGCCGATGATCAAGATTGACAACGTTCGGCCTTCACCATGCGTGTCGGTCGTAGTTGTCATGAAATAGCTTAGATAATTCTCAGCATAATCCTTTATACCGAGAAATCCCGTGTACACCGGTTTCACGGTATTCCGCTTCGTTTGATCGAATAAAACCTGCATCATCGGAATGAGCGCGATAAACGATAATGTACTGAACAAGGCGTAGAGCACATTGAAAAATATATTCAGGTAGGCGTATTTTTTATACGGTTTTGCAAATCGAAAGATCTTCCTGAATGCCGGGTTTATCATATGATGCTCAGGCCTGCAAGTATGGCCTGGATTTTTTCGTTGAGGTGCGCTTCGACTTCGGGCGCGTTTTCGACGGAATCAAGATTGTCGTTTACACTCACGTAAAACTTTATCTTCGGTTCAGTTCCGCTTGGTCTGGCGGCGATCTTTGATCCATCTTCAGTGTAATAGATGAGTACGTCTGATTTTGGGATCTGCATCACTTCGGTCTCATTCGTGAGCAGGTTTGTTGCCACGGATGAAAGATAATCTTCTACCATGATCACGCGCTGGCCCGCAATCTCTTGAAGCGGCCGCTGTCGCAGATCGATCATCATTTGTTTGATCTGAAGCGCGCCTTCAATACCTTTTTTTGTCAGTGAAACAAGTGCTTCTTTATAAAATCCAAAGTCGACATAGTGCTGAAGCAACTGCGAATAAACTGATTTCCCATTGGCTTTTGCCTGTGCTGCGATTTCGCAAACCAGCAGCGTTGACGCAACGGCATCTTTGTCGCGGACAGCATCGCCAATCATAAATCCGAAACTTTCTTCGCCACCGCCGATAAATTGCAATTCGGGAAAATCGCGGATCATCTTTGCAATCCATTTAAATCCTGTCAGTCCGACTTTACAAGCCACGCCATAACTTTCCGCAATTTCCATCATCATCGGCGTCGAAACGATCGTAGAACCAATAAACTGCCTGCCGTCGATCTTTCCATCTTTTTTCCACTGTTCGAGCAGGAATGCAGTCATGATGACCATCGTTTGGTTTCCGTTCAACAGGATCATCTTGCCATCATTATCTCGAACGGCGACACCAAGCCTGTCCGAATCGGGATCGGTTCCGATGACAATATCGGCATTGACTTTTTCGGCCAAAGCCAAAGCCATTGTCAGCGCTTCAGGTTCTTCGGGATTTGGTGATTTTACCGTCGGAAAATTTCCATTTGGCTGAGATTGCTCTTCGACCAGATTGACATTGGTATAACCCGCTTTTTCTAAAACAGCAGGCACAAGCTTTATGGCTGTACCATGGAGTGACGTAAAGACAATACTTAAATTTTGCTTGTCTGCGGATGGCGTTCCGAAACTTGCGTTGTCGATGGTAGACTTTACGAAAGCATTATCGATTTCCGTATCGATATAATGAATCAGGCTTTCATTAGGCGTGAATCTTATCTGACTGTAATTCAGATCTTCGATCACTTTAATGATTTCTTCATCCTGAGGCGGAACAAGTTGCCCGCCATCGCTCCAATAGACTTTGTATCCATTGTATTCCGGCGGATTATGCGACGCTGTCAATACGATTCCGCAATGGCAATTTAAATGGCGCACAGCAAAACTCAATTCCGGCGTAGGCCTCATTTCGGAAAACAAATAAACTTCTATATCGTTTGCTGAAAAAACATCTGCAACGGTTTTTGCAAGTGTATCGCTGTTCAGGCGGCAATCGTATGCAATGGCAACTTTATGCTTTTCGCCGGGCAAGGTTGAATGCAGATAATTTGAAATTCCCTGCGTGCTTTTTCCGAGTGTATATTTATTGATCCGATTGGTTCCGACGCCCATGACGCCGCGCATTCCGCCGGTACCAAATTCCAGATTTTTATAAAAGCTCTCTTCCAGGACATGCGGTGATGAGGTCATCATGTCCTTCACCGCATCCTGCGTTTCACTATCGAATGGAGATTTGAGCCATTCGTTTACCGCATCAAGTATATTTTGTTCAATGTGCATTCTTGTTATTTTGGGCAGCTTTACTCTGCAGGTTCTCGATACCGCCTTCGGCGACTCGAACCGCAAAGCCAATGTCAAAGCTGATTTGTCACTCAATTAATATTTATCGTTTCCGCTATTCTGTAGTTTTCGTTTTTATTCTTCGTGCGCAGGATGATCTCACCTAAAAATCCCGCAAGGAAAAACTGAGTTCCGATTACCATGGTTGCAAGTGAAATGTAAAACCACGGGTTTTCGGTAATCAGTACTGTCGGCATTTTATTGTAAAGCCTGTAAAGTTTATTGATCCCGATAAAAATTGCTGCACACAATCCGATAAGAAACATTACCGATCCCCAAGCCCCAAAAAGGTGCATTGGGCGTTTTCCAAATTTTGATAAGAACCATATCGTGATCAGGTCGAGAAATCCATTGATGAAGCGGTCCATTCCAAATTTGGTCTGACCGTATTTCCGCGCCTGATGCCGGACGACCTTTTCACCGATCTTGTTAAATCCTGCGTTTTTTGCCAGCACCGGAATATAACGATGCATTTCGCCCGAAACCTCCACGTGCTTTACGACCATATTCCTGTATGCTTTCAGGCCGCAGTTAAAATCGTTAAGCTTAACGCCCGAGGTCCGTCGTGCTGCCCAATTAAAAAGCTTCGAAGGCAGGTTTTTAGAGAACAAGGAATCGTAACGTTTCTTTTTCCATCCGGAAACCAGATCGAAATTTTTGCGTACGATCATTTCGTACAATTCGGGGATTTCCTCAGGATTATCCTGCAGGTCGGCGTCCATGGTGATTACGACATCGCCGTTTGCGCGAGCGAATCCCGCATGAAGCGCCTGAGATTTGCCGTAATTTTTATGAAAATGAATCCCTTTTACGTTCGGGTCGTTTTGCGAAAGTGAGCTGATGATATCCCATGACCTGTCCGTACTGCCATCGTCGATAAAAATAATTTCGTACGAAAAGTTGTTGGCTCGCATTACAGATACGATCCATTGATGAAGTTCGCGCAGCGATTCCTCTTCGTTGAGCAGCGGGATAACGATCGATAAATTCATTTACAAACTAACAGGCTTGTCTTTCTTTACAAAAGCGCCAATAATCAATGACCAGATCAGTCCTACAAATGCAAACATGACGATCGTAAACGGTACCATGATCCACGGCTGCATGAATTTTTCGGTCATCGACATCGCCATCTCAACCTGGTCTTCCGTCATTTCAGGATTTTGGGTTAGCATGGCCTCACGCGACTTGTTTAAGATCTCCTGCATGTATTCAGGAAAAATCATATTGAAAACAACGCTGAAAAGTGCGACGATCAATCCTGCGATAACACAGATCACAAGTCCAATCTTAATGCACTGTCCAAATGAAATAAATCCTGCGTGTTGCTGTTTGTAGCTTTTGCATGCCAATGTGATGAACATGATCGGAAATGCAACATAATTGAAAATGTTCATGATGTAACCTGCGGTTTTGTTGGTCATTGGGTCAAAACCCAAAACATATCCCGCAATAAATTCGACGGTCATTATTAATCCGAACAGCAATCCAAAAGGCATTGCAGCCTTGGCAGGAGTAATCGTGGTAATTTTTTCCATTGGTGTGAATTTAAGATTCAGGGCAAATATAGGAAATCCGTAAAAGCCCCCGTATTAAAAAACGGACTTTGAATTATGTGTTTTATTGTGGTTTTTCCGCAATTATGGAAATTTTCAAAAACTTATATTTGCATTGTGGGTAGGGGAAGAGTGTGGGTTACCCTTATGAAAAAAGTTAGACACAGAATTACGGTTTTTTATTTTTTTTTAATGTTTGCGTCTGTGGTGTTTCGTCATCTGTCGCATCCCGGCCGATATTAATTTTCGAGGTTAAAAGGCATCTCAATAGCTGTCGGAATGATCGTAAAAACCTTGGAGGCAAGTTCATGAACACGATGTCGTGCTGTAATTTTCGCCAGAGCTATTTAATTGATGATTTTCAATGCTTACAATCAAATAAAAAATGAATCCAAGGTATTTGGATTTGCGGAAAATAATGTACATTTGCAGCCTCAAAACCAGAATGTAATAATTAAAAGGTTGTTTGTGCCAATACCTTTTGTACGAGAAAGCAGCAGGGCAGGGCAATCGTAACGACAAAAAAATATCAAGATGAAAAAAGGAATTCACCCGGAAAATTACAGACTTGTCGCATTTAAAGACATGTCGAACGATGAGGTTTTCATTACCAAGTCAACAGCAGATACAAAAGAAACCATTACCCACGAAGGTGTTGAATACCCTGTTGTGAAAATGGAGATTTCCAGGACATCGCACCCTTTTTACACTGGTAAATCGAAACTTATCGATACCGCAGGACGTATCGACAAGTTCAAAACCAAGTACGCAAAACACGGTAAATAATTTACCAACATTATATGAAGCCTTCCAATTGGGAGGCTTTTTTTATTGAAGATGTTTTTTACCTTTGAGTTGAGTACGGATGTCATCGATTGTCAAAAGACGAAGGTCCCATGTCGAAAGCCATCTTTTGAACTGACTTTGTACAAAAAACAGAATCAACAGCCAACACCAACAAATGAATTATATCCTTTTTGACGGAACCGTGCGCAATGCATTGCTTCCTTTTACTTTTACAAGGCCTGTAGCCGACATTCGTGTTGGAATTTTAACAATTCGCGAAAAATGGGAAAAATATCTCGGAACAACGACAACAACGCTGACCGAAGAATACCTTTCCGTGAAATATCCCATGGTGGAAATGGAACAGAATGTCATGATCAACGCGTCATTTCTGCCAAACGATGTGCTTTCGGAAATGGTGCGCAACCTCGAACGAAAGCAAGCTGTCTTTTATAATGGAGATGTGGTCGCATTTTATTCTGAAGATACGCAAGAGGAAATCGATTTTGATTCGTACGATATCACCGAATATGATGGCGATTGTTTACGGATCGAAAACACTTGGGACATTTTTTCAAAAAACGATGCGGCAATCCGCGAAGATTTTGACTTGCTGACAGACGGCAGGAAATCTCAGCAAATCCCGAAAAGCGTAAATGTCATTTCAGCAGAGAATATTTTTATTGAAGAAGGTGCAAAGCTTGAATTCGTAACTCTAAATGCATCGACGGGGCCGATTTATATCGGTAAAGACGCTGAAATCATGGAAGGTTCGGTCATTCGCGGGCCTTTTGCGTTATGCGAAGGTGCGCAGGTGAAACTTGCAACCAAGGTTTACGGCGCAACGACGGTTGGTCCGCATTCTCGAATTGGCGGCGAAGTCAATAACTCAGTTCTTTTTGGATATTCTAATAAAGGACATGACGGTTTTCTTGGAAATTCTGTGCTTGGCGAATGGTGCAACATCGGCGCCGACAGCAACAATTCCAATTTAAAAAACAATTACGAAGGCGTGAAGCTCTGGAGTTATGAAACGGGGGGATTTGAAAAAACCGGACTTCAGTTCTGTGGGCTGATGATGGGCGATCACAGCAAGTGCGGGATCAATACTATGTTCAATACCGGAACGGTGGTGGGTGTGAGCGCCAATATTTTCGGAAGCGGATTTCCCCGAAATTTCATCCCGAGTTTTTCGTGGGGCGGAGCTGCCGGATTCACAACATACATCACCAAGAAAGCTTTTGAAACCGCGCGCATCGTAATGTCGCGGCGTCATGTGGATTTCGATGAAAAAGAAGCCGCAATCCTCGAGCACGTTTTTGAAGAAACCAAAAAATGGCGGAAGGAATAATAAAAGGAGCCGTAAAGGCTCCTTTTTTTTACGATCGAACTTGTTTTTTCTTTTTCGGTACTTTGGGCGTGACAGCATTTTTTGGACTCACTTTCGAAATATCGACGGTCATTTCCTTCAGTCTTTTCGCCACATCGTCGGGCATGTCTTTTTGATACTTTCCACCAAGCACGGCGGCCAGGAATTTTTCGGTTTCAGCGTACATCGCCATCCGGTTAACAGGTTTATAAAATCCGTGGCCTTCATCGTCGGCAAGCAGGTAAGAAACCTGTTTTCCTTTGTTCCTTAAAGCCGCAACGATCTGGTCGGCTTCATC
>CBDUBJ010000088.1:0-7429 GCA_965365355.1 uncultured bacterium
AGTCCGGCTGGATTGTCAATCGATTCCACATCAGGAACAATTTCACCGGCTTCCAGCCTTCCAGGATTATATACAATCAATTACGTTGTGCCGTCAAATCCACCATGTATTTCGGCAAACGCTGCAACCACGGTTACCATCACAGGTTTGCCTACGGTAGCGTTTAATTATCCGGTTACTCAAATTTGCAGTACAGGTAATACAGTATCGCCGGTTCTATCAGGAACAGGGAATTTTAACGGCGGACAATTTTCTGCGGCGCCGAATGGCCTGTCTGTTGATGCAAATACCGGCGCTGTCAACCCTTCGCTGTCAGCTGCCGGAACTTACGAAATCACTTATGAGATTCCACCCAATTTCGGCTGCGAACCTGTTCTCGCAACCACTACAATCATCATCTTTAATGCACCAACCGTTTCCTTATCATATGGCGCTACAACGCTCTGTCAGTCCGATCCGATAATTAATGCGGCACTTTCCGGTACCGGAAATTTTACAGGCGGAAATTTTAGTGCTTCAAACGGACTTTCGATAAATGCGCAAAATGGAAATGTCAATCCGACATTAAGCGATCCCGGCTCGTATACAATCACATATAATTTGTCAGGCAATGGTTGTCAACCTGTTCAGACTACCTTCGATATTACAATATTGGAGACTCCGAATGTCAATGCAGCAATTGCAGCCAGCTCGGTTTGTTCAGGTGAAATCACGGACATACAATTGTCGTCAGCCACATCGAATGCCACATTTACATGGACTGTCAATGCGATCAACGTTCAGGGCGCGTCGGATGGAGCTGGTAATTCGATAAGTCAGCAGCTTACAACAACGCAAAACAGTGCAGGAACTGTCATCTATACCGTTATTCCATCGTCAAATGGCTGCGAAGGAATCCCCTTTAAAATTACGATCGAGGTTAATCCGTTACCTGTGGTCGAACCGATTGGAGGAATTATCTGTACAGATCCCGTGACGTCAACTATAATCCAGCCTGCTATCATATCGGCGGGATTGAACGATGCTGATTTTGATTTTGCCTGGTATTATAATGCCGAACCAACCATTATAGGCAGTTCGAATGAGCTAGATGCCACGCTTCCGGGAATCTATACCGTTATTGCAACAAATACAAACACCGGATGCGTTTCTGCACCTGGCACAGCCGAGGTAACGCAAACCATTGCCGGAACAACAATCATGATCAATGGAAATACATATTTTGCGGACAATACAAACATTTCAGTTACGCTCAATGGAAACGGTACCTATTCGTATCAGCTTGATGACGGCCCGTTTCAGGATTCAAATCAATTTAATAACCTGACGTCAGGTATGCATACGGTCCGCGTAATAGATGAAGAAGGCTGCACTGAACTGTCACAAAATTTTGAAGTTGTAAATTATCCACATTTCTTTACCCCGAACGGAGATGGAATTAATGACACTTGGAATGTAGTTGGAATTAGCAGAAGTGATTCGGAGCTGTACATCTTCGACCGATACGGGAAATTGTTGAAGCAAATAAGTCCGTCAGCTTCTCCGGGCTGGGATGGAACTTATAACGGCGCACCGCTTCCGTCGACTGATTATTGGTTTGTCGTTTATTATTGGGCAGGCGAAGCGCGAAGGGAATTCAAATCTCATTTTTCGCTAAAGCGATGATCAATAATCAGCAAACTGCAAATTGCTTAGATTTTTATACAACCCGTTTTCCAGTTCAATCAGTTCACGATGCGTACCTTGTTCAACGATGCGTCCGTTATCCAACACCAAAATTTTGTCGGCGCTTCTGATCGTTGATAATCTGTGTGCAATGATGACGCTGGTTCGGCCCTGCATCAACACTTCGAGAGCTTCCTGAACAAGTTTTTCACTTTCGCTGTCGAGTGATGATGTGGCTTCGTCCAGTATTAGTATAGACGGATTTTTAAGCAACGCTCTTGCGATCGCGATGCGCTGGCGCTGGCCGCCAGATAATTTTATTCCGCGTTCACCGACAAGCGTATCGAACTTTTCAGGAAATCCTTCGATGAAATTCAACGCGTTCGCCTGCTGGGCCGCCTGAATGATTTCCATATCTGATGCGTCAGGTTTGCCGTACGCAATGTTTTCACGAATCGTCCCGCCAAAAAGGATCACATCCTGCGGAACGATACTCATATTTCCACGAAGATGTTCGAGGTTATAATCATTGATCTGTTTTCCATCGATTAAGATGCTGCCTGAATTGACATCGTAAAACCGCAACAGCAAAGAGGCAATTGTTGATTTCCCGACTCCGCTGGGACCGACGATGGCTATTCGCTGACCGAATTCCGCATGAAAACTGACATCTTTCAAAACCTGTATTTCCTTTCGAGAAGGATAACTGAAGGCAACATTTTTAAACTCAACGTCACCGGTTATTTTCTGTGAACCCGGATTTTTACCTGAAATATTTTCGGGTAATTCCTCAAGCAGTTCGAAGACACGCTCCGTGGCACCAATTGCTTTTTGGATTTGCGCATAGAGTTCGGCAACTCCGCCAAATGAAGCACCGACAAAAGTAGAGTAGAGCACGAAGGAAATCAGCTGGCCAACGCTCATTTCACCATTGATGCTAAGCGTCACGCCATACCAAACAACAGCGACGATCGACCCAAACAGGCAGAAGATGATAAATGATGCAAAGTATCCACGAAATTGTCCGCCTTTAATCGCAATTTTCACAATGTCGCCGACCTTAGCCGAATACCTTGCGATTTCATACCATTCATTTGCAAAGGCCTTGACGTTGCTGATTCCCTGAAGGGTTTCCTCGACGATAATCTGGCTTTCCGCAATATTATCCTGGACTGTTTTCGAATATCTGCGGATGAAGCGGCCGAAAATCACGGCAGCTACTGCGACGAGCGGAATGATTGCAAGCATCATCAAAGTAAGTTTGATGCTTTCGCTGGCGAGCAACGCGATTCCGCCAATGATCAGGATGAATTGCCTGAGAAATTCCGCAATTGTAGTTGTCAGCGTATCCTGGATCTGCGCAATATCGGATGAAATGCGGCTATTCAATTCGCCAACGCGTTTCTGCGAAAAAAAGGTCATCGGAAGCCTGATTAGGTTGCCATACAAAGCGAGCCTGAGATTTGCCAAAGTATTCTCGGTAAAATTGACAAACAGTGAAAGCCTGAAAAAGGAAAAAAATGATTGAAGGAATAATATCGCGAGCAATCCCAATCCGATGTTATTTGCCTGCGGAATGTCTTTATTATTGACAGTATCGACGAGCAATCCCATTAGCTTCGGAAAGGCGAGTGCCGTTGCGCCTGTCAGAAGCAGGAAGACAAGCCCGACATAAAACTTCCACCTGTGTTTGCCCGAATATCGAAAGATCAGCAGCGCTTTGTTCAGGGAAGTTTTGGTAAGCTTTGCTTTGGGAAGATCGTTTTCTGTGCGGGGCATTTTTTTATTTGCAAAGGTAATCAGATAGCTTTATTGTGTCATCGCACAAGTGCAAACTTACGAGCGGAAATTCTGATCTCGTTTACATAAGCATCCACAGCGCAATCGAGCGTTGGCATCAAAACGCCTTTTTCACTCGCCAATACACTATTTGTTGGACGCTTGGCGGGAAGTATCGGATTAATTTCTTTTATGAGTGAAGTGTCAAGACCCGTTTTTTCGGCAACTACGCGTGCAAAATCGATCCAGCGCACAGCGCCAATATTGGCAAGATGCCAGATGCCGGATTCGGAATCGAGCAACAGATCCAGCGAGGCATTTACAAGATGCGGAACGTAAGTAGGAGATATCAAATCGCATGTTGCGCAAAATTCCCTGCCTTCAGTCAGTGTCGCAATTACGGCATGCGCAAAATTGTATTTGTCCCATGGACTAAAGAATGCGCTGGTCCGGATCACAAGTGAATTTGGATATGAACCTAAAACTGCCTGCTCGCCTTTTGCTTTGCTGTCACCGTATACATTCAATGGATTTGTTTGATCAGATTCAACGTATGGCAGTTCTTTCTTCCCGTCAAAAACCAGATCGGACGAGAAGGTCATCAACCTAATTCCTAAATCTGCACAGATCTTCGCAAGATTTTCCGGACCGATAGCATTTTCAGCAAAACATCTTTCGCGATCATTTTCGGCTTCGTCGACACGTACAAATCCGGCGGCGTTGATTATGGCCCAAGGCTGATATTCCAGTATTGCGCTTCTGATCGAAATCTCGTTACAGATGTCCATTTGGTCACGACCGACAATTACATGATGTAACGAACGTATTTTGCAAATCCGTGAAATGGCGCGCCCAAGTGTTCCCGTTTTGCCGACAATTAATATAGGCTGTCCGCACGCCTGAAATTTGTCGTCCCAAATTGCTGTTTTGCTGCCATAAAATCTTGATTCGCGGTTCCACCACCCGGGACTTTGAACAAGTGGATTGACTGATTTACCCGTTTCGGCAATTTCGCGTATCATCGAGGCCATTGCAGTTGGGCGGCGTACACCGGAACTGACATCGAACGCGCCACGTTCATATTCGCCGTTCGGGACTGTCAAAAGTTTATTCCAACCATATGCACCGAGAACGCTCCAGGCTGTTACGGCACGGATATCCATTCCGTTCTGCGCAAGTTCGACCGATGCTCTATATATTTCCAGAAACCACTTCATCTGTTCTTCACGCGAGCAATGCAAATGTGCTTCGGTAACAGCAATTGGAATATTGTATCTTTTCCACAATTCCTTCATAAGGACTTTAAATCCTGACGGCGTTTTTAGCCTCACGCGAATTGCCTCGACATCCGCATAATTATGGATGGTATTTCCGCCGCGGGCATGCTTTGGATATTTTCGCATGTTCTGATCCAGATAGCGTTCTGAAGTTACATAGTGGTTTACGCCTATGATATCGGGCGGACAAGGATTTTCAATAAAGAAAAGCAAGATATTTTCCGGTATTCCCAGCCGTTTGAAATGATTCCATAATTTATGCGATTCGTCAACCTTGCCGCATAAGATATCCCAGGTTAGCCATCGCCTTCGATTTTCCCAATCAGCCTGGTATTTTAACAGTTTGGTGCTGTAGGTTTTTCCAAGATCTTCCGTTTGAACGAGTTTTGCATTCGGGTTTATTTTTCGAATCTCAGCCATTGAAAGCACAACGCCTTTTAGCTGGTTCAGAAGCATCGTGACAAAACTGACATCATTTGTTTCGTGCGGAAACCACAAACCGTAAAGTCCGGAAAATCGTGCAGTGGTAAGCGGTTCGTTAATCGGAGTATACATTTCGACCCACGGAAATTCAGTTGCCACCTTACGGGCGTAATCTGCAAACAAATAAGGAAATTGCGGATCGAGAAGGTTAGTGAACTCAGGTCCGGATCCGTGATGGACCAGGCCGACAATCGGTTTTACATTAAGTTTTTTTATCTGATTTAACCGATCTGATGCCCATGAAAAATCAATTTTTCCATCTTTCTCAGGTTGGTGTTTTTCCCATAAAACAGGGTATCGCAAAGTTGAAATACCCAGGGCGGCAATAGCATCCAAATCTTCCGGCCGGTTATAGTGGCCGCTCATTTCGAGCTGATCGATATATCCTGAATCGAGGCGGTTGATGGTACATTCGATTCCTGCCCAGACTTCCGGTTTAGGGTATTTTTTTTTCATAGTATCTGATTCTGAACCCACAAAGTTTTTTTACATTGCCAAAGTTCACGGTAACTTTTATACTTAAATTTATAGGATTTCCGCTATAGATTATTTTAAAATAAGGTTTTTTTAGACTTTAATAACATTTGCCGCGTACTGCTGCATTTTCAGCGCGTTTAAAATTCCGGATGTTGACGCGGTGTTATTGAAGAAAAAGAATGCTTCCGAAAGACTTTCATTATTGATGATCTCGCTGCTGAGGTTTTGCAGATATTCATTATGATAATCCGAATAAAATAGTTTTGGAACACCGTGAAGCCGGATATAGAAAACAGGCGAAGTGGCAATCAGATCATCGGGAACGATTGGATGGCTTACACTACAGAAGATGATCTTATGCTTTTTAAATGCATCAAAAACTTCAGGAATCCACCAACTGGTGTGGCGGAATTCGATGACGTTCCTGAATGACTGATTTAGATGCGCCACAATCAGTTCTAAAGCTTCGGGATCGTATTTAAACGATGGCGGGAACTGGAACAGAATCAGATGTGCCTTTTCACCTAAGCCGTCTGTACAAATATCATAAAATTCATCGATTTCAATTTTGCAGTCCCTGAAGCGTTTGATATGTGTTATAAGTTTCGGGGCTTTTATCGAGAATCTGAAACCATCCGGGCTTTTTTTATTCCAGTTCGACAGAATCCGTACAGTTGGAAATTTGTAAAATGTCGAATTGATCTCGAAGGCATTAAAATGATTGCAATAAAATTCGAACCATTTTGATCGCGGCAGATCGTCGGGATAAAAGATCCCTTTCCACGGCAGGTTGTTGTAGCCTGAAGTTCCGACATTTATATCCAAAGTTTTCATGAGTATTTCTTCTGGCAGTTTTCGCAGAAGAAGCTTCTGCGTTTCTTTATGCCTGTATTTTTTTTGATCAGTGGCAAGTTGCATCGCGTACAGGTTTTTTTCGCGTGGGCCAACCAGTGCTTTTTGAGTTCGTGGTTCTTTTTCCACTCAAGAAACTGGAAACTGTATATTCGAGCTTCCTCAATAATTTCATTGATTTTTTTTCCCGATATTCTTCCCGTCTGTGATTCAGGATGGACTTTTATACGATATAGAACTTCATTTTTTATAATGTTGCCCACGCCGGAGAAAATGTCCTGCTCGAGCATCGAATCACAGATCAACCGTTCGGGTTTGTCTTTTAACTTCTTTCTTGCGGCTTTCGGATCCCAGGTTTCGCTCATGACATCTGCCGTAAAATCATAATGATCATTAGCATTTCCTTCGAGAAACTGCACCGAGCAAGCGTAGAAATTCAATTCACCGTCGCGGAATGTCAGTCGGAGCCGCGGTGCCGATTCTTTGCGTTCATTGATCCGATAACTTCCGAAAAGCATAAAATGTATTCGGAGCACGAAATCGTCGAAGCAGATCAGGAAATGTTTTCCCCAACTTCTGATGTCGTTGATTTTGAGTCCGTGAAGACGGTCGATATCAATCTTGGAATTGCCTTCGACGGATGTGATCTTTTTTCCGATAAAATCGGTTGTAAGCTCTTTGAGGATAACTATCGACGGACCTTCGGGCATTTGATGAAGTTTGAGATAAAGTTCATATTTTCCCGATAGGAATATCTTACATTATAAGATGTAAGGATTGCAGGATTCTGATGTTTACTAAATGATGGACCAAAATTCGGTAGTTTTTGCGAGTGCGTTAGGGATAGAGGCAAGCACCGCGTGCAGCCGAAAGCCCGGGCCCCGATTGCTATCGGG
>CBDUBJ010000089.1:0-7364 GCA_965365355.1 uncultured bacterium
CTCCTCTTCATGCCTCCAAAAACCTAAAATCAAAGCATATATAAAATCGATTATAATGCACCTCCCATCGGTTATGCTAAAAATCTTAACGATTGTTCATTCACCTTTAATTATGTTATGGATTTTTTTAGTTTTGCCCCCCGCTGGCGATGTGCAATTATTTACATCAAATGTGACCCAATTTTAAATCAGTTTAACTTTTAGAAAATGAAGAAAAAAATTACCCTATTACTATTATGCGCCAGTTTACAAATGCTTGCTCAGCAGTGTTGGCAAACCATTTCAACCGGAGGAAAACATACTGCTGCACTTGCAAATAACGGAACGCTTTGGACATGGGGCTGGAATGATGAATTTCAGCTTGGCAGCGGAACCACCGTTTCGTGGGCGCCACTCCCGATGCAGATCGGAACGGCGACGAATTGGCAAACCATCTCAGCCGGGGACGCTCATACGGTGGCGAAAAAAGCCGACGGCACCATTTGGGCATGGGGAAGCAACTATTACGGCCAGCTCGGTGACGGAACCGGGATTTACAGGAATACGCCTACGCAGATAGGCTCAGGAAATAACTGGAACAGCGTCAGCGCCGGTTATAATCACACCCTCGGAATAAAAAACGACGGCACGCTTTGGGCTTGGGGCGAAAACTACTACGGAGAGCTGGGTATCGGCACCAATATAGATCAGGACGCACCCGTGCAGGTCGGCACCGCAAGCAATTGGCAAAGTGTCGTTGCCGGAAGCGGGTTTACCATCGCCATCAAAACCAACGGGACCTTATGGGCATGGGGCTACAACGGGAACGGAGAGTTGGGAAATGGCAATACTTCCAATCAGAATACGCCGGTGCAAATCGGGACAGCCACCAATTGGCAAAGTGCCAGTGCAGGTTACGGACACACGATCGCCAGAAAATCGAACGGCACGATCTGGACATGGGGTAATAACAGCAGCGGGCAATTGGGCAATGGCAACACAAACGACGTTTTAACACCTGCACAAGTCGGCAGCGGCACAAACTGGCAAACCATCGCTGCGGGTAACGATCACACGCTTGCCATCAAAACCGACGGTACGCTTTGGGCATGGGGCGAAAACAGCGAAGGAGCGCTTGGCGATGGGACAACTACCGATCGTACCGCTCCTGTTCAAATCGGTTCCTCGTATAACTGGCAGGGCATTGACGGCGGAACGGATGTTACCATGGCCAAAAATACCTCAGGCGAACTTTGGGTCTCCGGAGACAACGGCTATGGCCAGTTCGGAAACAACTCACTGACGAGCACCAATACAATAACGGCAATGTCATGCCCTTCCAGCATCTTCGTACCGGCCATGTGCTGGAAGACCGTCAGTGTCGGCGAATATTTTACGGTAGGCCAAAAGATGGACAACTCAATCTGGGCATGGGGACAAAATAACTACGGTCAGGTTGGCGACGGCACAACGGCCGAAATCTGGACCCCGAAGCAGGTTGGAACTTCGACCTGGCTGACCATGGCGGCGGGCGGCGCGCATGTGGTTGCCATCAAAAGCGATGGCTCGCTCTGGACATGGGGGCGCAATAATTACGGGCAGCTTGGCGACGGCACGACGACCAACAGGACATTGCCAACTCAAATCGGCACTGCTACAAATTGGGTAAAAGTGGCAGCCGGGTTTAATTTCACTTTCGCCATCAAATCAGACGGAAGCCTGTGGGCGTGGGGACGAAATTCTTACAACCAATTGGGCAACGCCACTTATATGGACAGTTATGTTCCGGTGCGGATCGGAACCGACAACAATTGGCTGGCAGTGGAAGCCGGTATGGACCACACGCTGGCCATCAGAACCAACGGAACGCTTTGGGCGTGGGGACGAAACAACTTCGGCCAGTTAGGTGACGGCGTAGGTTCTAACCAGGACGAGCCGTTTCAGATTGGCAGCGATACAAACTGGCAGCAGGTCTCGGCAGGATATTATCACAGCGTTGCGAAAAAATCTAACGGAACTTTGTGGATTTGGGGTCAAAACACTTACGGACAGCTTGGCCTGAACGACACCAACAACAGAAATCTTCCCATTCAGCTTGGCACAGCAAACAACTGGCTGAATGCCAGCGCAGGAAATTCGCACACGGTTGCAGTAAAGACCAATGGGACACTTTGGGGTTGGGGTTATAACCATTGGGGACAAATTGGCAACGGAAACTCCAATGATTCCTATGTCCCTGTACAAGCCGGAACCGCTACAAATTGGGAAGCAGCCGTGGCCGGATACGACGACAGCGCCGCGACGAAAACCGAACATTCGCTTTGGGGCTGGGGCTCCAACATCCATGGCGAATTGGGCAACGGCACGACCGATAGTCAATACCTTCCGACCAGTGTTGCATGTTCTACAAGCATGTTGGGCACCTCAGATTTTGATGTCGCCGAAAACGATGTCTTGCGCATCTACCCTAACCCGGTTTCGGATATCCTGAACATTGCTTTTGATCGCAATTTCGAAAGGATTTCAATTTACAACATGCTCGGGCAACAGGTTCTGGCCAAAACCATTGATGCCCGCGACGCCCACATAGACGTATCGCATTTATCAAATGGCACTTATGTGGTTAAGATCGATGCCGGCAGCGAAACCAGAACTTATAAAATAATCAAACATTAAAACTTAACATCGGGTCGTGTAAGCGAATTTCATGACCCGGTTTTTTTTATCATATGAAAAAAATATTACTACCGCTACTCGCCATCATCGGATGGAACAATTGCCAGGCACAAGGCTTTACAAACCCACCGCTGCAGTGGAACATTCCCATCGTGACCGATGATTCGGATTACCGCGCCTCATACGATTACCATCAGCTTATCGACATGAACGGGGATGGCAAAATCGACCTGGTTGACACCGAAAACCAGGCGACGGAAAGCACCTCAGACGTCTTTCTGAACGGTGGCCAGAAATACTGGAAAGTCTATCTGGGCGACGGCACTTCATTCAGCTCGACAGCAATCCAATGGAACATCCCTGTCGTGAGCGATTTTTACGAATTCCGAATGTCATACGAATACCATACGGTAATCGACATGAACGGGGATAACAAGCCCGATTTTGTCGACACTGAAAATCAAGCTACCGAAAGCACATATGATGTCTTTTATAATGGCGGCCAGAAATACTGGAAAGTGTATCTTAATACAGGTTCCGGTTTCAGCGCTACTGCCACGCAATGGAACATTCCCGCATCGAGCGACTGGTACGAGTTCCGCATGTCGTATGAATATCACAACGTAATCGACATGAACGGCGACAATAAGCCCGATTTTGTCGACACCGAGAATGAAGCATCCGAAAGCACTTATGATGTCTTTTTAAACGGCGGACAAAAATACTGGAAGGTGTACCTCAATACCGGTTCGGGATTCAGCGCTGCCGCCACACAATGGAACATTCCCGCATCGAGCGACTGGTACGAGTTCCGCATGTCTTATGAATATCATACCGCAATCGACATGAACGGCGACCTCAAGCCTGATTTTGTAGATACGGAAAACCAGTCGACCGAAAGCGTCTATGATGTGTTCGTGACGGGCGGGCAGAAGTATTGGAAAGTATATCTCAATAACGGTTCGGGATTCAATGCCAGCCACACCCAGTGGAACATTCCGGCGGTAAGCGACGATTCGGAATATCGATTGGCGTACGATTACCACACCGTGATCGACATGGACGGGGATCGCAAACCCGAATTCGTCGACACCGAGAACCAGGCAACCGAAAGCGTATCCGACGTATTCCTTAACGGCGGCCAAAAATACTGGAAAGTCTATGCGAACAACGGGTCAGGTTTCACAGCCACGTCTACACAATGGAACATCCCGATGGTAAGCGATAATTCCGATTACCGTCTTGCGTACGATTACCACACTGTGGTGGACATGAACGGCGACCTGAAACCGGAATTTCTAGATACCGAAAACCAGGCTACGGAAAGCGTATCGGATGTATTTTTTAATGGCAGCCAAAAGTATTGGAAAGTATATCTTAACAATGCCCCGGCTTTGGGAACCGATGAAATATCAGCGGGAGCCGGTTTCGTAGTATATCCCAATCCTGCCACACAGATATTTCATGTGGCAAATGCATCAGATGTAGTGGCCATATCCATTTATAACCTGACGGGAGCGCAAGTGAAATCTGTGTCGGGAGATATCAGCGCCGGCATCGACATTTCCGAGCTGTCTCAGGGAATATATGTGATTGAAGCAATCAATGCTTCAGGTGAAATTTTCAAACAACGGCTGATCAAGCAGTAAAGAACTTTTACCCTAAAATATTTACAGGCGCGATGAATATTCGCGCCTTTTTTCAATACAGGTATTTTAAAATTTTAATTTTACGCGACTTTTCAAATTTGCCACTACATGCACAAGATTGCCCGGATATTACTTTTTTCGTTGCTTTTATGTTTTTCAGCATCATATGCCCAAGACAGGATCATCGATTCACTAAAGGCTGCCCTGCAAAACCCGAAAATGCACGACACTACGCGAATGAGCGCGATTGTCAGCACCATGAAGACAAAATATACCCAGAACAATCCCAATTACTTCTACCTGAATAATTGGATGGGGGATTTGGCCGTGAAAAATCAGAAAGTGAAAAATCACGAAGTTTATAAATCGGCAACTTCGTATCTCGCCACCCATTATTCGGGTGTTGCCATCCAACAATTTGTAACCGGGCAGGCCGACAAATCGGTAGGCTATGTCGATAAGGCGATTGCCGCATACCGATCGATCGACGATCATTACAATATGTATTTCCAATACATCATCAAAGCGCAGTTTTTATACCGCACCAATCAGACCGAGAAGGCCGTATCGGTTTTGTTTGAAGCCTTGAAATATTACGAAAAAAACAAAAAGGAAAATCTCAGCCAGATCGCATACGCAACGTCGACACTGGCAAATATTTATGCCAAGCAGGCAAAACACCAAGAGGCAATCGCCTACTATAAAAAGGTCATCGGATATTATGATGCCGATCGCGACATGGCCGAGCACGCCAAAAACAATATGAAAGTGAGCGTGTACGGCTCCATGGGAAATTCCTATCAACAGTTAAAAATGCTTCCCGAAGCCGTTGAGTATTACCAAAAATCGCTTTCACTAAGCAAAAAAACGGGAGATGTGACCAACCAGCGTCTCGTCTACACCAAATTGGGAATGGTAAAACTGGATCAGGACCTGCATGACGAAGCCGAAAAAATATTTCTTGATCTGGTGAATACGCCGATGAACAAAATGTCGGAGGCGCATCTGAACCTGGCATTGGGACGCCTGTATCTTGAGAAGAAAGACTATGCAAAGGCAAGCACATATGCAGAGAAAGGATTTTTGATCAGTACCGAAAATAAGTTTCTGGACCTTCAGGAATCGGGATCCAACTTTTTACTTCAGATCAGCAAAGGAAAAAACGATTTTAAGAGAGCGCTTGAAATACAGGAATTCAGGGAAAAACTTAAGGATTCCAGCAAGTTTGAAGCTTCAAAAAATGCACTGGCGCAGCAGCAGCTTAAGTACGACTTCGAAAAAAAGGAATTGCAGCAGAAACTGATTCAGGACAGGAAGATGTCCGACCTGAAACTCGAATCACAACGCAAAGCTGCACTGGATTCTTCCAGAAACAAACTCGCCCGACAGCAGTTGGTTTACGACTTCGAGAAAAAACAGCTGAACGAAAAACTGGTTCAGGGGAAGAAAGTAGCGTCATTAAAACTTGCGGCTGAAAAACAGGCGGCTGAAAAGAATAACATGCTGCTCGGGCTTTCCATGCTGCTCATCGCCATCTCGGCAGGCGGTTATTTTTACTATCGGAACAGCCGGCAGAAACACGCCATTTCCGTTTTGGAAAAAAACCAGATCAAGCAGAAACTGCTGATCACGCAAATGAATCCGCATTTCATATTCAATTCGGTGCAGAACATCCGCAGCCTGATCAACAACAAACAGAACGATGAAGCGGTTGATTATCTGGGGAAATTTTCAACGCTGACGCGGCAGATCCTGGAAAATTCAAACGAAAATTACATCTCGCTTGAAGAAGAGGTGCAAATGATACACAATTATCTTTCGATCCAGCAACTGCTCTATGACAATAAATTTACGTACGACATTATCATTGAAGAAAGCCTCGAGGTGGAGTCGATCTTTCTGCCTCCGATGCTGGCCCAGCCCTTCATTGAAAATGCCATCAAGCACGGGCTTGGCAATACACGCGAGAACGGCAGGATTTCCATTCATTTCTACCTGGACGAAAACAGGCTGTTCTTTGAAGTGACCGACAACGGCAAAGGATTTAATACCGACAAAGCAGTGAGCAATCACAAATCACTGGCGATGACCATTACAAAAGAACGACTGGTCACTTATACCAAGAATAAAAATTTCGTGGTGCAGACGGACAATCTTTTCAATCCCGAAGGAGTGATCAAAGGCGCCAAAGTTGTTTTCGAGGTTCCCTATATTTACGAAAAGTAAAACTCATGCTCCGAGCGGTTGTTATTGACGATATAGAAAAAATCAGGAAGGAAAATATTGCTGTCATCAGGTCGGCATGTCCCGGCATTTCAGTTGTCGGGCAGGCCGATTCAGTTGCATCCGGGATAAATTTGATTCGGCAACTGGCACCTGACCTGGTCTTTCTGGATGTCGAGATGCCCGACGGAACCGGATTTGACCTGCTGCAAAAGTTATCTCCGATTGCCTTTAAAGTGATTTTTATCACGGGCTATGAAGATTTTGCCATCAGGGCTTTTCGATTTTCGGCGATTGATTATTTGTTGAAGCCGTTGGACAGCAAAGAATTGGCGGAAGCCGTTACAAAAGCGGAGCATGCAATGAGCAAGGAAGTTTTCGACATGAAACTCCACAACCTGTTTACCAATCTTGAACGGCCGAAAAACCTGCAGAAACTGGTACTGAAAACCGCCGACAAAATATATTCTGTGAACATCCAGGATATCATCAATTGCGAATCGGATAAAAACTATACGACTTTTCATTTCATAAATGCCCCAAAGCTTGTCGTTTCCACGAATTTAAAAGAATATGAAAACTTGTTGGGACCACATGGTTTCTTTCGTACCCACAAATCGCATCTGATCAATATGACCTACTTCGATCATTTCATCAAATCGGAGGGCGGCAACACGATCGTGATGAAGAACAAGTCTGTCATTCCGCTGTCGGTGCGAAAAAAAGAAGAATTTTTGGTTTTGCTCGACACGCTTTAATAACTTCTGTCAAACGGTTGTCGCGAAATCCTTAACGGAAATCCTACAATTTCCTACACTTGTTCATCGATTGCAATTT
>CBDUBJ010000090.1:0-7225 GCA_965365355.1 uncultured bacterium
GATGCCGGCAATGAATACGATATTGTATAATTTCCCGGTAAGCTTGCGGATGGATTTAGAATTCCGGATGAAGGATCAATGGAAAGCCCCCCAGGCGCAGACACAAATGTACCGCCTGAAAAATTTCCTGTCCCGCTTAATGCTACTGTCTGATTTGGATCTGTCGGACAGAAGGATGTCGCTGAATAACTTATTGAAGCAGTCGGTGCCGCGACAATCGACACGAACGCCGAAGTACTGAACATCGGACAACCGCCTGCTGCCGGAATCGTAAAAATTACCTGGTAGTCACCGGGCAAGCTAAGTGTCGGATTAATAGCGCCGGTCGAACTGTTCACCGTTAAACCAGACGGAGATGTACTGTAACTGCCGGTAGAAAAATTCCCTGTTCCCGAAATGATTACCGGCTGCAACGACATTCCTGAAGTGCACATTGTAGCATTCGCATAACTGATTGACGCGGTTGCCTGAACGGTTACATTTACTGTCGACGATAAATTTACCGCTGTCGTGCATCCCGTTGCGAGTATCGATACTGAAGTTGCGAACAAGGTGGTATTTGCTGTAATATTGTTCACCGTTACAGTTGCGGTTCCCGACGCATTAAGAGCAACCGTCTGATCAGGTCCTGAATTGATATGATATGTAACTGTAGCATTTGGCGTTCCGGTAAGGGTAAAACTGGCACTCGATCCCGAACAAACAGTAGCGGGACCGGTAACATTTGTTAGCGTCGGACCGCTTGTCCCTGTAAGTACAACATTGGAAAAGGCGGCTTCGCATCCCGGAAAATCCGTGATGATATTTGTATAGGAACCAGCATTTAATCCGGTGATTACAATTTGACCTGATGCACTGCTTGTCAGTGAAGTGGAAACCGGGCTGCCGTCATCAAGGTAATCTATATCGTAAGATGTTGAAGGATCGAGGCCGTTGATGGTAATCGATCCATTGTTTAAACCACAGGTGGGATTCGTGCCAACTGCAACCGGACACACAATTGAGCAATCTGTGGATCCGGCTCCTGCAGTGCCGGTATTGGTTTGGGTCATCGTAATAAAACCCGGACTTCCTGCAAAATTCGTGATCAGCATCATATAAATCTCGCCCGCCTGCGCATTCGGAATTGTTGCATTTTCAATAGCTGCTGCACTGTAACTGCAAGCCACCACATTGCCGAGTGTAAAATCAACACATGCCTGCGATATATCTGAGTACGGTCCCCATAATGCAAAATCTACATCCAACCCGGTCCCGGTGCCATTTGGCCCGGTCGATTGTTCAAGCTGGAGATTTAAAATCCCCGGCGTATCGATCTCCAGAAAGTACCAGGCAGGATTCGGAGCCGAACCAAGGCATGTATTTGCCGGAATAACCGGTGGCGCGTCAGGCACACAATCGGCATTACTGACATTAGGAAACTCGAGCGGGCCTGCATCTGCACAAAACGGGTCAGCACCTGAACAAACGGCGTTTAAAGGTCCGGCCGGAGTTCCACCGCCAGGCTGGTTCACACACGAAATTGTTGCCGTCCAGCCGCTTAATTCGACAATATCATCGGTTGTAAAAGTTATTGTAATGCAGCCCGATGGATCGGATGAAGCAATAATTCCATTTCCACACAATCCGATCGGGGTTATAAATCCGCCGAAAACTCCGAGTATTGCTCCGGAAGTATCCGTTCCCTGATAAATTGTCATCGCGTCAAATGCAGTATCCTCGACATCAAAAAATGTAAAATTCAATTGAATATATTCGCCTGGAGAATTAGGGCAAAACGTGATCTGATAATTTTCAAATGGAGTATAAAGGCCTGCTGCTCCACCGGAATCATAGAAAGTACCTGAGCATGTTGAAAACGTACCATTCTGCATGTTATATGTTTGGCCAATCAACGCTTGACAGCATAGTAAAAAACATATAATTCCCTTCATTTGCGCGTAGTTATATTTCCATGGTCCAATGTATAAAATTCTTCAGTCTAACCGACAGAATATAAATAAGATAGCTTGAAATTACGAAAATATCCGTGTGCTAAAAAACACTTGGCCAAATATTTTTCGCTAATAAAGGTTAAAAAAAAATCTGCCGAAGCAGATACAATAAACTAAGTCAAATGAAGAAAGCATGTCATTTTTTTGCCAAACGCCTGCGCTTCCGTTCAGCCTGGATCAGGCCAAGTTCGCGTCCGGTTTGACCGGCGACTGAAGTATTTTCCTGCGCGCGCCGAATCAGATAAGGCATCACGTCGCGAACCGGTCCGAATGGAAGGTATTTAGCAACATTATATCCCAATGCCGCAAGATTGTAACTGATATTATCGCTCATTCCGTAAAGCTGCCCAAACCAAATCCGGTGATCATTTGTGGAAAGCCCTTTTGATTTCATCAGATTCATCAATCTATAGCAGCTTGACTCGTTGTGTGTCCCGGCGAAGATTGCCATCCGGTCAATGTATTGCATCATATAATCGACGGCTGTATCGAAATTCTGATCGGTGGCTTCTTTGGTTGGGCAAATCGGGGTCGGATAACCAAGATCTTCCGCGCGTTTATTTTCTTTTTCCATGTATGCCCCGCGCACGAGTTTCATCCCGATATGAAATCCTTCCGCATCGGCAAGATCATGGATTTTTTTAAGATAATCGAGCCGATCATGGCGGTACATCTGCAACGTGTTAAATACGATCGCTTTTTCCCGATTGTACTTGCGCATCATATCCAGCACGAGATCATCAGCAGCATCCTGCATCCAACTTTCTTCACCGTCGATAAGTATCTCAATATCGCTTTCAAAGCACGCTTTACAGACCTGGTCGAACCTTGCCACAACCCTTCCCCATTCCGTCGCTTCATCCTGTGTCAGTTTTTCGTCCTTTCCAATTTTCACATAGAGATCGAATCTACCGAAACCTGTCGGTTTAAAGACAACAAAGGCAATTGCTCTGTTTTGCTTCGCCATCCCGATGGTTTTTAGTGTCATCTGCATCGCATTATCAAAACTGCTTTCGTCTTCTTTGCCCTCGACCGAATAATCAAGCACCGATGAAACACCTTCGCTATGCATGCGTTTAACCGCGGGAAGACAGTCTTCTTCGGTCGTACCGCCAACAAAGTGATCAAAAACCGTCGCACGGATCAGGCCTTCAACAGGGAGCCTTAACTTTAAAGCGAAATTCGTAAGAGAAGTCCCAACCTTTACCAATGTCGGATTGCCAAGCATTTTGAAAAGGAAATACGCCCTTTCGAGTTCGCGGTCGGTCATGTGGGCAAAGGCAACTTCGGTATTGTTGAATATCTTTTCCATGCGTATTTAAAATCATGCAAATATAAAGGTTCACACCGCAATAATTTTAAATATTCAAAGTTTAAAAACCCGTTATGCTTGAAAAAAATCCATTATTTTGCGTCAACAAAAACCCACCGATGCAGGCAATCCCTTCAGATGGCTATTCCATTTATTTCAACGAAGCAGGTTACGAAGCTTTGAACAGCCATCTCGAAGAACAGAATTACTCATCGATCTTTGTACTTGTCGACACCAATACCAATGAATTCTGTCTTCCTGCGCTGCTGGCCCTGATGGCGACTGAAATTCCAATTGAAATCATCGAGATCGAACCGGGCGAAGAACTTAAGTCGGTTGCCGCATGCCATGAGATCTGGCAAATCCTTACCGATCTTGGTGCCGACCGCAAAAGTGTCGTTATAAATCTTGGTGGCGGCGTCATCACGGATCTTGGCGGATTTGTGGCATCGACATTTAAACGCGGCATCGATTTTATCAATATCCCGACAACATTGCTTGGCATGGTCGATGCTTCGGTTGGCGGCAAAAACGGCATCGATCTCGGCAATCTTAAAAACCAGATCGGTACGATTACATCTCCAAAAATGGTTTTGATCGATCCCGTTTACCTTCATACGCTGCCACAACGCGAAATGCGCAGCGGACTGGCGGAAATGCTGAAACATGGATTGATTGCCGATAAAAGTTATTGGGAACGTTTTCTGGAACTGTCCAAACTGGATTTCGATGATTTCGATGAATTGATCTATGAGTCGATCATGATCAAAAATCATATCGTCATGCAGGATATGACCGAAGACGGAATCAGGAAAACGCTGAATTTCGGACACACAATCGGGCATGCCATCGAAAGTCATTTTATCGCATCAGGCAAACCCATTCTTCACGGCGAAGCTGTTGCCGCGGGAATGATTCTCGAAAGTCAGATATCGATGAGGAAACATTTGCTGCCTGCGGCCGATTACATCGAAATAAAAACAACAATTAAAGAGATATTTCCCGACCTTGCATTTAACGATGAAGACGTCGCGTCGATCATGGATTTGCTGATCCACGACAAGAAAAATGAGTATGGCAATATCAGCTTTTCGCTGCTTGAATACATCGGAAGCGCAATCATCGGCCAATCGGCAGATAACGAGCTGATTATGAATGCTTTTAAGGACTATAAATTATAAAATTTTTTTGCAGATTATTTTAAGACGCACTTATTTAATTTTTTACATTTGCCCCGTGAAAAAAAACCTGATTCTAAATATCTCGACCCTCGGCAAATCAACCACAGCAATGGTTGGCGCATTTTCGAGGTTATTGCTGCACATACCGAAAGACACTTTCTATCATATTTTCCGCGCAGTTAGCATCAATCCGGAAAAACTTCCCATCATTTACGCAAATATTAGGGTTTGAACCGATCCAACCTCGGAACGAACATTAAATCCTAATATAATTTTGCCAGATGAATACCAAATACATAGATCTGATAAACCAGACATATTATTTCCCGCAGGAGGAATTTAACCTGAACAAGGATAACCTGCAATTCCATAACATCGACCTCATGAAATTGGTTGAACAATATGGAACACCTTTAAAATTTACTTATCTGCCACAAATTTCCAAAAGCATCCAGAAAGCTAAAAACTGGTTTCGGAAGGCTATGGAAAAAAATAAATACGAAGGCCGCTATTTCTATTGCTATTGCACCAAAAGCTCGCATTTCGAGTACGTCATGAACGAAGCATTCAAAAATGACATACACATCGAGACATCTTCGGCATTCGATATTAATATCGTCGACAAGCTGATCGAGGCAGGAAAAGTGACCAAAAGCACCTATATCATTTGCAATGGTTTTAAGCGCGACCTTTATATCGATAACATTGCACGACTGATCAATAATGGCTACCACCGTACAATTCCCATCATCGACAATTATGAGGAATTGGATCTGCTTCAGGATGTGATCAAGGGAAAATTTAAGATCGGAATCCGAATTGCTGCCGAGGAAGAGCCAAAGTTTGAATTTTATACAAGCCGGCTTGGGATCGGATACAAGAATATCGTACCTTTTTACAAGAAACAAATTCAGGAAAACAAGAACCTTGAACTGAAGATGCTTCATTTCTTTATCAACACCGGGATCATGGATACGGCGTATTATTGGAATGAGCTTGTGAAATGTATCAAGGTTTACATTGCGTTGAAAAGAGAGTGCCCGACGCTTGACAGCCTTAATATCGGCGGTGGTTTCCCGATCAAGAATTCGCTTGCTTTCGATTACGATTATCAGTATATGGTTGATGAGATCATCAATCAAATCAAGATTGCATGTGAGGAAGCTGAAGTTGATGTGCCGCACATCTTTACTGAATTTGGATCGTATACTGTTGGCGAAAGTGGTGGAGCGATTTATCAGGTTCTTTATCAAAAACAGCAAAACGACAGGGAGAAGTGGAATATGATCGATTCATCTTTCATCACCACATTGCCTGATACCTGGGCGATCAACAAGCGTTTCGTGATGCTTGCGGTAAACAGGTGGAACGACACGTATGAACGCGTGCTCTTAGGCGGACTGACATGCGACAGCGATGATTATTACAACTCGGAGCAGAACATGAATGCGATCTATCTTCCGAAATACAATAGGGAAAAACCGTTGTATATTGGTTTTTTTAATATCGGAGCGTATCAGGAAACCATCAGTGGTTTTGGCGGATTGCATCACTGTTTGATTCCGCAGCCGCGACATATCCTGATAGACCGCGATGAAAATGGAATTTTGGGTACGGAAATTTTTTCTGAGGCACAGCAGGCCGATGATGTCTTGAAAATCTTAGGTTACGATAAAAAATAAATTATTTTTGAAAGAGGAAAAAATTGGAAAAAGCAACTGAAAAAGAAATGAAGAAAGGACCTGTGAGCCAGTTTATTGAGAAGCATTACCTGCATTTCAATTCTGCCACGGTAATCGATGCTGCCAAAGCTTATGAGCAGCAACTTGAGAATGGTGCCAAGATGCTTGTTACCCTTGCCGGCGCGATGAGTACGGCCGAAATCGGGAAAATTTTTGCCGAGATGATCCGAAGGGACAAAGTTCAGATCATATCTTGCACCGGAGCGAACCTTGAAGAAGATATTATGAACCTTGTTGCGCATTCGCACTACGAAAGGGTTCCGAATTATCGCGATTTGACACCGCAGGAAGAATGGGATTTGCTGGAACGCGGATTAAATCGTGTGACCGACACTTGCATTCCTGAGCACGAAGCTTTTCGCAGATTGCAAAAGCATATCTACAAGATCTGGAAGGATGCAGACGATAAAGGAGAGCGCTACTTCCCGCATGAATTCATGTACAAGATGCTTCTGTCGGGCGTTTTGGAGGAATACTACGAAATCGATCTGAAGGACAGCTGGATGTATGCTGCTGCTGAAAAAAACCTGCCAATGGTTGTTCCGGGCTGGGAAGATTCGACGATGGGAAATATTTTCGCATCGTACGTGATCAAAGGCGAATTGAAAGCGTCGACCATGAAGTCGGGAATTGAGTATATGGTTTATCTCGCCGACTGGTATACGAAGAATTCTGAAAAAGGAATTGGATTTTTCCAGATAGGTGGCGGAATTGCAGGAGATTTCCCAATCTGCGTCGTTCCGATGCTTTATCAGGACATGGAAATGCACGATGTTCCTTTCTGGAGTTATTTCTGCCAGATCTCCGATTCAACAACCAGCTATGGATCTTATTCCGGCGCAGTTCCAAACGAGAAAATTACGTGGGGAAAATTAGATATTACGACCCCCAAATTTGTTATAGAATCTGACGCAACGATCGTCGCCCCGCTGATCTTTGCCTACCTACTGGACTTATAATAAAATCTATGAAAAGAGTTATTGTTGATTATTCAAA
>CBDUBJ010000091.1:0-6943 GCA_965365355.1 uncultured bacterium
TTGACAGTTGACAGTTGACAGTTGACAGTTGACAGTTGACAGTTGACAGTTGACAATAATTGAACTGGCTAAGATACAGCATTTTTGATTTGTCCGATAGCTGATCGCTGACCGCTGAAAGCTGATAGCTAAGAGCTGACCGCTAACAGCTTTTTCTCTCCTTCATAGTCACAAGGTAAACCCCTGCGAAAATCAAGATTGCCGACGCGATTTTCACCCACGACAATGAATCCTTACCCGTCGATATCGCGAAAACCGTCGCAAACAGAGGCTGTAGGTAAATGAAGACCGCAACTGTTGTAGGCTGCAACACTTTCATCGAAAGCAGGTTAAGCAGGTATGTCAGAAATGTCGAAAAAACGATCACGAAAGCTATTTCCCAATAAATGATCTCCGGCATTGCACCCCAATCTGCCGCCATGGCTTCGTTCCATCCGAATGGCAAAACCATGATCAACCCAAGTGTATAGATCCATTTTACAAACGTAAAAGCATTGTATTTATCCATCAATTTCTTTACGATGATGAGGTAAAATCCGTAAGAGACCGCATTGGCAAACACGAGGAAATTGCCAAGGTTCGCATCAGGTGCGTTTCCGATCGATTTGCCATAAAGAATCAAAAACGCTGTTCCGAACAACCCCAGTACAATGCCTATGATTTTTCTTTTGATCAGCCGTTCACGAATGATAAGTGCCGATAGCAGCAGAACAATGATCGGAGTTGTAACCATAATTACAGATGCCGAAATGGGCGATGTCAGGCTCAATCCTTTAAAGAACGTCAGCATATTAAATGCAACGCCAAACAGCGCGGCCGCAGCAATTCGGAGCATGTCATTCATTTCGATTTTTTCCTTAGGTGCAAAAAGCCACGCCATCCAGAAAAGGAGCACGCATCCCGCGACCCGATAAACGATGAACCCGTACGCGCCCAAATATTGCGGCATCACATCTTTGGCAACTGTAAATGTGAGTCCGTAAATGATCGAAACTGTCGTTGCCGCAACCAGCGCAAAACTCCGCGACGACATCATGAAAGCGCCTGGACTGCATTCGAAACATTTGCTTTCGTATTTCCGATGTAAATTTTACCATCGATCTCAAAAACAGGCCTGCTCAAAAATGTGTAATGTTCCAAAAGGTATTTTCGAAAATCCTTTTCGGTTAAATCTTTATCCTTCAACCCGTACGATTTGTAGAGCTGCGCCTTACGGCTAAACAGCGCCTCGTAGCTTCCTGCGAGTTTTGCAAGGTGATCGATTTCTGTCGCAGTAAGCGGATTCTGCTTGATATCGTGAAGCACAAGATCATTTTTTGGAAGTGAAGCAAGGATTTTCCGGCAGGTCTCGCACGTTGGTAAATAATAAACTTTGTCCATTGTCGTATACCGCTGTGAATTCGATCAAGAACGGCGATGCAAAGAAACTCAATTGATGCTTAAATGTCTATTTTTATCGTAAAATCAAATCATGCAGACAATTTTCGAAATTACGCAGACGTCCCGCAATTCAATTGCTAAATTCTTCGACCTCTATTCCAATGATCAGCTCAATATCATCCCGCCGGGTTTCAATAACAACCTGATTTGGAATATAGCACACATTATCGTCGTTCAGCAAATGCTTGTCTACAATCTCGCAGGCCTGCCCATGATGGTTTCTGATGAAATGGTTGCTAAATACAAGCGCGGCACCAAGCCCGAAGGCACTGTTTCCGATGCCGGGATCGAAGAAATTCGAAGCCTGATATTTTCCACACTCGAAAAAACGAAACAGGATTTCGCCAATGGAATTTTCAAAAACTTCCAGGAATTTACCACAATGTCAGGCTACACCATGCGAAACAGCGCCGATGCGATGGCTTTTAATTATTATCACGAAGGTGTGCATACGGGAATGATGATGTCGATTAGGAAGTTTTTGTAGGTTTGGGGTTTAGCTTCGCTCCGTTCGGCTTCGCCTCGGGTGGGGTATGGGGTGCAAGGTTCAGGGTCTTGGACAGACTTTACATCTTTATGACATTCGACATTTGACATTCCTCATTTGACATTCGACATTTTAAAGCCATTCCGGCTATCCGCGTCAAGCTTTGCTTATTTGCTTGTTTTTAGTCGGCACCGATAAAGCTTCCGCCCGGTCGCTTTGCCGCGCCGCTAAAAATGGCCGCAAAATTCTCAAAGGCTTTCTGCTTCTATCCGGGCTAAACTTCCCATATCATCTATCATTGGCGAAAATTTCTTCGCTCCCAACAACCCATACCCGAAGCCTCACCCCCAAACCCAATTTCCCTATCTTTGCATAAAATTCCAATCTATGAAATTCAACACCAAAACCATACACGGCGGACAGCATCATGAACCAACCACGGGCGCAGTGATGCCGCCGGTTTACATGACATCGACCTACCTTCAGAAAACGCCCGGCGTACCGGTTGGCGACTACGAATACAGCCGTGCCGGCAACCCAACGCGAACCGCTTTGGAAGAATCTTTGGCGAGCATTGAGAACGGGGTTCGCGGACTGGCATTTTCTTCCGGTTTGGCTGCGACCGATTGCGTTTTGCGGTCATTTAAAAGCGGCGATGAAATCATAGCAATGGACGATCTATACGGCGGAACATACCGAATGTTCACACGAATCTATAAAGAATCAGGATTGAAATTCCACTTCGTCGACATGAACGATCTGGATGGTTTGCAAAAACTCATCAACTCAAATACAAAACTGATCTGGGTTGAAACGCCGACAAATCCACTGATGAAACTTGCAGACATTCGAGCCATTGCAGATATCGCCAAGAAATCTAACATCTGGTTTGCCGTGGATAATACTTTCGCGACACCATATCTTCAGCGTCCGCTTGATCTTGGAGCTGATATCGTAATGCATTCTGCTACAAAATATCTTGGCGGGCATTCCGATGTAATCGCCGGTGCATTGATCGTAAAAGACAAAGCCCTTGGTGAGCAACTCCATTTCCAGCAGTTTGCCACCGGAGCCACATTGGGTCCTATGGATTCATTCCTCGTCTTGCGCGGCATCAAAACATTACATCTTCGGATGCAGCGCCACTGCGAGAACGGAGAGAAGGTCGCAGCATTTTTAAATGATCATCCTGCAATCGGAAAAGTATTTTACCCGGGATTGCCAAGTCATCCTTTTCATGAAATTGCGAAAAAGCAAATGAGCGGTTTCGGCGGAATGGTGTCATTTGTTTTCAAATCAGGTGCAAAAGCAGATGCGGTCAGTTTCCTTGAAAGACTAAAAGTTTTTACGCTCGCAGAGTCTTTAGGCGGCGTCGAATCGCTTGCAAACCATCCCGCATTGATGACGCATGCTTCGATCCCGGAAGACAAACGCCGTGAAAACGGGATTTCCGATGATCTTGTAAGGCTTTCGGTTGGCATTGAGGACATCGATGACCTGATTACCGACCTCAAACAGGCTTTGAACCGCTAATTGCGTTAGGGATAGAAGCGGCATCGCCCGACTTAAAAAACAAGGTGTTTAACCGTAGTTTTTTTGGCGGGAATACAGCGGAGAGCCCGGCCGCCAGGCAACGCCCAAAAATAAAGAATCATAATAAAAAAAATGCCGATCATAATTGACCGGCATTTTTATTTAATGGTACATTTCGAACATCGAATAATCGAAAAACGAATCCCTAATTGATGTAATAAATATAACCTACGTTGAACCACACATTCCAGTCGTTTGCCTTGTTTTCCTTATAAACTTCCGGATCAGGACGAAGGCCGTCTACCCAGTCGGAGAAATAATACTGGAAACGAAGATCGACCATAAGATCAGATAATTCGGTTAGTTTATAACGTGTTCCAACACTCGAAACGACAGACCATACCGTTCCGCCGTCATTCGTGGTTGCGCCAAAATATTTAACTGGAGTCGTCAATGGCGTATCCAATGGTCCAAGTGTCGAAGATGCTTCCGGATCGTAAAACGAAAAGTGTGCACCAAGACTTACAAATGGAGCCCATGCACCAATAGTTGACGAGAAATCACGAATGCTCAAAGGAAAATATTCCAATTGCATCCCGATATCAGTGATCGAAGCCGAACCACGCATGCCGCGCAACTGCTGCGCGAACAAGGAAGTCCGCGAATCTTTTACCCATTCGCCGAAATGCTGAAGCTCGGTTTTATTGTACGAAAGTTCGCTTCGAAGCTTAAAGTGGTCGTTGAAATACGTTTCAGGCGTGTAACAGTTACATTCTGCTTTGTATGAAAAATTGAGGTAATGGATGATACCGATCCCGTAACCTGTGTTTCCCGAATTGGTTTTAAAATCATGCCTTTCACCGTAATCAGACTGCAGTGCCACAGGGCCTAAGATAACTCCAACTTCATGGGAAAATCCGAACTGGGCCGCCGCCTTATTCAGAAAACCAGACAGCAGCAAGCAGGCTATGAGTATGTACTTGGGCATTGTTTTTAAAGGATTTACAATTCCTGACAAATATATAAAAACATCAATCACTTATAAAAAATAATTAAAATTTAGGAATTGAGGAAGTCGGGAAACCAGACAGGACAAGACTTTTCAAAAAATTAAAAGGAATTTTCGACCAATAATCCTCAAAAAATTCTAACGCAAAACTTACAAACAAAATTGCACCTTTATATTATCCGCGTATATTTGTCGGCTGTTAACGAAAACGTTTTCTTAAGCAAAATCTAACTAATCATGTCACAAAGTATTGAGTCTTTTGTTGAGGCAGTTGCCAAGCGAAACCCCAACGAGCCTGAGTTCATGCAGGCGGTTCACGAGGTTGCGGAAACCATCATACCGTTTATCGAACAGAACGAGAAATACAAAAATAAAATGCTTCTCGAGCGTATGGTCGAGGCTGAGCGAATCATAACTTTCCGTGTGGTCTGGACAGACGATGCCGGAAACATCCAGGTAAACCGCGGTTACAGGATCCAGATGAATTCTGCGATCGGGCCATACAAAGGCGGAATACGTTTCCATCCTTCGGTAAACCTTTCAATCTTGAAATTCCTTGCTTTCGAGCAAACATTCAAAAATAGCCTTACAACTTTGCCAATGGGCGGAGGAAAAGGCGGATCTGATTTCGATCCTAAAGGAAAATCAGAAAATGAGATCATGCGTTTTTGCCAGGCTTTCATGACCGAACTTGCAAAGCACATCGGCGGAGATACCGACGTACCTGCGGGAGATATCGGCGTTGGCGGCCGTGAAGTTGGATTTATGTTCGGACAATACAAGCGTCTTCGCAACGAATTCACAGGCGTACTTACGGGGAAAGGCATTTCTTTCGGCGGTTCATTGATCCGTCCGGAAGCAACAGGTTACGGTGATGTTTATTTCGCACAATCGATGCTTGAAACACGCGGCGAATCTTTCGAAGGAAAAACTGTGGTTGTTTCAGGTTCAGGAAATGTGGCGCAATATGCCGCACAGAAAGCGACACAACTTGGTGGCAAAGTCGTTACGATGTCGGATTCATCAGGTTATATTTATGACGAAGCCGGTATCGATGCAGAAAAACTGGCCCATGTAATGGAAATCAAAAACGTGAACTACGGCCGTATAAGCGATTATGTAAACAAGTATCCAAGCGCAAAATTTGTTGCGGGTAAACGTCCATGGGAAGTTAAATGCGACATCGCACTTCCATGCGCAACACAAAACGAATTGAACAAGGAAGAAGCTGAAGCGCTCGTAAACAACGGATGTTTTTGTGTTGCCGAAGGAGCTAACATGCCTTCAACACCTGAAGCGGTTACCGTTTTTCAGAATGCAAAGATTCTTTTCGCACCGGGCAAAGCATCAAATGCGGGCGGTGTTGCGACCTCGGGTCTTGAGATGTCACAGAACTCGCTTCGCTTAAGCTGGACAGCAGAAGAAGTTGACGACAGGCTGAAGAGGATCATGCTCGATATCCATTCATCTTGCGTGAAGTACGGATCGGACGGTTCCGGTTATGTAGATTACGTGAAAGGTGCAAATATCGCAGGTTTCGTGAAGGTTGCAGATGCGATGCTGGGACAAGGCGTGGTTTAACATTAGTATCTCAAAAATTTTGATGCTGTGCGCAAGGGCGAAATCATTGCCGGAAACCACAGCATCAATTAATTTTTTTTTCATAGGGATAAACCCATGCTTCCCCTACCCACGACCCGAAGGTATGATCTCACGGCATCATGCAGGTATGGTAAAGCAGTAGAAAATCTTAATTATCACGATTTCAAATACTTGATGCCTTCCTTTATCTTCGTATAGGGAAGGCATTTTTATAACATGATAAACGGCAAGAAGATAATAGTTGTACTTCCCGCGTATAAAGCGGGAAAAACATTGGTGCAGACGTACAACGAAATTCCTTTCGACATTGTTGACGATGTTGTGCTCGTTGATGATTTCAGTCCGGATAATACCATTGATGTTGCAAACTCAATCGGAATAAAGAATGTAATTCGGCACGATCGCAACAAAGGTTACGGAGGCAACCAGAAAACGTGTTATGAAACTGCATTGTCGCTTGGCGCCGACATAGTGATTATGCTTCATCCGGATTATCAATATACTCCGAAGCTCATACATTCAATGAGTTACTTGATTGCCAATGATGTTTATCCGGTTGTGATCGGATCGCGAATTCTAGGCAAAGGCGCATTGAAAGGCGGAATGCCGATTTATAAATATGTATCCAATCGGCTCTTGACATTCGCGCAAAATGTTTTGATGGGACAAAAACTTTCCGAATATCATACGGGTTATCGCGCCTTCCGAAGCGATGTTATCCAAAGCCTGAACTTAGATGCGAATTCGGATGATTTTATTTTCGACAATCAGATGCTTGCGCAAGTTTTTGCCAAGGGCTATGAAGTTGCCGAGATCACTTGCCCGACGAAATACTTTGAAGATGCGTCATCCATAAATTTTTCACGAAGCGT
>CBDUBJ010000092.1:0-6935 GCA_965365355.1 uncultured bacterium
GTAGCCTAGCAGGTTTCTTCGTCCTTTTAAATGAGATTTGCGCCTTGGTGCCTTCGTGGCGAAAAGCTATCAGCTATCAGCTGTCAGCTAAGAGTGTGGAGTTTCAGCATACAGAAGCGGAGGCGAGCCTCTTTGTCCTTTAATTTAAATTGAACCTTTGCGACTTCGCGCCTTCGTGGCAAAAATAAAGCTTTAGCCTGTACCTTCAATTTTGTAACAATATTTTACGACGTAACTTTACAAAATGGATTCACTGACGCAAATCGTCCTCGGTGCAGCAACCGCCGAACTCATCGCAGGCAAAAAATTGGGCAATCGCGCATTACTGTACGGTGCAATCCTGGGAACGGTTCCCGACCTTGACGTATTTATAGGCAATTTCTACGATATTGTAACATCAAATGAAATCCATCGCGGATTCAGTCATTCGATACTTTTTTTCCTGATTGCAACACCGCCGCTCGGGTATCTTATAAAATGGATCGAGCGTAAAAATGCGCTTACATCGCGCGAAGCATTTCTCATGGTTTTCTGGTGCCTGTTCACACATGCGATCCTTGATGCCTTTACAAATTGGGGCACGCAGATTTTTTGGCCATTGGAAAAGCGAATTGCTTTCCAGTCGATTTTTGTGATAGATCCACTGTATACGCTTCCGTTTATTTATTGCCTGGTTCGCGTCATGCGGTTAAAACGAACGGATTCGCGGCGTTACAAATGGAACTTGCAAGGCATTTACATCAGTTCGGCTTATCTGCTGCTGACCGTTGGATTGCAACAGTTTGCCAAAATGAAATTCGAAGATGCGCTGCAATCAAATGAAATTAAATATGACAAAATAAGCGTCCGGCCGGCACCGCTGACGTCAATCTTATGGAATGCAAACGCCCAATTCGGAGACCGCTATTATCTTATGGAGTATTCATTCTTCGACTCGAAGCCGATCTCATATATTTATTTTGATCGTCACGAAGAACTGTTGGAGCAATGGACTGATGATCCGTTAATCACACGTCTCGTTAAAATGTCCGAAGGCTGGTATGTCATCACAAAGCAAGACGGAAATTTATATTTTAATGATCTAAGGTTCGGACTCATGAATGACGATCCGCAAAATCCTGAATTCGTTTTTCGGTATATACTTGCGGTGGAAAACGGCAAACTCGTCGGAAAGGAAAGTGAAAGCCCGTCACGCGAACAGCCTGGGAAATTGCTAAGGCGATTATGGAATCGGATAAAAGGCAATTAATTTTAATCGAATGTCGAAAGTCTAAAATTGAATGTCTTTCCCGGGAATCGAACAATCGAACATCGAACAATTTCATCGAACAATCGACAAATCATATAACTCTCCCTTAGGATCATGTAACGCATTCCACGTCAATTAATCTTTCATTTGAGGAGCAAAAAATTCCTCATTATGCAACAGGACGACTACGAAAAAAATCTTCAGAACGAAAAACAGCGCGATCTGACGACCAATAAATCAGATCACATCAACAAATTCCTGACGACTAATCAGGGCGTAAAGGTCAACGACGACAATAATTCGTTAAAAGCCGGCGAACGCGGACCGTCATTGCTTGAAGATTTCATTCTTCGGGAAAAGATCACACACTTCGATCATGAACGAATTCCGGAACGCATCGTGCATGCGCGCGGCTCGGGAGCTCATGGCTATTTCGAAGTTACGAACCCGATCCCACAATTTACAAAAGCTGGTTTTCTCCAGCGCGTTGGTCAGCGAACTCCGGTTTTTGCCCGATTTTCTACGGTGCAAGGTTCACGGGGATCGACGGATCTTGCCCGCGACGTTCGGGGTTTTGCCGTAAAATTCTATACGCAGGAAGGCATTTACGATCTGGTGTCGAACAATATGCCCGTGTTCTTTATCCAGGATGCGAACAAATTCCCTGATCTTGTTCATGCCGTCAAACCTGAACCGCATAACGAAATTCCACAGGCAGCTTCCGCGCACGATACATTTTGGGATTTTATATCGCTCATGCCCGAGTCAATGCATATGATCATGTGGCTGATGTCAGACCGTGCCATTCCGCGCAGCTATCGCATGATGGAAGGTTTTGGCGTCCATACTTTTAGAATGATAAACGATCAGGGCGAAAGCCATTTCGTGAAATTTCACTGGAAGCCAAGATTGGGAACCCACGCTGTAGTTTGGGATGAGGCACAAAAAATCTCCGGGAAAAATCCGGATTTTCATCGTGAAGATCTTTGGGAAGCCATCGAACTCGGCAACTTTCCCGAGTGGGATTTCGGTGTCCAGGTCGTTCCCGAAGAAGATGAGCACAAATTTGATTTCGATCTGCTCGATCCGACGAAGATCATTCCGGAAGAAACCGTTCCCGTAACGATCATCGGCAAGATGGTGTTGAACCGCAATCCTGACAATTTCTTTGCTGAAACCGAGCAGATAGCATTCCATCCCGGGCATGTCGTTCCAGGTATTGATTTTACTAACGATCCGTTGCTGCAAGGCCGTTTGTTTTCATATACCGATACGCAGCTTACACGTTTGGGCGGACCGAACTTTCACGAAATTCCAATCAACCGTACCATTTCACCGATGCACAACAACCAGCGCGACGGTTTCATGCGTCAGGAAATCAACGTCGGACGCGCCAATTATCATCCAAATTCCCTTGGCGGAGGTTGTCCGTATCAGGCGATGGTCAAAGAAGGCGGATTTTCAAGTTACAATGAAAGGATCGATGCACATAAAATCCGTGGCAGGAGCGAGAGCTTTGCAGATCATTTCAGCCAGGCAAAACTATTTTACGACAGCCAGACCGATGTTGAAAAGATGCACATTGTCCGTGCATTCAGATTCGAGCTTGGGAAAGTGGAAACTACCGCAATCCGTGTCCGAATGCTAGGATTGATATCCCAGATTGATAAAGATTTAGCTGAAAATGTTGCCCGCGGACTTGGACTAAAGGTGCCACCACGTCCTGAGATGCCGATGAATCACGGTGTATCGCCGGATGCGGATCCTGAAAAGCATGAACCTAAGATGGGTAAACAATCTGTGAAGAAGTCAAAGCCGCTTAGTATGATCGAGAATCCAACGGTCAAACCGACGATTGCATCTAGGAAAGTGGCATTTGTCTGCGCTGACGGCGCGAGCGAATCCGGAATTCTGCAGATGAAGACGGCATTATTGAAATCGGATGCCAAAGCCTGCATCATTGCGCCGCATCTTGGATTTATAACAACCGACAAAGGCGGTGAGATTCCTGTCGATTTTACATATCAAACCGCATCATCGGTATTGTTCGACGCAATCTATATCCCGGATGGAAGCGGACTGAACGCGTTGGTCGGCGAAAGCGATGCGGTCGAATTCGTAAACGATGCTTACAAGCACTGCAAAGCTATTGCGGTTGACGGTGCCGGACAGGAACTTTTAAATGCGAGTTATGCTGCGAAGACATATAGCAAAGACGAAGGCATTGTGACTTCGAAGGACGGAAACATTCCGGAAAAATTTATTGCCGTTATGTCGAAACACCGCGTGTGGAGTCGCGAACCTAATTTAAACTGATCAAATATGAAAAATACAGATTCAAAAAAAAACCTGGACGCTAAAATGAAATCGCCTGCTGAAATTGTGAAACCGGCATCAGACGCAGCAGATGACCTTCAGAAATTGTTCGTCGATTCACTTAAAGATATCTATTGGGCGGAAAATGCGCTGTTGTCGACATTACCGAAAATGATGGCGAACGCTACTTCTCCAAGCCTGGCATCGGCCATCAAAGATCATATCAATGTAACTGCAAATCAGGTCGAGAGGCTTGAAACCGTTTTCGATCTGATCGGCGAAAAAGCTGAAGGAAAAAAATGCGAAGCCATGGCTGGCTTGATAAAAGAAGGCGATGAAATTCTTGAAGAAACGATGCCCGGACCTGTTCGTGATGCGGGAATCATTTCAGCGTCGCAGAAGATCGAGCATTATGAAATTGCGACATACGGAACATTATGTGCTTTCGCGAGAACGCTTGGTGCAAACGACGCGGCAAAATTATTGACGCAGACGCTTGCTGAGGAGAAAGAGGCAGATATGCTTCTGAGTGATGCCGCATACAATTCGATCAATTTCGATGCAAGCGACAACGATTCGAAAAACAGGGCAAATCTTGGCAAAGGAAAGATTGAGAAGAACAAGTAGCAGTCAATTTGTCCACTTATAAAGCTTCCTTCAGGAGGCTTTTTTATTGGAATTTTCCCGAGCCGCAACATGTTTGCTCACTTCATCAAATCCTTCGCTTTCGTTTATCATAAAAAATAAAGCCCGCAAACAATATCACACTCCCAAGTGAAAGCCACAATAATCCCGATTTCATCCCGCTGTCAAGCTGTCCGATGTAGGCGAGAAGCAGTATTAATGGCGCAATTCCGATCATGGTTGCAATGATGAATTTACGAAAGCCCATTCTAAGAATACCGGCCATAAAACTGATGGCATCGTTTGAGAGGAGCGGATTAAGCCGTGTAATGATGATTGCCCAAAGGCCATAGTTGTCAAGGAATTGGGTGACTTTGCGCCCGGATTTTCGTCCGATGAGTTTCATCACGGCTTTTGAGCCAAAGTATTGTCCGATAAAATATCCTACGGATGATGCGCAAAAAATCGATGCAAAAGTGATAATACTGCCCCATATCGGACCGTATGCGACGATGGCAACGATCATCAGTAGCCAGGAGGGTATGACGATCAAAAACATTTGCGCTATCATTACAATCACGATCAATATCGGACCGATCCAACCAAATCCAGATACCCAATTCCGGATAAGCAATTCATTACCACTCGTAAGTACCGACCACGCTTCGTCGAAAAGTGCCCGTACCGACGGGATTATCAGATAACTTAAAATCAGTGAAGCGAAAATGCCAATTGACACGTACAACGGCTTTCTGCTCTTTCTTACATCATCATTTTCGATCATATATCAAGCGATATCGATTTTATTGATTTTCTGTTTTCAAGAAGTTCAATAAGCTTTTCTGCAGCGGCGCCGGCAGATGCGGGATTTTGACCCGTGATAAGATTTCCGTCGACTTCAATATGCGAGGTGAACGGAATCATTGCCGAATGGAAGTCGGCACCAAGTTCCCGAAGCCGGGTTTCGAGTTTGTATGGAACATTGTCGCTACGCATAACCATCGTTTCTTCGGTATTTGTGAACGCCGTCATGCGTTTGCCCTTAAACATTTCCGGAGCAATTTCGAAAGCTTTAATGAATGCGGCCGGACCGTGGCAGACGGATGCAACCGGTTTACCATCTTTAAAAAAGTCTACGATCAGGTTGCCGCTGCGGGCATCGGTAGCGAGATCCCAAATTGGTCCGTGACCGCCGGGAATGAACAATGCATCAAATTCGGAAGCGCTAACCTGGCCGATCGTCAGCGTATTTTTCAAAGAGGATTTTACCTTTTCATCATCCTGGTAACGACGATTTGAGGACGTGATATTTTCTGTCAGCGTGCTTAACGGGTCGATCGGGACTTCACCGCCTTTCGGGCTTGCGAGCACAACGTCGTATCCTTTATCAAAAAATTCGTAATACGGATCCGTGAATTCGCCAAGCCAAAGCCCGGTTTTGTGATCCGTATTATCCATTTCCGAGTGCGAAGTGAGCATCATCAATATTCTCATAATTTCTTTTTCTTATAAATGTACGCATGGCAATTCGCCCATCCAAGACTTTTAAGATTGCTTAAGAATTTCTGCGAATTCCATTGCGTAATTTTGCAATTATGGATTCCGTACAGACAATTTACACCATCGGACACTCGACACACGATTTTTCGGAATTCGTAAAAATGCTGCATGCGTTTAAGATAAATGTTGTTGCGGACATCAGGCATTTTCCGGGTTCGCGAAAGTTTCCTCATTTCAACAAAGACTTCCTGACGGTGCAACTTCCATCAAATAACATAAAGTATTGCCACATCGAGAAACTTGGCGGTCGGCGAAAAGCAAGAAAAGATTCGAAAATACGGCATGGCGGCATTCGGCATTTCGCGGTTATGCTGACTATATGGAAACTAACGATTTCGCTGAAGGGATTGATGAATTGATCACTGAAGCTGCGGAATATCGAACGGCAATGATGTGCTCAGAATCGGTTTGGTGGCGCTGTCACCGCGATGGTTTCCGATTATCTGAAAGCAAAAGGGTGGAAAGTTTTGCACATTGTGAATGTACGTGATGCTAAAGAGCATCCGTTTACGGTTCCGGCCAGGATTGAGAATGGGCAGCTGACATATAAAATGATTGAATGATGGACGCGTTGCTGCAAAACATTCGACGGTGTCAGCTTTGCACTGATTTGCCAATGGGAGCGAATCCCGTAGTTCAATTGCACAATCGGTCGAAGATAATTATCATCGGGCAGGCTCCGGGACGAAAAGTCCATCAGACAGGAATTCCGTGGAACGATCCAAGCGGCGACAAACTGCGCTATTGGCTTGGCGTATCGAAAGAAGTTTTTTACGACCCGAAGAATTTCTCGATCATGGCAATGGGATTTTGCTACCCTGGCAAAGGAAGTTCAGGAGATTTGCCGCCAAGAAAGCAATGCGCGACGACATGGCATTCACAGATACACCGAAATTTTGATAACGATCCTTTGATAATCCTTATCGGACAGTACGCACAAAATCACTACCTAAAGACAGATTTTAAAGCTGGGCTTACTGAAACTGTCAGAAATTATAGAAATTTTCTGCCAAGGTATTTTGTATTGCCGCATCCTTCGCCGCGAAACCAAAATTGGCTGAAGATCAATCCGTGGTTTGGGGAATCGGTGTTGGAGGAATTGCGGAAGCTTGTCCGGAAACGATTAGATGAAGTCTAAGATTTTTTCGCCGCGAAGGCTCGAAGGCGCAAAGGCAGTCGCTTTGCT
>CBDUBJ010000093.1:0-6926 GCA_965365355.1 uncultured bacterium
AGCTAAAGAGTTCTATTTATTAACTATATATTTTACAATGAAATCGATTACAATTAAAGGATCACAAAGAGAAAGCGTGGGCAAATCGGCGACGAAAGCCTTACGTAATGCTGGAATGGTTCCTTGCGTTTTATACGGAGGAAATCAGCCGGTTCATTTCTCAGCAGAAGAAATGTCATTTAAAAACCTGGTTTACACTCCAAACGCGCACACTGTTAAGATCGATTTGGGCGGTACAACTCATGATGCGGTTCTTCAGGACATCCAGGTTCATCCGGTAAGCGACAAAATCCTTCACATGGATTTTTACCAGCTTTTCGAAGACAAGGAAATTACAATTGAAGTTCCTGTGAAAGTGGTTGGAACGTCACCGGGCGTACTTGGTGGTGGAATCCTGACGCTGAACACACGTAAACTGAAAGTAAAAGCGCTTCCGAAAAACCTTCCTGATTATGTTGAAGCAAACATTTCTGAGCTTCAAATGGGCGGTAAGCTTTACATTACGAAATTGGCATCTGATAATTTCAAGTTGCTTCATCCGGACAACACGGTTGTTGCACAAGTGAGAATTTCACGTGCTGCGATGAAAGCTGCGCAGGAAGCTGCAAAAGCTGCAAAAGCACCGGCGAAGAAAAAGTAATTTTTCTTTTCAATACAAAAAAAGCATCGGGAGACCGCTGCTTTTTTTTTGCTTATTTGTTTTCGGAAAACTGTCAGCTGTATACTGTTAACTGTCAACTGTATACTCAAAATGATTTGGGCGTGCCCCTGCGGGTCGGGCTGTTCGCTAAATCTTTGGCGGGTTCTCGATACGTCGGCTACGCCGACACTCGAACCCGCCAAAGGATACCGCTGCCATCCCTCACGCGGCCATGCAACGATCTAAATTCTTCATATTATCTGTGTGCTTCCAACAAAGAATCAAGATTTTCCATTGCGGCCAGCAATCCTTCTTTAAAGCCCATTTGAATAATTGTTTCCAGATGCTCCAGATTTTCAAAAGACAGGTCGTTTTCAACCAGCGTAACTTCACCTCTATCTGTAAATCTTACATCCCAATGCGACTGTGGCATGTCGCGGTTTATATTTCCATCGGCGTCCGCAAAAGCATCGTCAACAACAAAACTGTTCTTGGGATCGATCTTCCTGTAAATCGCAATCGCCCAATGTTCCTCGCCTTCCGGACCTACCATCGCATAATGCCAACTTCCTCCTTCACGAAAATCCATCGATTTCGTTTTTGCCGTCCATGGTTTTGGCGCCCACCATGTATCTAAAATCTCACTTTTTGTATATGCGTCCCAAACCATTGGAAGCTTGGCAGCAAATTCACGTTTTACTAAAATCCTGTTGTTTTCGCGGTCAACAGAAAAGTCCATCATCAAGTTACTTTTCATCTTTGTTGGTTTTCATGGTTAATAATACTTTATCGAGTTCGTCAAAACGGTCTTCCCACAGTTTCCTGAACTGCGAAAGCCACTTGTCGAGATCTTTCATTTTTGATGCGTTGAGCTCGTAATATATTTCGCGCCCGGATTGCTTTTGGTTTACAAGCTCACATTCCAACAGGATCCTGATATGTTTCGAAACGGCCTGCCTTGTCGAATCAAAATGTTCTGCCAAAGCGTTGGGAGTCATAGCCTGTACTGCTATCAGTGAAATGATTGCCCGGCGGGTCGGATCGGCAATTGCCTGAAACACATCTCTTCTCATAATACGCTACCGTTCAGTTGCAAATATATGCAACTTTTTGGTTGCGTAAGTACAATTCTGTTTTTTTATTATTAAAAAAGCGGCCCTAAAGCCGCTTTTCATGAAATACTCAAAAGATTATTTCTTGATAATTTTATCCGATTTTACAAAATCACCTTGGTTATAAATTCTCAGGTAGTAAACACCGGCTTCGAACTCATCAACCTGAATAACATTGTTCAGGTTCTCAAGTTTCTGGGTTTTCACTAACTGTCCGTTTGTATTGAAGATCTCAACTTTATCGATATCTGTAAACGGCGATGAGATATTAAAGTACTGCGATACCGGGTTTGGATATACTGCAATCGCACGTATCGCTTCAACATCGTTTACACTAAGCGAAGAACATCCGACAGAAGTAAGCATCGCCGATCTCAAAGTAGCCATTGTATTTTGCATGACCGCTTTCTGACCGTTCGTGAAAAATGCCATGCATGCGTCATTGGTATAATCCATATAATTCATGTGCATTGGTCCGTTCCCTGTAAATGAACACGCGTAAGTAAAATCAGGATAACTCGGGCAGCCATAATAAGGCTCCGTCGTTGGAGGAGTATCTGCAACACCGTCACTGGTATTTGCACTACAATCACCAAATTCATAAGGCCCCCAAATATGGTCAAGACCTAAATAATGTCCGATTTCATGCGTAGCAGTCCTTCCTTTATTATATGGCGCTTGTGCAGTTCCCGTGTTTCCGAAAAATTGATCTCCGATGCATAAACCGTCGTATGCTTGTCCTACTGCTTGTGGAGGATAGGCAAAACCTAACAATCCGTTATTTGAAAAACGACCTATCCAAATATTCAAATATTTTGTAGGGTTCCATGCAGGCTGGCCTGCAGACTGGTAGTAGCTTTGTTCAAAAACAAAAGACGCAGGAACCGACTTTCTCGTAATTCCTGTAGTTGAATTCCCGCTTGGATCCTGAGTAGCTTTACAAAACATGATCTCAACATCGGCACCAAGGGATTGATATACTGAAGGAACAACAGATGAGAAATCTGCATTCAACTTCCTGAAATCGTTATTCAAAATCGTAAGCTGTGAGTTGATCTGCGCGTCCGAAATATTTTGAACGTTATTCTTATACAACACGTGAAAAACAACCGGAATTGTAATAACCACTGTTGGTGAACTTGAGTTATTATCATTGTTAATTCTGTATTGGGCAGCGGCTGAACTCAAAAGAAACTCCCTTGTCTCCGCGTGCCTTGCCGCGAATTCAGGATCTTCGGCCATTTTTTGGGCCAGCATCTGATTAAAGCCGCAGGTTCTTTGCTGTGCGGACATTGCAAACGATGCCAGCACAATAAGAGAGAGTAAAAACTTTTTCATAATATAAATTAAATTAAGGTTTCAAAACTACGAAAAAAAACGATTTCAAAATGTTATGACCTAAATATTTAGCGTGTAACTCATATAAATTTATGCATCGTCGACGGGCATTAATTCTACATCCTTAATTATTAACTTTGCCGGATGTCAGGATTTTTTAAAAACATCTTCCGCGCCCCAAACCCTACGGACATGAAAAAATATTTAATTGCAGGCCTCGGCAATATCGGGCCTGAATACGCGAATACACGCCACAACATCGGCTTTATGATTCTGGATCAATTAGCAAAAAATGAATCTGTCTCATTTGATAGCGTCAAATTCGGATCGATCGCCGAATACCGTCATAAAGGCCGGACATTTTTCTTACTGAAGCCAAATACGTACATGAACCTCAGTGGAAAAGCCATTAAATACTGGCTCGACAAAGAAAAGATCGCCATTGAAAACTTACTTGTGATCACGGACGACATCAATCTGCCTTTCGGCACGATACGCATCAAACCAAAGGGAAGCAATGGCGGCCACAACGGACTTAAAAGCATCGAACACCTTCTACAAACTCAGGAATATTCAAGGCTGCGGTTCGGGATTGGCGGCGAGTTTGGTAAAGGCCAGCAGGTCGACTATGTGCTCGGGCAATGGAATTCGGAAGAACAAACCAAACTCCCGGAACGCCTCGGAACCTGTGGCGATGTCATCAGATCTTTCGGCACTGCAGGTCTTGAGAATACAATGACATCTTTCAACGGTAAATAAAAAAAGCGGCCTTTTGCCGCTTTTTTTATTATTATTCAGGTCGATTATTCAACCACAATCTTTTTTACCATTTTCTTGCCGCCCGTTGTAACTGTCACAAGATAAAGTCCTGATTGTGCTTTGTCAATGGAAATATCCTGTGTAAACAATCCGTTGTTGTCATAATTTCTTTCGAAGATCAAACGGCCGCGAATGTCGTGGACCAAGATTTTCACATCTTCGTTCGAATCTGCATTAAATGCAACAGTAAAACTTCCCTGATTTGGATTCGGATATACCGTAAAATTCGATGCGGCTTCAAATTCATTGCTATCTAACTGGCATCCGAAATTTATATTCCATGAAATGATTGTACCTGTATCCTGCAAAAAGAAATCCTGCGCCTGTATTGTCCATGTACCATTTGTGGGCTTTCCGTTAAATGCTGCGAGCGTCTGGTTCGGACTATAAGTTCCCGCTGTCGGGCTTCCGCAAACAACTGCTCCGGCTCCATCTTCAAAAGTGATGTTCAAACCTGAATTCTGTGCTGCGTTACAACCACGATTCCAAAGTGTGCGCTGCGTTCCATCCGGATGTGTGATTCTGATCACCATGTCACCAACCCAGGTATGGTCGCTGTTCACCGTAACTGTCATTCCATCAATAGTATCTTCTTCCGAGACAGTCAGGGTTGATGTAACGATCGCACCTGTCTGGTTATTTCCAACGCCATCTGGAATCGCGAGGTTTGGCGTATCGCCGGCAGTATTACAATCATATCCGATAGAAAACGGCGCGGCATTTATCGCATAGTATATATTTCCTGTCGGCTCGATCCAGATGCGGCAATTTTCAGCAGTCGTATCCGGAACAGTAATGATCTCGCTTCCATCGTTTGGCGTATTGGATGCCAAAGTTATTGGAAAAGTCCAGCCGCCATCAATTGATAATTTAATGTTTACGTTTGCAGAACCCGCAAGGTTAGTCGTATTGTTAACACCCCAGGTAATTGTTTGCTGTTCGCCTTGGAGCCACGACGTTCCAAGTGTATTTTGTGACGTAACTTCAAAAGGCCCGGCAGTTCCTGTAACGTTTACAATTTTACTGTCGGTATTAGTTTGCGCTGCTCCGGGTACGTTATCGCGTCCCGTAAGAGTAAATTTCAACTGTCGGCCAACAGACGATATTGCTTCCCACGTATTGCTCAACGATCCTGCAAGTACTGTTTCATACGATGGCATAAATCTGTCCGGAGATTCCGACGGCATAAACGATCTGAAGTTCGGGCCAGAAATTTTTGTTGGCGACGGAAAACTGTTTTCCTGATCCGCGCTAAAAGGTGCGTTGTCATTTTCTTCCCAAACCAGTGTCAGCGCATCTCCATCGGCATCTGAAACAATACCCCGAAGTACGAACGGCGTGCTTTTCGGAATTGTCATAGTTGGACCGGCCTCAACGCTTGGAGGATTATTGGTCAGTATCGTATTAACCGAGCAAGTTCCTTCGAGATTTTGCTGAACCTGCAATATGCTTCTGTATGCGAAAAATGGAAGCGAATTCGAATCGATATCGAAACCATTGCTGACTCCTGCGTAACCCATAATCGTGATCCCGCTGCCCGGCTCGATATTTACCCCACTGCCTTCTACGAAATGAGAAAATGTGTGGTTTGCTCCAAGCTGGTGGCCCATTTCATGGACAACATAATCAATATCAAAAGAATCTCCTTGCGGAACTGCATCAGATGGAGAAGTAAAACCCGATCCTTTATTTGTATCTGTCGTACTTGGTGAATCGTCAACGCAGACACATCCGATGCATCCTGCGTTCCCGCCACCGCCACTACGCCCGAACAAATGTCCGATGTCGTAAGCTGCATTTCCAAGAACATTTGTCAATGTATTTTGAAGCTGTGCATTCCATGCTCCGGCCGAACCGACTCCGGCTGCCGAATAAGGATCGGATGCTGCATTGGTATAAATTACAAGGTCATTGTTTGCGATGATCTCAAGCTTAAGCGACATATCGGTTTCGAAAACGCCGTTAACCCTTGTCATTGTAGCATTCATTCCTGCAAGCGCACCTGCAACCGTTCCACCGAAATACTGACCGTATTCACCTGTACAAGATAGCGCAAGCCTGTATGTCCTAAAGATCTGGTCGTTTGACGCCGGAGACTGGGCAGTACGATGCAACAATTCATCATTTAATCTTTGATCGACAGTGGAACACGTGAAAGGCAAATGGCCTTTTATGCGGGTTGCCGAATCGAACAAAACATACACTGAAGAATCGGTCGTATACGGCTCTATGAACTCAGCACCTTTATCCGCACGCAAGACCATTGTCTGGATTCCAAGCGGAGAAACGCTGAACCTTATATACGCAGCCGGATCGGTGATCCCTTTTCCTACATAAGATTTGATTTCCGGAAAACGAGCCCTGAGCTCAGGAGCAAAATTCGAAGTTTCCCATATCAGATACTGATCTGCATGACCATCAATGGATGGCAGCGAAATCACGATCCCGGGCTTGCCTTCTTCTTTAAAACCAGCATTTGATAAAGAGGCTCTGAAAGCATTCTCTTCAAGTTGAAATAGTTGTTGTCTTTCCGAGTATTCGGTAGTACGGATCTTTTGTGATGCATCGATCTGCAGATCACTCACATTCCGCCAACCTTTCGGCGATTGCGCTTCGGCTTGTAGAAAAGAGAATGCCAAAGCGAGTAGTAGTAGTTTTTTCATTGTAAAATTTTAATAGCTAACAAAAATAGGTTTTTTTCATATTACTCAATGTTCGACATTGCAATTCATTAATATTCAATTGATATTTAACATTTTTCTTGATAGATTAATCGATCGCTGCGCTGTTAAACCGCTGCGCTTTTCGATTGTCAGAGCCAGCACAGTTTGAGCATGACCAACTAATTTAAAGTAACATTTATAAGATCGAATATCGAACAATCGAACATCGAAAAATCGATTCTCCGATCGCTGCGCTTTAGATCGCTGCGCTTTTCGATTGTTAGAGATGTTTATCAATTTAATAATCTAATAATCTAATAATCTAATAATCTAATAATCTAATAATCTAATAAT
>CBDUBJ010000094.1:0-6864 GCA_965365355.1 uncultured bacterium
ATCTAATAATCTAATAATCTAATAATCTAATAATCTAATAATCTAATAATCTAATAATCTAATCTACATTTGCAATAAAAATTCCGTGCGGGTCTTTACCTCTATTGACGATTTCCACTCCAAACGCGAAACCATCGTGACGATCGGCACATTCGATGGCGTTCATATCGGGCACCGCAAGATCATAAGCCGCATTGTCAATCATCCGGACGCAGAAAGTGTAATCCTCACTTTTTTCCCGCATCCACGGATGGTTTTAAAAAGTTCCGCAGAAATCACGCTTTTAAATACGATTGAAGAGAAATCAGATCTTATACAAGATTGCGGCGTCGACAATCTGATCGTTCATCCATTCGATCATTCTTTCTCAAAACTTACTGCTGAAAAATTCGTTGCCGAGATCCTGGTTGGCCAACTCAACCTTCAAAAAATCGTCATCGGACATGATCATCGTTTCGGCGTAAACCGCACCGCAGGAATTGACGACCTGATCAAATTCGGAAAGCAGTTTAATTTCGAAGTCGAACAAATCCCCGTGCAGGAAATCGACGAAATGTCAGTGAGTTCAACTAAAATTCGCGCTGCATTGGTCAATGGCGAAATCGATCTTGCGAATTCTTTCCTTGGCTATGAATATTTCCTTACCGGCACCGTCGTCAAAGGAAATCAGCTCGGCCGCACCATCGGGTTTCCCACAGCAAACATCCTGATCAGCGACGATTACAAACTCGTACCAGGCAACGGTGTTTATGTCGTTTATAGCCAGATCGCCGGCGCAAAGGTTTACGGCATGATGAACATCGGTGTGAAACCAACCATCGGCGGCAATACCCGTAGCATTGAAGTTTACTATTTTGATTTCAATGACAACCTTTACGACGCAACCCTGCGAGTCCATATCATAAGCCGAATCCGCGATGAACGAAAATTTGACTCGGTCGAACTGCTCCGCAAACAACTCGCCGACGATGAAGTTGCTGCACGTAAAACGCTGCTGCCTTAAACCCGCTTATCATTCATTCAGCATTGCTGTACCGATATTAAATTTTTACTAATTCACCCGAAACCGCGATTTTTTTGTTAAATTTAAACATCCAAAACACTATAAAAATAAATTGTTATGCGCTTTAAAAGAGAATTTGCAAACGGGTTCATCATATTCATCGGACTTGGGATTTACTTTCTCCTGCTTGAATTAACAGGGTTGTCAGACGAATTTTATCTTCGAATCTTCAACGTTTTTATTGTGATTTATGGTGTAAACCGAACCATTAAAGGCAACCATGCAGAAGGGGTCCGCGGGTACTTCACACATCTTATCGCCGCGATCATGACCTCAATGATCGGTGCCGTTCTCAGCATCGCTTGTCTTTTGATTTACATACATTTCAACGGTGGCGAAGCTTATCTGAAAAACCTTGCGGAAAGCTTTATTTTCGGCGGTGGCGAACTAACCATTTACCGTTACTGCATCGCGCTCCTATTCGAATCTGTCGCCGCATCGCTTGCAGTGTCATTCTGCCTGATGCAATATTGGAAGGATAAAGTTGAAGTTATCAATCGCGTAGATTAATTTTTGGGCGTGCCCCTTTGGGTCGGGCTGTCCGCTCCCGATAGCTATCGGGATTGCTTCCATCCCTCACGCGACTACAGGAACATCCACTTATAAATAACATTTGAAATGCCGGTAGTTTTCTACAGGCATTTTTTTTTGGCCATCGGGCATTTTTCATATCATATATAATTACCTATTTTTGGCAATCAAACTTGAGCCATGAACCAACCCCGACATAACTGGACCAAACAGGAAATCATCGATATTTATAACATGCCTTTTATGGATCTGCTTTATCAGGCAGCATCAGTTCATAGGGAACATCACGATCCCAACGTTGTCCAGGTATCGACATTACTTTCGATTAAAACAGGCGGTTGCCCTGAAGATTGCGGATATTGCCCGCAAGCTGCAAGATATCATACCAACATCGAAGGCAACGACCTCATGTCGGTTCCGCAGGTAAAGGCACAGGCGTTGCGCGCAAAAGCAAGCGGCTCATCTCGTGTTTGCATGGGCGCGGCATGGCGAAATGTACGCGATGGAGAAGAGTTCGACCAGGTCTTGGAAATGGTTCGAACCATCAACAAACTCGAAATGGAAGTTTGCTGCACACTTGGCATGCTGACCGAAAACCAGGCACAGCGCCTTGCAGAGGCCGGACTTTACGCTTACAACCACAATCTCGACACATCAGAGGAATATTATAAAGAAGTAATCTCAACGCGCGGCTTCGAAGACAGGCTTCAGACAATCGACAATGTCCGCAAGACTAATGTAACAGTCTGTAGTGGCGGAATTATCGGCATGGGGGAAACCGTCGAAGACCGTGCGGGAATGCTTGTCGCACTTTCAACATTAAACCCGCAGCCTGAATCGGTACCGATCAACGCATTGGTCGCAGTCGAAGGAACGCCGCTTGAAGAAGAAAAACCCGTGGAGATCTGGGAAATGATCCGCATGGTTGCCACAACACGAATCGTTATGCCTCATACTCAGGTTCGGTTGTCGGCAGGACGGACAAACATGAGCCGCGAAGGCCAGGCGATGTGCTTTTTTGCGGGCGCGAACTCGATCTTTGCGGGAGATAAGCTTCTTACTACGCCAAACCCTGATGTAAACGAAGACATGAAAATGTTTGAAATGCTTGGACTTAAACCTCAGAAGCCTTTCGTGAAACAGTCGCAACCGCAATCCGTGGAAGCTGAAGATTCGAAATTTATACCTCTTGGTGAAAAGCCAAAATGGACCCGGCCCGGACATCAGATCGAACGAAACCTCGCCGCATCAGGCAAAGGAAAAGTGATATAAATTAAAAAGGCTTCCAATCGGAAGCCTTTCTTTTTAGAACTACTCAGTAACTAAAAAATAATCTTTCTGGTTGCCGACTGGCCATTTTCAAGCGTAATCCTTACGATCAGCGCCTGATGTGAAACCGACAATCCTGCAATGAAAACCTCAACATCGTCAACAGAATCATCAGAATAAACTTGCCTGCCTGCAATGTCAAATATTTCGATCTTCGACATATTTTGATTCGAACGAATATTAATAACTTCATTGGACGCATAAGCGATCACATGAGCATTTTGCTGCGTCGGATCACCAATTCCAAGCGCGCCATCGAGGTATTTCAATAAAAATCGGTCATTGAAAGTTCCTACGGCCGTATCGAAAATATATGGCTCCTCTGTCAGGTCATGCGTAATTCCCAGCAATTTGTCTTCTAAATAAATCCGTCTTCCATCAGCATTCAACTGACCTTCGCGATTGCCGATTTTTACAGTATAATCCCCAGCGATCGTCGTAGAATAACCCAGCGGAAGTTGCTCGTTCTCATCAAAAGCAGGCCTTCCCTGAATTCTGTATTTATCTTCGCCAATGAATGAGTAAAAGCTTATCGTGTTTGTGGTATGGTTTACAATCCCGTCGTAACCGCGGTCGAAGTCTGTTGTAGCTTCCGGGAAATACCCGATCAACTGCTGACTGAACAGCCCATCCTGACTTTCCAAATTAAGCCATACCCTGTCCTTTTCATTAGCAGTTGCAGATTCATTTATCCGATAGAACTGATTGTTCGGATGAAGCCTGCTTCTCATCGAATTATTGAAAACTACATTTGTTGCAGTCACAGCTTCAACAAAGAATCCCTGACCCGAGGCGACGAATCCATTTGGAACCGGACTTCCCGTTCCGCTCGATGTTCCGCCCGACAAATTGTACATCGCATAATCGGCGGTAATGAAATTGTTTGCATCCGGACCCGGATTGGAAGATGAAATTCCTGTGCGATGTGTCCAGAAATACAAAGTCCCCGATGTATTTACGTTAGCATTGATAAAATCATCAGCAAAAATAGCCGATGGATATGGATTTCCGATCAGATTGAAATCGTCGTTTGCATTGGCAGCATTTCCGCTTAAAGCCATCGGCAACGAAATAATTCCGTTGTTGACAGTTCCCGAAAATGTTACGGTGCTCGTAGCAGGGAACGATCCTGTGGTTGGTGCCATTACTGCGTAACCTTTTCCAGGCGTCATGACCGCAGCGCCTCCAACAAACTGCCATGCATTGTTATCATCGTCGAATCCGTTGACAGGTGCAACGATATCCGCATAATTAGCAGTGGCAAACTGAAAAGCGTAATCTGTACGCCACCCCGGAAGCGCCGTATTGATTGTTGTTGCTGTTACCGGCGATGACCAATAAGTATAGTCGAATTTATTATATGGAGATGTCGTTTTCTGGATTTGCGTTGTTCCATTGTTTGTCACGACGCCATTATTTTCAACCATCACAAGCGAACCCTGATTTAATACCTGAAGCGTCGCCGTGTTGCTGACCGTAAGATCGTTTTGTATCGAAACATAATTGTTATCCGAAACAGTAAGCGTGAATCCGCCATTCACAGTCAGGCTGCATGCTTCAAAACTACCGTGTGCCGCAGTGTTGTAATTCCCGTTGATAACTGCCGCGCGGCCCGAAGTCGGTGCGAAAGGCGACCACGAACTTCCATTCCAGGTCGATGTTTCAACTGTGATCTTTACGGCGTTCGATGCAGTGTAACATGTTGCTGAATCTTCACGGACCTGAACGTAATATTGATAACCGTTAAGTCCGGCAATACTCGAAATATTTAATGTTGCCGATGTCGCGCCTGAATAAACACCTGCGTTGGTAAGTGCTGTCCAAGCCGTAGCATTGGGTGCAACCGCGTACCACTGATATGAAAGTGGATTTCCACCGACAAATCCTTCTGTTGCCGCAACCGTAAACGATGTGGCTTTACACGAGGGCGTGTAAGCTGGCTGTGATGTAATGAATGGAAGTGCGCCGACCGAAAAGTTGTACTGGCCGACATTCGAATAATTCACCGGAGTCAGCGCATCCCAATCACTTGGATTCCATGTGGTGGATGGTGCAGTGATGCCGATATTCTTGCGTCGATAGACGTAATCTTTTGGGGCGAGCGTGAATGCCGTACCGTTGGTATTGCCCCAGACATCGATCCAGGTCGAACCCTGATAAAGACGGATGTTGTCATTGTCGTTGATCCCGCTTACGGCCGAGCTTGTCTGATTGGGTGTAATGCTTCCCCAGTTCGCATTATGGTCGGTTCCGCCAAATGCAACGACATATGCCGTGTTATTGGCAAGCATCACATTATTCAGATTGATCGTTCCCGTGGCCGTCGTAGCGCCATTATTGTGCGTCCGGACCGACCAGCCGTTCAATGAAACCGGCGCTCCGGTCGCATTAAAGATCTCGACATACGAATGACTTCCGCTACCGTGATCGGTAACTTCGCTGATAAATAATGTATTTCTTGCCGTTCCGGTATTTCCCTGACATGAAGCGATGTTATAATCGATAACCGTAAAATAAGTTGTTGCGCTGCAACCTTCAGCGTTCGTTGTCTGAAGCGTTCCGGTCGTCGCGCCTGCAGGGACAAGAACTTTAACCTGGGTCGAAGAAACTGGCGTAACCATAGCAGCAACTCCATTGAATGTGACAGTCGCGCCGGTAAGATTGTTGGAAGTAGCGGTGATGGTAACTTCGGTTCCAACCGGACCGGATAACGGCGTTACAGTATTGCCCGTCGTTCCGCATTGACCGTTCCCGCTGATGGTAAAATTAAATGGATTTTCGTCGGTATCATTATTCGCAAACGAAACTGTGGCAGTGCGCGCTCCTACCGCGGTCGGATTAAATGAAATCGTAAAAGTTGTGGTGGCAGCGGGCGCAATTGTCGTGGTTGATGGCTGAATGGTAACTGTAAAATCGGCCGGGTTGGTCCCGCCGATCGTAACGATTGGCGCACCTGATAAAGTTAGATTCGCTGTACCATCGTTTGTAATTAGAAAGCTTTTAACGATCGGCGTACCGATCGGTGTTGTGCCAAATGAAGTGCTGTTTAATCCTGTTGTCGTCGTACTTCCGTCGGTGATCGGACCTGTGCCGCCGCCGGTATTACCGTTCACTTTAATTTCCTGCATCGGCGGAAGCGTGACAGTCAGAACACCTGAAATATATTCGGTCCCATCCCAGAAATTCCCATTGATTCCGCTCGCCTGGATTCCGCCATAGCGGTAAGCGCCGGTATCCAATTGAAATCTTGAAGCATAATAATAAGTTCCGGAGGTTGGAATCACAGTTCCGATATCCAAAATATATTCGTCATTATTTGTTCCGCCGCCAAATGGATTAAAAGTGGCTTCTGTCCATGTCCAACCTGCAGAATTCGGATTCGTGTTCGACGTACTGTACCCGATCCAAACCGTAATTCCACCACCTTGAGATCCTGCAGTATCTGTAACACCGGGCTCATACAATTGCGCATATACATCGAAGCCACCGCCCAAGACTAATGATCCATTTGGCGGCGATTGAAGATTTGCGAAATCCAGCGTAGTCGGTCCGTTGATTGTAAGCAATGCGCTGCGATAAGTTGTACCATCCCAGAAATTCCCGCCTCCGAGGCTAAAACCGCCGTAACTGTATACACCCGATCCGAGACGGAAACGCGATGCGACGTAATATGTTCCTTCGGGAAGTGCTGCCCCAAATGTTGCGGAATATTCATCATTACTGCCGGTCACGGCAGGATTGTACGTTGCCGGAACCCATGTCCAACCGGCAGAACTTGGATTTGTATCCGCAGCACTGTATCCAATCCATGCGGTAATTCCCGCACCCTGTCCGGCTCCCGGTGTTACAGCAGGTTCATAAACCTGTGCGTAAAATGTGGCATTACCACCTAATGCAATAGTTGTATTTCCGGGAAATTGCAGGTTGCACCAGTCGACAGT
>CBDUBJ010000095.1:0-6738 GCA_965365355.1 uncultured bacterium
GGGAATGTCCTAAAGTATGAATGGAAGCGCAACGTTCAAAATCAAACTAAAGTATGATGTCATTTTGCAGTTATCTTTTAAACTTTGACCAAACATCTAAATCAATCACCATGAAAAAAGTACTCGTATTCTTCCTTGGCGCAACAACTACATTTTGTATAAATTTATTTTTTGCGGGTAAAACCGATAACAACCATCAACAAACAACTATGACAACATTTTCTACAAAAGCCGAAAACTCTGAATTAAAACTTGGCGCTTTCTCTATGAGTCTTAGCGTAAAAGATCTCAAAACATCAAAAGCCTTTTATGAAAGCCTGGGATTTACAGCTTTTGGAGGAGACATGGGAAAGAATTATCTCATCATGAAAAATGGAAATGCACTGATTGGGCTTTTCCAGGGAATGTTTGCCGGCAACATCCTTACATTTAATCCAGGCTGGGATGAAAATGCAAAAAATATAACTGAATTCGACGACGTTCGGAAAATCCAAAAGGAATTAAAAGGTAAAGGGATCAATCTCACTGCGGAAGCCGACGATAAAACTACCGGTCCCGCACACATTATGCTTACCGATCCCGACGGAAACCAGATCCTGATCGATCAGCACAGATAGCGGCAATTATCCGAAAAGCATGAGTGGAGAGATCAATTTCCCGTCAGCCGCGTTAGGGATAGCAGCGGCATCCTTTTATGAACGCAGTGAATAAAAGATAAAGCGGATAGCCCGGCCCCCGAAAGCTTTCGGGGCAACGCTACAAATTAATTAAAAAGTAATAATTGATAATTAATAATGAGCACATAACGAACTTTCGTGCTAATCGAAGCGGATGGCGCGGACGGGGGAAATTTTCGTGATCAGATATGATGGCAGGAGCAAAACAAGCAGGCAGACCGCAATCGTACCGAGGTTAAGCAGTAAGATGTACATCCAATTGAAGTACACCGGTGCCTCGTTTACGTAATAATTTGCAGGATTAAGTTTGATGACGCCGAACTGCATTTGTATAAGCAGCATTCCGATGCCTATCAGGTTACCCCAGAAAAGTCCGCGGACAATAAGGTAAAAAGCGTTGTACAGAAATATTTTCCGAACCGATTTATTGTCGGCTCCCAGGGCTTTTAAAATCCCGATCATTTTAGTTCTTTCAAGGATCATGACGAGCAGCGCAACAACCATATTGATGGACGCGACCAGGATCATGATTCCCAGAATGACGACGATATTAAAATCGAATAACTTTAGCCAATCGAAAATATACGCGTATTTTTCCATGATGCTTCGCGTGTCAAGCGTCGATCCCGTTGCATCGTAAACTTCGAGGCTTTTGGGGCCAAGCTGCGAAAAATCGTCAATGAAAACTTCAAATGCCCCCACCTGGTCAGATTTCCACTTATTGATCCGTTGAATATGCCGAATGTCGCCGATAATATATGATGCATCGTATTCGCGTATTCCCGAATCGTAAATTCCTACAACGGTCAGCACACGGAGGTTTGGCAGCTTGCTTTCTCCTTCTTTCATGAAGAACGTATTGAAGCGGCTGCCTATGCCCAGATTTAACCTGTCTGATAGAAATTGGGAAATCAGTACTCCGTCTGTCAGCTTTTCCTTTGTGTTGGGGAAGTTGCCTTTTATGATGTACTCGTTGATGCTGTTCCAATCGTAATCCGAGCCGACTCCCTTAAATATAATTCCTTCGAATGCATCTTCCGTACGGATGATGCCGGCTTTTGATGCGACTGCCTGGATATGCTTTATTCCGTCGACACCGGTAAATTTCGGGTAGAATTGTTGATTGGTTGAAATAGGGTTTACGCTGACTTCAGATTGGTTATCATCATAATTCGAGATTACGATATGTCCGTTAAATGCGGAAACTTTTTGCCTGATCTTCTCCTGCAGACCAATTCCTGTCGCCACCGAAATGATCATCATCACCATGCCGATCGCGACCGCAGATATTGCGATTTTTATAATTGGGGCCGATATGCTACTTTTATGCTCCTTATCGGTAACCAGCCTTCGCGCAATAAAATGCTCTAAATTCAAAATGATGATTGATATGATTGCCAAAAATACGGTTTTATTCGTGTTGCTTTCCCTGATCGATTGTGGAAATTCGGTTAACAAACAGCCGGAGGAAAAAACACAGATTTCCGCACATAATGAAGATACAAAATTAAAAACAGGCGCTGAGAATGTGTCAGCATGGGGGCATTTGGTAAAAAACCAGAAGATTGGCCTTGTTTCGAATCAAACCGGGATCATGACATATGATTCAATCTACATGCTGCCTGATGAAGGAAACATCACGCACCAGGAAGCATACAAGCGAAAAACCGTACACATTGCCGATTATCTTTTTGAAAATAAATTTCAGATAATTAAAATCTTTGCACCGGAGCATGGTTTTCGCGGCACTGCAGATGCAGGCGAATTGGTTGCCGATGGAAAGGACACGAAAACAGGTTTACCGATAATATCACTTTACGGCGACAATAAGAAACCAAAAAAGGAACAGCTTGGCGGAATTGATGTGATGATCTTTGACATACAGGATGTCGGCGCAAGGTTTTACACTTACATTTCGACGCTTCACTACATTATGGAAGCTTGTGCAGAAAATAATATTCCGCTAATCGTTTTCGACAGGCCAAACCCAAATGGCGCTATTGTAGACGGGCCGATCCTTGAAAAGGAATTTACAAGCTTTGTGGGCATGCATCCGATACCCGTACTACACGGAATGACAATCGGCGAATATGCCAAAATGATCAATGGTGAAAAATGGCTGAAAGGCGGTTTGCAATGCGAGCTTACAGTGATTCCTTGTTTGAATTATGACCGAAAGATGAAATACGATCTACCTGTAAAACCGTCTCCGAATTTGCCGAATTCAAAAGCGATAAATCTGTATGCAAGCCTTTGTTTTTTCGAAGGAACAAATGTCAGTGTCGGCCGTGGCACCAAGAAGCAATTCCAGATTTACGGTTCGCCGTTTCTACCCAAAAAAGGCTACAGTTTTACGCCGAAACCGAATGAAGGCGCGAAAGACCCGCCTCATAATGGACAAATGTGTTTTGGCGAAGATTTATCGACTTACCCTGACGTTTCAAAACTGGAATTAAAATGGCTGAAAAATGCATATAATGAAACGGCGGACAAGTCGAAGTTTTTCAATTCATTCTTTTCGAAATTGGCCGGAACAAAAAAGCTTCAGGCTCAAATTGAATCGGGAACATCAGAAGCGGAGATTCGCAAAACATGGCAGGCTGGCCTTGATAATTTCAAAAAAATAAGAAAAGTTTATGAGATATATTAGAAGCGCTTTTTTTAACAATCGTTATTTTAGTAAAAACAAAAAACCAATGTTATGAAAGCAGCTGAATTTCTTTTAAAATATATGGATCAACTACAACAATTTATCCGGATGTTGAACGGATATGTTGATCAGGGCATGGAATGGTTACGAAGGGCCAAAGAATATGTCGAGCTGGCGATGAACTATATCGAACAGGCCATAGACGCACTGGTAAAGTATGTTGGCGGGCGCAAAACGGAACTTAAACATATGAACGACGATTATATGTTCGTTTAATATGTAATCCGTTTTTTCATTTCTTCCACAATTCGATATGTGGCCGGGCAAACGGGAATGTTCTTTAATGTGATCGATGTGATCTGCTGGAATTTCCTGCGATCTGTATGGGGGAATTCACGGCACGCTTTCGGGCGGTCTTCATAAATCAGGCATGCATTATCATCTGCAAGAAACGGACATGGCAATTGCTGGAGTACGTAATCGTTTTCTTCATCAACACGCAAATATTTTGAAATAAAGTCCTGCTGTTTTAGTCGCAATGTTTTTGAAATTCTTTCGATATCAGAACTTGTAAAAAGCGGGCCGGTAGTTTTACAGCAGTTTGCGCAATTAAGACAATCCGTTTTTGAAAACTCTGTGGCATGCAGGTCCTGCATCAGATAATCTAAATTCTTTGGTGGCTTTTTTTTAAGCTTGTCGAAGAATTTTTTGTTTTCCTGAAGTTTCTCTTTTGCTGCTGTCGATAATTTTTCAAGCAATGGATCCAATGAAGTACATTTGAGCCTTCAAAGTTACGCAACGAAATCGACATCCAATGAAAGACGTATTTGGCAAGGCGATACTTGACTATCAACTTCTAGGTAAAGCCGGGCCGCTTTTGACTGAAACTTCGATTTCGGAGGAAGATTTCCTGGATGTCGCTTATCTGTTTCGGGATTTTAGCAGCATGCCAAAACTTGAACAGACCGCATTACAAATGGCAACAGGAAAAACCCTTGACGCCGGATGCGGTGCCGGCAGCCATAGTGTCTATCTTCAAAATGTGAAAAAATTAGAGGTTACTTCGCTCGACATTTCGCCGAGAGCAATCCGGGCCTGCGAGCTGCGCGGACTGAAAAACACAATTTGCGAAGATCTAATGAATTTTAATTCGGAGACTTTTGACACAATCCTGCTGCTGATGAACGGTGCAGGAATTTGTGGAAGGCTGTCGAAGGTCGAAGAATTGCTGCAAAAATTAAAATCCCTTCTACGTGAAGGCGGACAAATCTTGCTCGACAGCTCAGACATCATTTATATGTATGACGAAGATAACGACGGTGGAAAATTGATCCCGGGCGGCAATTATTATGGCGAACTGACTTTTTACATATCGTATCAAAAAGAAAAGGAAATACCGTTCGATTGGCTGTACATCGATTTTGATTCCCTAAAAAGTATCGCAGAATCAACAAATATGAATTGCGAACTCATTATCGCCGGAGAGCATTACGATTATCTTGCGCGCATTACCTTAAAATAAAAAAATCCCGTTTCCGGGATTTTAATTATTGCATGTATTTCATCATCATTGTCTGAAGCCCTTGGCCCCATTCCTGTGCGGCAGTTTGTGATTTTTGCAGCACTTCTTCGCTTTTGGATGTCATCTTTTTCCCGATCGGACTGTCATAAAACGCAAGCATCGCTTTTACATCGTCCTTCGTATAGGTTTCCATGTACACAGCTGCAAGCTTGTCGTAGAGTGATGGCAACGTTGCATCAAATTCAACAAGGAATGCCGCATGCTTTTCTGCAGGAATCATCTTTAATATCTGATCTTTTGCCATCTTCATTTGGGCGTCAGAACCATTAAGCCTGATTACTTTAAGCACATCTTTCTTGAAAGCTTCGTCTTGGGCAAATGTTGCTTGTGCAGCAAAAATAAGAACGAATAGAATAAATAGTTTTTTCATGTTACAGTTTGATATTAGTTAATTAAAATATGGTTATGGTATGTTCAGATATTTGTGTGTTTGCAATGATATTCTCCATTTTGGATTTTTCATCACATAATCAATAATTAATGGAGTAATTTCTTCGTGTTTGGACCATTCCGGCTGAAGAAACAACACTGCATCCTTATTTACTTTTGATGCTTGCTCTTCAGCAAATTGGAAATCATGCTTATTATAAAGTACTATCTTTAATTCGTCCGCCGCGGCGTAAACATCGTCTACAGGTAATTTTGTTTTCTTCGGCGAAAGGCAAATCCAATCCCATGTTCCTGATAAACTGTAAGCACCAGAAGTTTCCATATGCGTCCGTAATCCCGCCAACCGAAGTTCTTCCGTTAGCACAGACATATCGTACATCAAAGGTTCACCGCCGGTAACAACCGCGATTTTCGCATGTCTTCGCGCATTTTCAACAATCTTGTTGATCGTAGTTGGTGGATGTTTTGCCGCATCCCAGCTTTCTTTTACATCGCACCAATGACAACCAACGTCGCAGCCGCCAACGCGAATAAACCATGCTGCCGTTCCGGTATGAAATCCTTCACCCTGAATGGTATAGAACTCTTCCATCAAAGGCAGCATTGTTCCGTTATCGATTTCAATATGTAAATTGTCGCGAAGCATTGAAAAAAATGAGCGGCAAAGATACGCGCTTTTTTAATTTTCTAGTTAAAGGTATCGAAACAAAAAAGCCGGTCGAAAAAACCGGCTTTCATATTTATCTAAGTGATTTGATGGCATCCGCAGCATAAGCGTTCGCCGAATCAATTGCGAGTGTTTTGTTAAAGTACTCGATCGCTTTTGTCTTATCGGTATTTGCATAATGCGCACCAATGTTATTGTAAGCTTCAACTAACTTGGCTTTATTTTTAGCAACTTCTTCAGGACCTTTTGTATTTACGACATTGATATACTCTTCATAGTGTTTTGCCATGGCATCGTCATTCTCCATCATTCGATTCGTACGGGCCTTAAACAGATATGCATCCTGCGTTGTAGGTGATGCGGCAATCACATTTCCAAACGCCACATCCGCTTTTTGAAGCGCGACAACATCCGGTTTAACAACGTCTTTACGGTTATTGTCGTAATAGATCGAGTTTCCAAGATAAAAGTTGTCAATCAGGAAATTCTTCGACTCAGGATTGCTTACGGCAATTTCAAAAATGGCAGCTGCCTGCTTAAACTGCTTTTCATCGTAAGCTTTTTTACCTATTTCATTAAGCTCGTTGGTTATGGAAGCTTCCATTTCAACAGCTTTCCTGATGCTGGCAATTCCATCGTTATACATGGCTTCATCGATAGTACCTTCGGCAGCACTTGCTTTTCTGATCTTTGCCAAACCGAAATACAAATGGTCTCTTGCAATAATCTTATTTTTCGGATTTGATATAAATTCCTGAAGTGAGCTCAAGGC
>CBDUBJ010000096.1:0-5975 GCA_965365355.1 uncultured bacterium
CCATCGGAAAAGCCCGGCAATGTATTACACTTTTTAGAAAAATTTAAGAGGAAAAATATTGCGTTAGACGAACAGCAAAAATTATCGTTGAAATACATAATATAAAAAACTACAACGTTTTCGTGTTGATAAATTCCGAATGAAAGTGATTAATTTTTTGACTAATAATCTGGCATAATTTATAATTGGACGCGCATTTTGATGAGGCAGAGAAGTCTAATGCATTATTTTCAATCACCTAGATCTGTAAGATGAAATAATCCGATGTATTCATTCCATTCTAAAAGTTGAAAAATGTAGTTGTAGGTGTAAACTATTCATGTGCTCATATCGAGCACGAAGCCTGTAGTCGGTTATCTGGAAAAAACACACAAGAAATTGCCCGAAACAATCTTGATGATGAATAAAGTCAGATAAAAGATCAATTAACAATTAATACCGAATAACCGTAAGATCTTCGAGCGGGATTTTGCAGGGAAGCAATCGCCCCTTCCCTGAAGGTAAAATACAATTTCCCATAGAGTTCATACTGCGGAAAAACCGTATGAAATTATAAAATGCAACAAAAGCAAAATCAACATCCAACCAAATAAAAAACGGCTTCCAAATGGAAGCCGTTTCAATTTATGCCTGTCCCGTCGGACCGAAGTTCAACGGTATCGGAGGCTGTTCGGAATCTTTAATCTCACCATGAGCAGCTTCAAACCTGTGGATGTTCTCTCCCATCGCCTTCAACAGCCTTTTAGCATGCTGAGGCGTAAGGATGATCCGCGATTTTACTTTCGCTTTTGGCGTTCCGGGCATAATACAAACAAAATCCAGGACAAACTCCGACGGAGAGTGATTGATGATCGCGAGGTTGGAATAGAATCCTTCCGCGACCGACTCGTCAAGCTCAATGTTTATCTGCCCTTGTGGCGGCTGTTGTTTTTGATCTGCCATAATCTTAATAATTATATTCTTCCTTGTTGGCCATCATCTCATTGTAGTCGTCTTTTGAACCAACGATCACATTATCGTACTCGCGCATACCGGTTCCTGCTGGAATCCTGTGTCCGACGATTACGTTTTCTTTCAAGCCTTCAAGCAGGTCAACTTTACCTCCTACAGCCGCTTCATTCAGGACCTTTGTAGTTTCCTGGAACGATGCTGCCGAGATGAACGATTTCGTTTGTAGCGACGCCCTCGTGATACCCTGAAGTACCGGAGTTGCTGTCGCCGTGATTACGTCACGAGCCGTTACAAGATTTTTATCAGAACGCTTCAACAATGAATTCTCGTCGCGAAGCTGACGCGGAGAAATGATCTGGCCCGGTTTCAGGCTTTCAGAATCTCCTGCTTCTTCCACGACCTTCATTCCATAAAGCTTATCGTTATCAACGATAAAGTCTTTAGTATGGATCAATTGCTCCTCAAGGAACAATGTATCTCCCGGATCTTCAACGCGGACTTTACGCATCATCTGACGGATCACAACTTCAAAGTGCTTGTCGTTGATCTTAACCCCTTGCAGACGGTATACTTCCTGGATCTCATTCACAAGATACTGCTGAACTGCAGCAGGTCCCTGGATCCTTAAGATATCATCCGGTGTGATGGCTCCATCAGACAATGGAACGCCCGCACGTACGAAGTCATTTTCCTGAACAAGGATCTGGTTCGAAAGTTTCACAAGGTATTTCTTGATCTCGCCAAATTTCGACTCGATGATGATCTCCCTGTTACCACGCTTGATCTTACCAAATGATACCACTCCGTCGATTTCCGACACTACAGCCGGATTCGATGGGTTACGCGCTTCAAGAAGCTCGGTAATCCTTGGAAGACCGCCTGTGATATCACCTGCTTTAGATGAGCGGCGCGGGATTTTGACAAGGATTTTTCCTGCCTTGATCTTTTCGCCGTTCTCAACCATAAGGTGAGCTCCAACCGGTAGGTTGTAAGACCTGATCAGATCGCCATCTTTTCCGTAGATAAGAAGCGTTGGGATCAATTTCTTGTTACGCGATTCAGAGATTACTTTCTCCTGGAATCCTGTCTGTTCGTCAATTTCAACCTGGAATGATTGTCCTTGCTCAAGGTCTTCGTATGAAATCTTACCTGTAAATTCAGAGATGATTACACCGTTGTATGGATCCCACTTACAGATTACAGCACCTTTTTCAACGATGTCGCCATCTTTCACGAAAATGCTTGATCCGTAAGGAATGTTATGTGTATTCAGGACAATGCCTGTTTTAACGTCTACTAATTTTAGTTCAGTTGAACGCGAGATAACGATATCAACAGTGTTTCCGTCGTTATCTTCACCTTTAACGGTTTTCAAATCTTCGATCTCGATGCGTCCTGCGAATTTCGCGATGATACTCGATTCTTCAGAAATGTTACCTGCCGTACCTCCAACGTGGAATGTACGAAGCGTCAGCTGTGTTCCAGGTTCACCGATCGACTGTGCAGCGATTACACCGACAGCTTCACCGATTTGCGTCATACGTCCTGTTGCCAGGTTACGTCCGTAGCATTTCGCACAGATACCTTTGTAAGCTTCGCATGTAAGTGGCGAACGAACTTCAACTCTTTCAATTGGAGATTCTTCGATCGCACGCATTTCAGCTTCAGTGATCTGACGGCCGCCTTCAACGATCGTGTCGTTTGTCAACGGATTGATGACATCCTGAAGCGCAACGCGTCCAAGAATCCTTTCACCAAGCGTTTCAACAACTTCTTCATTCTTCTTCAATGCTGATACTTCAACACCGCGCAATGTTCCGCAATCTTCAGCATTTACGATAACATCCTGAGATACATCGTGAAGCCTACGTGTCAGATATCCTGCATCGGCAGTTTTAAGAGCGGTATCGGCAAGACCTTTACGCGCACCGTGAGTTGAGATGAAATATTCAAGGATCGAAAGACCTTCCTTAAAGTTGGAAAGAATTGGGTTCTCGATGATTTCACCACCACCGGCGGTTGATTTCTTCGGTTTCGCCATCAATCCACGCATACCTGTTAGCTGGCGGATCTGTTCTTTTGAACCCCTCGCACCAGAGTCAAGCATCATATACACCGAGTTGAAACCTTGCTGGTCTTCGCGGATGTTCTTCATCGCAAGCTCTGTAAGCAATGCGTTTGTAGATGTCCACACGTCGATAACCTGGTTGTAACGCTCGTTGTTCGTGATCAGACCCATGTTATAGTTGGCGCTGATTCCTTCCACCTGCTCGTTCGCATCGGCGATCAATTCACCTTTGCGTTCCGGAATGATGATATCTCCAAGGCTGAATGACAATCCGCCTTTAAATGCGAACTTGTAACCCATGTCCTTCATGTTGTCAAGGAATGCAGCCGTTGTAGGCACATTCGTCACAGCAAGGATCTTTCCGATGATGTCACGAAGCGACTTTTTGGTCAGTACTTCGTTGATATAACCCGCAGCTTCAGGAACTACTTCATTAAATAGTACACGACCTGCAGTTGTTTGAATGATCTTATAAACCAGTTCACCGTTTTCGTTGAAATCTTTCGCACGGATCTTAACCCTTGCATTCAGTTCCAAACAGCCTTCGTTCAATGCGATGTTCACTTCTTCCGCAGAATAGAAAGTCAGGCCTTCACCAAGAACTTTATACTCCGGAGTCGAAATCCTTTCCTTGGTCATGTAGTACAGACCAAGTACCATGTCCTGTGAAGGAACGGTAATTGGCGCACCATTGGCCGGGTTAAGGATGTTGTGTGATGCAAGCATCAAAAGCTGCGCTTCGAGGATCGCTTCAGGGCCAAGCGGCAAGTGAACTGCCATCTGGTCACCATCAAAATCCGCGTTGAACGCCGTGCAAACCAACGGGTGAAGCTGGATCGCTTTTCCTTCGATCAGCTTTGGCTGGAACGCCTGGATACCCAGACGGTGAAGCGTTGGAGCACGGTTCAGCAATACCGGATGTCCTTTGATGACATTCTCGAGGATATCCCAAACTACAGGCTCTTTTTTATCGATGATTTTCTTTGCAGATTTAACTGTCTTCACGATTCCGCGCTCGATCAGTTTCCTGATGACGAACGGCTTGTAAAGCTCTGCAGCCATGTCTTTCGGAAGTCCGCATTCGAACAAACGAAGCTCAGGCCCAACAACGATAACCGAACGTGCTGAATAATCGACACGCTTACCAAGAAGGTTCTGGCGGAAACGTCCCTGCTTACCTTTCAATGAATCGGAAAGCGATTTTAGCGGACGGTTTGATTCCGTCTTAACAGCAGATGCCTTACGCGTGTTATCGAATAGTGAATCTACCGATTCCTGCAACATACGCTTCTCGTTACGAAGGATAACTTCAGGAGCTTTGATCTCCATCAGACGCTTCAAACGATTGTTACGGATGATCACACGACGGTAAAGGTCATTCAAATCCGATGTTGCGAAACGTCCACCATCAAGAGGCACCAACGGACGAAGTTCAGGCGGGATAACAGGGATCACTTTCATGATCATCCATTCCGGTTTGTTTTCGCGATTCTCGTTAGCATCACGGAACGATTCAACAACCTGAAGCCTTTTTAAAGCCTCGGTCTTACGCTGTTTCGAAGTTTCGTTGTTTGCAGAGTGACGCAATTCGTATGAAAGTGCATCAAGGTCGATTCTCGAAAGAAGGTCCATGATACATTCCGCACCCATTTTGGCAACGAATTTATTCGGATCGTGATCGTCGAGATACTGATTTTCCTGCGGAAGCCCGTCAAGAATGTTCAGGTATTCCTCTTCAGTAAGGAAGTCAAGCCTTTGCAGGTCTTCTCCTTCTGAATTCTTGGCGATACCCGGCTGGATAACAACGTACCTTTCATAATAAATGATCATATCCAGCTTCTTTGACGGAAGTCCAAGGATATAACCGATCTTGTTGGGAAGCGAACGGAAGTACCAGATGTGCGCGATCGGCACCACAAGGTTGATGTGGCCAACACGGTCACGACGTACTTTCTTCTCAGTCACTTCAACACCACAGCGGTCACAAACGATCCCTTTGTAACGGATCCTCTTGTACTTGCCGCATGCGCATTCGAAATCTTTTACCGGGCCGAAGATCCTTTCGCAGAAAAGACCGTCACGTTCGGGTTTGTGGGTTCTGTAGTTGATCGTTTCCGGCTTCAACACTTCTCCCCTTGACTCGGCCAGGATAGACTCCGGCGATGCCAAACCTATCGAAATCTTGTCAAACCTTTTTACAGGGTTTTTATCTTTATTATTCCTGTTCATCATAATGATTACTATTGAATTTATTTTATTGAGTTAACAGTTATAAGCAAACAGCTGACAGCTTCTAAAAACTGTCAACTGCAAACTGTAAACTATTCTTCTAATCTGATATCAAGTCCAAGCCCTTTAAGCTCGTGCATCAATACATTAAATGATTCCGGCAATCCAGGTTCAGGCATTGTTTCGCCTTTAACGATCGCTTCGTATGTTTTAGCCCTTCCGATGACGTCATCCGACTTCACTGTAAGGATCTCACGCAGCGTACTCGATGCACCGTATGCTTCAAGCGCCCAAACTTCCATCTCCCCGAAACGCTGTCCACCGAACTGCGCCTTACCACCTAGTGGCTGCTGCGTGATGAGTGAGTATGGTCCGATTGAACGTGCGTGCATCTTATCGTCAACCATGTGCCCGAGTTTCAGCATGTAGATCACACCAACTGTTGCCGGCTGGTGGAAGCGCTCACCCGTTCCTCCGTCATACAGATAAGTATGTCCGAATCTTGGGATTCCTGCTTCATCCGTTAGCTCATTGATCTCATCCAAAGTAGCTCCGTCGAAAATCGGTGTTGCGAACTTTTTGCCCGAGTTCATACCGGCCCATCCAAGTACAGTTTCGTAGATCTGCCCGATGTTCATACGCGATGGTACGCCAAGCGGGTTCAATACGATATCTACCGGAGTTCCGTCCTCAAGGAATGGCATGTCTTCGTGACGAACGATACGTG
>CBDUBJ010000097.1:0-5775 GCA_965365355.1 uncultured bacterium
CATTCCTCTTTCGTCATCGATGCCATTTTCGCAGGATCGCATTTGCCGATCATTTCCGTTCCGGCAGCATGCGTGGCATCATTTGTAGAATGTCCCCCACCCAAGATCGGTGCGATCACCAATCCGACAAGACATGTAAGCTTGATCAAAATGTTCATCGACGGACCTGAAGTATCTTTAAATGGATCTCCAACAGTATCACCGGTTACGGCAGCTTTGTGCGCATCTGAACCTTTAAACGTCATTTCGCCATTGATCATAACACCAGCTTCGAAAGATTTCTTTGCGTTATCCCATGCTCCACCGGCATTGTTCTGGAAGATTGCCCAAAGAACACCTGAAACCGCAACACCTGCCATATAAGATCCAAGAGCTTCAGCGCCCATTACAAACCCGATGATGATGGGAGTAATGATCGTGATCGCACCCGGCAGCATCATTTCGCGAAGTGCGGCCTTTGTGGAAATATCAACGCATTTTCCGTACTCCGGTTTTCCGGTTCCTTCCATAATTCCCGGGATTTCACGGAACTGACGGCGAACTTCCTGAACCATATCCATTGCTGCTTTTCCAACTGATTGCATCGCAAGGGCAGAGAAAACAACCGGAATCATTCCACCGATGAACAACGCTGCAAGAACGTCTGCTTTAAAGATGTTGATACCGTCGATACCGGTAAATGTCACATAAGCTGCAAACAATGCAAGAGCTGTCAACGCTGCAGAAGCAATTGCGAAACCTTTACCTACCGCTGCAGTTGTATTTCCGACAGAGTCCAAAATATCGGTACGCTGACGTACTTCTTTTGGCAGTTCGCTCATTTCGGCAACACCACCGGCATTGTCGGCAATAGGTCCGAATGCATCGATCGCAAGCTGCATTGCAGTTGTAGCCATCATCGCAGACGCCGCGATCGCAACGCCGTAAAATCCTGCAAGTTCGTATGAACCCCAAATAGCAGCGGCGAATAGCAATACAGATGAAAAGGTAGATTTCATACCTGTTGCAAGACCGGCGATAATATTTGTAGCAGCACCAGTAGATGAATTCTGAACGATGTTCATAACCGGTTTTTTACCAAGTGCTGTATAGTATTCAGTAAATGCTGAGATAAGAAGTCCGACTCCAAGTCCGACCAATGTAGCATAGAAAACGTTCATCACAGGGATGTCACGATTGCCTTCGCCAAAGAAGTGGATGCCGCGCAGACCTTCATTTGGAAGAAATTCCATGATCAGGAAATAACATGCAACAACTGTAAGTGCAAGTGATACGTAGTTTCCGATGTTAAGTGCGCTCTGAACCTGCGCTTCTTTAGCATCGTTATTTTTGATTTTCACGAAAAGTGTTCCGATAATTGAGCAGATGATACCGATACCGGCAATCATCAGCGGAAGAAGGATCGGCCCCATTCCGTCATATTTAGTAAGCTCCTGACCAGCTTCGGCCATGTCTTTAATGATGTAGTTTCCAAGAACCATCGACGCCAAAACTGTTGCAACGTATGATCCGAAAAGGTCGGCACCCATACCGGCAACGTCACCAACGTTATCCCCAACGTTATCCGCAATTGTCGCAGGGTTACGCGGATCATCTTCAGGGATTCCCGCTTCAACTTTTCCAACAAGGTCAGCTCCGACATCGGCAGCTTTGGTGTAGATTCCACCACCAACACGTGCGAAAAGCGCAATCGATTCGGCACCAAGTGAGAAACCTGCAAGCGTTTCAAGAACCCTGGTCATATTACCGTAAAATGAATTCTCGGCGTCTCCCATAAATTGGGAAATGAAAAACATAAAGAAAAGGCTAAGCCCCAAAACTGCAAGACCGGCAACACCCAGACCCATTACAGTTCCGCCTCCAAACGACACTTGTAATGCCTGCGGAAGGCTTGTCTTGGCAGCCTGCGTCGTACGGACGTTCGCCATCGTAGCGATACGCATTCCGATATTTCCTGCCAAAGCGGAGAAAAAAGCACCAAAAACAAATGCAACAACGATCATCCAGTGCGATGTTTCCACCATCTGGGATACAATGAACAGCGCAACCGAAGCAATTACAACGAATATCGCGAGAATCCTGTACTCCGCTTTAAGAAATGCCATGGCGCCTTCCTGAATAGCTTTCGAAATTCCCTGCATTTTCGCATCACCGGCTTCCTGCTTGATTACCCATGATCTTTTGATCCACATAAATATCAAGCCTATCACTGCCATTAATAACGGCACATAAATCATCATTGATTCCATAAATGTCTTAGTGTAAATTTTATCGGCTGCAAAATTAACAAAATAGTAGCAACGTGCAACAAACTACTGCATAAATAAAGACCCAAAGCTCCAAAGAGCCAAAGATCCAGAGCAGAGCTCAGTGACAAAGTAACAAAGTTGCTAAGTGACAAAGTTTGAAGCGCATCAAATAATTGTTGACGGACAGTATTTTTACCACTTTTGTTATGGACCTCTTGAGCTATTGTGCTATGGTGCTTTGGATCTCTGGCGCTTTGGAGCTTTGGCACTTTGGAGCTATGGATGAATCACCCTATTGCGCTTCCGCAGATAATAATGCCATAAAAAGAATGAGGCTGCTGTCCGATACGGTTTCCAGGTATCTGTCAGGTTTAATATCTCATTTTTATCTTCGATTTCCCAAAGTTCCTTTATCGTAATGATGATACCGATATCTGCAAGCGGAATGATATCCGGCGCCTGCAGGCTGAACATTAAATAGACATCGATTGTCCAATTACCGATTCCTTTGATTTTGATGAGTTCGGTGCGGATCTGCTCGGGCGATTTTTGGTTGAAGCTATCAAGGTCAAGGTCGCCATTCACAATTGCATTAGCCAAATTTCGGACGTAAGCGGATTTTTGGCGGCTTAGTCCGGCATTTCGCAAAACTTCATCGGAAGATTTTAAAATATTTTGCGGTGTGAATTCACCGTTGAAAGCCAGATCCAATTTATCATAACAGGCTTTCGCGGATTCCAATGAAACCTGCTGCTCGAAGATGATCTTGCACAGCGTCGCGAATCCCTGCGGACGCACTACCGGTTTTGGCGGACCGTATGTGTCGAATATCATCCGGAAGTTCGGTTCTTTGTTCCGGAGAATGTCGATGGCTTCTTTCATGATGAATGTCCTAGCCCGGATGGAAGCGGCATCCTTTTGACAACCGCGAGGTTGGAAAAAGATACAGCGGACAGCCGGAAAAAGCTCCTGAAAACATTAGAAATAGAATCCGAACGAACCTTTGACCGCGAATTTTTGGGCATCGGGCAAGTTTAGGTAATTGCCACGCCAGCTAAAGTCGATTCGAAACACCTTAAAGATATTCCCGATACCAAATCCATATTCCCAATAACCGCTTTCAGGCGCACGATATTCCAAACCGCTTGCGTTGATCGCGCGATTCTCATCCGAAACAGTTCCATAAACTGCACGAATGCCGATAATCTCACGCCAGTTAAGCTTTCGCAACGCCGGAACGTACGCAAATAATTTCCCCTGAAAATGATGCTCGAACTGGAAGGTCGCATATTCATCGGCGACAAATTCGTAGAAATTCAGGTTGCTGAAAGTATTTTCAATCGTAAAATATGTCTGGTTCCCGGGGATGACGCTCATCAGTCCAAGCGGCACCGCACCAAACGTTTTCCCAAGTTCCGTAATTAAATTGGTACGTCCGATTGCACCAATAATTATTGGCTGTTTGACATATAGCTGAACACGTTTGTAATCAAAATCTTTGTCGGTCACGCCCTTTAAGCCGGCGCTGTAGCTTGCGAAAATCCGTGTGTATGGACTGTCGATGACATCGCGCTCCACGCCATAACCTATCGTTTTTCGTTTCGGTGTGAAATCGATCTGGATGTTTGTTTCCGCCTGTTTGACTTCACTTTCAACGACCGTAGTTCCATCCTCAAGCGTTTTCAGATAATTTAAACTAAATGTTGGTGATGCTGATTCCAGCGTCCGGTATGAAAAACCAACCTGGAACGATAAGTTTTTAACCGGTTCCATTTCGAATGAAAATGTACTGAGGTTGATATTTGTCAGCTTCCCGTTGCTGCTCGTCGTAAACAATCCCGACGATGCAAAGCTTCTGCCGAGCACGTCATTTGTGGTGGTCAGGCTTGCACCGATCTGTTCAACATCGCGACGGTTCCCGCCTGCAAGGATGACACGGCTTCGCTTATCGACCATCCATTTTCCGGAAAGTCCGTACTTAAATTTATCGTCGTCAAAACCATAGGCCGTATAGGCCTGGATCCGCCAGGGATCATTCGGACCGAAATAGGTACGCCCGCCCGTTCGCAATCGGAAACCTTCGACTTCATTGTATCCGAAAGTGGAATAAATCGGACCGTAATCGAAGTTGCCGATCTGGATATATCCGCTGCCGAGAATCTGTACGAGGCTCGTAAGCCGCTTGAATTTTTTGACCGTCTGAAGCGTATCGAGCATTTTGTAAACTCCGGCTTCATCTTTACTCAGCTTTTCAAAACGATTCTGTTCCCAATATTCATCGGGCTTTACGTAAACCGACAAGTCGTCATTATTGACCTGTTCTTTATAAAAATCTTCAGGCTGCTTTTGATCGAACTTAAAATTCTTGAACATCGTAGTCCGCTTGCCATATATCCCTCGCGACTTCTCCTTTTTGTTGAGCGCGAAATCAGACATCATATAATCTTTCGTCAGAAGGAAAACGGAATCATTCAGAACCTCAAACTCCTGCTCGATGTAAATATCCTTGACCCAGTTGATGTTAGCCGATTTCGTCACGGCCATGTTAATGTTTTTGATTGCAAACGTCGTATCGGCAACCCAAAAATCACCTTTAAATGTCAGCTCGTTCTTCCTGCGTGGATAGAACACAATATTGTAACACCATTTGTTGTCGATGAATGCAGTATCGCGAAGCACATAATTGTAAACGTCGATTCCTGTGCGCGACAACGGACTCGTGAAGCTTTTATCAAAAAACGTCAGGTAATTGTCGTAGATATTGTATTCGGCATAGAGGTCTTTGATGAAAGCAATAATTTGCTGGTTCGTATTGAAACCGGAATTTTTATTTGCCTTTAAAACTTCCTTTTTCTTCTTCATCACATTGTCGCCGTAAACTTCAGAAAGCGACTCATTGATAAAAATCGGGAGGTAGGTTTTGCCCGTTACGTCGGACGTGTCGACCTGATCAAAAATGAATTCCATCCCGCGAAAGATGCGGTTTTTCATGAAAGCGCTATCGATGGTATTCATGTCAAATTCGACTTTCTCGTATTTGTCCATACGGTACTGATCGAACATATTGAGTCCATTTTTGCGTTTCCGTTCCCAGATTTTTCGCAGGATGTCGAGTGCCGGATTGTTCTTCTTGGACGTCTTACCGGTATAAATGACAACTTCCTTAAGCTCTTCGCCTTCCTTCAGCACCACTTTAAAATTGTAATTAACCTGCTTTGTCAACGGAACTTCCTTATCTGAAAAGCCTGTAAATGTGACGACAAGCGCCGTATAAGTTTTGTCGGATTCGATGTAAAAACGGCCGTCCTCGTTGGTTACGATGCCTTCATTTGAACCTTTGAACTGGACATTTGCAAATGGAATCGGCTGGTTGGAAACATCTACGACAATACCGCTGACTTTCGTCTGCGCGGATATAAAACCTGCAAATAACAGTAAGTAAGCAAGAAGGAGTTTCTTCATAAAAAAACTTCACCCGAAGGCGAAGCGTCAAATATATGGATTAAGTCTGAAAGTCATAAGGTCA
>CBDUBJ010000098.1:0-5722 GCA_965365355.1 uncultured bacterium
CTCAATAAAACACACTCTTAGCAATACTCAGCGCTTTTTCCATATCGATGCCTTCACCTAAAGTTCCTATAAACAGATCGCCTTCGCTTCGTGCACGGGCAACAGCATTTTTGATCGTAAAGTCTTTCATCGACAAGCCCTTTTTGACTTCATCCCAATGCAGCGGCATCGAAACTGTTGCGCCGGGTTTTGGTCGTAATGAGTAAGGGCCCGCAATCGTTGCGCCGGGCCGGTTTTGGAGGAAATCAAGATACATTTTGCCGCCACGATTCTTGATAAATCTCTCAAGGCTGGTAAATTCGGGAATCTGATCGTGTACGATCGAAACGATGAGCTTTCCGAACATTTGCGATTGATCGTAGGAATACTTTGCGCCAAGAGGTATGTAAATATGGATCCCCGTAGAGCCTGATGTTTTTGCAAAGCCTTCAATTCCAATCGCATCCAAAACCTTTTTCACTTCCTGCGCAGCTTGTATAACCTGGTCAAAGGTGTTTTTATCGGGATCGAGGTCGATCACGCAGTAATCGGGGTTATCCGGTGATTGGATCCGACTGAACCACGGATTCATTTCAATGCAGCCAAGCGATGCCATCCACAACAACGTGGCTTCATCGGCGCCAACAAGGAATTCTTTGTCTTCACCATCGCTTGTTGTATAAGGAAAAGTTTTGACCCAATCGGGCGCTTTGTCTTTTACGTTTTTCTGATAAAAACTTTTACCGTGGATGCCATTCGGAAATCTGTTCAGCGATTGTGGTCGGTCTTTCAGATATGGCAGGATAAATTCGGATATCTGGTAATAGAAGTTGAACATGTCGCGTTTGGTGTAGCCTTCTTCGGGCCAATAGACTTTGCTCAAATTCGTAAATTTCAAATCGTGTCCGCAGATCTTTTTAACCTGCGTTTCCTCTTTGGGATTCAGAAGTGTTTGCTTTGCCGTGCGCTTCGATGCTGAAACGAGTTTTACTTTTTGAGTCGGTTCATTGTCGGGCGCATCGGCTATAACCTCGTTTGTCTCCGTCGCTTTTTCGCGAATCACTTCGGAAGCCTTTTTATCGCTGCGCATGCCCTGAAACGATGGATGCCTGAAAACACCGTCTGACGTGATTTCCGTAAAACTGACTTCGCAAACGAGTTCCGGTCTTAGCCAGGTTGCTGTAGCTTTTGGCGGATTTGGCTGAAATCGCGACGGCTTATTGACATCAGGCTCGAAATCAAACGGACTTTTTTTCGTGACCAATGGCTTAAACTTTTGCAGCAATTCTTTCTGCGTCTTTTCATTAAAGCCTGTACCGACTTTCCCCGTATACTGCAACTTTCCATTTTCATAAACTCCGAGCAACAATGAACTGAATGGCTTGGCACTGCCTTCGTTTTGTGTGTATCCGCCGATCACAACTTCCTGTCTCTGATTTACTTTGATTTTAAGCCAGTGTTTGGAACGGCTATCTGGATTGTACGTACTGTCGGCTTTTTTGGCCATGATTCCTTCCAGACCCATTTTTTCGGCCGCATGGAAAAAGTCGAGTCCGTTTGCAGTAAAAACCTGGCTCAGCCTGATGCGGTCGTCATTGGTTGGAAGAATTTCCTTGAGAATCGCCTGCCGTTCGAGCAATGTCAGGTTCATGACGTCTTTTCCTTCATGCCAAAGAATGTCGAATGCGTAATAGATCAAATCGCCATCAGCCTCGCTTCGCCAATTTTGAAGCGCACCGAAATCGGCTTTGCCATCTTTTTTGATCACCAGAATTTCGCCATCGAGAACGGCGTTGATGGTCCATTCCTTCATCGCATCGACGAGCGGATAATATTTTTCAGTAAATGATTTATTGTTGCGTGACATGATTTCGACGTTGCCTTTTTCGATGTACGCAACTGCCCGATAACCATCCCATTTAACTTCATAAGTCCAATCCGGATTTTCGAAGGGTTCACTGACAAGCGTCGCCAGCATTGGTTTGACCTTCTGAGGCATTTTGCTTCGCTTTCCTTTCTTTAGAAGTGAATCAGCATGCAGGTTTTTATTTTTATCATTTAGATTTTCGGATTCCTGGATTTTCTTTTTGATTTTTTCTTCTTTCGGTTCAGCTTTCTTTTTACCGTAAATATTGTCGCTGGTTGCAGTAACCTGGTCGAGAGTTTTGCCGGAAACAACCGATTTGTCTTTTCTGGTAATGTCCTCTTTGGAAGCGTATTTATCTTCAAGTTTCATTAAAAGCCAGCCATTTTCGCCACGTCCATGCGCTTTGATAAGGGCAAATTCGCCTTTAAGCTTTTTGCCTTTTAGTATGAATTTAAGTTTTCCGCTGCGAAGATCACGAAGAAGTTGTTTCTCCATGTCCTTTTTGGATTTTGCCTCAGGATCAGACGGCATATATGTTCCTTCGTCCCAAACGATGACCGTTCCGCCGCCGTATTGGCCTTTGGGAATGATACCTTCGAACGTGCGATAATCATAGGGATGATCTTCAACCATCATTGCAAGGCGCTTGATGTCGGGATCATTCGATGGTCCTTTTGGTACGGCCCAGCTTTTTAAAACGCCTTCCATTTCCAGCCGAAAATCATAATGAAGATGCGATGCGGCGTGCTTCTGAATCACAAATCGAAGTACATCTTTCTCGCTTTTGCCGCCAAATGGCTCGGGAGTTTTGGAGGCATCCCGTTTCTGCCTGTATTTCTCTAATGCCATGATGTTGGTCTTTGATATAAATTTCGCATTACACCACCATCTTTGTCTTACAAAAATGCTGGAATAGTTATCAATATTATCATCAATCAGGCGTCACAAAATCTCAATGACAAATTGGATTATATTTAGATGATTCAAAATAAGAAAGTTATGATTGCCAAATTCAAAGCACGTACAATATTGTTATCGATGGTTTTTATGGTGTTGATATCTTGCAGGCAATCGACAGCCATTACATCGAATGCGAGCAATAATTACATAAATGTCATTGATAGCTGCGATGATGCCGATGCTGATATCAGTTGCAGTTTTGAAAACATGCCGGAAATTATATCGAATGTTATGATCATTTCCGACAAAGACGCTGTCGGCGACAAGCTGCAAATTTCAGGGACAGTATTTCGAAAAGACGGCAAAACACCTTATCGTGATCTTATCATCTATGCTTATCACACCGACAGCAAAGGCTTCTATTCCAAATCGGGCAGGGAAACAGGCGCTCAAAAATGGCACGGACAACTTCATGGCTGGTGCAAAACGGATAAAGACGGGCAATATCGAATCGAAACAATCAGGCCTGCGCGATATCCGGATAATTCGATGCCTGCACACATCCACGCTGCTGTAAGAAATGAGCACGGCAAAATGTATTGGATCTCGGATTTCGTGTTTAAAGATGATCGTTTGGTAAATGACAAATATTTGTCGGCACTAACCACGGTCGGCGGAAATGGGGTCGTAACGGTTCAAAAAGGATCAGACGGCAAATGGATTGGGAAAAGGGATATTGTGCTATCCGACTGATCCAAAATTTTCTCGCCGTCAGCCCATTTTGTCGCGGAGGTATCGGATTTCCCGCGAAACCGTATCGATCGCCAATCGATGAAGTGCGGCATTACCTGTATCTGCACTTTTCAAAATTTCAAGACATTCGCTGAGATACCGAAGTGCAAAGTCCGGATCGTTTGCGGCTATTTCGGTGCTATTGTCGAGTATGTCGGCATATTTTATCGTTTGTGCGTCCGCACTTGTTTCAACGATGCGTTCCAGTTCTCTTTGTTTGCGTTTTCTGCGGTTCCATTTGGGATACTCAGATTTTACAAATACATCGGTCATTTCGACAACAAGGGATAATGTTTCTACAGTTTCTTCCGAATTTAAAAGCTGTTCCAGAAAATGATGCAGGTCATCGACGGTCGTATCGGTATCTTCAAGCACGTCATGAAGCAATGCCGCCGCAAGTATCGGCAGATGATTCGTGTACTTACTGCATGTTTCCATAACCCGGACAGGATGGACAATATACCTGTCAGGCGAATATTTCCGCATTTGGTTTCCATGAGCCTTATCGGCGAACTCGCGGATCTGTTCAAGGATCTTTTTCATACACATTGCTTTTCCTACGGTATACAAAAGTAAGCCTTGAAATCTGTCCGGCTGTCAATTTTATGCTTTGCCCAACATCGTTTTGTAGAGGCGACGCGGTTTGCGCCGGAAGTACAACCTAATAAAAGCTGAATAGTTAGATTAAAAAATACGGAAGTTTAAATAGGCTTCATCTGAAAAAACCCAGGTCGTTCATTACGGAACTAATCGCGTCAGGTTTCAACTCTAACGAATTGAGGATCATGATAACGGTTTCCATGTCACGTTCCGCAACAGCATCATTGAATTCGTTCATTTTGCCACTGGCATCGATACGTTCGGATATTGACATGTTGCCGTAATTGGATTCCGTTAGATTCATAATTGATGTATTAGGAGAAAGGTCAGCTCGCTACATGTTAACATTGCGATACATAACTTGCTGTAAGTTACGGTGTTTCGTGTTTCGAAAGTGACGAATAATGTTAAATTTTCCGATGGTATTTTTGTCAGGTTACCATTGCAAAAATTCGCTTTCGGCCGTACTTCAAAGAAAGCTACAGCTTTTTAAATTCGCCTGTTCCTGCGCTTGCGAGACCCATGATATGACAGATATATTGCGACTCGTTCCAGGAAACTATGCGCACAAAAGTTCCCTCGCCTTTGACCTGCTCATTGCTTCTAAGCTCGAACATATCTTCGCCTATCCAATCTACCTTCAGCGCAAGGGTCGACGCTCCGGAAGTTTCAGACTGACTGTTTGAATTACGATTAATGATCGTACCGGAACCAACCGCTTCAAATGTTCCGAATTTGATATGATCCGGCAATTTGTAATCCTGCTGATACGGTGAGCTAAACCAAAGGTCAGATACACCTGAATTAAGTTGCGCATCGACCAGGATCAGCTGGGAAACTTTGCCTGCGCTGTCGGTATTCAGCATGTGTTTGCTAAAACGGACGGCACCGTATCCGGCATCTTCGATGATCAGGGATTTGTTTCCGTTCGGATAAACGATCATCATGTGCCTGAAATTCGTTTTATCGAAAAAGTTAGTGGTGGCATATCCATCCTTGCTTTTGGCTTCCACGACATAGCAATCGAAATTGTCAAATTTCTCGTCTTTTAACCGCGTATACCGGTAACCCAGATTTTCGTAGCCAAGCAATATATTGGAAAAAGCTTTCAGCTTCATCTCAGGCAGCGACGAATCGGCGAATTTTTTCACGCTTTTGCCGCGGACCCAGACAATATTTTTTCCGTCGTAAAAGGTGGTTTGCGAATCGTTGTTTTGCGATATGATGCTTTGTGTTAAATGTGAATTGCCTTTGCGTTTTTCGATTATCGATGCAGATTTGCCATCGGGATCAAGATGAAGATATATTAGTTCGAGTGTAGAGATTTTTGAAAGTTCTGATATGCCGCCTGCGTACGTGAGCGACTGCTCGACAATATGTTTTGCCGATATTTCTTTCGAATCCTGGGCATTGAATATCTGAGTTAGGAACAGTATAAGGATTAACGAAGCAATCTTCATTGGAGATTATTTGGTGCGGAGCAATATAATGAAGTTTTTCTTTTCAATAGGAAATAAAGCTACACGGAGCATCAATTGTATATTTTATAATGAAGATTACCCTCGAGAAGAAAATTAAAAAATG
>CBDUBJ010000099.1:0-5703 GCA_965365355.1 uncultured bacterium
TACATTCCGGTTTTCAGTCCGGACTGCCATGCGTAGAAATGCATCGATGTAAGCTTCGCGTAATTCGCATCCTGCATGAACAGGTTAAGCGACTGCGACTGGTCGATGAAATATCCGCGGTGGCGAGACATATCGATAATGTCCTTCATCGACATTTCCCAAACGGTTTTGTACAATTCTTTCAGATCTGCCGGAATTCCTTCGATATTTTGTACCGATCCGTTGTGGCGCATGATCTCCTGCTTCAATTCTTCGTTCCACAATCCGCGTTTCACAAGGTCTTCCAGAAGGTGCTTGTTTACTACGATAAATTCTCCGGAAAGTACGCGGCGTGTGTAAATATTCGACGTATACGGTTCGAACGCTTCGTTGTTTCCAAGGATTTGCGACGTTGACGCTGTTGGCATCGGTGCAACCAAAAGTGAATTGCGTACACCGTGTTCCATAACTTCCTTCCTCAATGATGCCCAATCCCAGCGGCCTGACAATTCTTCGTCTTTCAAGCCCCAAAGGTTGTATTGGAATTCTCCGTTTGATATCGGCGATCCTGCAAATGTTGAATACGGTCCTTCTTCTTTAGCCATTTCCATCGATGCGGTAACAGCAGCAAAGTATAGCGTTTCGAAAATTTCCTGGTTAAGCTGTTTTGCCTCATCAGACGTAAACGGCATTCTGAGCAAGATGAACGCGTCGGCCAATCCCTGAACGCCCAATCCTACCGGACGGTGGCGCATGTTTGAATTTTCAGCTTCGGGAACAGGATAATAATTCCTGTCGATTACTTTATTCAGGTTACGGGTAACACGTTTGGTGACATCGTACATCAGTTGATGGTTGAACTCGCCATTTTCGACAAACATCGGAAGTGAAATCGATGCAAGGTTACAAACCGCGATCTCGTCATGCGATGTATATTCCATGATCTCGGTGCAAAGGTTCGAAGACCTGATCGTACCAAGGTTTTTCTGGTTTGATTTACGGTTCGCAGCATCTTTGTACAACATATATGGCGTTCCGGTTTCGATTTGCGACTCGAGGATTTTCTCCCAAAGTTCACGTGCACGAATCGTTTTGCGGCCTTTGCCTTGTGCTTCGTACGAGAGGTAAAGCGCTTCGAACTCGTCACCGTAAACTTCGTAAAGTCCCGGGCATTCGTTCGGACACATCAATGTCCATTGTGCATCATCCTGAACACGCTTCATAAAAAGATCCGATGTCCACATCGCAAAGAACAAATCACGCGCACGCATTTCCTCTTTTCCTGTATTCTTCTTCAGGTCGAGGAAATCGAAAATATCGGCATGCCAGGTTTCAAGATAGATCGCGAAGCTGCCTTTGCGCTTTCCGCCGCCTTGGTCGACATAACGCGCAGTATCGTTGAATACGCGAAGCATCGGTACGATTCCGTTCGACGTTCCGTTCGTGCCGCGGATGTATGAACCTGTCGCGCGTACATTATGAATTGACAAACCGATTCCGCCCGCTGATTGCGAGATTTTGGCTGTCTGCTTTAATGTATCGTAAATCCCGTCGATGGAATCGTCCTGCATCGCAAGGAGGAAACACGACGACATCTGAGGTTTTGGCGTCCCGGCGTTGAAAAGTGTCGGAGTTGCATGTGTGAAATATTTCTTCGACATCAATTCGTATGTCTCGATCACCGCATCCATGTCGTTCAAATGGATCCCGACGGCAACACGCATCAGCATATGCTGCGGGCGCTCGACGATTTTTCCGTTGATTTTCAGAAGATACGAACGCTCCAAAGTCTTGAACCCGAAATAATCATAATTAAAATCGCGGTTGTAGATCACATGCGAATCAAGGAAAGCTGCATTGTCGCGGATCACTTCGTAAACTTCTTCCGAAAGAAGCGGCGATTCCTGGTTTGTGCGCGGGTTTACGTAGTGGAACATATCCGACATCGTTTCCGAGAACGACTTTTTTGTGTTCTTATGCAGGTTTGAAATCGCGATCCGTGCCGCGAGAAGCGCGTAATCCGGATGCTGAACCGTCATTGCAGCTGCAGTTTCAGCCGCGAGGTTGTCAAGTTCTGATGTAGTCACGCCGTCATAAAGGCCTTCGATGACCCGCATGGCGACTTTTACAGCATCGACAAGATCGTTGAGGCCGTAACATAATTTTTTAATCCTGTCCGTGATTTTGTCGAACATTACCGGCTCTTTGCTGCCGTTTCTTTTTACTACATACATACGCTTGTGGTTTTAATGAAGACGGGAATCCCTTCTCCGCTTCGGGGTTATTTGTAATTCAGCTCTTAGCTTTCAGCGATCAGCCGTCAGCCTATTTTGTAATGGTATTGTATTTTATGGTGCTGGCAGCTGGTTACTGACAGCTGATAGCTTTCTAGAAATCTGCGTCGAACGATATCTTCTGCGAATCTGAATCTGTATTCATAACGCCGGCTTTCTGGTATTCTGCTACGCGCTTCTCGAAGAAATTTGTCTTTCCCTGAAGCGAGATCATATCCATGAAATCGAACGGGTTTGCCTGATTGTATACTCTGTCGCAACCAAGTTCTACCAATAGCCTGTCGGTTACGAACTCCAGGTATTGCGTCATCAGGTTTGCATTCATTCCGATAAGGCTTACAGGAAGCGACTCGGTTATAAATTCGCGCTCGATGGTCAGTGCGTCGACAATGATTTCCCTGATACGATCTTTTGGAACTTTATTTACCAAATGATGATTATGCAAATGGACGGCAAAGTCGCAATGAACGCCTTCGTCACGGGAAATTAATTCGTTCGAGAATGTCAGTCCGGGCATCAAGCCGCGTTTCTTAAGCCAGTAGATCGAGCAGAATGCGCCCGAAAAGAAAATTCCTTCGACGGCTGCAAATGCGATCAGCCTTTCCGCGAATGAATCGGATGAGATCCATTTCAAAGCCCAATCGGCTTTTTTACGGATTGCCGGAAATACATCAAGCGCATGGAAAAGCTGGTTTTTCTCGGCTTCATCTTTTACATAAGTATCGATAAGCAGTGAATACGTTTCGCTGTGGATGTTCTCCATCATGATCTGGAAACCGTAGAAAAATTTGGCTTCAGGATATTGGACCTCATTCACGAAGTTTTCCGCCAAATTTTCATTTACGATGCCGTCTGATGCAGCGAAAAATGCAAGTATGTGTTTGATGAAATATTTTTCGTCGTCGTTCAGCTTGTTGTTCCAATCTGATAAATCCTGATGAAGATCAATTTCTTCCGCAGTCCAGAAACTGGCTTCCATCTTTTTGTACCATTCCCAAATGTCGTGATGTTTGATCGGAAATATGACGAATCTGTTCTTGTTTTCCTGCAAAATGGGTTCGATGGCTGACATGATTTTTATTGGGGTTTTTAACAGAAATTTAAGGCTTTATTGCGTTGACAAAGATTGCGAAACGAAACGGATTTCTAAAGTCAAACTTTTCCACAATCGAATTTAGTTTTTAACAACAGAAGAATTTATAAGTAAAATCCTAGCAATGAAAAATATTGAAAATCAGTAATTTACAGTAATGAATTACGCGAAAGCTGACTCACAAAGGGATTGCGGAAAGTGATTTTGAAGAAATTTACACAGGACGTTCACGGAGTTCGGCGGCAACTTTTTCAAGCTCCGCATACCAGTCGGCACCAAACCTTCGAATAAGCGCCTCCTTGACAAATTTGTACACCGGAACTTCCAATTCCTTGCCTAGTGAGCACGCATCGTCGCAAATTTCCCAGCGATCGTAATTGACAGCAGCAAATTCTGAAAAATCTTTGACGCGGATCGGATACAAATGGCAGGAAACCGGCTTTTTCCATCCAATCAATCCCTGGTTGTACGCCTGCTCGATACCGCAAAGCGCCGTCGATCCGTCGAAAATGACATAAGCGCAATCCTTGTTGTCGATCAGCGGCGTTTCAAGTGTTCCATCGGTACCGATAACCCACGCACCTTGCGCTTCGATCGCGGCAATTCCTTCCGGGCGGAGAAATGGTTTTACTTTCGAATAAATATCGTCGAGGATTATAGTTTCATCTTCATTCAATGGCGCGCCGGCATCGCCATCGATGCAGCAGCCGCCTTTGCAGGCGGAAAGATTGCAGACGAATTCCTTTTCCAGAATGTCCTCAGAAACAATGGTTTTGCCTAACTGAAACATGGCGGCAAAGGTACAGTGGAAAATGTCTTTCGGAAACTCCGCGATGTTAAATTCGATCCGATTCATTTCTTAGCTACGGAAATGCCGACGAGCCCTTCCGATAAATTAACTGTAATTTAGCTTTGGTGCGATTTTAACAAATTAATTTTGCAGCGAAAATTTTGATATGGAAATCATTACCCGTGAAATAATTACTGTTGGAATGGTGCTGTTTGCCGTAATCGATATCGTCGGGACCGTTCCCGTGATTGTCGACCTCAGGCAGAAACACGGCAAGATTGAATCTGAAAAAGCTTCACTTGTGGCGATGATGATCATGATCGTTTTCCTGTTTGTCGGTGAAGAGCTTTTAAACCTCATCGGGATCGATGTCAATTCGTTTGCCGTCGCCGGATCTTTTGTCCTCTTTTTTATTGCTTTGGAAATGATTCTGGGCATACACATTTACCGACACGAAGAAAATTCGTCTGCGTCGATCGTCCCGATTGCATTTCCGCTGATTGCAGGCGCCGGAACCATGACGACTTTGCTGTCGCTTCGTGCGCAATATCAGGCCATCAATATCATTATTGCCATCGTCCTTAATATCATTCTCGTCTACATTGTACTCAAATCTTCGGGCAAAATCGAGCGTGCGCTTGGTCAGAACGGACTTGGAATCGTGCGTAAAGCCTTTGGCGTAATCCTTCTGGCGATCGCTGTTAAATTATTTGCAGCGAATGTTAAAGCACTTTTTGCTTAATATGCTTTGACATACTTTTATCGTCCTGATATTTTTGCCATGAAAATTTTTATTTACACACTTGTTTTTATCGCGCTGGCACTGATAATTTTCAACATTACGCTTTTGGATTTCAACCATCTTTTTGAAGGCGAAAGCATGATTGCACTGATTGGCATCGCGGCTTCTTTTTGCGCGATTTTCATTCTTCTGATTTTCAGGATGTCGAAACTTATTGAGGAGAAACTCAACGACAAATAGTGTACGATGTACTGATCATCGGTGGTGGCGTTGCAGGAATGTCCTGTGCGCTGGTTTTGGGTTCGGCACAGCGTAAAGCTTATGCTGCCGATAAGAAGATTGGCATTTTTACGCATCAGAAAACTTCGAATTTACAGGAAGCGCTTTTCAATAACGCGTACGGAATCCCGCCTGGGAAAACAGGCGCTGAATTATTGACGGAAAGTCGGGAACATTTAGCCGCGATTTATCCTAAGATCGACCAGCTCGCGAACGAGAAAGTTTTAAGGATCGAAGGGAATCATCCGGAATTTACTATCCACACAAACCGAAATATTTACAAGACCGCAATCATTGTTGTGGCGATCGGCGCAGCAAATACTTTTGCGATCGATGGCCTGATGGAACATATTACGCCACATGGGAAAATGATCCCTGAAAAGAACCGTATCCAATTGAGAAATACCGATCATAAAGTCGACGATGGAATTTATGTCGCCGGAACTCTGGCCGGATGGAGAAGCCAGCTTGCGATCGCTGCGGGAAGCGGCGCCGCGGTTGCAACGGATATTTTGACATTATGGAA
>CBDUBJ010000100.1:0-5696 GCA_965365355.1 uncultured bacterium
GATCTTTAAAAAGTCCTGATATGAAACTGATGACCGCCTTTGCCCTTTGCGTGTTTTATTTTGATGCCGGCGGGCAGATCATCGATTTTCCCGATCCGGAACTCAAAGCCTGCATACTTGCGCAATCATTCGATATAAACTATAATCCGGTGAACGTCGATGCCAATTCCGATGGCGAGATCGATATATCCGAGGCCGCATCGGTCTATGTCCTGTTAGCAAACAATTTCTATATCCAAAATTTTGACGGAATCCAATATCTGTCGAATCTTCGGGACCTTGATGCATCGGATATCGGGCTGACCAATTTCGATACCTCATTCGTGCCCGCTTCGGTGAGGTCGCTGCATTTGAGGGGGAACATGCTTGATTTTATCGACTGCAGCAATCTCTCAAACCTTATCTGGCTTGACCTTACGAACAACCAGTTTTCGTCGATCGACGTTTCGGGCATGTCGTCGCTGATACATTTGCACATTAGCGAAAACGATCTTTCCACTTTGGATTGTTCTTCGCTGACGAACCTGCTTTCGATGGGATGTTCACATAATAACCTGGTTTCATTAATTTTGCCGGCTGCGATTCAAGATATTGAAATTAGTTCGAACCAATTTTCCGGTTTCGACTTTACGCCTTATCCTGCACTTGCAGTGATTCTTTGCGACGACAACCAGCTTGCGACAATAGACCTTTCCCAATCGGTAAACTTACAATTCCTGAATTGCAGCGGCAACCTGCTCACGACACTCGACGTCACGAATTCGCCGTCTTTGACACAATTGTACGCCAGTTATAATCAGCTGACAGATTTGCAATTTTATTCAGGAGGAACGTTTGACGTTTTCAAATGCGATCATAATTACCTGGCGCAGCTTGATTTTAGCCAAACTCATGTGGGTGAGTTGATTTGCCATGACAATGTGCTGACTTCTCTCGAATTATCTCAAGCAGGCCCGGCGGTGATCGACTGTTCCCACAACAGTTTATCGAACCTGATGATCGGACCTTCCGCGACCAGTGTGTTTTGTGCGAACAACCAGTTGACTTTCTTGAATTTTCCTTCAGGTAGTGCGGCATTGTATGAATTGAATTGTTCAAACAACCAGCTGCAGACGCTCGATCTTAGAAATGCATCGGACGCGTCGAGTGAATATTATTATTTGGATTGCTCGAACAACCACCTGCAGACCCTGCTAATTAAAAACAACCGCCCCGAAGAACTTCATTTTTTTGGCAATCCCAATATCAGCTATATCTGTGCAGATGAAATCAATCTTGGATCGATCCAAAACCTCGCTAACAATTATGGCTATGTGAATTGCGTGGTCGATTCATCGTGTGAGCTTTCTATCGACGATTATCCGATCGGCCACGAAATCCGAATTTACCCAAATCCAACGTCATCGATCATTCAAGTTGATGCTTCATTGGAAATAGATTCAATTATCATTTACAATTCACTCGGACAAAAACTCATATATATCCGTGAAAATCTCAATACAATCGATGTTTCCGCATTGCCGTCAGGGAATTATATTGTTGAAATTAATTCGGCATTTGGGAAAACGATGAAGAAGTTGGTTAGGATTTAGCTTTCAGCGGTTAGCTAGCAGTTATCAGCTATCAGCTATAAGTTTACAGTTATCAGTTTACAGTCCTTGGAACTTCAATCGCATAAACTCCGCGTGCGTGAGATAACACTTTCGTCTGTCAACTTTCAACTAACAAAGATCATCTATATAATTTACTCCGTAAGTTTCGAGGCGTCGCGCCTTCGCGGTAAAAATCCCTGTACAAAACTTTCCGCATAGAAACCTACTATTCACGCAATCGTTTTCGTAGAAAAACCCCGAAATCGTTGATACCCGAAACCGTTTTTCGTAAGTTTGGCAAGCCCCGATTTTTAATTTTCAAGAATGATCGTAAACACCGAACTCGAGCTTAAAGGAGATCTTTATCCATCGAAAATAACAGAATTCAAGAAAGATGTCGACTCAGTATATTTCTACACCGACAACGATGTTATCTTAAAACTTACCATTTTACGAGACAGCCTGATCCGATTCCGATATACGACCAAAGGTTATTTCTCCAATGATTTTTCATACGCGATCGACAAAACTCAGTCGCATGGATTTAATAAGCTTAACGTCGATGAAACTGATACGGCTTATGTCATCACGACAAGCAAAATAATCTGCAGTGTCCGCAAGATCGATATGAAAATTGCAATTACGGATATTGACGGCAACAGCATCCTGGAAGACGAGCTCGGATTTCATTGGGAAGAAAGCTATCATTTTGGCGGCAATATTGTCAAGATGAGCAAGACATCGAAAGATGGCGAATGTTATTATGGGCTGGGAGATAAGGCGACGCATTTGAACTTAAAAGGCAAGCGCGTAGAAAATTGGGCAACAGATCAGTATGCTTTTCAAAAAGAACAGGAACCATTATACAAGGTTGTACCATTTTATATCGGGCTTCACAACAAAATATCTTACGGTATTTTCTTCGACAATACTTTCCGGACATTTTTCGATTTTTGCCACGAACGCCGCAACGTTACAAGCTTCTGGGCTGAAGGCGGAGAAATGAATTACTATTTTTTCTACGGTCCGCAGATGGATGAAGTTGTCACAGCCTATACACATCTTACGGGAAAACCGGAACTTCCACCTCTTTGGGCGTTGGGATATCATCAGTGCAAATGGAGTTATTATCCGGAAAGCAAGGTAAAGGAAGTAGCAGCGAAATTTCGTGAACTTCAGATTCCGTGCGATGGAATTTACCTCGATATCGATTATATGGACGGTTTCCGATGCTTTACCTGGAATAAGGATTATTTTCCCGATCCCAAACGCATGGTTGCGGAATTGGCAGAAAATGGCTTTAAGACAATCGTTATCATCGATCCCGGGATAAAAATCGACAAGGAATATTCAGTCTACAACGAAGCCATCGCAAACGATTATTTCTGCAAACGTGCCGACGGTCCGTATATGAAAGGAAAAGTCTGGCCGGGCGAATGCAATTTCCCGGATTATACAAACCCTGCAGTCCGCGAATGGTGGGCAGGTTTATTCAAAGAGCTTATTTCTGATATTGGAGTCAAAGGCGTATGGAACGACATGAACGAGCCCGCTGTCATGGAAGTTCCGGGAAAAACTTTTCCGATGGACGTTCGACACGATTACGACGGAAATCCGTGCAGCCATCGAAAAGCCCACAATATTTACGGAACGCAGATGGCGCGCGCTACTTATGAAGGTGTCAAAAGATTTTCATATCCGAAGCGTCCGTTTATCATCACAAGATCGGCATATTCCGGGGCGCAGCGTTATACTTCGTCATGGACAGGCGATAACGTCGCATCATGGGAACATTTGTGGATCGCAAACATCCAGATGCAGCGGATGTCGATTTCCGGAATGGGTTTCACAGGATCCGATATCGGCGGATTTGCAGAGCAGCCGTCGGGCGAACTTTATGCACGATGGATCCAGCTCGGCGTTTTCCATCCGTTCTGCCGCACACATTCTTCCGGAGATCACGGCGATCAGGAACCGTGGTCGTTCGATGAGGAAGTTATTCGGATCACAAAGAAATTCGTCGAATTAAGGTATCAGCTCCTGCCATATCTCTATACGATGTTCTGGCAATACATCACCGATGGCGTTCCGATGCTGAAGCCGCTTGTTTATTACGATCAGGACGATACGCAGACGCATTACAGAACCGACGAATTTATTTTCGGAAATCAAATACTTGTTTGTCCGATCCTTGAACCGAATTCCGTCGGCCGCAGGATGTACTTGCCAAAAGGCAACTGGTATAACTACTGGACGGGCGAACAAAATTCAGGCATGAAGGAAGTTTGGGTTTCAACAGATTATGATCAGATACCGATCTTCATTAAGGAAGGTGCGATCATTCCGAAATATCCGGTTCAGCAATATGTTGGAGAAAAGGAGTTCGATATGATCACATTAGAAGTTTACTTCAAGCACGGAAAAGAGAAATCCGTTTTGTACGAAGATGCTCAGGACGGATATGATTATAACAAAGGACGGTTCAGCCTTGCCACTTTTTCATTCCACGGCAAAGACAATACATTGATCATCCAGCAGCATACCGAAGGAAAGTTTACGCCTGCTTTTTCAAAATATAAGATCGACCTGAAAGGCGTGCCGTTCCAGATTGGAAAAATCTACATTGATCACGAAAAAGTAGATCTGGAAAATATTTCATTCGATGGTCATTCAATCATCGTAAACCGCGAATTCGCCGAACTGCAGATCATTGCGCTATGACGTGCTGGCTCAGCATATTATAATCGCTGAAATGTCGAAAGTTTTTCGGTAAATAAATGTGGTATTCAAGTAAAATGTAAAGATGCTTTTGGCAAATTATTCCGAAAAAACTGATAATTATTAAATAATTATATCGATTGATGTAAACTGTCGTGGCGAGGTTTTTGTAATTTTAAGTGCTTAAAAAAAAACAGCCATGATCAGAAAATTTTTATTACCCGTAGCTTTTGCTTCATTATTGATCGGATTCTCGTGCGCGACAAACCCGATTACCGGCAAAAGTACTTTGGCACTTGTTCCGGATTCGCAAATCCTACCATCGGCATTTCAACAGTACAGCCAGTTCCTTAGCCAGAATAAAGTAGTTTCCGGAACAGCCGATGCCCGAAGGGTTGAAACCGTAGGGATCAAAATTAAAAATGCAGCCGAGAAATACCTTGCGTCACTCGGACGTAAAGATTACCTTAAAGATTATCGTTGGGAATATAAGCTTATAGAAAGCAAAGAAGTGAACGCGTGGTGTATGCCGGGCGGAAAAATTGTTTTCTACACAGGAATTCTTCCGATAACCCAGGACGAAGCCGGTATGGCAGTAGTAATGGGCCACGAAGTTTCGCACGCATTATTAAACCACGGGCAGCAGCGGATGAGTTCTGATATTCTTGCGCAATTGGGTGCAGTCGGAGTTGGAGCGGCAACCAGTGGAAAAAGCGAGCAGACACAGGCAATCGCAATGCAGGCGTACGGAGTTGGCGCACAGGTCGGCGCATTACTCCCTTTTAGCCGAAGCCACGAAAGCGAAGCCGATGAAGTTGGTTTGACACTGATGGCGCTCGCGGGTTACAATCCGGAGGCTTCGATTCCGTTCTGGCAGCGAATGGCGAAAGCCGGAGGCGGCGGACCACCGGAATTTTTAAGTACGCACCCGTCAAGTACGACCAGGATCAACAATTTGCGAAAGTTGATCCCGAAAGCAAAAGCAACAGCAGCGAAATACGGAGTAACATATAAATAAAACGAGAGCCATGAAAATGGCTCTTTTTTTATGCATACAATCAACTAAAATAGATAATTTAGTCCGCAAACAACCTTGAATGGCAAATCTTCCGAAGGGCAGCAATAAATTACTTAACGCATGGGCTTTCTACGATTGGGCGAACTCCGTATACAGCCTGGTCATCACATCGGCGATATTTCCGATTTTTTATAATCTGTTATTCAAACATCGTTCAGATCATATCGAGGTTTTTGGTTTCGATTTCAAAAATTCAGCATTGATCAGCTTCGTTACTGCCGCAGCCTTTCTTGCGGTTGCATTCATTTCGCCTTTCTTGTCGGGCATCGCGGATTACATCGGAAACAAGAAATCATTTCTCCAATTTT
>CBDUBJ010000101.1:0-5634 GCA_965365355.1 uncultured bacterium
GCTTTATAGTGTGTTCTTCTTTTATCTCTTCTTGTTTTGGAGACCTTTCGCTTAGGATGTGCCATCGTAATCTTATTTATCCGTTAATAGTTGTTTCAATTTGTCCCATCTGGGATCCGTTTCATTCTCTTCCGCCTTCGCCGGCTTCACTTCTTTGACCGATAATGCATTGAGTTTCTCAAGCGCTTCGGTTTTAAGCGTTCCGTCTTTCACTCCGGGGTGAACCCGTTTGGATGGTACGGAAAGCACGATCATTTCATATATGAACTGCGCGACACTTAACTGATGCTCACCATGCGGCAAGATCAGCAGCTCTTCGCTGTCATCATTATACGTTTCACCAAATTGAACGACCAGCCTGAATTTTCCTTTGATCGGCAGATCAAAAACCTCGCTTGTCAAATCGCATGGAACTGTAACGGTTCCGGCGTGCTTAAAGGCGAGTTCAAGCATGGTGCTCTTCTTCTCAAGTGTTACGTTGACTTTAATATCGGAACCTTCAAATTCCTCATAATCAAAGTCTTCAAAGAACGTATTAGTGATGTGGTATTCAAACTGGTGCTTTCCTAACTTCAATCCGGCGAACGGAATCAAAAACTCATTCAGCTTTTTCATTTCACCAATAATTTGCCCGCCATTTCGGGAGCGCAAAGATATAAAAATATTACAATTCCAAATAAACGGAATGATAAAATTTTAAAGTGGCTTCTCTTTTATTTTCAGCGGACTACGGCTGATTTCCGAATACTCATTGCGCGAGTGGAAAACATCGATTGCAAGAAATACAGCTTCTTTAAATGAAGTATGGTCGGCGATATTTTTCCCGGCAATGTCATATGCTGTTCCATGATCCGGTGAAGTCCTGATTTTACTGAGGCCCGCGGTAAAATTCACGCCTTTACCAAAAGCCAGTGTTTTAAAAGGAATCAATCCCTGATCGTGGTAAGATGCGATAACGGCATCATATTTTTCGAATTGACCGCTGCCAAAAAATCCATCTGCAGGAAAAGGTCCGAAAACCAATGTTCCGCTTTCAAAGATTTTTTTGATTGTCGGCAGAATGATCTCTTTATCCTCATTTCCAATAACACCGCCGTCCCCAGCATGCGGATTCAATCCAAGCACAGCGATTTTTGGCTTATTGATGCTGAAATCACGCGTAAGCGTCAATCTTACCGTTTCCACTTTCCGGCGTATGAGCTGTTCAGTCAAATGCGATGCAACCTGATTTACCGGAACATGATCGGTCAGCAATCCAACCCGCAGATTGTCCTGAACCATCAGCATAAGTGCATTTCCTTCCAGTTCCTGATCGAGGTAATCGGTATGTCCGGGGAATTTAAATTCCTCGGACTGAATGTTGCTTTTATTGATTGGTGCGGTTACAAGAGCATCAATACTTCCGGTCTTAAGCGCATCAACAGCCGCAACAAAAGATTTCACGGCGTAGCTTCCGATAACAGGATCGCTTTGGCCGGGATTTATCTCAACCTGATCCTTCCAAACATTTAAAACGTTGATCTTTCCGGGAACGATCTGATTTAAATGTTCGATGCCATGAAGCAGCAATGTCAGTTCAAAATTCTTTTTAAAAAATGATAAATTCCTGACATTGGCAAAGATCACAGGGGTGCAGAATTCCAGCATTCTCGCATCTTCAAAAGTTTTGAGGATGACCTCGGCACCGATTCCGTTAAGGTCGCCCACCGAAATGCCGACAATTAAATTTTCCGCGTTTTTTACCACTGCTTAATTTGCTAATTTTGAACAGCAAATTTATAAAATAAAACGATGTTCACGGGAATAATAGAAACCGTTGCCAGGATTGAGAAGATCGAGCATGATCAGGGAAATCTGCATCTGACTTTGTCGTCTGATATCACGCATGAACTTAAGATCGACCAAAGTGTTTCACACAATGGCATTTGCCTGACCGTCGTTGAGATCAGCGGAAATACTTATACTGTAACCGCAATTGCCGAAACCATTTCGAAAACTTCGCTCGGAAACTGGAAAATCGGCGACCTCGTCAATCTTGAGCGCGCCATGAAACTTGGCGACAGGCTCGACGGCCATATAGTTCAGGGACATGTAGACGGAATCGGAACTTGTATATCAGTTGAAGAAACTGCGGGAAGCTGGAAATTCACTTTTTCCCATATTCGCGATTCAGGTAACATCACGATCGAAAAGGGCTCAATAACCGTGGATGGCGTGAGTTTAACGGTAGTCGACTCGCAATCCGAGCGATTTAGTGTCGCGATCATACCTTATACCTATGAGCACACCGGATTTAAAAACATTAGAGAAGGTTCGATTGTCAATCTTGAATTTGATGTTATCGGCAAGTACGTCACACGACTTCATCACTATCGGCAATAAAAAAAACCTCGCATTACGAGGCTTTCTTTAAACTATGTCGGTATACCTTATACAATCCTAAACCTATTGCTGCCATCATCAGGAAGACTAACCCAGTATCAATTGGAAGTCCCGGAGGCGGCGGTGGCGTTGGCGGTGGCGGATCACCCGGCGCACCATAAGAGCCAACCACAGGCAATAGTAGAGCCAGCAGAATTAAAAATCTGGTTGGGACAATTTTCATAGGGTGTAAAAGTAAATAAAAAATCTTTTTGGCAAAATATTTTGGCAAATAAAATAAAAACTCAAAAATTCGCAAAAAACGCCCGTTTTCGTTCATCTTTTTCACGTTTTTCTCAATAATAAGCGATTAATAATCAATCTGCTACAAACGGTCGGATGGCAAATATAATATTTGTTTCCATTCCGCAAAATGTGCAATGCAGCTATTAACGAAAAAAAAGATCGTTTAGTTTTTCACCAATACATTTTAAGCTATATTTTCTTCATTCTCAGCAATTTGATGATAACTCTAATTTAACGATTGTTTTCTTTATCCGACAGATGTGAAGGATTAAATTTGATTCGCTCCAAATTAAAACCATGTCGGACCGAATTCGGGAAAAATTATCGATCCTTGCAGACGCCGCAAAGTATGATGTTTCATGCTCATCCAGTGGCAGCAATAGGAAAAACACTTCTAAAGGCCTTGGCGATACGGGTTCCGGAATATGCCATTCGTATACTGAGGACGGACGATGCGTTTCGCTTCTCAAGATTTTACTTACCAATCATTGCATTTATGATTGCGCGTTTTGCGTCTCGCGGCGAAGCAACGATGTAAAGCGGGCAGCCTTTACCGTCGAAGAAGTTGTCGAGCTGACAATGAGTTTTTACCGTCGGAATTATATTGAAGGATTATTCCTAAGTTCCGGGATATTCAAGAACGCGGATTATACGATGGAACGTTTGGTGCGCATCGCAAAGAAACTTCGTCTCGAAAATAATTTTAACGGTTACATCCATTTAAAGTCGATTCCGGGAGCGAGTCAGGAACTGCTAAATGAAGCGGGATTGTACGCCGACAGGATGAGCATAAATCTTGAAATGCCTACCGAATCAGGGTTAAAATTGTTAGCGCCCGAAAAATCCCATGATGATGTAAAAAAACCGCTCGGGATAATCAAGCAGAGCATCGCGCAGTTTAAGGACGAACGCAAAGTGATCAGGCATGTGCCGAAATTTGTCCCCGCCGGGCAAAGCACACAGATGGTTGTTGGCGCAACGCCTGAAACCGACATGGAAATCATGTACAGCGCGGCTGAGTATTATAAGTCGTTTGATCTGAAACGTGTGTATTATTCGGGCTATATTCCGATCAGTCACGATCCACGCATGCCGGTACTTGGGTCGCAGCCGCCGCTACTTCGTGAAAACAGGCTGTATCAAACCGACTGGCTCATGCGCTTTTATGGCTTTGATGTGCGCGAATTGCTCAATCCTTTAAATCCGCATCTCGACGTGGAAATCGACCCAAAACTGAGCTGGGCATTGCGGAATATGGAGCATTTTCCTGTCGATATAAATACGGCGGATTACCGAATGATCCTCCGCGTTCCGGGAATCGGCGTCGGTTCGGCGAAGAAGATCGTAATGGCGCGGAAATTTGGACGGCTCCGTTCAGACCAGTTAAAAAAGATTGGCATTGCCTGGAACCGGGCGCAGCATTTTATCAGATGTGCAGATAGTGTCATGCAGCTTAATGAACCCGATGGTTTGATCGTAAAAAGCAGGATCCTGGCTGAAAGCTCGAGCAAGTATTTAAAAGTGCCGGTGAACCAACTAACTTTATTTTAGGCTTTGGTGCGTTCGAGTTCGCCGCAGGCGTTATCGAGAACGCAATCCCGTAAAAATTAAAGTCTACGAAAACTGCACCTTAACATGACAACATTGGTTTTCGATGGTTCTTTTGAAGGATTGCTTACAGCAGTTTTCGAAACGTATGAGCTTAAGATACGCACGGTAAAGATCGTTTCATCTGCTAATTTTCAGCCTGGCTTACTGGATGAGTCGATGGTAATTATTTCAGACGAAGAGAAATCCGCCCGAGTGTGGAAGGCTTTATTAAAGAAGGTTTCAAAAGATTGGGGAACCAGGCTTTATTCGTGTTATCTCTCCGAAATGTCCGAAGCCTATCAGCATATTTTTGATTTCATTCGATACATTTTCGATAATCCAAAAGGTGCCGAGTCCAATTTTGGAAATCCCTCAGTAATCGCATTGACCAAAATTGCGAAAAGCGTCAGTCGGGAACGTCATAGAATGAAGGCCTTTATCAGATTCCAGGAAACTGTCGACGGAATTTATTACGCGCCGATCGAACCGGATTTTAATGTAATCCCGTTGATTTCAAACTTCTTCAAAAACCGTTATGCAGATCAGAAATGGATTATTTATGATATAAAACGCAATTACGGAATCTACTACAATTTGGAATCTGTAGAAGAAATCAAGTTCGACCATCAGCCCAACATTAAACAAAACACAAAATTTCTTGAAGACGATTTGCTCGCCGATAAGGATGTGCTGTATGGATTATTGTGGAAGGATTATTTTCGTAGCACAAATATTCCGGCGAGGAAAAATATGAAATTGCATATCCAGCATGTTCCAAAACGATACTGGAAATATCTTACTGAGAAGCAGTAACCGGCTTTCGCCTGGTGGTTAATTTGACTTTTACCTTTCCGTCTTTTCCGTCTTCGGCAAGCAAATGGAGAACGATCCCGCGATTTCTGCGTTTGGCCAGTTCATCTTCATCGGTAATGTCTTTATCACGCTTTGGATTTCTTATAGGAACATCTACAAAAATTTCAGTCCCTTTTCCAAATGAGTAAATTCCCTGAATATCCATGTTCAATACGCTCGAGCTGATTTGCATCGGACGTATCGCTACATTCTCACCATTGATCGTAAAATTGCCATCAAGTTCGGAAATCGAAATATTCTCCATATTCCGGTTCGGGAAAGCAATTTCCCCAACACTTTTCAATGCACTGAAATTTTTGAGCCGTCCGTTTTGAAGGTTAAAGTCAACCGTGCCATTCATCGAATTGGGAACCATCATTCCATTATCGCCAAGATCACCCGACAAATCTGCCCGAACTGACACCAATCCGTCTATATTCTCTGATTTTAATGCGTCAATTCCGAAGTTGTTAAACGATTTAAATAATGCACTGATGTTTACGGCACTGACAATCGCGTTGACAT
>CBDUBJ010000102.1:0-5617 GCA_965365355.1 uncultured bacterium
CCTTTGGATGTCCATTTAATGATTGTCGACCCCGATCGGTATATTAAAACTTTTGGATCGTTAGGCGCAAATATCCTGTCCGTTCATTATGAGGCATGCACGCACCTTCATAGAACCCTTCAAACGATCAAAGCCGAAAAAATGCAGGCTGGAATTGCAATTAATCCTCATACCTCGGTAAAGCTGCTTGAAGACGTAATATCCGATACGGACGTGGTTTGCATGATGAGCGTCAATCCGGGTTTCGGCGGACAATCATTCATTGAAAATACTTATCGTAAAATCAGCGAATTAAAGGAAATCATTTTAAAGAACAACGCTTCAACGCTGATCGAAATCGACGGCGGCGTTACAGATCAAAATGCAAACAAACTGGTATCAGCAGGTGCCGACATCCTGGTCGCCGGAAATTTTGTATTTAAAAACCATAATCCGCTTCAGATCATTCAGGAGCTGAAATTATCCACGCAGAATTAATTGTCTGCAATTTTCTTCTTTTTTTGAAGTCATCTGTAATATGACATTACGCATGATCTTACTTGTTTGTAATATTGAATTGCGATCTCAACCTACTTATATTTAAAGCCTTATTGGCAGACAAAGAACACAAAATGGAATGGTTTCAACAGGTATATAATTTTTTTTTGGGATGTACAAAATTTCAATTCTTATCCCCTAAAAAGCATCGCGCATCAGGTTACTTTAAAACATAAACCCTTTGTAAAAATGAGTTAATACGGCAATCTGTTCGGCAACGAATGGCTATCTTTAAAGAAACGCATATTTATGAAAGCGCTGATCCTTAATTGCACACTTAAGAAATCTCCTGAAAAATCGAATACCCAGGCGCTTATCGATAAGGTTATTGCCGAATATCAAAAAGTTGGTGTGGAATCGGAATCTTTGCGCATTGTCGATTACAGAATTTTTCCGGGAACATCGACCGACATGGGAAACGGCGATCAATGGCCGGAGATATTTGAAAAAATCCGCAATGCCGAAATACTGATCATTGCATCACCAATCTGGGTTGGACATGTCGCTTCGACCGCACAGCAAGTCGTAGAGCGCCTCGACGCGATATTCCATGAAGAAGCACTTCAGCATCCCGAGACCGGACAATATATTACCTACAACAAGATCGGCGGATGCATTGTTACAGGAAACGAAGACGGAGCACATTCGGTCTGCGCGCAATTGCTCTGGGCGATGCAGGAATTGGGATTTACAATTCCGCCAAACAGCAATACGTATTGGGTTGGTGAAGCCGGCCCTGGACCAAATTACCTTGATGCCGGCGGGCCGCGATATCTGTACACCAACAAAACCTATAAATTTCTCGCTCACAACACGGCATTTTTCGCAAAACTGCTGAAGGAAAATCCGATTACAACAAATCTCAATGATCTAACCGACGACGCCAAGTCTGAAAGTGATCCTGAAAACGAATCATAAGCCTATGATTAATTCAAACTCAACACTTACTGCAAAAAACCATGCGGAATTTCTCCGGGATTTCACCATTGGCATGTCCGCTTTGCAGAAATACATACCGCCAAAATATTTTTATGATTCAACTGGCGATGCGCTTTTCCAACAAATCATGGCGCTGACGGAATACTATATAACCCGTTGCGAGCATGAAGTTCTGACTGCCGGTAAAGAAAAGCTGCTTGATCATATTCGATCCAAAAACACACCTTTTGAAATTGTGGAACTCGGTGCCGGCGACGGTTACAAAACCCGCATCCTGCTTCGCCATTTCCTCTCAAGTGGCGCGAACTTTACCTATATGCCGAATGACATATCTGAAAACGCGCTGGCAGCGATGACCAGAAAGTTGTCCGTCGAATTTCCTAAGCTTAACATTGAGCCTTTGCAATGCGACTATTTCCACGCACTTCAAAATTTTAATTCGGACACGCCGAGACTCATTCTTTTTCTCGGAGCGAGCATCGGAAATTTTACAATGGAAGAAGCAGCAAATTTCCTGACACAGCTTGCAGGTAAACTAAACCCAACAGACAGGCTTCTGATTGGATTCGACCTAAAAAAAGATCCTTTCGTAATCCGCGACGCATACAACGACAGCGCCGGAGTGACAAAAAATTTTAACCTGAACCTGCTTAAACGGATAAACTCGGAATTGGGCGGATGCTTTTCAATTGATGACTTTTCGCATTATCCGTCTTATGATCCGATTACCGGCGAGGCAAAAAGCTATCTCGTCAGCCGACGCGAGCACGATGTATACGTCGAAAGCCTTGGCACAAGCATACATTTCGATGAAGGCGAAACCATCTACACGGAAATATCATTAAAATACGACCAGCGTCAAGTGCATGAACTTGCCAGCAGATGCGGTTTTGAAGTCGTGGAAGACTTTACCGACAGCAAAAATTACTTTGTCGATTCGCTATGGAAACTAAAACAATAACTGCATTTCTTACCAAATTTCTCGAAGTTCGAAACCAATCGGAGCTTATCTGCGCACCGCTTCAAGTCGAGGATTATGTTGTACAGCCAATTGTCGATGTAAGCCCGCCAAAGTGGCATCTTGGCCACACGACCTGGTTCTTCGAAGCTTTTATCTTAATTCCGTATTATAAAGATTACAAGGCTTTCGATCCAAATTTCAATTACATATTCAACAGTTACTATGAAACGGTTGGCGCCCGCGTCATCCGCACCGATCGGGGAAATCTTACACGGCCAACTGTAGCCGCGGTGTATGAATATCGCAAACATGTCGACAGGAATATGTCGGATTTTTTATCAACTGACATTCCCGATGAAATTTTGCCCATTCTGGATCTCGGCCTCAATCACGAACAGCAGCATCAGGAATTGCTGCTCACCGATATCAAATACATCCTTGGCCATAATCCGCTCTTTCCGGCATACGACCCGAATCATAAAGAAAAACGCATCGCCGGTCGTGACGAAATGATATCATTCGAGGCAGGAATTTACAATATCGGCTTTGATGGCGACGGTTTCTGTTTTGACAATGAACTGAGCCGTCATAAGGTATGGATCGAAAGCTTTAAAATATCGGCATCGCAAATCACCAATGCAGAATATCGCGAATTCATTGATGATGGCGGATATCAGAATTTCAGATTCTGGCATGCCGAAGGCTGGGATTGGATCAACCGCGAAAAGATCGTTTCGCCAATGTACTGGCACAAAATAAATGGCAGTTGGCATTCATACGAGTTGTCGGGATTGCAAAAGCTTGAAGATGATCTCCCTGTAAAACATATCAGTTTTTACGAAGCATCCGCATTTGCCGCCTGGAAAGGAATGCGCTTGCCAACCGAAGCCGAATGGGAAACCGCAAACGCAGCTTTCGATTGGGGAAATCGCTGGGAATGGACGCAAAGCGCATATCTGCCCTATCCCGGTTTTCGCACTGCGCCCGGCGCGATCGGGGAATACAACGGCAAATTCATGATCAACCAAATGGTCTTGCGTGGTGCATCCGTTGCGACACCATCAGGACACAGCAGGACAACATACAGGAATTTCTTCCATCCGCACCTGCGCTGGCAATTTACAGGGATCAGACTTGCAGAAAGCATCTGATTTTGGGCGTGTCCCTCGCGCGCTCGGGTCGGGCTGTCCACTGTAGTCCTCGCCCCGCCCGATAGATATCGGCGCGGCTGCGGGCTGCCGTTTCCATCCCTCACGCGGCATTACACTAATAAACTTTCATTAAAATTTTAAATGATCTGCGGGCGGCAATAAATCAATGTTTATGATTCAGCATCCTCGATACATTCCGATATAATTCTGGGAAAGCCGTCTTAAACTTATCAGGTGTCTCAAAATAATTTTCAACGATTACAGCGAGAAATTCGTAGTGATTGGTCAGCCCGTATTTGCGGAAATACTCCGATTCAAGAAGCCGCTGGCGGTTTGGCGGATGACTTACTTCCTTTAATATCTTTTGATAAACACTTACGAAAATGCCGGCGCTGACATCCGAACCGCATTTCCCATGATGGTGAATAACATGTGCAAATTCGTGAATGCCGAGGTTTACATTGTCGTTGGCTACATCATTACCCGACACAAAATCTTCCCAGGAAAACACTACCGCACGAAACCTCGGATGAAACTCGCCTTTATGATATTCCTGCGTCGATGTCGACAAATAAATCGACGGATACACAATGATCTTATCCATCACGGAAATCAAATAGTTGCGCATGCCAAATGTCAGCATCACATACACCAACGCAATCCGGATCTTTATTTCGTCGGTAATCTCAAAGCCGTCCCGACCGATAAACTGATATGTATTGATAAACCTGGAAACCCGATGCTCAAACCAACGCTTACGGCGCTCAGACAGTCTTTTGTAAAACGAGGAGTGCTGTCGTAATACAAATTTATGCGCATCGGTAAGCCGCCTCGGAAAAGGATAACAATGAACGTAAAATGGTCTGTTGAAGATCTGCGCAAAGGTATGTTCGGCCTGAATGATTATGATCCCGAAAAAAAAAGATATCGCAACAATGATAAAGAAAATTGCCAGAATGATGATGGCAATGATTTCGGGCATTGTAAGTTCCTGCTCCATGTCGCAAATATAAAATTACCTGTCGAGTAAAGGCGAACCTTTCCAAAATCTTTAAAATTTTTGAAGATAAGATAGTTGCGACGACGTTAAACATCGCCTATTTTCCCCGGGAGAACCTGACGTTTAACAAACAGGCAATTGCCAAGGTTGGAAGTTTTGACCTTAATCTGGAAACAAACGCAGCAGTATGGTCTGAAGAGCTTCTTCGCATTTATGGGTTGTCGGCCGAGGATCGAAACCAGACATTGGAATCCTGACTACAATATATTCATCCGGACGACATCTGCGAGGTAGTTGAAATCGCAAAGCGGAAACATTACTTTGTACAAACCGGGACCAAGCTGTAGGAAAAAATCTATCGGACGTATTTCCCGATGCAATAGATAGCATTTTTTATAAGGAATACGCACTCGCGATTTCAGGTAATACTGACCGAAGTTTTCAGGCTTTTACCAGCCGCGTGATGGATGGTTCGATGTATCGGCATATCCTTCCCATCGCGGAATGTCGGTATATTTTAAACGGATTTCATCGTTCCATACCTAAAACAGCAATCGGTTTTCGTTAATATTCTTAATAAAAAGAAAACTATTCCTGCTCCACCGAAAACGATACTTACCTTAGTGTAAAAGTATGATATGGAACCAATGAAAATAGACGATGCTGAAGAGCGGATTAACCACACTGACGACAATGAAATCAAGCTTCTGAGTGAAAGATTTAAGGTTTCAGAGGTCAGCATACGTGCCGCCGTCCAAGCCGTAGGCACAAGACTGGAAGATATAAAGAACTATTTGCAAAAAATGGACGAAAAATTTCAGCATAAGCGATAATTCTTATGCTTTTCAGCGTTGAAGGAGCAAACTTTAATAATTAGGACCAGACGCGCGGTCGTTCAGTACGATTACCTTTAGTTCGCGCATCATATTTGAAAATCAAAAAATCCGAAAAGAAACTTAGAGCGAGCAACGAATCGGGAGTGTTGCACCTGCGCTGCGCTACGTCGCAACATCCCGCAAAGCTCCGCTT
>CBDUBJ010000103.1:0-5558 GCA_965365355.1 uncultured bacterium
GCGGTAAATAAAAATCAATGAGTTTCTTTAAAAAAATTTTTGGAAAGGGCGAATCGCAGATTAGCGAAGAACAGAAAAAAAGCCTTGATAAAGGACTGGAAAAAACTAAAATCAGCTTTTTCTCAAAACTAACCAAAGCCATTGCCGGCAAATCGCGTGTCGACGATGAAGTTCTCGACAATCTTGAAGAAGTTTTGGTAGCATCGGATGTTGGAGTTGATACTACTTTACGTATAATTGGACGCATTGAAAAGCGAGTGGCTGCAGATAAATATCTTGGTACTGAAGAACTAAATGGGATTTTACGCGAGGAAATTGCAGGATTGCTTTCTGAAACCAATGTTGGAGATGCAATCGACTTTACTTTACCGGCCGGTAAAAAGCCGTATGTCATCATGGTCGTTGGCGTAAACGGCGTTGGAAAAACAACCACGATCGGGAAGCTTGCCAACCAGTTTAAAAAGAAGGGATATAACGTGGTCTTAGGTGCGGCCGATACTTTCCGTGCCGCTGCGATAGATCAGCTTCAAATTTGGGCAGACCGCGTAAATGTTCCGATCGTAAAACAGCAAATGGGAAGCGATCCGGCATCCGTTGCATACGATACGCTTCAATCGGCTGTGTCTCAAAATGCAGATGTAGTGATCATCGATACCGCCGGAAGATTACATAATAAAGTCAACCTGATGAGTGAGCTCACGAAAGTAAAACGTGTCATGCAAAAGGTTGTCGAAGACGCGCCACACGACGTACTTCTTGTGCTTGACGGTTCGACAGGTCAGAATGCATTCGAACAGGCGAAACAATTTACAGCCGCAACCGAGGTAACATCACTCGCCGTAACAAAACTTGACGGTACAGCGAAAGGCGGTGTAGTGATCGGGATATCAGACCAATTTAAAATTCCTGTCAAATATATTGGAGTAGGTGAAGGCATCGAAGATCTTCAGGCATTCGATAAATTTGAGTTTGTTGATTCGTTTTTTAAATGATCATTTAATCTGATGAAGATCATTGATATAATGCATTGATCCGAAGCCATAACTGCTGATCGAAATCCGAAAGGGCCAAATTGACATTATCAGCCGCGTCTCCCATTCTGATGACGACCATCCGTTTCGAAGGAACTACGTAAATTTTCTGATCGTTTTTTCCGAGCGCCATAAACATATCGCCGGGAGCAGTATCTATAAGACTTCCCGAGAATTGAAATTGCGTCTGCGGAAGCATATATCCTGGCTTACCATTCAGCCACCACAGATAGCCATAGCTTTGATTAATTGACTGGGAAACGTTTGTCGATTCGGAAAAGTATGATTCATTTAAAACGACTTCATCCTGCCATTTGCCCTTGTTCAACATCAACAGACCAAATCTTGCCATGCTTCGTGAATTGCTTAAATAGACGCTTAAGTCATCTCCTGTCTCTATCCACGAGCCTGTCATTCCAATCCTGTCGCGAAGTTTTTCGTTAAAGTAATTTGTCCAGCTTTGGCCAACGGACTGCGCCACTACATCCTGAAGTTTGACATATACATTATGATAAGCCCAGCGAGTTCCTGCGTCTGCTATGTAAACCAGATTTGCCGCTGAAATGTTATCTCCGAGCGTATCGTCTAGTCCTGAAGTCATTGATAACAGGTGCTTTACAGTGATTAAATTTTCCTTGGCAATTGGTGCCGATGTCCATGCGGTTCCAAGATGGTCGCTCACCTTATCATTTATTCCCAGGAAATTTTCCTGTTCGGCGATACCAACCATTGTTGCTGTTAGCGTTTTTCCGGCACTTGCCCAATACCATGGCGAACTCATTGTGTGCCCGTTCATGTATTCTTCGACCACGATCTTTCCATCAACCAAGATTATAAATGACTTTGTGTTTTTTTCAATCAGATAGTCGAGCAGCGGTTGCAGTTGGTCTTCATTCCAACCTAGATCGGTAATAGTTATTGTCTGCCATTCTTCAGAATTCAGGGGCGGAAAATACATCTGAGCCGTTGAGTGGGATTCGTCACTTGAACACGCCGCGAGCAGCAAAACCAAATAGAGCGTAATTAATCTCATAGAAAAATTTTAGACAAGGACTTTAAATATAGCTATATGTTTAATTCACGTCGTTTTTAATATTGATTGTTTTTTAGAATCCGTAATGATTTGAATTTAAATAAGATTATTATTGCACAAACAACCTTACCAGAACAAAATTGAAAACACTTAAAACTTTCGCGGCCCTTGGCGTCTTGCTTAGCTGCGTTTTATCCAGCGCGCAGAGCGAATTTAAAGATGGTTATTATGTAGATAACCAGAATGTCCGGCATGAAGGACAGTTTCAAATGGTAGAACTCGAAGAGCTGAATAATTCGGATGCCAAAGTCCGGTTTCGAAACTCACCAAATGATGAATCGATGCCTATTTTGGCAACTCAGATATCAGAAATTGGCATTGCCAACGATGTGCGCATCAAGCGATTTACAGTAAATCTTGACGACAGTGATTATATAAATGTCAAAACATCCAATCGCTATGCAGACTTTAAGCCTGTAAACGTATTTTTAAGTATTTTAATTGATGGCCCGGCAAAACTTTATGCATACGAAGGAAATCAGGGTGATAAGTTCTTTTATCTGAAGGATGGCATGGATAAACCTGTTCAATTGATTTACAAAAAATTTCGTGTAAAGCAAATCTACGCGCCTCAGGAGAATGTGGAATTTCGTCAGCAGTTGCGTGACCATGTTTCCTGTCCGGATGATCCTTTTTCGAAATTTTCGACGCTTCCTTATAAAAGGAATGAGTTGATTGAAATTTTTAATTCTTATAATGTTTGTCAGGGCGGAACTGCTGTGTCGTATGAAAATAAAACCAGAAGTAAGGCTGCAATTGCTTTCTCAGCATATCTTGGTCTTTATTTAATTTTGCCAACTCCTGATGGAAACTCTACGTCAAAGTCGGACCCCGGTGTCAGCGTTGGAGGGGAATTCGAGGTATTGTCGGCCGCCAGAAAATGGGGATTTTTTGCCCGTCTTGAATTGGAAAGGGTAAATTTTGAGCTTAATAAAATATTATCGTTCCCGTTTTCAAATACCCGTCAGCGCGATATTTATAAATTCGAATCAACCTCTGTAAATTTTATGGTCGGCCCAAGGTACCACTTTAGCAGGGCAGACAAAAATCATCTCTTCATCGATGGCGCTATCGGTTTAAACTTGCCATTCGGAGAAATTGGCGATACTCGTAGCTTTATTACGACTACCGAAGAAAATCCACAGGATTTAAAGCCATATCAGCCAAATGCATCCGTATATGGTATGGTCGGAATAGGATATACATTTAATCGAAAGTTTTCGCTGGCGGCCCGATATGAATTGCCGAAAATTCTTTTGGTTGAAAAAAATATTACGCTGTCATATGCCCGTGTTGGTTTAAGTGCCGCTTACACTTTTTAGAGATTCTTCAATGAAATATCTTGTATTTTTACCAATAGCACTAATGATACTATCATGCGGAGCGGATAGCGCAGATCTTCTTCACTTAAATGGTTATTGGGAAATCTCAGAGGTAAGGCTTGCTGACGGAACAAAGAAGGAATACAAGATCAGCGAAACTGTCGATATGTTTCAAATTGATGGGTCAACAGGAGTAAGAAAAAAAGTCAAACCTCAATTTGATGGAAAATTTGCCGAAACCGGTTTGGTGGAAAAGTTTGACATTGTAGAGGAGAGCGGCAAAATTATACTGCAGTATTCCACCGGATTTGACACATGGAAAGAAGAAATAATTCGAATAACCGAAGATGAACTTGTAGTAATGAGCATCGAAAATGTAACTTACCATTATAAAAGAGCTGTTCCATTTACGATAAAATAATGGCAAAACGACTTGGAAACGACAGTCCGATTGGAGATATCCTAAAAGAGATCATTCAGTCCAATAAGCTTCAGCCCGGAATCGATGAGGTTGCGGTTGCCGAGGCATGGAAGAGCATGATGGGAAACGGCGTCAACAGCTATACCAGGAATATCGCTTTGAGAAATGGCATTTTATATGTCGAATTGACATCGGCAGTTTTGAGGGAGGAACTTACCCATGGTAAATCCAAAATAATAAGACTTTTAAACGACGGACTTAGTCGCGAAGTAGTCAAGGACGTCATTTTAAGATAAAAAAATCCCGCTAATTGCGGGATTTACTTTTTTATTGGGATTAGAATTGCTCTCTTCCGGCAAAGTGAAATGCGCCTTCGATTTCAGCATTCTCATCGCTGTCTGAACCGTGAACCGCATTTTCACCAATCGATTTCGCATATTTCTTACGGATTGTTCCTTCGGCAGCATCTGCCGGGTTTGTCGCTCCAATAAGCTTACGGAATTCTTCAACTGCATTTTCTTTTTCAAGTATCGCTGCGACGATTGGGCCGCGTGACATGAATTCAACAAGCTCACCGAAAAATGGACGTGCATTGTGAACTGAATAAAATTTTTGTGCATCTGCAACCGACATCTGTGTCAGTTTCATCGAAACGATCCTAAAGCCCGCTTCTGTAATCATATTGATAATTCCACCGATGTGGCCAGCTTCAACTGCATCGGGTTTGATCATTGTAAAAGTTCTGTTCGTAGCCATTTTTTTTGTTTTTAAATCCGGTGCAAAAGTAATGGATATCAAACGGAAAATAACATATATCCATAAAAAAATCCCCTGTATTGTGACAGGGGATTTACACAAAATGAAGAAACAATTTATCGTTATTCCTTAACCACTTTAATGTTTTGAACTGCATTCGCAGATGATACGCGTGCAAAGTAAGTTCCGGTTGCGAACATCGATGCATTTACAACAGATTCATTTGCAGCAGGTTTTACCGATGAAATGATCTTGCCGGTCAGGTCATAAATCACAATGCTCTCAATCGGAAGATTTTGCGAACTGAAGTTCCATTCGTTCTTTGCAGGATTCGGGAATACACGGAACGGCTTCGTTGATTGATCGCTGATTCCCAATGATGGTGTAATGCTCCATTCCAAAGTCTGCCTGTTCATCATGATGTCATAAGTACCGGCAGTTACGGTAATATCATCGCCTCCCGGCACAAGAACATTTGGATTGATTCCGCCGCCGCCCCAATTGATTGTCCATGCATCGTCCTGCCTGAATTTGATCGCACCGTCGATTAAAATGATATTATTTACCTGGTAAACGATTCCATCTCCTGTCTGCATATCGATGTCGACATCCCAGCTTCCTGTTGCACTTCCAATAACTCCGATTGATGGGAAATCAAATATATATTCCAATGTATTACGGTTAAAATAAACCGTATAGCTTCCACCTTCGACAAAAATGTTCGGGCCATCGGCAACTGCGGTTCCCGTCGGGAAATCAACATTGCTCCAAACCAAAGTTCCATTGTTGTCCTGACGGAATTTTGCAGCACCGCTCGTAAATGTGAAGCCTGATAAAATATACTCGATTCCATCAGCTGTTGTCATTTCGATATCGTCGCCGCCAAATCCCATGATCGGATCGACTGCCGGACCCCAAATTCCAATTTCAGGAAA
>CBDUBJ010000104.1:0-5424 GCA_965365355.1 uncultured bacterium
GATACGCATCGCAAGGATTCACCTTTAAAAAAGGCTGACGACGCAATCGAAGTGGACAATTCCGCGCTCAGCCGCGATGAGCAATTCGATCTTGTGATGGAACTCGTGAATAAAGTCCACGCAAGAAACTGACATTCCAATAATATTTATAGTTTTACCGCAAAACAGAATTTATGAGCATTAAATTTAGGCTGACCGTCATGAGCTTTTTGCAGTTTTTTGTATGGGGCGCATGGCTGATCACCGTTGGGAATTATTGGTTTGGAACCAAACAATGGAGCGGCGCTGAATTCGGCGCTATTTTTTCGACCTTAGGAATTTCCTCGATCATCATGCCTGCGGTTACGGGCATTCTTGCCGATCGCTATATCAATGCCGAAAAATTATACGGCATACTTCATATTCTGGGCGGCCTTGCGCTGGCGTACATTCCGATGGTTGACAATCCGGCCGATTTCTTTTGGGTCATTCTCGCGGCAATGCTCTGTTACATGCCTACGATTTCGTTGTCGAATTCGATTGCGTATACAATTTTGAAAGATAACGATTATGATGTAGTCAAGGTATTTCCTCCAATTCGGGTTTGGGGAACTGTCGGATTTATCGTTGCGATGTGGCTTACCAACTTAACAGGCAATAAGGCATCGGCCAATATGTTTTATATCGCGGCTGTTTCTGCGGTTATATTAGGCGTGTATTCGTTTACTCTTCCAAAATGTGAATGTGGCAAGCCGAAAAATGCCACGATTGGCGAAGCGCTTGGCCTCGACGCTTTCAGGCTTTTTGCAAAGTATAAGATCGCGTTGTTCTTCGTGTTTTCGATGTTCCTGGGAGCAGCGCTGCAATTGACGAATATGTATGGCGACACTTTCCTGTCGGATTTTGAAAAAGTTCCTCAGTATGCGGATTCGTTCGTTGTGAAATATTCGACTATCATCATGTCCATCTCGCAGATATCGGAAACGTTGTTTATTCTGGCAATTCCATTTTTCTTAAAAAGATTTGGAATCAAACAGGTAATGCTGATCAGCATGTTCGCATGGGTACTGCGGTTCGGACTATTTGCATACGGTGATCCTGAAGGCGGATTATGGATGATCATTTTGTCGTGCATCGTATACGGAATGGCGTTCGATTTCTTTAATATTTCGGGATCGTTGTTCGTCGAAACTACTACAAGTCCAAAGATTCGTGCAAGCGCACAGGGATTGTTTATGATGATGACGAACGGGTTTGGTGCCGTTTTGGGAAGTTCGGTCAGCGGTTATGTGATCGATAAATACTACACGACTCCTGAAGGCAAAGACTGGCAGAATATCTGGCTGGCATTTGCAATCTATGCATTGGTCGTGGCGATTGCTTTCGGACTCTTATTCCGGCATAAGCACGATCCGAATGAGATTGTGGAAGTTGCTCATTAGAATTCATCCGGAGCGTTCGATTGCAATTTTAGAGATTGAAAGAAATGTTTGACGAGCGCTATGCTATAAATTGTAGCGGTATGCAAGATCTCGAGGGATCGACGAAATAAACTCCTATGAAAGAAGCAATTATTACGTTCCGGAAATGTGAACACGCCGACGTGGATTATTTACTCTGGCTACGAAAGGTTACTATGGACCAACATCTTTTAAATTCCGGGATTCTGCTGAGTGAACAAGAAAATCAAGACCGAATTTTATTTGAATTCGATAACGCCAAATTAATTCTGGTCAACGATGTTAAAGTTGGTCTTGTAAAAATATTGGAAAATGAAAATGAGACCGAGATACTTCAAATTCAAATTGCTCCTGAATTTCAAGGTAAAGGCATTGGCTCCAAAATAATAAGAGCATTGATTGCAAAAAACATTAAAAGAAAGTTGCATTTAAATGTATTGAAAGAAAATAGGGCCAGATTTCTATATGAGAAGCTTGGATTTGTAACAGTTTCTGAAACTGGCGATTCATTTAATATGTTATATAAAACCGCCACTTAATAAGTTTTCACTCTAAGACGATACTAACTTGATTGAAAACCTGCGCCGTTTTTATCGCTTCATCGCAAAATGTCCCCGGTAATTTTTTCCGTCTTCGCGGACCACCACAAACCAATAATCAGTCGACGGCAAGAATTCGCCATTGAGTTTGCCATCCCAGCCGGGACTGTCGACGCGGAAACCCGTGATCAGTTTTCCATAACGATCGTATACGTAAGTCATGAGATTTGGCTCGGCTTCGGAAAATTTAATTCGCCAGAAATCATGATAGCCGTCTCCATTTGGCGTAAAGTATTTTGGATAGGAAAGCAGCACAACTTCGTGTTTGATAAATCCGCATTCGCCGACATCTTTTACGTAAACCGTATAAATTCCCGGAATCAAACCATCAAAAGTATTGGACGATTGGAAATTGGCATTATCCAGCGAGTATAGATAATTAGATGCTGAATCGGCAGGAAAAACGGTAATCGAATTATCTGTATCCGTCCAATCGACTGTATCGACGTGATCAATAACGGGCGGCAGCGACAAAACAACATCGATCGTTACCGTTGCAGTGCAGATGCTATCTCCATAGTTTTTTGTAACCGTTACAGTATATTGGCCTGCAGCATTTACAACAATAGATTGTGATGTCGCATTGTTGGACCACAGATAGTTGTCGAATCCGGAACCGGCAGATAATGTGACCGTTCCGCCCGGACAAATTCCGTAAAGGGTTTGAATCTGGGTTGCAGGATAAGGATTGACAACCAAATCAAATGATGTAATGTCGAAACAGACAGGGTTATTGATATAATCGAGGCGAACGTAGATAGTTTTGCTTCCGCTGATAATCGTGGCAGGCAGCGAATTTTGAGAATTGCCGGCATCATTTGCCGAGCTATAGTATGTAATGCTGTAATTATTGGGATCCTGGTTACTTAAGATCTGTGCGTTTACTGATGACAGGTCAAACTCTTCAACGCCGTCATTTGATGCATCATCGCATGCAATTATATCATGCGGCTGCGTTGCTGTCGCAGCTGAAGGAAGTTCGGCAACATCGGCAAAACTCACTTCAATGTCACCGCAGAATTGCTCCACTTCAAAAAGATAAACTGCCGGCTCAAGTCCGGTAAAAATGTTATTCGGGCCGTTATCGATAAAAAACGGAGCGCCATCTTTTTCAATGATCCTGAAAATGAGTGGCGGTAACGCGTCCGTCAAGACTTTTACATCTGCCAATGTTCCGTCGCAGCTTAATTTTGCAAAGCCTGTAATCTCGAACTTGCCATCGAATGTAAATTCATGGATAATCTCTATGCAACTCGGATATTCATCTGATGATCCGCCGTTAGGAAATGATTCCATACGCTTGATGATGCGAAATGTGCCGAGAAATGTCAGATTTAAGGTTGTAAAATTATTTACGAGTGATAATGAATTCGAATTATCAGGTAACGTTCCGTCTGGATATGGAACTCCGGTATCCGGATGTCCCCAGGTGCCCGAAACAGCATCGAACTTCTGAAGCCAAAAAGACTGCGAAACGCCATTCGATGCATGATTCAGAGTTATATCAAACGCGCCGCAATGCTTTGTAACTGAAACGTTGTTGACCGTCACCAAATATCCTGTGGCGAGCTGGTTTAAAAGGTCGTTTGTTTGCCCGCAGTCATTTGTGGTCGTAAAAGAATAATTTCCGGGCGGAACACCGCTCATCGAAAAAATTCCTTCTGCGCTGATCAATGTTGTGCCATCAAACGGAATGGGATACGGAAATCCCGTCGGAGCGGAAGTGACAATTACGGAGGTAAGGATCGTGCTGTTACCGCGAACCCTGATCGATGCTGTACCCGGAACACAATCAGGACGACTGCTGAAACTTGAAGATGTCACCATCGGTGGTACCGTGAATTCGGCATCGTATTCTTCGCCGCATTCATCGATGAGATGTACGGAATAAAATCCCGATGGCAAATGTTCCAGGATCAGGACGCCTTCCTCATCTATAAATTCAGAAACGTCATGTGGCAGTGGAAAAAGATAAGTCGTTGGAGCGATTTCAACTACGGCACTTACAATCGTATAACCCGGAATTTCGATCGTTACCTTGCTCTCGCCCGACTCACAACCTGGATATGGCTGAATTTCGACAACCGCTTCGTCCGGCAGGTCAATAATCGTTGTCTGACCAATTGCCGTATGCGCGCAGCCATCCGTAATCTTAATTGTATAATCACCAAAAGGAACAGGATTGTCATTATCCCCGTAAGTGATATCGCCGGTACTGAACGGTCCCGGATGGATAGGATTAAGCGCATCTGCATCGAAGCCCGACGGCGCCGATATAATTTCAACCATAATTGGAGGAAAATAATTAGAGGCGGAAAGTGTCAGAACATACTCACCGCAATCACTTGGCGTTGGCATCAGAGTCAATCCTAATTGCTGATTGACTACATTATTGTTTCTGACCCAGGTATTTCCGCAGCCATCGACAACTACGATATCATATGAATAGGATTGCGCATGCCAGAACGGAATGATCGTCGACAGATCGTAAACCGGGCCTGCGCCGTTGACTACATCATTAATAGTTATATCCCCGCCGCCGTTCGGAGGATGAATTGTATAAGTTACTGCGAGCGGAAATGGAATATCGTCATTTGCCGACGCTGTAACCGAATTGCCTACATAAATCTGATCACATGCAGGAAGCTCCGGACTTGGAAAACTGACCTCGCCAATGGTAAGCTGCACCGGATCGGAAATTAATGTGTGCGTGATAACCGATCCTACGTTGCATTCATTAAAGGCGCGGACAACGTAGACGCCGGCCGGAAGGTTACTAAAATTTGGGGAGGATTGTAGCGGCCTGGTGAGCGGACCTGAAATGATCTCGTATTGCGTCCCGGTCCCGGAAAGTACATTTACCTGAAGAACGCCATCGCTGCCACAGATTGTTGGCGTACTTGTAATCTCATACGAAAAGGGCGTGATATTACTATTGATAATGACATCCTGGGTCTGTGATATAACGTTACCTTCTATGTTTTGTTCGGCGACGACGCGATAGGTTCCACTTTCACGTCCGCCGAGAAAATTTGCAGTTTGAAATGCAATGGGATTGGTGATATCCGGCAGCTGAAAAATAGTGTAAGTGACAGGATAATCAGGATCGGCGCCGGAAACATTAAACGTAAGCGTTCCGTTTCCCTGACAGGTTTCATCGGTAGCGGTGACCGTTAGAAATAAAGTAGGCTGAGAATACGATAAAGCTGTTGAGAAAAAGGCAATAAAAACCAATGCCATCTGGAAGCAAAGTGATCTGTAACAATCTTGCCACTGCAGTAATTTACCCAAATACATGGCTTTGAATTCGAAGCATCTAAGATATGGAATTTTTCACGGTGGCGGTTTGGGAATTAGAATTGGTGTTGATTGGGCGAGGATTGGGG
>CBDUBJ010000105.1:0-5376 GCA_965365355.1 uncultured bacterium
CGAACCTAGAAAGACGGCACCAAAAACCGTAGTGTTACCATTACACCATGGGCCAAATTCTGAGTGCAAAAATACTATATAATTTTTTTTTCGCAAGCAGTATTTCACTTTTTACAAAAAAATGTTTTTGTCATTTCTTTAAACTAAAAAAGCATTTTCTTTGTATGCGAATAAAAATGCGCCTATATGCCAACTTTGAACTTCAATAAATGGAATACGATCATGGGCTGGGCAGCCTTTGCCATAGCGCTCCTGACGTATTGCCTGACCGTCGAGCCAACCCTGAGCTTTTGGGATTGCGGCGAATATATCGCGACGGCTGCGAAGCTGCAGGTTGGACATCCGCCGGGCGCGCCGCTTTATCAGATGCTCGGTGCATTTTTCGCGATGTTCGCACCGGATGATACCAAAGTTGCTTTGCTTCTAAATCTGATGTCGGTCTTTTCAAGTGCCTTTACCATTCTATTTATGTATTGGACCTCGACAATCGTGTTACGGAAAGTCGTTGCGCAGTTTTCCGAAATAGACGATTCGAACTCAATCGTGATTTTGGGCAGCGCTTTCGTTGGTTCGCTGGCGTTTACGTTTTCAGACAGTTTTTGGTTCAATGCGGTTGAGGCCGAAGTATATTCGATGGCATCATTGTTTATCGCACTCACCTTTTGGTTGGCACTTAGATGGGAAGAAGACATGCACAAACCACGTGGAAACCGTTGGTTGCTGATCATCTGCCTTGTTATCGGATTGTCATTTGGCGTCCACTTTATGGTCTTACTGACGATTCCGGCTGTCGGTTTTCTGTATTATTTCAAGAATTATAAAACGATTACTGTCAAAAGTTTCATCATCGCCAATATTGTCGTTGTTGCGATCCTGCTTTTTATCTTTAAATTGCTTTTACCGTGGACAATGGCGCTATTTGGTAAGGCTGAAATATTTATGGTGAACAGCCTCGGACTGCCATTTAATTCGGGTACGATCTTCGTTTTTTTATTGATCGTCGGATTGTTTTACTACGGATTGAACTACACGCGCCGCAAAGGTTTGCCACAATATAATACGGTCATTCTTTGCATACTTTTTATCCTTATTGGATTTTCGACATGGTTGATGCTGCCGATCCGCGCAAATGCCGATGTCAATATCAATGAGAACAAACCTTCCGATGCTGCCGAAGTGCTGGCGTACTACAATCGTGAGCAGTATGGTGTCAATCCTTTGTTTTACGGGCCACAGTTTTCGGATATGTTTGCCGGACTCGACAAAGATCGTCCGTATCTCGACAAAAAACCAAACTACGAACGCGATTACAAAACCGGCAAGTACATCATCACAAACAATTATAAGAACGCCGAGCAGAACAGCGACGACAATCACAAAACGATCCTTCCGCGAATGTGGAGCACCGAGCACGCGGAAAATTACATGAGCTTTACCGAGCCGCTTGAATTCCGCATCGATCCAACTTATCCCTACGAAGAAGAACTCGGCAGATATGGAATCGACGTTAATAATCTATCCGAAGAAGAATTGGCGGCGGCAATCGGACAATTGCGAGGAGAAGTCGAAAAAACAGTTGCTGAATTCCGCCAGGCTTTTGCCACCAAACAAATCGATCTTGAAGGTTATGTCCAATTCCTGAAAACGTATGGCGATTATCTGATCATTGAAAAGCCTTCAACCGGGTCGAACCTCGGGTTTCTTTTCGAATATCAGTTCGGATACATGTACTGGAGATATCTGATGTGGAATTTCGTTGGACGCCAGAACGACATCCAGGGCAAATATGACAACCTCGACGGAAACTGGATCAGCGGCATCAACTTTATTGATGAAATGCATTTGGGATCGCAGGACAATCTTCCATCTGATGTCAAAAACAACAAAGGTCGGAATGCGTATTACTTCCTGCCTTTTATTTTAGGACTTATCGGAATTGCGTTTCATGCCAAAAAAGATGTCAAAAGTTTCTATGTCTTATTGACAATCTTCCTATTTACAGGCCTGGCATTAAAGATTTACCTCAACGAACGCCCGTTTGAACCGCGTGAACGTGATTACGCACTCGTCGGGTCGTTTTACATTTTTGCGATTTGGATCGGATTCGGCGTTTATGCGATTTACGACTATATCAGAAAGTATATGTCATTGCGTATTGCCGGACCTGTCGCCATTGCGGCATCGTTACTCGCGGCGCCGGTATTGATGGCGGCCGAAAACTGGGATGATCATGATCGGTCAGGAAAATATACTGCGATCGCAATGGCGAAGAATTATCTGAATTCCTGCGAAAAAAACGCGATTCTTTACACCATCGGTGATAATGATACCTTTCCGCTTTGGTATGCCCAGGAAATCGAAGGCATTCGTACCGATATCAAGATCGTAAATACAAGCCTTTTCATGACCGATTGGTATATCGATCAGATGAAACGAAAAACATACGAGGCCGATGGTCTGCCGATCTCGTTCGAACACAGCGAATACGTTGGAGACAAGCTTGATTTCGTGGTATTCAATCCAAAGACTGAAGCGCGTCTTCCGATTTCGGAATTCATGAAGTTCATTAAAAGCGACGATCCGCGGTCGATGGTTGAACTCCAAAACGGACAAAGCATTCACTATTACCCAACCGATAAAATCCGTATTCCGGTAAACCGCGAACAAGTCATCGCCAATAAAGTGGTGAGTCCGAAATACTACGATTCGATCGTCCCGTACATTGATCTCACTATTAAGGGGAGCGCACTGTACAAAAACCGCCTCATGATGCTGGATGTCGTGGCAAACAACAACTGGAAGCGGCCGATCTACTTTACCGGCGGAAGCTTTGGCGACGAAGATTATCTGTGGATGAAAGATTATCTGCAGCTTGACGGAATGGTTTACAAACTGGTGCCGCTTAAAACATCGGTCGAAAAAGCTGCGAGCCCGCTTGATATGGGTCAGATCGATTCGGAGAAAATGTACAAGATCGTGATGTCTTGGGATTGGGGCAATGGCGAAGATCCCGACATTTATCACGATCCGGAAACCCGCAAGAACAGCATCAGCTATCGCACGAACATGGCCAGACTGATGGAGCAGCTGATCAATGAAGGAAAAATGGAAAAAGCAGAAAACGTCATCGATCTTGCGATGAAAAAAATGCCGGTCGAATATTATGATTTTTATACGTTGGTCGAGCCGCTTGCCGCGGGATATTATGAAGTTGGCGAGAAAGAAAAAGCGCGCACTATCCTGACGAAGCTTATTAAAAAGTATAAAGAAAGCCTTGATTTCTATGCGGGAATGGACATTCGTAACCAGAATGAGCATTCAATGGATATCATGACCGACATCGAGCGTTACAGAAGCTTGCTTGAAGTCATGCGCGACCGGAAAGATTTTGAATTTTACGAAAGATCAAAGCCTGAATTCAACCGATATAATCAAAAATTCAAGCGGTTCGGCCGCGAGAACGAATAATTACAAATGCCGTATCATGCGGCATTTTTCTTTATGAAATATTACTGGGTAAAAACACATCCTATTGTACGTCATCTTTTCCGAAAGTATGTTTGGCGAATGCCGTCGAAGGACAAAACGATCTACCTGACTTTTGATGACGGCCCAACCGAAGAAATAACGGATTGGGTTCTTGATCAACTACAAAAATTCGATGCAAGAGCAACGTTCTTCCTGATTGGAAAAAATGTAGAAGATCTTCCCGAAATAGCCAAAAGCATTGCAAATTCCGGGCATTCCATCGGAAACCATACTTACAATCACGTAAACGGCTGGCATGTTCCTTATCACGATTATATTGAAAATGTCGACAAGTGCGATCAAACATTGCAAAAACTCGGAATTGCAACCAGATTATTTAGACCGCCATATGGCAAATTGACAAGATTGCAATCAGGGAAAGTGCTACAGGATGGCTATAAAGTATATATGTGGGATATCTTAAGTGCCGATTTCGATGTGGAGATCACTCCTGAAAAATGCCTCGACAATGTATTGAGGAATATCTGTCCGGGCAGCATCATCATTTTCCACGACAGCAAAAAAGCGTTCCGCAATCTCGAATATGTATTGCCGCGAACGCTCGAATATCTAAAAAAAGAAGGCTACGAATGTGCAGCCTTATAATTATTGAAGTTGTTCCTGAACGAGTCCGATGATGGTATTCGCATCGAGTTCACCTGACTGCCTCCAAACCATCTGACCGTCTTTGTAGATCATCAGCGTTGGAAGGCCTTTGATGCGAAGTGCATCGGCAAGTTCCTGATTTTTATCGACATCGATCTTAATTACTTTTGCTTTATCACCAAGTGCGGCAGCGACGTCCCTGATAACCGGATGCATCGCAACTGACTGCTCATTCCAGTCGGTATAAAAATCGATGAGCACAGGAACAGGAGCATTAATAAGTTCGCCGAATTTTGACATTTGCAAGAGGTTTTAATCCGTTTTATTCAATTTTTTACAGCAATGAGTTACAAATGTAACATTTTTAACTAATTATGCAGTATTGCCGCGTTTTTTTAGTTCGATCACGGTAATTTCCGGCCAGATTCCAACACGACCTGGATACGCATGATATCCAAACCCGCGATTTACATAAATGTATTTCCCGAGATTTTCATAGAGTCCTGCCCATTGCTTGTACACGTATTGCACCGGGCTCCATTTCAAAAACCCCGGTATTTCTATTCCAAATTGAAAGCCGTGCGTATGGCCGCTTAAAGTCAGATGGTAATTTCCGGGATGCTCTTTTACCTCATATTCCCAATGCGATGGATCATGGGACAGTAAAATTTTAAAATCCTCTTTTGCCAGTCCGTTTGACGCTTTTGAAAGGTCGCCCGCTTTCTTGAAATTGTGGCCCCAGTTCTCCACTCCGACGATGGCAATTTTATCTTCTCCTTTTGAAATTATATGATTCTCATTCAGCAATAAACGGAAATTGATCTTTCTGTGAATATCTTTGATGGCGGCAAAATTCCGCGCCTTTTCCTGCTGTGAATCCCAGTCGAGATATTCGCCATAATCGTGATTTCCCAAAACAGAAAACTTCCCGTATGCCGGATCTTTAATTTCTGAAAAAGTATCGATCCACGGATCCATTTCCTCGGCCTTCGAGTTGACAATGTCGCCTGTAAACAACACGATATCCGATGCTTGCTCATTGATCAGATCGACGGCATACCGGATTTTTTCCTCGTTATCGAAACTGCCGCTATGGATGTCTGAAATATGGGTTATCGTAAATCCATCGAAACTGTCCGGAAGGTCCTCGTAAAATAACTGCTGTCGAATAACTTTAAAGTTATATTTTCCGATGAAGATCCCGTGCAGCAGGCCCAAAAACGGAACGGCGGCAATACCGAG
>CBDUBJ010000106.1:0-5308 GCA_965365355.1 uncultured bacterium
TGATATACAATTCGCGCTATTTTGCAAATCCTGCGTGATCACAATACTGTTCTCGGCACCGAATTTAGGTAATCTTCAATATGGTCGGCAGAATTAAGCGGAATGACGGTTTAAAGTAAATTACAACAGGTATTTTAAGATATACAGCACTTAGGTTAACTTGTGTGGCAAAGAATTTCGGATCATTTACCGCAGCAATATGGTCTCGTTGCACAAAAAACAGTGCACATACACGAATTCTTCAAATAGCAAATTTTTGTAGAATATGGCTGTAATTTTAGGACTGCAATCGTGCAGTCCTAAAATTGTGCTCGAGGCAACTATGAAATTAAATTATTAGGCCTTTGTCAAAACTAACAATTTGGCTTTAGCTTCAAATTTGGAATTGATATCAATTCCACCTGAACTTACCGAGCACGTAGAAAAATTTTCATCTTCTACTTTAATGATTTTTAGTTCTCCCAATTCTTTTCGCCGCTCCAGACTTTTGCCATTTACATCGATAAACGAAATCTCGACCACCTTTAATTTGTCCCCTTTTTTTAGATTAAAACCTGAACCACCGGCAATCATTAGTTTGGTGGCATTGCCTTTACCATCCTTTTCCTGAATTTCCACTATTGGAAAAGAGGCAGGGAAATTTTTATTTACGAATTCATCAACTTTGTCTTCGATATCCTTAATTGCCTTGGAAATCGCGGCTTGCGGTGTTGAAGGACTCATGCCAAACATTCCTCCAAGTGCACTACCACCCTTAGGTTGAATGGTTTCAGATGAAATAACTTGTCCCGTTTCAACATCGATAACCTTTAGACTTATCGATAATTTGGCTTTATAGGTTACAGTTACTTTCCCAGTCTTTTGGTCTGGGGTAGTTTCCATACGTTCAGCTTGTGCTGAAATCACATGGCCAGCAACCAAAAAGTTGGCCCCCAAAGAAATGCCCTGCGCTATTACAGCGCCGTCAATAAAGTCTTCGGTCTTTTGTAATTCCTTCTCTTTTTTAAGGGCATCCATTTTCGAACGGTCAACAATATTAAATCGCTTAGTCTTAACGAATGCGTTTGTTACCGTTTCCTGAATAGAGTTTACATCTTGCACCGTTGCCGCTCCTGAAACATACGTAAAGGGCATAATTCCGACCCCAGTTCTCTCTTGAGCTTTTATACTGAAGTTACTCCCAATTATAAGTGCAGCTACAATAATGAATTTTTTCATTTTAGTTGTTTTAATTCGGTACTACTCATTTGGCTTTTCGTTTACGCCCCGTTGATTATATGTGGTTTCTGGACTCCACAAGATGAAGAATTGAAAGTTTCCTATATTGTATTATAAAAGAAACGGAGTAGGAGAAGTTTTATAAAGAATCTATTTTACAATCACCGTATAATTCACATCATAAGTTTGGCTTTTATAATATGCCACGGCCACATCCTTAATTGCATTTATCCTTTGCTTTTCTAGCGAAACCGCATCATTATATTGCTTCATTTGAAAATCCCATTGCTTTTTTTCTTCAGCGCTGATCTTCGATTCTATCGATCGCACCACATCCTGTGATTCTTTGTAACACGGCGCCGACGGATCGATTTCCGACAATACGTCCAAGGTCTGCGCGTAATCCTTTGATGCCAATGCATTTTTAGCCAATTGGATTTGTTTTGTACAGTTCTTTTTTTGAAACTCTTTGAATACCGCGACCGCTTTTTGCTGCACCTGATCATGGCAGCTCGCGGCATCCGGAACGGACATCAATAATCCCAAGGCCTCCTCAAATTGTTGCGTTTGAACTAAAACATCCGACCTTTTTATGATATCACCACATTTAGATTCGAAATATTGCGTGATTTTGCTTTTGCTTTTTTCGATAAATGTAACGTAATCGGGATCCTTTGGAGATATCTTGCCGATGGCGTTCGAAATAGCAAGTTCCTTACTGCTACCGCTTCCTTTGAGCGTCTTACTAACCGATGAAAACATAATATTGCTTTCGGTTTGTTTGACGAATAATGCCAGGTCCAATGTAACTTGCGTAATGTTCTGCATTCCGCCTTCAACGACATTGACCTCGCCAATGCCGATCTTCGGGTAGATCACAATGTTGCTGCCATAACCCGAATCCGAAATTCCTGAGGCCGTTACCACCTGTGTAATTTTTGTGTCGAGTTTGGCAAGTTGTTCCTCATTGAGCCCCGCAATATAGTCCGGCATAACGACCGAAAGCGATATCTTCCCGATGTCATTGGTTTGTGCTGCAGATATGAGCGTAAAAAGAAATCCGATTATTGCATAAATCTTTTTCATGATTATTATTTAATGGTGATATATATTGTACTTCCCTTTACATCTTTAGCAGGTTGGAGACCAACTGATTTAAAGAATTTAAACATTTCAAGTGCAAACTTGTTAGGATTATAATTATTCCCGGTAGCCTGGTCCTTCAACGGAATTCTGACGTCGTCCAAAATCATTCGGGTATCCGTAGTTCCCTGAATATGGTAATTATTCTTGAATGCGCTTTTCTCCATCCACATTTCAATCTGGTCGGATAATGGCAAGGCATCAGGTCCGAGTTCTGACGACATCGTATAAGCAGAATCGGCGCTAAAGCTAATATCGATAAGTATAGATTTTCCATTATTCACAATATCAGTAAACTTGGCCTGCATGACATTAAGAAAATCTTCGATACAGATTTCAACAGCTTTCGAAGCCAGTTTTCCGTAATCCTCGGTATAAAACTTTCCACTTTCACCCACTTTATTTGAAAGTGAATTTCCTGTAGATGCTTCGTAGGCGGTAAGAATCAGCTTAACATTGTTGCCAGATGTGCTATTGTCTGTTATAACCTCGGCTTGGACGTAAATATCTGCACCCGACATTTGAATGATCTGCGATTTCATATCAGTTTGGTTATCGGAGGTAAACACATTGTTGTCTTTGGCAACCTTTAATTTGGCGACAAAATCGACTGTTGTAAAACCGCGGCTGTCAAAACCTTCCTTGATTTTGGTTATTGCGATCCTTTTGTTCGGATCTTTTTCGAGGATTGTTCTCAAATCCTCTCCTTCTTTGGTATACGGAATCACCATGATCTTTGGCTGCACTGTAACCACCTGCCCGCCGGAGGCGGTCGATGCGACTTGTGAGTAACTAAAATTATTGAGGCACATGCAGATGAGAACCGCAAGGCAATAAAAATATTTATATTTCATGTTGTTGTTTTAAAATCCGAATTTTCGAATCACGTTACTATCTTCAAGGTCTCTTTTTAAGGCCGTTAAATTGACCTTGATATCTATTGATAAGCCCTTCTTTCCACTATTTTGCTTGGCGTAATTTGACACAGGAACGCTCGACATGATGAACGATTTGTACCTTTCTTTGTAGAAGGAGTCGAAATACGCAGCATGATTTCTTTTCTCTTCCACTTCATTTGAACCAATCAATGCGGTTTTTTGAGTAGAATCAGGAAACCCACGAAACAACAAGGCATTAATTGCATTAATTTCCGCATCGTTGATGGCTTTTTGCTGGTTGGCGCCAATTCCCGTTGAGCGAAGCGTAATGGTTCCGCTGTTTTCCGTTACGAAATTGACCTGCCCGCCAGGTTTGGCTTTTTGCGCAGATGCGATACCCGAACAGAATAGTAGAATCGCGCACACAACGGCAGCCTTTAGATGTGATGTTTTCATTTTACGATGAGTTTACAAGTTATTTTTTCGGCAGAATTGAAGCGTGACAAGATTTCCTTGCCGCCATCAGAAACCAGGCACTCCGAAAAGTCAGGGCCGGCAATTTTGGCAATTTTGATTTCACCGATTTGCGATAGATAAGGCTTGCCGTCTATAAGCTCGCTTTTCTCCACGATCAGTTTGTCGCCTTCTTTAAAGCCAAACTCCTTGCCGCCTGCAATTAATACAGTCGATGCCGCTTCTTTCTTGGTTGTAAGGATCTTGCTTATTTTCGTGGTCAGCGGAAACGTTTTGATGAAATAGGCCATCAATTTGGAATTTACCGAATTTAAAGCCTCGTTTACTGCACTTTCGGGAGAAAGCATCAGCGGACTGACATCGGTCTGGAAATTTTCCGCCTCTGTTGTCATTCCTGTTTCTACCTCGTTTACCTTAAGTGTAAAAGCAACGCTGGCTTTGTAACCGTTAATGCTGCCATCGGTATTTTTCATCGCATAAACGCTCATTTTTAAGATATTGCCGACGATCATATGCTGTGCGGCTAAAGCGACATCCTGTTTCACAGTGTTCTTGCTGTCGAGAAAGACCTCGGTCTTTTGGAATTCCAGTTCTTCTTTGACTTTATCGTAACTTGTTCGGTCGACTACGGTAAAGCGGCGGGAGTTGGTCACAATCTGTACGACTCGTTCAGCAACTGCACCTGAATATTTGGAGTTAACTTCAGATGTGAAGGCCGCGACGCCAACAACCGTTTTAGCGGTTTGTGAGTAACCAGAGAGGCCACTCACAATTCCGCATACCAATAGAAAGTATAAAAACTTCATATTAATAATTCCCTGAAGATTTTAGTGTGGAAATAAGATTTCCTACCACCTTCATGTTCATTTGGAGCTCAGGAAGCACCAATGCCAGGACGTCTTTAGTATAGCTCAGCGACTTTGTGCCTTTTGGCGCCTGCATCATTCCGGCACTTTTCACATCAGAGGTGGCCGAAGTTACATTTGCGCTCATTTCGCCGGCTGTCTTGATTTGCATGGTCAGGTTTGCAGCCAGGCTTGTCAGCTCAGCCAGTGTTGGCTTTTTGACGGTCACGTCGGCAACCCCATCAACAGATTCACCAATGGTACGCTTGTACATTTCGGGAACCAATGCATTGATCTCTTTGGTTGAAATCAATAATTTGGATGAATTCTCAGCCAATCCGTCTACGCTGGAGATTCCAGAAGGTTTTGGCGCCGACAGTTTTTCAAACTTTGCTTTGCGCTCTTCCGCATCCTTCGATTTCATTTCGGCCTTCAGCATTTCGCGTTCTGCTTTGAGTTCGTCAGCTGTTTGGCCGATACAATTATGGTGCATCAAAAGCATTAATGTGAGGCACGCGGCCGCCTTTGTAAAAAAATTTGCAATCATGTTTTGGTTTGTTTTGGATTTGTTCCTACTCTTACGGATTTTCAGTTACTCCCCGTTGATTAAAGTGGTTTTCGGCTCCACCTTTTCGTCACAATATTTTTTTTAAATCAATAATACAAACATTTTTAACAATCTTTGCGATTGTATAGATTGATCGCATTAAAGAGGCATTAATTGAGTTGGTTCTCTGGCAATTTTTGAAG
>CBDUBJ010000107.1:0-5266 GCA_965365355.1 uncultured bacterium
CTCTTATTCTTCCGCCAAACCCACGGTGCAACAGCTTTTTTATCCTGCCACAGTCCAAGGGATCTTTTTTGAGCAGTCATCTCAAGGTTGGAATATTCCACATTTTTCGAATACTTTTTAAAATGCCACGCCATGCCTGCGCTAACCATCATTTTATTGACGCAATTCTTTCCCACGAAAACTTCAGCAAGCAATCTGCCATAACGGTCACGGTCTTTACCAACGACAGTCACAAATTTTCCATAGCAGAGCGCAGACGCATACTGTTTGGCCCTGCTGCCGAATGGCTGTTTTTTCTCGGGCGAATCAATGTGCAGCAGTCTGACGGTTTCTTCTTTCCCATTATGCAAAATTTTAAACGTGTCGCCATCTTTAACTGCAGTGACCCGACCGTGAAATGAAGTGGTTTCCGGAGAGTTTACCCATAAAAGAGATATCAGTAAAAAAAACGAAGTGAGAAAATGCATTTAAAAGGCGACTTATTTAATCGATCCGGTATTCAACATATAGTGTGGCATTGATCTTAACCATTCCGGCACTCATTGCGATGTTCTGCGCTGACACAGGCCTTGCTTGTTCTGTTTTGTACGCATCTTGCGTCATTTCGGGCATAGATGAAGAAATTTCGACATTGCCGATCTTTAAAACCTCCTTCTCGTTTTCAGGCAGTTTGTCAAGTAACTTATCTGCAAGCAGTCCTGATTTTGCAAGCGCTTTTGCATACGCTTCGTTTTCGAGACTGTCGATCTTTGAATGGGAATAGGTAAGTCCGCCCAGTTCGAGGTTTCTGTTCTCAAGCAATTCAGTATAAATTTCATCGAGCGTATCGATGTTTTTAACTGTAATGATCAAAGTCGTGGAACTGTTATAACCGTCAAATACATTTGAATTGTTTCGCCAGGTGTAGCTTTTATTCAGATCCACGGATGTGGTCAGGATGTCATTTTTAGAAACTCCAAGCGATTGCAGTCTGCTGATCAATTCGTTCGATTTTGTCACGAGGCAAGCCTTAGATGCTTTGACCGTACTTTCAAGGCAGTTTAGCGAAATATGGAACTTAGCCTCATCGGGAACGGTCTCGACTTCTCCTGTAGCTCGGATCATGATGGTTTTGAACGATCGATCCGTCGTGGTCGTCTGGCAACTCGCAAATATGGCCACCAGAAATAGGACGATAAGGTTTTTCATGTGATGTATTGAATGGACAATTTGTCGCACCGCAATATATGGAATAGATTGCTTCAAACATACTGATATTCGACTGATTCTATTGAAAGATCTCTGATCCAGCTGTAAAAAATGCTGCGTCATCTTATGATTTATAGCTAATTTTACGCTCCTAAAATATTAGCTATGGCCTCAGGTTTTTTTGCGATCTTGGATGATATCGCGGCATTGATGGATGACGTTGCGGTAACGGCGAAAGTGGCAACGCGAAAAACCGCCGGAATTCTGGGCGATGATCTTGCCGTAAATGCCGAAAAGGCGACAGGGTTTTTGTCGTCGCGTGAACTGCCGGTGTTATGGGCGATCACGAAAGGTTCATTTATCAATAAAGTGATCATTGTGCCGGTGGCCCTATTATTAAATGTCTTTTTCCCCGTTGCGATAATATATGTGCTCATCTTGGGCGGACTTTACTTAGCATACGAAGGCGCCGAGAAAATAGTGGAATTTTTGTTTCACCGAAAAAAGCATGGTCATGAAGTCATTGAAGAAATTAAGGAAGATGCTGATATAGAAAAAACTAAAATTAAATCGGCGATCACGACGGATTTTATCCTTTCCGTCGAAATTGTCATCATTGCTTTGGGAAGTGTTCTGGATAAAACCACTACGATACAAATCCTGACCGTGTCCGTTGTTGCGATATTGGCGACAGTAGGTGTTTATGGTATCGTCGCGCTTATCGTCCGAATGGATGATGCGGGTTTAAGCCTGATGAAACGCGATCCAAATAAGGGTATAAGATATCAGGTGGGCAATGCTTTGGTGAAGTCGCTACCAATCATCATCAAAGTTTTGGCGATCGTAGGTACGATTGCGTTGCTGCTGGTTGCAGGTGGGATTTTTGTGCATAATGTAGAGTTTCTGCATCATGTGCTTCCGGCGTGGCCGGATATTGTAAAGGAATTTTTGATTGGATTGGTTGTCGGGGTAGCTGTTGTTTTAATTGTGATGATAGGGAAAAGGATTTTTGGAAAGAAGAAGTAGAAGTTTCTATTCTTTTGCCTGGAAGAGAACCAAACATGGAAGCACCGGCGGCTTAAGCCACAACATTATCAACATCTTCTCCAACAGAACCAAAAACAAACTCCTGTTCCGAAAAATCCAAAGTTTCCGTCTTCACAACACGATCCAAGAAATCGTTGAGACCTTTTTGCATCAACAATTCAGTTGTGAACTTCCGACTGTTCGCCAGCACCAATCCATCCTTCGAAATCCTGAAAAAAAACTTCCCCGACGATTGACGTATCTTCGTAAAAGTAAATTGCGATACGTTCTCGCGCAGTGCGTCGATGATCTTTTCACAATCGGATTTGTCGCGGCATCCAATGCTCGTAAAGACAGTTTTCCCACGTCGTGTGGCGAACGTGAATTTAAAATCGCCGTTGATCCTTTTGCTGATGACAAATGCTCCCATAGTAGATGTTGGTGGGCAAATGTAGCAAGGTCGATGTGGTTGTGATGTTGAAAAGAAGTGGAGTTATTAAGAATGCTGTCAGCTATGCGCATTCAGCTTTCAGCGTAGGATCGCAATGATACAACATAATTTCTGAAAAAGCCTTTTGCTGCGTACTTTGAAGTTATCGTTTTCCTATCGCGACCAAAAACGCCTCTCTGAACTGCAGGCCGACGGGCACTTCCGAAGAACCAACCATTACCGTAGTATTTTTAACTGCTGTAATATGTTTTTTCGAAATTATAAAGGATCGATGAACACGCAGAAAATCATCACTTTCTTTAAGAAGTTCCTGCTCCATTCTTGAAAACGCAGTTAACGGCGTAAGGACTTTGCCATTGCTGAGGATAACTTTCGTATAGTTTTTCATGGCCTCACAATAATGGATATCACTCAGCGACACGGGATAGCTCATTCCGTTTGATTTGATATAAATAGTCTTTTCCTGATGCGCAGTTTCATGCACTGTGTTTTTCACCATCCGCAAACTGTCGACAGCCTTAAAAACAGCAATGGCAAACCGTTCAAATGAAAAAGGCTTGAGAAGATAATCGATCGCATTCACTTCATAGCTTGTCACCGCATATTCGGAATACGCAGTGGTGAAAATGATCTTGATGTCGTTTCGGACAATCTTTGCCATCGCCAAACCGGTCAGATTCGGCATATTGATATCCAAAAAAACAATCTGAATTGAGTTGTCCCTTGCGATCAGTTCCAAGGCTTCAACCGCATTTTTACATTCACCCGCATTCTCCAAAAGAGCGATCTGCGCGACATACCCGGAAATGATCTTTCTGGCAATCGGCTCATCGTCGACAATGATGCATCGATATTTGTGATTGTTCTCCATTTATTTCAGATCGATTTTCAGTTCGACTTTGTAGATCTTATCGTCGTGATGGAATTTAAGTTCGTGCTCATCCGGATAGATGACGCTCAGCCTTTTTTTGACATTTTCCAAACCGATGCCATTTTCATTTGTGAGATTGTTCTGCGCGTTTGCGTTGTGATTGTTCGTGACATTCAGTGTCAGGATATCATTTGCGGAAACGGCAAGATTGATGGCAATATACACAGGTTCATCGATGGTATTTCGAGCGTGCTTAAACGCGTTTTCGATGAATACGATAAAGAGTAATGGCGCGATCTGATACTTGCCGGCATTTCGTACATCGACAGTAAATTTAATATCGAGATTTGATTCCAAACGGATCTTTTCCAGCTCTACATAATTCGTCAGATAATCGATCTCATCTTTTAATGAAACTTTCTCCTGACGCGTTTCATATAAAGAATAACGCAGCAAATCAGCCAAACGAATCATCAAATCAGGCAATTTTCTTGAATTTTCGACGGCTAATCCGTAAAAGTTATTCATCGTATTGAATAAGAAATGCGGCGAAATCTGTGCTTTGAGGTTCTCGAGTTCAAAATGTAATTGCATTTTATGCTGTTGGTTCTGATTGTATTGAAGGATAAAACTGTCTTTCAGATATTTGAATACTACAACGAAAATGTAGAAGATGACGTAGGTCGGAAGATTGCTCAGAAAGATCTGGTCGACTTTTGAATTTGCAACATCCGGAATCGACTGCATCATCGTTTTCATCAAAAAGATCCGCCAGAATATGAATGCGATCCAAAGCAGCGCGCCAACTAACAGGAATAGAACGGCTCTGCGCTGATGGACCATTTTCTTATACAGGAAGAGCGTTAGGTATACAAATCCGACAAAGAACATATCCGAAACCAGCATGAAATGCAAATAAGCCGGATAGTGCAGCACTGTCACGTAATAACTCCTGAATACATACAGCGCGTAAAAGATCCAGAAGCAGAAATGCCAAACCCATCGGTTTTCGACCAGGAATCTGCTGATGTTGAATTTTTCTGTCCGCATTTTTACTTTAAAAACCAAAAGTGATTATTTTTTTGGGAATAAACCAGCTTCTTGGACGAACGTGAATAATATAGGACGAAATTGATTTAAGCTTTTACCGCGAATGCACAAAGGCGCGAAGCATTTAATATTAGGATAATGGATGGCGCAAAGTACTCGCGTCGCTCACTTATTATTCTGCCAAAGCGAAGAATTCTGTCAGATGGAACACGCGGCTGCTTATCGCCATAGTTATATTTTGCGCCAGAAAAGCAAGCAATGGTCTTTGCCATGAGAGATGGGCGAGTGAGGACGCAGCACGAACGGCTCCCGTCTCGATGCAAAACCGGTGCGTAGCTCTTTCGCAAAATATGATAGGCGAGGGGCTTTTGCTTATTTGGGACCGGCAAAAGAAGATGAAAAATCGCCGGTACATTTGAGGGATTTAATTCGTTCGCCAAATGTTCCCGGATATTTCGTGTCCAAAAATTCTGAATTAACCTTTGATCACTTTGATATTTTTAATGCCATTCTCGCCGTGCACCCGTAAAACATATTGCCCGCTTTTTAATTGGTGCAGATCAACCTGGTTATCAAATACGCCGCTCACAATTATTAACCTTCCCGCCAGATCATAAACTTCAATTTTTGAAATTTCTTCAGATGCGGGAAAATGCAGAACATCTGTTACCGGATTTGGA
>CBDUBJ010000108.1:0-5253 GCA_965365355.1 uncultured bacterium
CGCTCCGTTCGGGCTTCGCCCTCGGGTCTTTAGTGAACCCCAAACCTGAAAAGGTTGGAGTTCTTATGTGCGGCGCAGTCGCCTGTCGGCTCGTGTCACTGCCTTTTTTAGTGGAAAGCCGACAGGAAAGTCGGGCTTTGCTGCGCCAATTCGGCGTTGCCTCGGGTCTTGCTTTTAAGCGGAGCAGTGCAGTCGTTCCGATCATAGCTATCGGGGCTCGTATCGCCGCCTTTAACCGCGCTCCGTTCGGGCTATATCCTCGGTTCATTAGCGAACCCGGCCCTGAAAAGATTGGTTTTTTTTATGGGTGCGGCGCAGTCGTCCCGATAGCTATCGGGACGACTGCGCCGCCTTTTTAGTAGAGACCCAGACTGAAAAGTCGGCTTTGTTTTGCCAATTTGGGCTGAGTCGTCATGTCCTATTTCGGCTAAAGTGTCTCGCCGACTTACTTTCACAACTGGACTTAGATGCCACGTAGTCACAAGGCTCAATATGTTTATGATTATTTCTTCGATTCACGACACTTCTAAATCGGAATCAAATTTAATAGATTTAGGACGTTAAAACATTTTGGCTTTAAGACCTTATGACTTTACGACTATCGACCAAATAAAATAAAGTGCTACGCAGCAAGCGGCTTTTTGTACAACAGTTCAACAAGGTGATCGTAAATGTCGAGATTACACTCACGACACAGTTCGACTTTTAGACTGGAAACAATTTGTTGTTTCTTTTCCTGGTCGACATTTTTAAGGCGGTCACGCAAAATTTCAACCGTTGGATATTTGTAAGGCGTGGTTTTAAGACGTGTAATGATGTATTTTGAATCCATTTTATTTTTATTTTAAATTGGTGTTTAACGAGTTTCTTCTCACGAAATTACTTGCGTCGCAGGGAACTGTCGTTATAAGATTATCATTGCAGTTTATAAGATTTACTGCTGCTTCCGAGGTATTCAATACTTCCCTTACCGCGTGAGGGATGGGAGCAAGCTACCGCGTAGCGCGGACAGCCCGACCCGAGCCAGTTTTATTGATCATTCAGGCGGTAGTGTACAAAGCGAGGGGCACGCCCAATTAACTTACAGTATAAGTATCGACCGCAATGATGTTTTAAATTATGGGATCATATTGATTTGATATAGTCTTCAAACTCATAAAAGAACATTTCGAACGCATCCATTTTCTCATTGAAGAAATCAAATATGTCATCCCAGGAACTACGATTGCTGACGCCGACATTATCCTTCGACACGACAACCCTACTGATTACTTTTCCGCTTTCGAGTGTCAAATCGCGATGAAAAACCAAATCGGAAATATGTTCATCGCGAAGGATCGTGTGCAGGCTTTCAAGTTTTTCAAAATAAGCATGGCGCTTGAGATCATCACGCGATTCGATATCGAGCAGGACGCTGGCAGACCGGTTGCTCACGTCGAATTTAAATGAGAAGTCTTTGATCTTCGTATCATAAAGCAGCCATTTTCGAGGATATTTTTCGGCAAATGCAATCCAGAATTCTCTCTTCATTTGCTGCATTTCGGCTTTGCTGTACATTTTTGCGTATTGTTTTTATGGATTATCTTCGCGAAATGACCAGTTTCAAGAATTTCAGCGCGTCAATACCAAAGATATTAAATGCCACGCTTCCCGGCGAAAACGCACATGCGAAAATGTCGCCACCCGAAAGAAGTGCGCTGATACAGAATTTAAATTTATCCGAAGCCAATCCCAGGCGGGCTGCAGTATTGATGCTGGTTTATCCAAATGGTGAACAGGCAGAACTTGTGCTGATACAACGCAATTCCTATAACGGCGTCCATTCAGCCCAAATCGCTTTTCCGGGTGGGAAAATTGAAGCAAATGAATCTTCGCTGGATGCTGCATTGCGGGAAACCGGTGAAGAAATCGGCATCCCGATAAGTAAAATCGGCGTCATCAGAAGTTTTTCGGATGTTTATATTCCACCCAGTAATTTTTTGGTCTCTCCGTTTTTGGCCGTTTGTACGGAATTTCCGGAATTTGTTCCCGATCCACGTGAAGTCGTAGGAGTGATCGGATTGCCATTGGCCGATCTGCTCAATGACGGACATATTGAAATCAGAAAAATGGCAACTTCATATTCCCAATCGATCGAAGTTCCTTGCTTTGTTGTTGGTGAAAACGTGGTTTGGGGCGCTACGGCGATGATGCTCAGCGAACTGAAAGAAGTGTTAAAAGCCTCGATGTAACTTGCAGTAATTCGTATGTTTGCCGCGCAACTTTTTTAACAAATGGGATTAATCAAACGAAATCCTTTTGGCCATATCCTTTGGATCAAAAAATGGCTGATCAGGATTTTCGGGGCATTGACGCACAGAAGATATCGCGGTTTTAATGAGCTTTACATTGATGGCTCTGAAATCATTAAAGATCTTCCGGACCGAAATGTTCTTTTTATATCAAATCATCAAACTTACTTCGCTGACGTCGTTGCGATGTTTCACGTATTCAATGCCAGCCTGAGCGGACGCGTTGACCACATTCGGAACATTGGCTATCTCTGGCATCCCAAACTCAACATTTATTACGTCGCGGCAAAAGAAACGATGCAGAAGGGAATTCTGCCGCGGATCCTATCGTATGTCGGTGCGATTACCGTGGAAAGGACGTGGCGCGCCGGTGGCCAGGATGTAAAGCGTGACGTCAATCCAAATGATACGGAAAATATCCGAGTCGCACTGAACGATGGCTGGGTCATTACTTTTCCGCAAGGCACTACCAAGTCGTTTAAGCCCGTGCGAAAAGGAACGGCGCACATTATTAAGCAGCACCGCCCCATAGTAGTTCCGATTGTAATCGATGGATTCCGCAGGGCATTCGATAAAAAAGGACTGATGGTGAAGAAAAAAGGCATCCTTCAATCATTTATCATCAAAGAACCGCTCCAGATCGATTACGATAACGATACCATAGAAGAGATCGTCGAAAAGATCGAGTATGCCATCGAGCAGCATCCTTCATTTTTAAAAGTCATCCCGCCAGAAATCCGTCAGGAAGAAGAAGAACTCAATAAAAAACGCGAATGGCGTTATTGAACCGGCTCAACCTTATAGCCTGCCTTCTTCAATAATTCGATAACACCCATTTTGCCACCTAAATGCGCAGCGCCGACACCGAAGAAGGTCGGCTTCTGTTTCGCGATCGAAGTGATTTTAGGTATCCAGTTTTTATTTCTGTTATTTAGGAGCTGATCCTGATAAACCGAAGTGATCTTATTATCGGATTCGTCCATCATTTTCATGATTGCATTTACATCTTTCGATTTGTAAACATCAAGCATTTTCTGAAGTTCCTTTTTATCGTCTTCGAATTTATTTTTGACCGACTTCACCAATTCATCCATTTGGACCTGGTACGGAATCGCATCAAATACTGCCAATTGCTCGGCAACCGTTTCCAATCCGAAAACTTCTTCATTTTGCTTTTTGCTGACGTTTACAAGCTCCATTTCTATCGACGCAACGGGACAGCCAAGCATCATTGGAAGCATCATCGAGCTTACCATAAAAGGCTTGATCGTATTTAAGGCGACAACCGGCATTCCCAATTTGTCTTTCAGATAGGCATCCACAATTTTGATATCCGCCTCGGATGCCAGCGTCGTCAGGGTTTTATCCTTCATCGACATGCCGGCCATCATCGAAGACTGCAAGTTCGGATCGTCCATATCGAGTTCCAGATACAACTGCGAAGTCTTGTCCATTGCTTCCAATGTCTTCGCATCGAGCGTAGCATCGCAGGTAAGATGGATCGTTCCAAAAAGATATGATGGCTGCTTGATTCCTTCCCCTGTAATTTTGTACAGCAGCGTATTTTGCGATTGTGCAGCGGCAATCCCCAGTAGCGAAAGTCCGATGTTCAACAAATAATTCTTCATAGATCTATTTTTTTTAGTTCTTTATAATTGGCCAAAAGTTTCCGCAGCAATATACCATATAATAAGCGGTAAAACAGCCAGAAAATGAATGCCGCTATTGCAATAATTACAAGCATGATCAGGATTGTAAAAAACATAGATTTTGCTTCAGTTGTGATTTTGACCCTGAACGCCTCGAGATCAGGGCTATACAAAAACGCCAAAACAATCCCCAGCATAAAGCTGAGTATCATCATTGCAAGGTTGTACCAAACGTAATACTGTACAGTTTTTCGTGTCCGTAAAATGTCTTTCATTAATTGTTTTGTCGATGCGGTCGTGCTTATGCTCTTGTAATTCTTGTAAAATAAGTAGATAAAGACCAAAATGATAGCATAATTCAAATAGGTCATGACCGTAAAGAAAACAACAAGTATTTCATGCTTCATCGATTTCAGGTAATCGTCCATCGTGAAAAATACGCTGAGCAATGTCCATAGCAATACTTCCAGAATGCTGATGATCAATATCCATTTCACAAGCGATGATGACTTCCGGTGAAGCATCTTATATATTTCCTTTTCCGAAAGCTGCGAAAACGAATTCTCATTCCGCTTCCAGTCTTTTTTGAGTAAATCCAGTTCTTCCATTGTTACGGATTTAAAATTTTCCTTAGTTTTCCTTTGATCCTGTTCATTTTCACTCTCGCATTAACCTCCGTAATACCAAGTGTTTCCGATATTTCGGCGTAATCTTTATCCTCGAGGTACATGAATATCAGTGCCTTCTCGATGTCATTCAGCTGATACACGGCTTCGTAGAGGAGTTTGAGCTGCTCTTCCTCCTCATAATTGTATTCGTCCTGTTTGATGAAGTGCTTGCCGCTTTCATATTCGATGGTAGAAACCGTGCGCGTACTTTTCCGGTACAGCGTAATGGCGGTATTCAATGCAACGCGGTAAGCCCAGGTGGAGAATTTCGAATCGCCGCGAAATTTCGGAAATGCCTTCCACAGTTGGATCGTGATTTCCTGGAACAGATCGTTATGCGCATCCTGGCCCTTGGTATAAAGCCGGCAAATCTTGTGGATTATGTTCTGATTTTCCTTAAGCTGTTTTACAAAAGATTGTTCCAATCCGTCACTCATGTCCCGTTGGTAGGCAAAATAGGTTTTCGGTTACAAATTAATGGTTTTTTTGTTTGGGAGCAGAAAATTTGCGGTTTTTCATCAGCTGTCGTCCCGCTGTCCGCTCTATCTTTCAAACCTCAAAGGTTTTTAAAACCTTTGAGGTTTAAAAGGATGCCGCTCCCATCGGGGCTAATGATGAAATGCCGAAGTGTTTAAGTGAATGTCC
>CBDUBJ010000109.1:0-5164 GCA_965365355.1 uncultured bacterium
ACTTGTTACTATTGCTTATTTCCAATCTTTGTTTTCCATCTAAAATATCCCAGGACAAATATTCCGAACAGCGTCATTAACGTACTTCGTATCAATGCGTGGAATGTCAGCAATTCTCTTAGCGGCTTTTCATTTAAACCGAATAGGATCATAATGATCGTGAATACGCCTCCCCAGATCAGACCGTAAGAAACCTGGCTTTTCCATCTTTCATTCATATGTTTATATTAACTGTTACGACTGAATCCAATCTCGAATTTTTTAACAAAGAATGCGGAAAAACCGTAACGGAATCACTCGATAAATTTTAGGGATGATATTCGCCCCTTCCCTGAAGGTAAGTTAACAATCTGCTTTATTCCAACGTTGCGGAAAAACCGCATTTTTTTTTAAAATTTGATTCAGCTTACTTAAAAATGTGTCGCTCATAAATAGTAGAATCAAACTTAATATTGTCTCAATCAATCCAGTTTTTCAGATAGCTTTTTAAACACTTTCTTCGCTTCCTTGCCTTCGTACAAAATTCCGTGAACAGCATTAATGATAGGCGTTTTGGCCTCATATTTTTGATTCAGCTCATAAGCGCTTTTCGCAGCATAATAGCCTTCAGCGACCATGCTCATTTCCATCATCGCACTTTTAACCGTGTAACCTTTGCCGATCATATTTCCAAACATCCTGTTTCTCGAAAAAACCGAATAACCCGTAACCAATAGATCGCCGAGATACGCGCTGTCGTTGATGTTTCGTTTCATTTTGTGCACCTTGCGAATGAATTTCTTCATTTCTCGAATAGCATTGCTCATCAAAACGGATTGGAAATTATCGCCATAACCAAGTCCGTGCGCGATTCCCGCAGCGATTGCATATATGTTTTTCAGCATGGCCGCATATTCCGTCCCGATAATGTCATCGGTAATTTTTGTACGGATATAGTTTCCGGACAGCGCATTCGCCATCGTTTCGGCTTTCTTGTCGTCGCCGCAGGCAATTGTGAGATATGAGAGTCTTTCCAGTGCAACTTCTTCCGCATGGCACGGCCCGGTAATTACACCGATATTTTCAAATGGGATGTTATATTGTTCGTTAAAATGCTCACCGACAATAAGGCTTGTCTGCGGCACAATTCCCTTGATTGCGGAGAAAATCACTTTACCTTCAAGGCTTGTTGTAAGCTTTTCCAATTCGGAATGCAAAAACGCGGACGGAATTGCGAAGATCAGATAATCAGCGTATGATACCGCTTCGTTGATGTCGGAAGTTAGCTTAAGCTTATTAACATTGAACTCTACCGAACTTAAATAATTTGGATTGTGGTGATATTGCTTAATATGTGCGATCGCTTCTTCATTTCGCATGTACCACGACATTTCGTCGAGGTTGCTGCCCAACATTTTCGCGATTGCCGTAGCCCAGCTTCCGCCTCCGATGACGGCAAATTTTGGAGATTGATCCATTTTGGAGTGTTTGGTCAAAAGTAATTATTTAAGCCGACAATTGTAGCCTCGGCACCTGATCTGAAATGGAAAGTTTAACAGGATTTTGTGAGTGGTTCAAACAATGTAGCGGCACAGAGCCCGTTGTTAGGAGAACAATCATTTCATTTTTGTACGCGGGGATGAATTTGAGAGTTTAGGTAAATTTTGTTTTGGTGTTATGAGAAAGGCGCTTTTGATTTATCAGAAGCGCCTTTCGATTTTTAATAGCTTTTCTCGACTATTTCCCGAACTTTTTCAATCGTGACATTTTGTTTCTCCCCAAGTGCTTTCCATCCTCTTTTTGCAAACCTGTCTGCAATGAATTCGGATGTTTTGCCGTAATCTGATGTACATTCCGACAGTTTTAAAGGCATACCCATTCGTTGGAAAAATTCAGATGTTTTTATGATGGCTTGTCTTGCAACCTCGTCCGCTGAACCTTTCAAATTAAAAACACGTTCACCGTATTGCGAAAGTTTGCCCTTTTTTGTTTCAAACATGACATCGTACAGATTCGGACCTATGATCGATAATGTTCGCGCATGATCGATGTTGTATAATGCAGTCAATTCGTGTCCGATCATATGCGTTGCCCAATCGGTCGGTACCCCTTTGTTCAGCAAACCATTCAATGCCATCGTACAGCACCACATGAAGTTCGACGCAAGTGTGTAATTTGATGGTTCTTCGACGACTGATGGTCCGATCTCTATCAATGTTTGAAGGATCGCTTCGGCAATTCTGTCCTGAAGATATCCTTCGTGCGGATATGTCAGATATTGCTCAAGCACATGTACATACGCATCAACAACGCCATTTTGAATTTGCCTTTGCGGCAATGACAGAATAACCGTCGGATCGCAAATCGAAAATCTCGGAAACAACGCAGAACCGCCAAAGGAAAGTTTTTCATTTGTTTCGCCGATGGTAATTACCGCGCCCGAATTCATTTCGCTTCCCGTTGCGGGTAAGGTCAATACTGTCCCAAATGGAATCGTATTTTCTTTTATTAGCATCCGTTTGTAGAGCATGTCTACAGGATTTCCACCGAACTTTGCCGCCGCCGATATAAATTTCACTCCGTCAATTACAGAGCCGCCGCCGACAGCCAAAATGAATTCAATTTTTTCCGCGCGGACAATTTCCACGGCCTTCATCAGCGTTTCGTATCGTGGATTGGATTCAATCCCGCCAAACTCAATGATATCGCGTCCGGCTATTGCGTCTTTGACCTGATCGTAGATGCCATTGCCAAAAATGCTTCCGCCGCCAAAAGCCAGCATGATCTTCCCCAAATGCGGCAGAAGTGTCGGTAATTTTTCAATCTGACCTTTACCAAAGATCAATTTCGTTGGATTGTATAATTCGAAATTCAGCATGATTTTAATTTAAGTCTAAAGTTTAATGTCAAAAGTCTAATGTCGAAAGGCAAAAGTCATAAGGTCTAAAGGTATAAAGTCGAAGTCTGCCAAGATTTTGTCTAAAACCCTGAACCGTGAACCCCAAACCTCAGACCTCAAACCCCAACCCCAAACCTACTTCCGATATAAATTATTATGATCCACAAACCACCAAACCTCCGCAGGAAGCAATGGCCTTACGTTCTTTCCTGTTTTGATGTTTTCGCGTATTGCCGTTGCAGAAATTTCAACGATTGGTGCGTCGATATGCCTGATGTTTTTGTGATTCGATAGGTCGCTGCGCTCTGAAGAATTTACGCGTGGATAAACGAATATGATATGATTTTGCAGAATTACCTCGTAATTTTTCCATTTATGCAGCGAGTTGAGGTTATCCTCGCCCATGATCAATGAAAATTCATACTTTGGATATTTCTCCTGAAGGTGCGTCAGCGTATTTACGGTATAATTCGGCTGCGGCAACCTGAATTCGATATCGGACGGTTTCAGCTTCGGATAATGTTCTGTTGCCAGAAATACCATTTCCAGCCGTTTGTAATCGTCCAGCAAGGTATTCTTCTGCTTGTGCGGATTATGTGGCGTGACGACCATCCAAACCTGATCAAGAGCGGTAAATTCCGCCATGTGGTTGGCGATGATCACATGTCCGCAATGAATCGGATTGAAAGTGCCGAAAAATAAGCCGACTTTCATTTACTCTTTGTTGACGAATTCTTTTACTAATAAATGAGCTTCCTTTTTGGCCTCATCAAGATCATAATTCTTGATCGTTTTATCGAATTGCGGGGCAGTTGCCATTTCCACCGATGCTTTTGCGATCCGCATGTTGATCTTTTCGTCGGTTTCGGTAGATCGTTTTTTTAACCTGATCTTCAACTCGTCAATGCTTGGCGGCTTTACGAATACAGCCAGTGTTTCTTTGGGGTACCTTCGTTTGATGCGAAGCCCGCCGGCAACATCGATGTCAAAGATGACATTTTTCCCTTGTGCCCATATGCGTTCGATCTCACTTTTCAAAGTGCCGTAGAAATTATCCCGGTAAACCTCTTCCCATTCGAGGAAATCGTGGTTGCGGATATGCTCCTTAAATTCAGATAGCGAGATGAAATAATAATCTTTGCCGTGAATTTCTTCACCGCGCGGTTCGCGTGAAGTCGCCGATACCGAAAACTCAAGATTTAATTCTTCGATACCCAAAAGATGCCTGACAATAGTCGTTTTGCCGGAACCCGATGGCGCCGAAAATACAATGAGTTTTCCTCCCTTCATCTTATAAAACGTTGAGCACCTGCTCTTTAATTTTTTCAAGTTCGTCCTTCATCTGGACAACAAGCTTCTGCATTTTCGAATGATTCGATTTGGAGCCCATCGTATTGATCTCGCGGCCCATTTCCTGTATGATAAAACCTAATTTCCGGCCGTTTGCCTCGCTTCCCGCCAGTGTTTCGATGAAGTAATTCATATGGTTTTCAAGGCGGACCTTCTCTTCGGTGATGTCGTATTTTTCGAGATAGAAAATAAGTTCCTGCTCAAAGCGGTTTTCGTCCAAAGTGACTTTCAACTCATCGAGCGCTACTTGTAAACGCGATTTGACGGTTTTGATCCGATCAGTGTCGTACGACAAAGTTTCGTTCATCATCGTCATGATATTGGCAATGCGGTGCAGAAATTCCTTTTCAAGCGCAACGCCTTCGGAAGTGCGAAACTGCCGTATGTTTTTCAGGCTCTCATCAATCACTTTCTGAATTTGCTCCCAATCGTTTTCATCGATTTCCTCACGATCCGTTTTCAGCGCGTCCGGCATTCTGACGGCCATTTTCATAAGCTCGGTTTCATCACCTTCAGGAAGGATTTCCTTCATCTGAGCGATATACGCCTTGACAATCGGAACGTTGATCCGCGTAGCAGTCTGCTCGGTAGTGGATTCGATGTAGAGCGCAAAATCGATTTTACCGCGTTCCAGCGCAAGTGCGATCTGGTTTCGGACACCCAACTCCATCTCACGGTACGCCGAAGGCATCCTCATGCTGATGTCGAGATTTTTGCTGTTGAGCGATTTTATTTCGACGGTGATTTTCTTGTTTGGAAGCTGGACCATTGCCTTCCCAAAACCTGTCATCGATTGTATCATAAATCTATTTTGGCAAAGATAGTGAAATTGACAGTTTACACCCGAGGCGCAGCCGAATTGTGCGGAGCGCAGCGTAGTAAGTTGACAGTTGACAGTTGACAGTTGACAGTTGACAGTTGACAGTTGACAGTTGA
>CBDUBJ010000110.1:0-5128 GCA_965365355.1 uncultured bacterium
TTTTTTTGCCGCAAAGACGCGAAGGCGCAAAGTTTTTTCATCATTAAGGGATTAATATTATTAAGATTTTAGGTCAAGGAGGCGCCAAGGCGCAATTAAGGCTGATTAGAAACGCCACGGTCCTTGGAATCTCTGGCCGCTAATTGCCGTATTTATATTTCGCTGTAGAAATCAAGGAAATTGTCAGGCTGAAGCTAAGTGATGCGGAAGACGAGTAGGCACGACGAGCGGCTCGCGTCATGCGCCTGATAATTGACGTAGATTTCAAACGAAATATAATAGGCATAAGCATTTTTGTTTCTTTTGATGCTTCAAAAGAAAAGAAAGAAATACTTACATTTCCACCACCAAACCACACCAATGAAACCAAAAACTATATACTACCTACTAACCGCCATAATCTTCATCACCCTCAAATTCACTTACACAGTCGCCAACAGCAATCACCTAAATTTCCTCCTCAAACCAACCAACAAATTAATAGAATTCCTTACCGGATCAAATTCCATATACTTTATCGATAAAGGTTATTACTACGAGTCGCTGAATATCATGATCGACAAATCCTGCTCAGGATTCAATTTCCTGCTATTGAGTTTTGCACTTTTTATGTATCTGATCGTTAAAAGCTCTGATAAACATTTATACAATATCATTGGATTTCCAATCGCTTTGGCCGTCGCGTACCTTCTCACGATTTTCGTAAATGCGTCACGGATATTTGCGTCCATTGTCATTCAATCGCATACGGATACTATATTTTACAATCAAAAACATCTCATTCACGAAGCGATCGGCATCACAACAAATCTTACATTCCTGATACTGGCGTATTGCCTCATCAATAAACTAATCCAAAACAATCACCTTGCGAAATCTGCTTAACCCGAAATGGCTGTTCGTGATCAACACGCTGCCGATCATTGTGTTGTTCATTTTATTTAACGGACAATTCAGCATCATCAAAACATTATTGTCCGAAGGGAGCATCGAACTGTGGAAAGCATTCGGACTTCTGCTTGGAATCCTTGGCATCATGAATTTTGTACTTGCCATTTACCTGACCATCAAAAAGCGCGAAGTTCCGTCCTGGTATGCTGTCGCCGCCTTGCTTTGCTATATCCCGTTTATTTACATCTATGGCTACAATCTGAACAAATTCATTCCGTTCGATATACCGCAATGGATGGTTTCGGGTAATATATTTTTATACGTTGGTACGTTCCTGATGCCAACACTGATCTATTCGCTTTTCGTACTCGTAAATCATTTTACGCCTCAAAACAAAGAACACCGTGCGTGGGTGAGTTTTGCGATTGCCGTTGTAGTCCCTGTTGGGGGCTATGTTTTTTCACAAATCATTCTGCCGCTTTGGAAATTTTTTGATGACGAGTATTCCGTACATGTGCTGCTGGTGATCATCATCGCCGCGACGCTGGTCTTCTTATTCTTTTTGACGCGTAGCATTTACATCCTGGCGACCAAGAAATCTGCTGCTTGGAGAAAATATGAGCTCGCATGGAAGATCCCGATCGCTGTAGCCTTTCCGCTGATCGGGTTATCCGTCAACAACGGACAGTTTTTGAACAGATTCGCGATGGGCTCATCATCCGGAATTTTCGGCGATTTCAACGATGCCTGGTTTTATATTCTGGCGTTTGTCAACGGCATCGTGATCTGCCTGCCCAATCTTGAGAACAGAATTTATCGTCTGCTTTTATTCTCTGTCAGATGCATCACTTTCGCATACACATTCTACTTTTTCCTTGTATTTCTGCCGTTTCTGCCGGTTTCGGTTCTTGCCATAATCGCGGTCGGAATCGGATTTCTGATGCTAACGCCATTAGTGCTTTTCGTCATCCATGTCTTTGAGTTATCAGTAGATTATTCATATCTGAAATTACATTTTCGAAAAAGGATCATCACAATAATCGCAGTCTTGTCATTTTTGGTGATGCCGGCATTACTGACTGCATCGTATCTCAGGGATAAAGCCGTTTTGAATGAAACGCTGTCATATTTATATAGTCCTGATTATTCGAAAGATTATAACATCGATCATGAGTCACTCGAAGCGACATTAGAAGTCATAAAAGGACACAAAGACCAGAACCGCGGCGGTTTTTTCGGAAACGGGATTCCTTATTTATCGACGTATTTCAATTGGCTTGCTCTGGATAATCTGACTTTATCGGACAGCAAGATCAACACCATCGAGAAGATATTTTTTGGCGCAGCATCGTTTGAATTGCGTCCGCCGGATGTCGGCGATGACAATGTCATCATCAGCAGCATTTCCTCAAAAAGCACTTATGATAAATCGCAGGAAGCATTCAGAACCTGGGTTGATCTTGAACTGACGAATCGCACCGCGAATCCAACCGTCGAGTATTCAACGCAAATCGATCTGCCCGACGGCTGCTGGATCAGCGATTATTACCTGTACGTCGGGAATCGAAAAGAATTCGGCATCCTGGCAGAGAAAAAATCTGCCATGTGGGTTTACACACAGATTTTGAATGAAAACCGCGATCCCGGGATTTTGTATTATCTGACAGGTAATACAGTTGCATTTCGGGTATTTCCGTTTCTTGGTAATGAAGTCAGAAAAACCGGAATCGAATTCCTTCATAAAGAGCCGTTGGAATTATTGATCGACGGTCGGAAAGTGCAGCTAGGAACAAATGATCAGAAAATTGATAAAGTCATTGAAACTAGAAACGTCATTTACATTTCTGCCGAACAAAAGCGACTGCTTTCAAAGGAAAAACGGAAGCCATATTTTCATTTTCTGGTGGATATTTCTAAAGGCAACGATAAGCAAACGGACATGTTTGTCGATAGGATGGAAGCTGTCATCAGGAGCAACAGTCCTTTGTCGGAAAATGCTAAAATCAGTTTTGTCAACACTTATGTACGATCCGATGCATTCAAAAACGATTGGAAAGACAAGATTCGCTCGCAAACATTCGAAGGTGGATTTTATCTCGATCGCGCAATCAGAAAAACATTGGTCGACGCTTATATTAAGACAACTTACCCTGTGATTGTGGTTGTAACGGACAGTATCCAGAATGCAGTTTTAGACAAGGATTTTGCCGATCTGAAATTTACATTTCCGGAGAATGACTTGTTTTTCGATATTGACGAAGATGGTAAATTGAAGCCGCATTCATTAATCGATAAACCATCAATGCCAATTGACAGTATCGAATATTCGTTTGATCAAGTCGTTTTCCCGTATAAATCCGGACAGACAATCGCATATCTGCCAAACGACAATAAACCGAGCATCATTTTAAAAAACGAGATTTTCGAGCTTTCCGATTCGTCGATAAAAGAGAAGAACTGGACTTCGGCTTTGGAAATGCAGGGCAAATGGATGTCGCAAGTCCTTCATCCTGAAACTTCTGATGATTCCTGGCTCGATATGGTTAAGTTTAGTTTTATGTCGAAAGTCATGACACCCGTAACATCGTATCTCGTCGTCGAAAACGAAGCCCAAAAAGCAATGCTCAGAAAGAAACAGCAACAAGCTTTGGCAGGAAACAGATCGTTGGATCTTGATGAAGATGCGCAAAGAATGAGCGAACCTGGATTGCTCGTACTTGCATTCGCACTTGGTCTGGCATTGTGGATCAGGGAAAGGCGAATAGCGAAAAGAATAAAATCATAAAGTAGCGATGATCATAGCAGGCTTATTTATGTCGGTTTTTATTCAATGTCTCAGCTATTGGATTATTGACTCATACAAAATCCGCTTCAGCAAGCTTTGGATATTGTTGTTGATGATAATCGTATGGCTATTCGTTCTTCCGCAAATTGCATTCAATTCCGAGTTCGGGGACGAGCAGGTGCGCTGCGGCTTGCCGGTTCTGGCCATGTATGTGGCGTTTTGGATCTTTGGCGGCGGATTGACATTGCTCACGCACATTTGTTATGTTATCACTAACAAAATCCTCAAAGGAGGCTGAGAGTTGCGGTTTATAACGTACTTTCAAATATTAATTTTCAAAAAATATTTGTATTCAACTTCTAATAAAAAAGGGCACCGAAGCGCCCTTAAAGTAATCTTTACGGAAGTCTATTGGAAATCAGTAAGTATAAGCTTGAATTTTCCCTCTGTAACCTGGATCATATCCGTCGGATCATCCTGATTATAAAGTTTGCAGGTAAACTTACCCCAGACAGTTTTTAATTGTTGGCCGTTTTGGATTTCTTCTGACGATCCATCGATTGTAAGTGTGCTTCCGGTCTGAACTCCGTCACGTGTGCTGTAATAAGTTCCGTCGGCGCTTTCATAGCTGATATCCAATCCCGGAAGATGGTTGTCGTCTTGCGCATTGGTAAGATAGTTTGAAGGCAGATCGGAAACAGTATCGTAAAACGCTGCAGTTTCACCGGCTTCGTCACCATTCTGGCCAAAATACATGTTGTTCCACGAAATGTAAAATACCGGTGCAAACGAAGGCGGATTGAATGCAGCTATATTGCCCCCATAATAATACCAGCGATCGAAACCATTGCCGCTGAATCCTGAACCTGCATTGTACAGATATTCATCGTCTACAACATTATTAAAAGTGTAATCGAATGCGACGTTGTTCATTTTTCCACGGATGTACGCAACGTCTGAACCGCCGCCGCCATCGTTCGATGAATCGTCATCGGAGCTGCACGAAAATGCCAATGCAGCAAAAGCAAATAATAATAGTTTTTTCATGGGTTTGATTTTGTTAAGCGGCAAATCTATGGTTTTATATTTACTGTCAGTTTTTATTTGGAGAATGTTCGACAATTGCCCACATTAATTGTGAGTCATTTTTAAAAATACTTTTGCAGAAGTAAAAAGGTTACTTATATTTGCACTCGCAAACAGCGGGATTGACTTGGAGGAATGGCAGAGTGGTCGATCGCGGCAGTCTTGAAAACTGTTGACTGTAACAGGTCCGGGGGTTCGAATCCCTCTTCCTCCGCAAAGAAAACCGAAACGAGAGTTTCGGTTTTTTTGTTTCCGAACGCGTCAAAAGCCTTTTCGCTTTTGTAAGCGGACGGAAACAAAAAAACAAACGTGCGCAGCGCGTTAGGTTTCGTTGCAGGTTTTCCTCATCCGGGATCAGCGAAGCTA
>CBDUBJ010000111.1:0-4961 GCA_965365355.1 uncultured bacterium
GATGGAAGTTTTGATGTTTGTGATTCAATAGCCTTTGCAACCGGGCCTTCGGTATGGTCGTTTTTAATCATTGCCATAACAATTGTATTTAGTTAATATTCTTTTTAGCGGATATAAAAATACTTCCGCTATGATGCTAACTATTTACAAGGTTCGGCAAATTTGTTATAAAATTATCGTCATGCAGGATTCTGTGTATCAAGCAGAATGTCAAGTATTTTGATTGCCGCCTCGCTGATCCGGGTCCCCGGACCGAATACGGCAGTTGCGCCGGCGTCGAATAAATATTGATAATCCTGGGCGGGAATTACGCCGCCTACGATGACCATAATATCGTCGCGGCCAAACTTTTTAAGTTCGTCAATAACCTGCGGCACCAGGGTTTTATGACCTGCGGCAAGGGAAGAGACACCCAGGATGTGTACGTCGTTTTCGACGGCTTGCTTTGCGGCTTCGGCCGGTGTTTGGAAAAGCGGCCCGATATCCACGTCGAATCCAACATCGGCATAACCTGTTGCGACAACTTTTGCACCGCGGTCGTGACCGTCCTGGCCCATTTTCGCGATCATGATCCGCGGTCGGCGGCCTTCGATCTTTGCGAACTCGTCGGCCTTTTGCCTGGCGGCCGCGAAACTTTCGTCGTTTTTAATTTCTTTGCTGTACACGCCGCTAAATGATTTTATTTGAGCTTTATATCGTCCGTAAACGCTTTCCAGCGCATCGCTGATTTCTCCTAATGTTGCGCGGTTCCTCGCAGCATTTACAGCGAGTTCGAGCAGATTGCCATTTTTATCATCCGCACATTTTTTAATTGCTTCAAGACTGGCTTTTACAGCTTCTGTATCTCGGGTTTTTTTCAGATTCGCGAGCCTTTCCATCTGCATCCGCCTGACCATTTGGTTGTCGACATCGAGGATGTGAAGCGGATCTTCCTTTTTTAATTTGTATTTGTTGACTCCGACAATAATATCCTGTCCACTGTCGATCCTCGCTTGTTTCCGTGCCGCGGCTTCTTCGATCCGCAATTTCGGGATTCCCGCTTCGATGGCTTTCGTCATGCCGCCGATCTCTTCGACTTCTTCGATCAGTGCCCACGCTTTTTCAGCAATTTCGGCTGTCAGTTTTTCAACGTAAAAGCTTCCTGCCCATGGATCGACAGTTTTCGTGATCTTCGTTTCTTCCTGAAGATAAAGCTGTGTGTTTCTCGCAATCCGTGCTGAAAAATCTGTCGGCAATGCAATGGCCTCGTCAAGTGCATTCGTGTGCAGCGATTGTGTTCCGCCAAATGCCGCTGCGGCTGCTTCAATAGTTGTCCGCGCAACATTGTTAAATGGATCCTGCTCGGTAAGGCTCCATCCGGATGTCTGGCAATGCGTGCGAAGCGCCAATGATTTTTCGTCTTTCGGGGAAAACTGCTTTAATAACTTTGCCCATAACATTCGCCCGGCACGCATTTTTGCGATTTCCATAAAATGGTTCATGCCGATTGCCCAGAAAAACGACAGTCTTGGTGCGAACTCATCGATGTTCATTCCTGTTGCCAGGCCTGTGCGCACATATTCCAATCCGTCGGCAAGCGTATACGCAAGCTCGATATCTGCCGTGGCGCCGGCTTCCTGCATATGGTAACCTGAAATGGAAATCGAATTGAATTTAGGCATTTTTTTGCTTGTGTACGAAAAGATATCGACAATGATCTTCATGGACGGCGCGGGAGGATAGATGTATGTGTTCCGAACCATGAACTCTTTCAAAATGTCGTTTTGGATCGTACCCGAAAGCTGTTCGGGCGTAACGCCCTGCTCTTCGGCAGCTACAATATAGAATGCCATGATTGGAAGAACGGCACCGTTCATCGTCATCGAAACCGACATTTCGTTGAGTGGGATCTGGTCGAACAGGATTTTCATGTCTTCAACCGAATCGATTGCGACGCCGGCTTTTCCGACATCGCCAACCACGCGTTCATGATCTGAATCGTATCCGCGATGTGTCGGAAGATCAAAAGCTACCGACAAGCCTTTCTGGCCGCCTGCAAGATTCCTTCTGTAAAATGCATTGCTTTCCTCGGCGGTAGAAAATCCGGCGTATTGGCGGATTGTCCAAGGCCGGCGAACGTACATAGTAGCGTATGGTCCGCGGAGAAAAGGGGCGAAGCCCGCTGCGAAATCGAGGTGTTCGAGATTTTCCGTGTCGGCTTCCGTATAAATAGGCTCGATCGCAATGCCTTCAGACGTCGTAAAAGTTGACTCGCTTGCGCAGTTGCTTACTTTGCCGGGAATGACCTTAATATTCTGCAGATTTTTCCTCATGATTTTTCAGACTGTAGGCGATCCTGTTCATATTTTTCCGAAAGCCTTCTTTCAATGATCGGCGTGATCGTGGTCTTGCGCTGCCTGACTTTTACGAATGGAAACAGTTCAAGTTCGTCTGCCATGCGGTCATTTTTGTTTGGATATTTATTAGTCCCGACAAGGATTTCTTTACCGGAATCAAATAATGCCTGTTCTTTTGCGGCACTTTCAGAAATTTTTCGCTGGATCGTTCCTTCGTAAAGAAGCTTTAAAAATCCGCCCGACTGCTCGATTTCTTTAAATAATGTCAATGCTTTTTCCGCGAGCTGTTGCGTCAGGTTTTCTATATAGTAACTGCCGTCGGCCGCGTTGAGCGTACGGTCGAAGTAACTTTCATGCTTAAGGACCAATAACTGATTTCGCGCGATACGTTCGCCGAATTCGTTGCTTTTGTGATAGATCGCGTCATATGGCAGATTTTGGATCGAATCGGCGCCGCCTAAAATGGCGCTCATGCACTCCGTCGTTGTGCGCAGCATATTGACGTTATAATCGTAAAGCGTTTTATTTCTTTTCGATGGTGATGCAATGATTTTACATTCGGTAGAAATTCCAAATTCTTTTGCAACCAATGCATAAAGCAACCGCAATGCGCGCAATTTCGCAATTTCGAAAAAGTAATTGCTGCCTGTTGCCATTTGAAAGATCATTTGCGATGAATTCGCTGACGCATTCAAATATTCCACGGCATGCGCAAGCGAGTAAGCGAGCTGCTGGACCATATTGGCTCCGGCATTTTGGTAAATGCGGCCATCGACGGACAAATTTTTTAGCTTGGAGATCTTTGAAATATCTTCTGCTGAGTTAAACCAATTTCCATCTGAAGCCAGATTTGCGATCGGATCGATCAGGAGATGCACATTATCGGACAAATGCTGTGCAGGGAAATCATCATTTAAAAAACTCAATTCAATATAAATGGTTCTGTCGGCCGAAATATCTGCCAGCAGCTTTAAAATATCAATTTCTTTATCCTGAATGATAAACCTGATCTCGTCTGCACCGCGATTTATCGAATCTATGGCACGGCGTACAGACTTTTCGACGTCATAAACAAAAATTTCCTGACATATAGCGAATGGCTTTTTGGCGGCGATAAAATGAACAGGAAGTTGCTCGTCGCGATGGTAAAACGGTTTCACTTTTATACCTTCAGCGCTTTCCCAGATCAGGTCGTTGTATTCTGTGCCTTTTAGTTCATATTGAATCTGCTGCTTCCATTGTTTGGAACCAATGCCCTGAAAATCATCAAAAAGTTTCTCGGCCATATTATTTTTTTGGAACGGTGTCGCCTTCAAATTCTATGATGTAGATATCTTCACTGTCGCGCTTCATATAGTATTTTTCACGAGCGTATTTTTCAACCTGATCCGGATTTTTCAACAGTTTGATGTTTTGCTGATCTTTCCCGATCTCGTCTTTATAATATTGCTTGTTTTCTTCGAGCTCGTCGATTTCCTTGTCGAGCACACGATGGTTGAGCCACGAATAATTATCGAGGAAAAGCATCCAAATGACAAAGAACAACAATACCCAAATGTATTTGTTGCTTAAATATTTGAACCAAAGCGGCTTTGACATTTTTGCATTTATTGAATTATTCCTCACCAAACATCACCCGAGGCATAGCCTAACGCAGCGCAGCTAAACCCCAAACCTCAAACCTATTTAAGCTATCCGTTGATTGATCACAGCACGTACAACATCGATCGCAACTGTATTGTATTTGTCGTTCGGAATGATAATATCCGCATATGCTTTCGTCGGCTCAATGAATTGCTGGTGCATCGGTTTTAGAGTTGTCTGATAGCGGTTCAAAACTTCATCCATATCACGGCCACGTTCGGCAATATCGCGTCTCATACGGCGAATCAGTCGTTCATCCGAATCGGCGTGCACAAATATCTTGACATCGCACATTTCACGAAGTTCCTGACTTGCAAGGATCAGAATTCCCTCGACGATCATTACTTTTCGCGGATGCGTAACCACAGTATCATCGGTCCTGTTGTGTGTGACAAACGAATAAACCGGCTGATCGATGACTTTCCCTGCTTTCAGATCTTTTAGATGCGCAACCATCAGATCGAAGTCGATTGCTCGCGGATGATCGAAATTTATCAGCGCACGTTCATCAAATGAAAGGTGGCTGTTGTCTTTGTAATATGCATCCTGATGAATGATACCAACTTCAGTTTGCGGCAGTTCGTTCAAAATTTGATGGACAACCGTGGTTTTTCCGCTTCCGGTTCCGCCGGCAATTCCGATGATCAGCATGTTTTTTCTTTTAGCAATCTGCCTTATGGCATCGCGGCAAAAATATGCAATCCTCGGCTATTTTAAATCTTTTGGTCAGCTTTAAGCAGTAAATTATTTGGTGTTTAGTTGGAAGGCTGCTAAAGTGCGAGGGCCATAGCACCAAGGCGAGATAGATATAAAGCTCGACAGACGAAGAGACAGAGAGACAAAGAGACAAAGAGACAAAGAGACAGAGAGGCAAAGTGACAAAGAGACAAAGTAAGAGGTTGCAGCTTGCTCTGGCGCTTTGGGACTTTGTATCTCAGGAGCTTTAAAACAAAAAATCCCACCAGTAAACTGACAGGATTT
>CBDUBJ010000112.1:0-4576 GCA_965365355.1 uncultured bacterium
ACGTTCATACGCTCACGGATCGTACGCGCCATACGTGCCAGACCGACACCGAACTGCTGTGAAAGCTGCTCGCCAACGGTACGTACACGACGGTTTGACAAGTGGTCGATATCATCGATCTCCGCTTTGGAGTTGATCAATTCGATCAGGTATTTAACGATGGTGATGATATCCTCTTTGGTAAGCACCTGCTTTTCCATCGGAATGTCAAGACCAAGTTTTTTATTCATCCTGTAACGGCCTACTTCACCAAGGTTGTAACGCTGATCTGAGAAGAAAAGCTTGTCGATGATACCACGCGCGGTTTCCTCATCAGGCGGTTCTGCGTTACGAAGCTGGCGATAGATGTGCTCGACTGCCTCTTTTTCGGAGTTCGTCGGGTCTTTCTGAAGTGTATTGTGGATGATGGCGTAATCAGCCTGGTTGTTGTCCTCTTTATGAAGAAGGATCGATTTTACGTTAGAATCGATGATCTCTTCCACGTTGTCCTTGTCGATGATGGTATCACGATCGAGGATGATCTCATTACGCTCGATGGAAACCACCTCGCCAGTATCCTCGTCAACGAAATCCTCATGCCATGTGTTAAGGACACGCGCGGCCAGTTTACGTCCGATATATTTTTTAAGCCCGGTTTTGGAAACTTTGATCTCCTCAGCCAGGTCGAAAATTTCAAGAATGTCTTTATCGCGCTCGAATCCGATTGCGCGGAAAAGCGTTGTAACCGGAAGTTTCTTCTTACGGTCGATATAAGCGTACATAACGCTATTGATGTCTGTGGCGAATTCAATCCAGGATCCTTTGAAAGGAATAACCCTGGCCGAGTACAGTTTTGTTCCGTTTGCGTGGAACGACTGCCCGAAGAACACACCTGGCGAACGGTGAAGCTGTGAAACGACAACACGTTCAGCGCCATTGATTACAAACGTTCCACTCGGTGTCATATAAGGAATCGTACCGAGATATACATCCTGTACGATGGTCTCAAAGTCTTCATGTTCCGGATCGGTACAGTACAGCTTAAGCCTTGCTTTAAGCGGCACACTGTAGGTCAGACCCCGCTCGATGCATTCCTGGATCGAGTAGCGCGGCGGATCGACGAAATAATCGAGGAATTCCAGCACGAACTGGTTGCGGGTATCAGTGATCGGAAAGTTTTCCATGAAGGTGTTGTACAACCCTTCGTTGCCCCTTTCGTCGGATTTGGTTTCCAGCTGGAAGAAATCCTTGAAAGATTTTACCTGAACATCAAGAAAATCCGGGTAGTCCGGGATGTTTTTGGTAGAGGCAAAATTCAATCTATCATTCTGATTTGTTATCATCAATGGACAAAATTTTGATTTAAAAAAAAGTAATTCTTTGTGTAAAACACTGCGGTGACTGATACTTTCTTTTTAGTGTCGGAACCTCTTTAAAAATCTGCCAAGTATCCGGCAAATTTCTGTCTTCGTACCGACCAAAAGGTTTTCGTACAATTAAATAATTTATTATACGAAAAATGGTTTAGGCCGTTGGACGCATTGTCCAAGGCCTAAACCTGGTTTTTCAGAATGTGTAAGCTTACTTAAGCTCAACAACAGCTCCGGCTTCTTCCAAAGATTTTTTAAGACCTTCGGCCTCATCTTTAGTTACACCTTCTTTGACGTTTGCAGGAGCACCGTCAACTAGATCTTTAGCTTCTTTAAGTCCAAGGCCTGTAAGTTCTTTTACAGCTTTAACTACTGCAAGTTTCGAGGCACCAGCTTCTTTAAGAACTACAGTGAACTCAGTTTGCTCAGCAGCAGCAGGCGCATCAGCACCACCACCGGCAGCTGGACCGGCAACTACAGCAGCAGCTGCAGGCTCGATTCCGTATTCTTCTTTAAGGATCGTAGCAAGTTCGTTTACTTCCTTAACTGTCAATCCTACTAATTGTTCTGCGAATTGTTTCAAATCTGCCATTTTTTCTATCGTTTTAAATAGTTTGTAAAATAATATAATGTAAAAATTGTGCGCTATGCTGACTATCCTTCTTTTTCGGATAGTGTTTTAAGGATTCCTGCAATCTTGCCTCCGCCTGATTTAAGGGCAGATACAACATTTTTAGCAGGAGACTGAAGCAATCCGATGATCTCTCCGATAACTTCTTCCTTCGATTTCAGGGCGATAAGGGCGTCAAGCTGGTTGTCGCCGATAAATACTGCATGATGGATAAAAGCACCTTTAAGGATTGGCTTGTCTGCTTTCTTGCGGAATTCCTTGATGATCTTCGCAGGAGCATTTCCGTTCTCGGAGATCATGATCGAAGTGTTCCCGGCCAATACCGAAGGAAGGTCTCCGTAGTCGTTGTCTGAAGCGTCCATCGCTTTTTCAAGCAATGTGTTCTTTACAACTTCCAGACGGATGCCTGCCTTGAAGCAAGCCCTTCTCAGGTTTGAAGTCGTTTCTGCGTTAAGGCCTGAAATGTCGGCAAGATATACCACATTTGATCCGGCCAGCTGAGCAGTCAATTCTTCAATTACTCTTGATTTTTCTTCTCTGGTCATAATAAATTATTTGGCCTTATACCGCTTTAGTATCCAATGCAATCGCAGGGCTCATTGTGCTGGACAAATGAATGCTCTTGATGTACTGGCCTTTCGCAGCAGTAGGTTTTAGTTTCACTAATGTTTGAATGATCTCGTGAGCGTTCTCCTGGATCTTGTCAGCATCAAAAGACACTTTCCCGATTCCAGCGTGAACGATACCTGTTTTGTCGACTTTGAAATCGATCTTACCGGCTTTCACTTCAGTTACCGCTTTAGCGACATCCATAGTTACAGTTCCGGTTTTAGGGTTTGGCATCAATCCGCGTGGACCAAGGATACGGCCCAATGGACCAAGTTTACCCATTACGGCAGGCATCGTGATGATCACATCAACATCTGTCCAACCGTCTTTGATCTTTTGTAGGTACTCATCCATTCCAACGAAATCAGCGCCTGCAGCTTTCGCTTCAGCTTCTTTATCCGGAGTTACAAGTGCAAGTACACGAACATCTTTACCGGTTCCGTGTGGCAATGTTACAACGCCACGAACCATTTGGTTTGCTTTCCGCGGATCAACTCCAAGGCGGACAGCGATATCAACAGACTCATCGAATTTTGCAGACGCGATCTGTTTGATCAGCGTAGCGGCATCCTTCAGGCTGTATTGCTTGTTCTTCTCTATTTTAGAAGCAGCTTCCTTTTGTTTTTTAGTCAACTTTGCCATTTCTCTTTCGATTAAAAAGGAGCGTCTCCTGTTACAGTTATACCCATCGATCTTGCAGTTCCGGCGATCATGCTCATGGCAGATTCGACTGTAAATGCATTAAGATCGACCATTTTGTCGTCGGCGATCGTACGGATCTGATCCCATGATACGCTTGCGACTTTCTTACGATTAGGCTCACCTGAACCGGACTTTAGCTTTGCGGCATCCATTAACTGAACAGCAGCGGGTGGGGTTTTAACGACGAAATCGAAAGATTTGTCCTTATATACTGTAATTTGCACAGGGCAAATTTTTCCGGCTTTATCCTGGGTCCGCGCATTGAACTGCTTGCAGAATTCCATGATGTTTACACCGGCAGCTCCCAAAGCAGGTCCAACCGGTGGCGACGGGTTCGCAGCACCTCCCTTAACTTGTAGTTTAACTACCTTACTAACTTCTTTAGCCATTGTTTAAAAATTTGTACATCTATCAATTGGAAGCGGTAGATGCGAATATTAAGTGTAACAAATTATACTTTTTCAACCTGCATGAACCCGAGTTCCAGTGGTGTTTTTCTTCCGAAGATCTTCACCATGACCTCAAGTTTACGCTTCTCTTCATTGATCTTCTCAACAGTTCCGTTGAATCCGTTGAAAGGACCGTCTATAACTTTGATTGTTTCACCAATGTTGAAAGGAATCGAGTGTGAATCGGTTTTAACGGCGAGTTCATCCACCTTACCAAGCATCCTGTTCACTTCGCTCATCCTTAAAGGCACCGGATCACCACCTTTGGTTTCACCAAGGAAACCGATGACGCCGGTAATTGATTTTATCGTGTGAGGTATTTCACCTACAAGATTGGCTTCGATCATTACATAACCAGGGAAATAAACACGGTCTTTGGTAATCTTCTTGCCATCGCGTACCTGAACAACCTTCTCGGTTGGAACCAGGACCTGCGAAATGTAATCAGACATTCCAAGGCGGTTGATCTCAGTCTCAATATAGTTTTTCACTTTATTTTCCTGACCACTTACAGCCCTGACCACATACCATTTCTTCACATTAGTGTCTGTCATCACGAAATAATTAAGATTTTATCCAATTGAAAAAACCTGCAATCGATTTTGCGAACAACTCGTCAACACCCCAGGTAGCCAATGCGAACATTATTGAAAATACAGCCACGACAACTGTCAGCCTCTGTACTTCAGCCCACTCCGGCCAAGTCACGTTTGTCTTTAGTTCCTCAAACGCTTCAGATATGTAATTGAAAACCTTCATCTTGTCTTTTTTTGCACGGGCGGAGAGATTCGAACTCCCATCAATGGTTTTGGAGACCACTATTCTACCCTTGAACT
>CBDUBJ010000113.1:0-4546 GCA_965365355.1 uncultured bacterium
ACATGACATCCGGATCGACGAAGGAGTTTAAAGCGCATTTTTCATTAAAACGATAGCCTCATATGAATCTTAAGAAAAGGTATCTACTACTTTTATTATTGTTTAACTTATCTTTTTCTCAGGAAGGGATTGCAGTTTACTCAGATTACTTAACCGACAATTACTATTTGATTCATCCGTCTATGGCCGGTGCTGCAAATTGTGCCAAATTGAGGTTGACAGGCCGTCAGCAGTGGTTTGGACAAGATGACGCACCTTCATTGCAGACATTAAGCTTTAATGGCCGCATTGCAGAACGCTCGGGCGCGGGTATTATCATATTCAATGATAGGAATGGTTATCATTCTCAGCGTGGTGCAAAACTGACGTATGCCCACCATATCATGTTTTCCCGTGATCAGATCGATCTGAATCAATTGTCGTTTGGTATCAGCGCAGGCTTTGTGCAAAGTTTGCTCGATGAAACTGAATTCATCAATTCAGGAGATTATGATCCAAATGTAGATGGTACTATTGTCCAAAAAGATTCATATTTTAATGTAGATATCGGCGCATCGTATAATTATTTAGATTTTTACGCGCATGCTACCGTAAAAAACGCATTGGCCAATAAGCGAGAGCTTTATTCTGAAATCGAAAGTGACAATCTCCGGAAGTTTTTATTTTCTGCCGGTTATGTTTTTGGAGACAGTGAGAGAATCACCTGGGAACCGTCGATCTTGTTTCAGATGGTCAGTGAGACAAAGGAAAAGTCTATCGACATCAACCTTAAGGCATATAAAGAACTTGATTTTGGCAAACTTTGGGGCGGAGTCTCATATCGTCGCAGCCTTGACGGGGCACAATACGTAAACGGTACAAGTGTTGAAGATCAGCGTCTGCAGTACATCACACCAATTGTTGGTCTGAATTACAAGAACTTCATGGTGGCTTATACCTATTCTGCTTTGCTTGGAGATGTAAAGTTCGACAGCGGTGGTTTTCATCAAATCACATTAGGTCTAAACCTCTTCTGCACACAGGAAAAATACGAATGTAACTGTCCTGCAATTAACTAATATCAGTCCCGATCATTCGGGACTTTTTTTATGGTAATAAAATCTGTAAACGGTAAATCACCTTCTATTCCTGACGATTGCTACGTTGCTGAGAATGCGACCATCGTTGGTGAAGTTTCATTTGGAGAACAGTGCAGCGTTTGGTTCAATGCAGTACTACGTGGCGATGTTCATTTTATTAAGGTTGGAAATAAAGTAAATATCCAGGACGGCGCTATCATCCATTGTACTTATCTTAAATCACCCACTACAATCGGCAATAATGTATCGATTGGCCATAACGCGATTGTTCACGGCTGTACTATTCACGACAATGTATTAATCGGAATGGGTGCAATTGTGATGGATAATTGTGTTGTGGAATCCAATAGCATTGTCGCTGCCGGTGCGGTGGTAACGCAAAACACCGTGGTTGAATCAGGATCGATCTACGCAGGAGTTCCGGCAAAAAAGGTTAAGGATATCGATAAATCTGATTTCGCCGGCGAAATAGAACGAATCTCGAACAATTACGTGATGTACTCGTCCTGGTTTAAAAAATGATTAGAAATCGCGTTGTATCACCTCGTATGAGTTTCCAAGTATATTTTTTAAGACGGCGGGATCCGCATTGGTGTAAAATTTCGGCACTTCGGCCTTATATGACAATTGATTTTGTTGCTCCAACACTAGTTTAGTCTGTCTCGCAACGGCCTGACCGGAATCTATGATCTCAATATGCGAAGGCAGAATTTTTCTTATTTGTGGAATCAGATATGGATAGTGGCTGCAGCCTAGAACCAAATAATCAATATCTGCGTCAATCATTGGTTCCAGATATTGATGCAATAGCTCGTTCATTTGTGCGGAATTGATTTGGCCGCTTTCAATGAGCCTTACTAATCCAAAACCGACCTGCTCGATAATCCGAACTTCATGATAGGTTTCAACGGCTTTGTTGAATAGTTCGCTGCTGAGAGTACCTTTTGTAGCAAGCACGCCAATCGTATGCGTTTGCGAGTTGGCTGCAGCGGGTTTTATTGCCGGTTCAATTCCAATGAAAGGCACATCGTAAGTACCGCGTAATTCACGAATTGCATTTGTCGTGGCAGTATTGCACGCCACAACAATGAGCTTGCAGTCAAGATCCAGAAGATATTCCGTGTTTTTTTTACTTAGCGCGATGATTTCTTCGCAGCTTTTTTCGCCGTAAGGTGCATTCTTACTGTCGGCGAGGTAAATTGTCGATTCGAGTGGCAGTAGTTGATTGATCTCACGCCATATCGATGTGCCGCCGATACCTGAATCAAATAAGCCGATCGGCCTTATATCTGTCATAAAAACAAAATTAAAAAAAAACTGCCCGATTGGGCAGTTTTAATATTTGGCGATGGATTAAAATCCTAAGTCTTTCTTGACGTCTGCAGTGATGTCCGGACCTTCCGCAAGAAGTAATTCCGCGGAGTTCAAAATATATTGGTATCCTTTACTTTTTCCCACTTTCTGAATTGACGCTTTCACTCGGTCAATTATCGGCTTTGTCAGGTCAGCTTCCTTTTTCTGAAGTTCTTTTTGGGCATTGTCGCGGAAATCAACAATACGCTTTTGCATATCCTGAACTTCTTTGGAACGCTCTTCATTGATTTTATCCGAAACGGTAGTAGCTTCCTGCTCGTATTTTTTAATCCTGTTTTGATATTCCTCTACCATCGTTTTGTAATCTGCATCGTACGTGCCGCTTAACTTCTCGAGCTGCTTCTGAGCGTCAAGCATCGCAGGCAATTTAGTCATGATCTCCGCAACATTTACATGAGCGGTCTTCGCCTGTGCATTTGCCGCATGGGCTCCAAAAATCATGACAGCAGCTATTACTAACGTTTTTACTTTTTTCATCATTGTTACAAATTATTTATAATTATTCCTGGGTTTTTTGTTGTTCATCTTCCTTGGCTTTCTTTGCAGCTTCGCGATCAGCCTGTGCTTTAGCCTTTTTCTCTTCAAGTGCTTTTATCCTTGCTTCACGATCTGCCTTGGCTTTGTCGCGACGCTCTTCAGCTTCAGTTTTTGGTTTATCGGTAGCGGTTTTATCTGATGTTGTCTCAGGCGCAGCTTCCCTGTTGGATGGAGGCGTCGTTGTTTCGCCGGTCGTTTCGGTGGATCCTGAAGTTGTGGTTGCCGTTCCGTTTTTCTTTGCTTCTTTTTCCTCGCGCAACTGCTTACGTTTTTCTTCGAACTGACGCTTTTTCTCTTCCGCAGCCGCTTTTCTGTCTGCAATCAATTTTTCTCGTGCAGCTTTACGCTCATCAAGTTTTTTCTGGCGCTCCGCAAGTTCGGGATTGTCATCGATCATATCTTCTTTAGCTTCTTGCGCTTCTTCCTCTTTCAGCTCCTTTTTGCCTTTTTGCTCACGTTTTGCGGCACGGGTAATTGTGCGGACAACCTGATCGCTGATGTCATGCCGCTTCGCAGCAAACAACATCGTAAGATCTGATGATTTGTCGAAAATGAAATCGTATTTTTTGGCTTCTGAAATATCCTGGACCGCATTAAAAACCTGATCCTGAATTGGTTTTACAAGAACTGCCCGCTGCACGACGACATCTCCGTTGGGGCCAAATCTTTTTTGCTGATAATCTGCGAGTTCGGTTTCCTGGAATCGGATTTCCTCTTCGCGTTCTTCAATAAGCTCTTTGGTAAGAAGGACCTTTTCAGTCTTAAGGGCTTCTTTAAGGTTATTGATTTCTGTTTTCTTGGTTTCGATTTCCTGCTTCCATTTCTGGGCTTTCTGCTCAAGCTGGTTTTTAGCTTCGGTGTAATCGGGAACATTCTGAAGTATGTACTCCATATCGATGTATCCGATTTTTACGCCTCTTGTCTGAGCATTCGCCGTAAGAGCTACAGCGACAAACAGGATTAAGAAAAGTCTTTTCATATTAAAAATGCGTTAGAAAATATCGTGCCACTAATACTTAGAATTGCTGACCGATGATAAAATGCGTTTCCCATCCGTTCGGTTTCACAAGCCCCGGAATAGGCAATGCGTCGAATCCGTAACCGAAATCGATACCTAATAGTCCGAAAGCCGGCATAAATACACGCAATCCAAATCCGGCAGAGCGCTGAAGCAAGAACGGATTATAGTTCCTAAAAGTATCATATGCCGCACCGCCTTCGATAAACGTTAGCGCATAAATCGATGCAGCCGCCTTTAATGTAAGCGGATACCGCAATTCTAATGAAAATTTATTATAGACCGTTGCACCATTCTGCGCACCGCTCGCATCCTGAGGAGTTAATGCCTGATTTGGATACCCGCGAAGGCCGATAACCTCACGGCCATCTAATGCAAAGTTTGCTAGTCCGTCACCTCCGAGGAAAAATCTTTCAAAAGGAACCAATCCCCTATCCTGATTATACGCGCCTAGGAAGCCGAATTCACCCAATGAACGGAGGACCAATTTACCATAAATTTTTGTAAACCAGTCTGCTTTGAATTTAATTTTATAATA
>CBDUBJ010000114.1:0-4301 GCA_965365355.1 uncultured bacterium
ATTGCGATCATGGGCCAGCCCGAAGATTACAGGATCGAAGAAGAGCCTGCAGATCCGGACAGTCCGCTCTACACACGTCGCTCCAGAAAAAGGCTTTATCGCGATACAGAGCGCGGAATGCTGGGCGGTGTCACAACCGGCCTCGGACATTATTTCGGCATCGACGCAGTATGGATCCGTATCATCTTTTTGATCCTTTTGATCGGATTCGGAACCGGAATCATTGCTTACATCATCTTATGGATTGCAATTCCGGCAGCAGTTACAACAACGGAAAAGCTCGAAATGACGGGCGAACCGGTGACAATCTCCAATATCGAAAAAAAAGTCCGCGAGGAATTCGAAAATGTAGCGCAGCGTTTTAAAGGTTCGGATTATCCGCACCATGCCAGGACAGGTGCCGAGCGTTTTGCAAGTTCTGTCGGAAGCGTTTTCATGGCAATCTTCAGGGTAATTGCAAAAATCATTGGCGTGCTGCTGATCATCTGGTCGGCTACGGTCTTGATCGGTATGCTGATCGGACTGTTCACGCTGGGATCGACATCATTTGTCGATGTGCCGTGGCAGAATTATATCGACGCAGTCAATTACACGAATATTCCATTGTGGATCATCGCATTGCTGATATTTTTCGCAGTCGGAATTCCGTTTTTCTTCCTGTTCATCCTTGGATTGAAATTACTGATATCAAACGTGAAGTCGATTGGAAGCGTGGCAAAATACACTTTGCTTGCGGTTTGGCTGATCAGTGTCGGTGTGTTGATCGCGCTCGGTGTTAAACAAGCTACCGAGGTAGGATTTGACGGTAAAGATGTCAGAAAAGAAAGGCTCCAGCTTACATCTGCAGATACCTTAAAGATCAAATTCAGATATAATGATTTCTATGCAAAAGGATTTGAGTATCGCAATAATTATATGTTTACGCAGGATGAAAAAGGCAACGAGATCATTTACTCAAATGAAGTTTCTATCACTATCCTGAAGACCGACGAAAAGCAGCCATACCTTCAGGTTGAAAAAATTGCCGAAGGACGCTCGATGTCCGAGGCAAAAGAACGTGCAGAACGTATTCAGTACGGTTATAAGATCGAAGGAAATACGATCATTCTCGACAATTACCTCATCACATCGACGCAGAATAAATACCGTAACCAGGAAGTAGAGATATTCTTATATTTACCGAAGGGAACGTTGTTTCAACCTGACAGCAGTTTACAGGAATACGATTACTCGGACGATTATTTCTTTAACTTGCATTTTTCAGGTGATTACCTTTACCGTGTAGATGAAAATAAAGTCCTGTGCCTGGATTGCCCGCCAGATGAAGATGAATTCGAGGATATTCCTGAAATCCCTGCAATGGACAGCATCAAAAATGGCATCAGTATTAAGGTCAATGGAAAAAATGTCTTGTTGCCGCCGCCACATCCTGGTCATCCCGACCATGGCGGCAGGTTTAAACAGGACGAAAAAGGTGTAATCATTAAAATAGAATAAAATGGTCAAAGTGTTTATTTCAGTCGCCAGGATCGTGCTTGCCGCTTTGGTTGCAGTCATATTCGGATCGTGCCGCGTTGATGTAAAAGGGATTTCCGGCAGCGGAAATGTGACGACCCAAAATCGCAGTATTCAGGAAGAATTCCAATCTATTTCTGCTGAAGGCGGTCTCGAGATCATCATCGAACAATCGAACGAAAAAGCAGTCATGGTTGAAGCCGACGATAACGTGCAAAAGCACATCTTAACCACTGTCAAGAATGGCGTCTTGAATATAAGCACCGATAAAAACCAATTCATCAATGTCAGCTCGAAAAAAGTATTCGTTAAGATGCCCGTCTTGCGTTCGATCGAAGCTTCGGCCGGCGTAGTCGTCAAAAGTGCAAATCTGATAAATACCGAAAAATTGATGCTCGATGCGAGCGGCGGAAGTATGATTACCATCGAAGTTGAAGCGGATAAGATAATTTCGGAAACCAGCAGCGGCAGCCAGAATAGGTTGAAAGGCAAAACGCTCGATTTAAATATTTCGGCATCAAGCGGAAGTACGAACGATGCCGATAAACTGATGGCAAACGATGTATATGCCGATGCATCAAGCGGAAGCTCGATAAGCGTGCATCCGATCGTAAATCTCGACGCTGAAGCATCGAGCGGCGCTTCGGTCGTGTATTATAATATGCCGCAGAATCTGCGAAGAGACGAAAGTTCAGGCGGAAGCGTGTCTGGAAAATAAATTAGAAACCCGGTTTATGCCGGGTTTTTTATTGCGGCTATGAATTGAAATTTATCCCTTATTATTTACAGATATTTCTATATTTGCGGCATGACCGTCTATCGACTGCGATTCGTTCCGATCATTGTATTGACACTTCTGCTCAGTACGGCAGCGTTTGCGCAAAAAACTGAAAAACTTAAAGGCTCACGGATTGTAACGACTTCGCAAAAAGACGTTGCAGATTTTACTAGCATTGAGGTCGAAGACAATATCGAAGTCTTTTTATCTCAGGGAAACAAGTGCGAACTTGAAATTGAAGCCGACGACAACCTTCATGATGCGATCGTCATCAACCAATCTGGTGGGAACTTAAGAATCTCTGTTTCCAAAGATGTCTACGGCGCGAAAAAATTCAGCGTAAAAATTACTTTTACGTCAGACTTCAAAATGGTTATTGCCAAAAACGAAACTTATGTCACTGCATTAACAGACATCACTCTTGCTGATTTCACTTATAAAACTTCGGGAAGTGCAAAGGTGTTTTCGACGATAAAAGCCAAAACATTCACTTTGATGCAGAACGACAAGTCGAAGGCTGAACTGAATATCACGGCGGATAATTCGATGATCGAACTTAACAAGAATTCCCAGCTTAAAGCATTGATCTCATCACCGAAAGTAAAATTCGACATGTATTTGAAATCGCTTGCCAATATCGAGGGCGACATCATCGACTTAAAACTCCGCATCGACGGAAATACGAATTTTACCGGAAAGAACCTTACTGCCAAAAATGCCGATATTATTCTGGAAGGAAATGCCAACGGAAGCATCAATGTTGAAACCCGGGCGATTCTCGAAGCCTCTGGAAAATCGGAAATAGAATTGTTTGGCGAACCTAAGATCGAGATCAAGAAGTTTACCGACAATGCAACCCTGCGAAAACGACTTCTAAAATAAAATCCCGGCGTAACCGGGATTCTTTTTTTATTCCAAAGCTGCAAGATATCTTTCGGCATCCAATGCTGCCATGCAGCCGGTTCCCGCCGCAGTTATCGCCTGCCTGTACTCCTTGTCCTGGACATCCCCGCACGCAAAAACGCCGGGCAAATTTGTTTTCGTCGACTTTCCGTGAGTAATCAGATAGCCCGTATCATCCATGTCAAGCTGACCTTTAAAAATCTCGGTATTGGGCTTATGCCCGATGGCAATAAAAAGACCTGTAATTGCGATTTCAGATTTTTCCAGTGTCACATTATTGTACATTTTTAAACCTTCTACAACAGTATCCCCAACCACCTCCTCTACTTCGGTATTGTAAAGCACGGTCAGGTTTGCGGTGTTGTTAACGCGATGCTGCATCGCTTTCGAAGCACGCATGGCATCTTTCCTGACAAGCATCGTCACGCTTCTGCAGATATTCGACAAATAAGTCGCTTCTTCGGCGGCGGTATCACCGGCACCTACGATAGCAACATCCTGTCCTTTGTAGAAAAATCCGTCGCAAACGGCACATGCTGAAACGCCGCCGCCCCGCAATTTTTGTTCGCTCGGAAGTCCGAGGTATTTTGCAGTTGCACCCGTAGAAATGATCACGGTATGCGCAAGGATTTCTTTTGCGTTATCGACAATTATTCTATGCCAGCCTCCAATTTCATGATGCAATTGAACAGCGGTCACCATTCCGATTCGCACGTCAGTACCAAAACGTTCCGCCTGTTGCTGTAGCTGCAGCATCATCGTTGGCCCGTCGATGCCGTCCGGATAACCCGGAAAATTGTCGACTTCAGTAGTAGTGGTTAACTGGCCGCCCGGCTCCATTCCGGTATACATTACAGGATGCATGTCGGCACGTGCTGCGTAAATAGCCGCAGTATATCCCGCGGGACCCGAACCGATTATCAGGCACTTTATTTTTTCAATTTCTGGCATTTGGATTTTTATTTTCGCTGCAAATGTAACCAATTACAACGGTTGGAAAAATCCTCTTTGATCAGATTTCCTTATGACAAAATAATTGTTGCGCCGATGAATTTTAATATTATCTTTGCAGTCCTTTTCGGGGTGTAGCGTAGCCCGGTCATCG
>CBDUBJ010000115.1:0-4246 GCA_965365355.1 uncultured bacterium
GATAGCATGTTGGAGAATTATTCGTCAAAAATAATAAACTATTGGTTGATGCGTGTGGAATATTTTTTAAAAAGCGCTAAAGACCCAAAGATCCAAAGCGCCAAGAGACAAAGGGACACCCGACGCCGAAGGACGAACAGAGCGGAGCTAAAGTGACAAAGCAACATAGTGAGGAGTATTGAATACCAACGATGCAATGCGAAAAGTAGAAATTACTATCGACCTATGATTCTAACTTTGTGCCTTTATTACTACCTGCAAGCTTTGGATCTTTGGATCTCTGGCGCTTTGCAGCTTTAGCGCAGCTATCAAGCTTTCTTCATACCTTTGCCGCTTTAATTCCATCATGAAATATCATCCAAACGAAATCGAAGCGCGCTGGCAGAAATTCTGGGCAGACAACAATACTTTTGCGGCCGAAAATCACTCGGAAAAACCTAAATATTACGTTCTCGATATGTTTCCTTATCCGTCGGGCGCTGGTTTGCACGTCGGGCATCCGCTTGGATATATTGCGTCGGATATTTATGCGCGGTACAAACGCCATAAAGGTTATAACGTGCTTCATCCGATGGGTTACGACAGTTTTGGACTGCCGGCTGAACAGTATGCAATACAAACCGGTCAGCATCCCGACAAAACGACGCGCGAGAATATCAATCGCTATCGCGGACAGCTTGACAGGATAGGATTTTCGTTCGATTGGAGCCGTGAAGTACGCACTTCCGATCCGTCATATTATAAATGGACACAATTTATTTTTATCCAGCTTTTCAATTCATGGTATAACAAAGATTCTGATCGGGCAGAAAGCATCTGCACGCTGATCTCCGAATTTGAACGTAATGGAAATTTAAAAGTCAACGCTGTTTCTGACGCTGCGATCGAGGAGTTTTCTGCCGAAGAATGGAAAAGTTTTGACGAAGAAGCTCAGGAGCGGATATTATTAAAATACCGTCTGACATACCTTGCCGAAACTGAAGTGAATTGGTGTCCGGCCCTCGGGACCGTTCTCGCAAACGATGAGATCGTCAATGGCGTATCGGAACGTGGCGGGCATCCTGTAATCAGGAAAAAAATGACGCAGTGGAGCATGCGGATTTCTGCATATGCCGAACGTTTGCTCGAAGGATTAAATGAAATCGACTGGAGCCAGTCGCTTAAAGATTCGCAAATTAACTGGATCGGGAAATCTGTCGGCGCATCGATTAAGTTTGATGTGATTGCGGTAAATGAGATCAACGCCAGTGCCGACTTTTATCCACTACCCGATGTTTCACTTGGCGAGTTTGCAAATATCGCCTTGACGAACCAAGACCTTAACGACACCGATGCCGAAAAATATTCCATTGAAGTTTTTACCACAAGGCCTGATACGATTTTCGGCGCTACTTTCCTGACGCTTGCCCCGGAACACGAGCTGGTTATGAAAATTACGACCGATGAGCAGCGGGCTGAAGTTGAGTCGTATGTCGAGTCGACAGCCAAGCGCTCTGAACGCGAACGTATGGCTGATGTCAAAACCATTTCAGGTGTTTTTACCGGAGCTTATGCCGAGCATCCGTTTACAAAACAGCCTATGCCGATCTGGATTGGTGATTATGTGCTCGCAGGTTACGGAACAGGCGCAGTAATGGCAGTGCCGGCAGGCGATGAACGCGATTTTGCCTTCGCGAATCATTTTAAAGGAGATAAAGGAATGCCCGAAATCGTAAACATTTTTGAGAATGTCGATTTGTCGGAAGCATTCACGTCAAAAGAAAATTTTACGCTTGCAAATTCCGGATTTCTGGACGGAATGAATTATTCCGATGCGACGGCGAAAGTCATCGAAGAATTGGAGCAGCTGGACCGAGGAAAAGGCAAAACCAATTTCAGGCTTCGCGACGCGGTATTTTCGAGGCAGAGATATTGGGGCGAACCATTCCCTGTTTATTATGTAAACGGACTCCCGAAAATGATCGATTCCAAGCATTTGCCTATTCGATTACCCGATGTGGAGAAATACCTGCCGACGGAAGATGGCCAGCCACCACTTGGGAATTCCAGAGATTGGGCTTGGGATACAGCATCCAATACCGTCGTCGAAAATTCCAAAATCGATAACCGGACGGTATTTCCTCTCGAACTTAATACGATGCCGGGCTGGGCGGGAAGTTCCTGGTATTGGCTTAGATATATGGATCCGCACAATGAAAATGCGTTTGTATCAAATGAATCGGAAGCTTATTGGCAGAACGTTGACCTGTACATCGGCGGCAGCGAGCATGCAACCGGACATTTACTGTATTCGCGTTTCTGGAACAAATTTTTAAAAGATCGTGGCTTTATCAACTTTGACGAGCCATTTAAAAAGCTGATCAATCAGGGAATGATCCTGGGCATGAGCGCATTCGTTTACCGTTTGGAAGGAACAAATACGTTCATTTCAAAAAATAAGATCGAAGGCAGAAGTGTCCAGCCGATCCACGCCGATGTCTCGCTTGTAAATGCTTCTGACGAACTCGATATCAACGGATTTAAAAATCATCCGCTTAACCAGGATTTCGCAAACGCCGAATTTATTTCGGATGACAACGGAAAATTCACCGTCGGACGTGAAATCGAGAAAATGTCCAAATCGAAGTACAATGTCGTCACTCCGGATGATATCTGTAATGAATATGGCGCCGATACTCTGAGATTGTACGAAATGTTCCTAGGGCCGCTGGAGCAGGCAAAACCATGGAATACCGCCGGAATTACAGGCGTGTTCGGATTCCTGAAAAAGCTGTGGAAACTATATTTCGACGATCAAGGCCTGATAGTCACCGCAAATCCCGCATCGCCCGAAGCATTGAAAACGCTTCATAAGACTATCAAAAAAGTGCAGGAAGACATTGAGAATTTTTCGTTCAACACATCGGTCAGTTCTTTTATGATCGCCGTTAACGAACTCACTGCCATGAACTGCCACGAGCGCACGATTCTCGAACCGCTTGCGATCTTGATCTCGCCTTACGCACCGCATATCGCAGAAGAATTGTGGTCAAAACTTGGTCATCAGGGTAGCGTTTCACAGGTTCCATTCCCGGTTTTTAATCCGGAATATCTCGTCGAAAGCAATAAGGAATATCCTGTTTCGTTTAATGGTAAAATGCGCTTTACGATGAACCTGCCGCTGGATCTTACCAAAGAACAAATCGAAGCCGCGGTCATGGCCGACGAAAGAACGATCAAGCAGCTTGACGGCAAAATGCCAAACAAAGTAATCGTCGTTCCGGGCAAGATCATCAACCTGGTGGGATAATTATTTTGATTTAAAACCTGCCGGCTGTCAGTTTGTCGTGTTTTTATCATTGGCTGGAAATTTGTCGAAAGCGCCGAATCAAAATCACAAAAAATTACAAATCATGATAGGGTATTATATTTTAATCGGTGTCATTGCCCTTGTAAGCTGGATTGTCAGCGCGAGGCTGAAGAGTAAATTCGACCATTATTCGAGGGTTGCGTTGCGCAACGGACTCAGCGGTGCCGAGATCGCACAGCAAATGCTCGACGATCACGGAATCCGCGATGTGCGCGTGATCTCGACTCCGGGCCGACTTACCGACCATTACAATCCAACCGATAAAACAGTTAATCTAAGTGAAGCGGTTTACAATCAGCGGAATGCAGCGGCAGCAGCAGTTGCAGCGCACGAAGTCGGTCACGCCGTTCAGCACGCGCGCGCTTATGAAATGCTCGGATTGCGTTCCAAACTGGTCCCAATTGTCAGTGTAACATCCGGAATGTCGCAATGGCTGGTTTTCGGTGGACTGATCCTTGGCGCAGCAGCCGGCGTGGGTCTTGGATACTACGTCGCAATTATTGGGCTTGTGTTTATGGCACTTGCCACTTTGTTCAGCTTTATCACTTTGCCGGTCGAATACGATGCGAGTAATCGCGCTTTGGCGTGGCTAAAAAATAAGAATATGGTCAGCCAGCAGGAATATGCAGGCGCAGAAGATGCATTGAAATGGGCCGCGCGGACATACCTCGTCGCAGCAATCGGTGCATTGGCGTCGCTGATCTATTGGGCTGTCCAGGTATTTGGCGGCAGCCGCGACTAATAACGCAAAATCAAAATTGATCCGCTTCTTTGAGGCGGATTTTTTTTTTGGGCGTTCCGGCCTCGTGCCCTCGGCCGTCAGGCTGTCCGCTGTAGCCCTCGCCTTGCAGGCTTCGGGGCTGCCGCTTCCATCCTTAACGCGGGAGTAGTCGAATG
>CBDUBJ010000116.1:0-4182 GCA_965365355.1 uncultured bacterium
TCCCAATATTCATATGCCTTTTAGATTATTCAGTCTCAAAGCGAAACGATTCCTATTCTATATAATAGGCCGAAATCATTCCCGCAGCAATAGCCATCCCAAAACTGATCAACGTTCCGATCAGCACGTACTCCGTAAGTTTACGGTCTTTGGCCTGCGTCAGATCGCCAAAGCGGAATATGGATTTGGCGGCAAGCAGAAAACCGACACCCTCAAAATGTCCCGTGACAATAAACGCGAAAACGAACAGCCTTTCAAGGATTCCAATATATTTACCCGCATTGTTCAAGTCGCTTTCGCCGGTTTCGTTTTGATTCGGCGTCCAGATCGAAATAAGGTTTCGGATGATCAGGGAAGCCGGCGTTGTCAACAATAATGCACCCGTCAGCAAAATCCAGAATCTCGGATCAATATCATACATCTTAAACGGAGTTCCCAGATAATGCATTGAAATGGCAGTGATCGATATCAGATGCAAAACCTGATCAAATAAAAACCACAATCTTTTCGTAGCCGTTCTTTGCAACCGCAGTTTCAGAAGATCGATGCCAAAATGAACCACGGCAAGCAATGCGGCATGACCTAAAAAATCTGCTTCAAACACGATCAGCCAGGCGAGTAAACCATGTACAATCGAATGAAAATAGAGGTACTTGCTTTTTTCGCGACGCAATTCTTTGTCTGTAACCCACGAATTTGGCTGAAGCATAAAATCACCGATCATGTGGGCGAGAAGGAGTTTTACAAATATGATCATACGTTGACGATTAATTTCCTGTAATACGATTCAAATTCCATGATGAGGTCGAGTTGGGAACGGGTCCTTCTCCGACTCACAGCAGCTTGATTAATTCCCAGTTTCCGGCCGAGTTCTTCCTGCGACAGCGTGGCATTGTCGATTGCTGTTACGACATACATCGCCGTTTGTGCCGGCCAATTGTCGATGATAGCGAGGCTAAGCCGGATCATCAGGTTTAACTGCCGATCAAGTTCGGGATTTCCTGTTTTAATTCCGAGCGTTGTTTTTTGATTTTTCAGACTCCCGAATATCTCGCCTGAATTTACGAATGCAGTTCCGTTGCTTTCCGAAACGTTTTGCGCTTCGTAGCTTTTTATCCCGATTCCAATGCCTAGCCTTGCATCTGCTTTGATACTTTTTAGAAAGGCTTTGATCCGAATCGCTGCCAGCAATGCGTCGGCTGCGTCCGCAAGTTCCAATTGGAATTCGTCCCCGCGATAAATTTCCCAATGTTTCGGATTCTTGCCATACGCCGAAAGCATGGCCTTTAAGCCATCAAGCCAAATGGATTGGGATAATTTCCGGGAGTTGATAATGTCTCCGGTTATGACACATATATTTTTCATATTACCAAATTACGTAATATTTTGAGATATTACTAAATTATGTAATATTTTTGTTTATTACGTTATTGTGTAATACGACGATCACTGAAAAAGTATCTGATGAAATGATGCGTATTTTTTATCTTTGACATCTCATGTCCGAAATCAAAATAATCGAATGTCCGCGCGACGCCATGCAAGGCATCCGCACATTCATTCCCACCGAGAAGAAAGTTGAATATATCCAATCATTGCTTCGTGTAGGTTTTGATACGATCGATGCCGGAAGTTTCGTTTCACCAAAGGCAATCCCGCAAATGCAGGATTCGGCCGAAGTTTTTTCAAGGCTGGATCTTTCGCAGACGAAAAGCAAACTTCTGGCTATCATTGCCAATACCCAGGGTGCAGAAGCAGCCGCATTGAGAAGCGAGATTGCTTACCTCGGATTCCCGTTTTCGATTTCGGAAAATTTCCAGATGCGAAATACCCATAAAACGATTGCTGAATCTTTGGTTACGCTTCAGGAAATTCTCGACATAGCCGATCGTGGCGGAAAACAGGTCGTTGCGTATTTATCGATGGGATTTGGAAATCCATATGGCGATCCGTGGAATGTTGAAATTGTGGGCGAATGGACAGAGAAGCTCGCACGAATGGGCGTCAGGATCCTATCGTTGTCGGATACAATTGGTAGTTCGACACCTGATGTGATCGATTATTTATTCTCGAATCTGATCCCGAGGTATCCGGAAGTGGAATTTGGCGCGCACCTGCATACAACGCCCGATAAATGGTTTGAGAAGGTCGATTCGGCCTACAAAGCCGGCTGCCGGAGATTCGATGGCGCGATCCAGGGATTTGGCGGCTGCCCGATGGCAAAGGACGAACTGACAGGAAATATGCCCACGGAAAAGCTTCTTTCATACTTTACGGCGACAAAAGCGTCAACAGGACTGAGTCCGATGAGTTTTGAAAGCGCGTACAACGAAGCGACCAAAATTTTTGGCGAATTCCATTAAGCAGAAACTTCAATAATATCGATAATTTCCCGCAAGTCCAGCCCGGATAGCAGCAAAAGCCCGTGAGCGGCAATGGCAATTTTTCCCGCATCGGAAAAGCGACCGGCGGAAGCTTTGACGTACGGCTGAAAAATAAACATTGCGTGAAACGGCTTGGAGCGGATAGCCGGATAAGCTGCTCAGTGAGTGTTCGATTGTTCGATATTCGATTGTCCGAAGAACCGTATAGCTTATGCCAAAAACCAAAAACTAAAAACCACAAACTTTCCTCCCAATAATTATCCCTATATTTGCTTGCAATTTAACGCTAAGCTAAGTTGCAATGACTGCACACAACTCAAAGATCGTCGGGGAAGGTTTGACGTACGACGATGTCCTGCTGGTTCCGAATTACTCAGAGGTTCTGCCTCGCGAAGTCAGCATCAAATCATACTTTTCCAGAAATATTTCTCTCAATGTACCGATTGTGTCCGCCGCTATGGATACAGTGACCGAAAGCGCGATGGCGATTGCGATGGCGCAGGAAGGCGGGATCGGGGTTCTTCATAAAAACATGACGATCGCACAGCAGGCTGCCGAGGTCCGGCGGGTTAAACGTGCCGAATCCGGGATGATCATCGATCCGGTTACGCTGCCCGAATCCGCAACCGTTGCCGACGCGAAAAATGCGATGCGTGAGTATGGAATCGGCGGAATTCCGATCATTGGAAGCGATCGCGAACTCAAAGGCATTGTGACAAACCGTGATCTTCGATTTGAAAAAGATGGTACGCGGCCGATTTCGGAAGTGATGACATCAGAAAATTTGGTAACGGTTGCCGAAGGAACATCGTTGAGCGAGGCTGAAGTCATTTTGCAAGGCCAGAAAATTGAAAAACTTCCGGTGGTTGATGCGAAAAATAAACTCGTTGGACTGATTACATTCCGCGACATCACGAAACTGACGCAAAAGCCGATCGCGAATAAAGATTCGTACGGCAGGCTTCGTGTTGCTGCCGCAATTGGCGTTACTGCCGATGCTGTGGAAAGGGCGGAAGCTCTCGTAAACGCGGGCATAGACGCCATTGTGATCGATACGGCACACGGTCATACGAAAGGTGTTGTGGATGTTCTGAAGAAAATCAAAAGCAATTTTAAGGATTTGGATGTCGTTGTCGGGAATATCGCAACGGCCGATGCTGCAAAATATCTTGTCGATAACGGCGCCGACGGTGTGAAAGTCGGAATTGGCCCGGGCTCGATCTGTACAACACGCGTTGTGGCAGGAGTCGGTTTTCCGCAATTTTCTGCAGTTCTTGAGGTGGCTGCCGCGATAAAAGGCTCGGGCGTTCCTGTCATTGCCGATGGCGGAATCCGTTACACCGGCGACATTCCGAAAGCTTTGGCTGCAGGCGCGCATTGCGTCATGCTCGGATCTTTGCTGGCAGGAACGAAGGAATCTCCGGGCGAAACCATCATATTTGAAGGCAGGAAATTTAAATCGTACCGCGGAATGGGCTCTGTTGAAGCGATGACCGAAGGCTCGAAAGACCGTTACTTCCAGGATGTTGAAGACGACGTGAAAAAGCTGGTTCCTGAAGGCATCGTAGGACGCGTTCCTTATAAAGGAGAACTCAATGAAAGCATGCAGCAGTTCATCGGCGGACTCCGCGCGGGAATGGGCTATTGCGGATCAAAAGATGTCGAAACACTGCAGGAAACAGGAAGATTTGTCAGGATAACGGCAAGTGGAATTAACGAAAGCCATCCGCATAACGTGACGATTACGAAGGAAGCGCCGAATTATTCACGGTAAGGATGATTTGAGGATTTGAAAATT
>CBDUBJ010000117.1:0-4111 GCA_965365355.1 uncultured bacterium
AAAGTCATAAAGTCATAAAGTCATAAAGTCTCGTTATAAATAATCTTTGCGCCTTCGGGCCTTCGTGGCACTTTAAAAAAAAACATGCAACAAACAACAAACTCTATATTGATGGTCCGCCCGGTAGCGTTCCGGATGAACGAGCAGACTGCGGTAAATAATTATTACCAGAAAGTTCTCGACGGTCTGATGCCGGATACCGTAAACGCGAAGGCGCAGCAGGAATTCGACGCATTTGTCGACAAGCTTCGCAGTGTTGGCATTGACGTTACTGTTGTTGATGACACGAAAACGCCCGATACGCCCGACAGCATTTTCCCCAATAACTGGATCTCGTTCCACGAAAACAGCGATGTCGCATTGTATCCGATGTTTGCCGAAAACCGTCGTTTGGAGCGACGTGAGGAAATCCTCGATGAACTTGAAGATAAAGGTTTTAAGATCAGTAACATTGTAGATTATACGTCGGCGGAAAATGATGGATTTTTCCTCGAAGGAACCGGAAGCATGATCATCGATCGCGAAAACCAAAAAGTTTATTGCGCATTGTCACCGCGTGCCGACGAAGAACTTTTGATTGAGTTTTGCGAAGACTTCGAATACACACCGATCATTTTTGAAGCGTTTCAAACAGTTCACGGCGAACGCAAGCAAATCTACCATACAAATGTCATGATGTGCCTCGGCGAAACATTTGTCGTGATTTGCGCCGACTGCATCGACGACAAGAAAGAGCGCAAAATGGTTCTCGAAAGCCTGAAATCAGACAAAAAAGAGGTCATTCTCATAACTGAGGATCAGGTCAATAATTTTGCTGGAAACATGCTTCAGGTTCGCGGCAACGATGACCAAAGGTATATTGTCATGAGTTCTTCAGCACATCATTCACTTACTCCAAAGCAGATCGCACAAATCGAAAAGCATGGTGAAATTTTGAGTTCAAGCCTTGATACCATCGAAGCGTGCGGTGGCGGAAGCGCTCGCTGCATGATGGCGGAAATATTTCTTCCTAAGGAATCCTAACTAAAAAATTGAGCTTTTTATCGGTCTGAAACGAGACTTTATAATCGCGTTAAGATTTTTTGGATTAAAGTCGACTAACTTTAAGTGTTTAGACCAAAATCCCAATCCATGAAAAAGACTCTTGTTCTCGGTGCAACCGCAAATCCTGCGCGATACGCATGTATGGCAATCAAAAGCCTTGTCAATCGCGGTCATGAAGTTGAAGGCGTCGGCCTGAAAGAAGAAGAAGTTTCGGGTGTCCGCATCAAAAAGAACATGGAGCCTTTTGAGGATATCGATACCATTACTTTATATCTCAATCCGATGCGCCAAAAAGAATATTACGATTATATCTTAGGCCTCTATCCAAAACGCGTCATCTTTAATCCCGGAACCGAAAACCCTGAACTTTACCGATTGCTGCGCGAACGCGGGATAGAAGTGGAAGTTGCTTGTACGCTGGTAATGCTTTCTGTAGGGCAGTATTGAGAAGCTTAAAGCTATCAGCTGTCAGCCGTCAGCTCTTGTTGAGGTTAAGTCTGTCAACTGTCAACTGTCAACCGTCAACTGTAAACTCTCAACTCCCAACTCCCAACTTCCTAAAACCTCGTCTGTTCCGTGGCCGGCCTGCTGATAATCATTAACCCGATGAAAGTTATTGCAGCGTTTACGACGATCAGCTCGTTATCGAAGACATAACCTAAGACTTGCTTCGAATTTTCGCTCAAAACATACGTCAGCCCCGGGGAAATCAGGCAGATCAAAGGGACAAATCGGTCGTGCAGCCCTCTGGATTTTACAAACAAGCCAAATGCGTAAAGTCCGAGAAGCGGACCGTAGGTGTACGATGCCACGCGAAATATCATTGTAACCACGGAACTGTCGTTGATCGAATTGAATCCAATGATCACCAAAAACATTAAAAGCGAAAACCCGACGTGGACGAAATGCCTTGTACGCACAATTTTGGGATCGTTCTGATTTTCTTTCTTTTCCATTCCGAGAAAATCCACGCAGAATGAAGTTGTAAGTGCGGTAAGTGCTGAATCGGTAGTGGCAAATGTTGCGGCGGTCAATCCAAGGAGGAATACCACCGAAGGGATAAACGCCAGGTGATTGAATGCAATTTCGGGAAAAAGCAGATCGGTGCGCGGCTTTCCGGTAATGTAATCCGTAGGTACGGCAATTCCTTTTTCGTTGGCAAAGATGTACAGCAGCGCGCCGACACTCAAAAAGAAAATGTTGATGATCACAAATATGCCCGTAAAGGTAAACATGTTCTTTTGTGCTTCGCCGATGTTTTTGCAGCTGAGGTTTTTCTGCATGAGGTCCTGATCCAATCCAACCATCGCAATCGTTACGAATATCCCGCCGAGGATCTGCTTGACGAAATGGAATCGGCTTCCGGCAAAATCTTCCCAGAAGAAGACCTTCGAATAATTACTGTCCTTGACGGCTTCGAAAGCTTCGATCGGACCCAAATTCATACTTTGGCAAATAAAAATGATCGTCAGGAAAACCGATGAGACGAGGAAAAACGTTTGCAGCGTATCTGTGATAATGATCGTCTTTAATCCGCCTTTATAGGTGTAAGCGAATATCAGGGCAAGTGAGATCAGCACCGTAAATGCGAACGGCACCCCGTAAAAATCGAATACGAAGCGCTGCAATACAATGACGACAAGATAAAGCCTGAATGCTGAACCGATCGTGCGGCTGATCAAAAATATCGTGGCCGAGGTTTTATAGGAATAGTAGCCAAGCCGCTGCTCGATGTATCCGTAAATCGATGTCAGGTTCATCCTGTAATACAACGGTAACAGCACTTTTGCAATAATGATGAAGCCGATTGCGTTACCCAGCACGAACTGGAAATATTTGAATTGCTCGCCGTTTGGGGAACCGACTTCTCCCGGAACCGAAATGAAAGTCACGCCCGAAAGTGCTGTGCCGATCATTCCGAAAGCAACAAGATACCATTTTGAATTTTTATTGGCCGAAAAGAATGCGCTGTTACCGCTGTCCTTTTTACTGACGAAATGCGAAATCAGGAAAAGTATACCGAAATACACAACCATCAGGGTCAAAATGGCAATTGGGCTCATAGATTTTATTTGCCGCCAAAGTACAAAAAAGGTTTAATTTAACTGCGGCCATATCCAAAGCCGACAATCCAAAAAGCATACTTTTGCACCATGGAATTTTCTTCTAAGCTTCTTGAAAAAGCTGTCAACGAAATGTCGCGACTGCCAGGAATAGGAAAGCGGACCGCGCTTCGACTTGTATTGCATCTGTTGCGCCAGCCTAAGGAACAAACTGCATTTTTGTCGCAGGCTTTATCGGAAATGCGCGAGTCAATCCGTTTTTGTACAAGCTGCCATAATATTTCCGATACGGGAATGTGTGAAATATGCGCAAACCGGTCACGGAACCATCAGGTAATTTGCGTGGTCGAAGACATTCGCGATGTCATGGCGATAGAAAATACCGGCCAGTTTCGTGGGATCTATCATGTGCTTTCAGGCAAGATTTCCCCGATCGACGGAGTCGGCCCAGGGCAGCTTAACATTACATCGCTGGTTCAGAAGGTAAAAGAAGGAAACGTGACCGAGGTTATTTTTGCGCTAAGCCCGACCATGGAAGGCGATACGACAAACTTCTACATTTATAAGCAGATCAAAGAATATGGCGTTGCGACGTCAGCGATCGCACGTGGAATTGCGGTTGGGGACGAGCTTGAATATGCTGATGAAGTTACTTTGGGTCGAAGCATTTTACAACGCGTCCCGTTTGAAAACTCGTTCGGAAGCCGCTAATAGGCTCATTTTGTAATTGAGAATGAAAAACTATCTTTGTTTGCTAAAGATTCTACAATGAAAATATTCAAATATATTGGTGTTATTGCCGTTCTGTCCTTTTACGTTTCATGTGTGCCGGCAAAAGACCTGATATACTTGCAAGACAATGATTCGCGCGATTCCACTCAGGCCGTCAATCCGATAGCGCTGAAACCGTACAGGCTTCAAACCAATGACATATTGAATATCACCATCCGCGCACGCGATCCGAAACTTGTGGAAATGTTCAGTTCGACCAGCATTCCGACCAC
>CBDUBJ010000118.1:0-3833 GCA_965365355.1 uncultured bacterium
GGGTTTCGGCTTTCCCGTAAATTTTTGTACCGCAGCTTTTTAGCAGGAAATGAAATGGAGGTTTGTAAAGGTATTTCTCAATCTTTCGATTGAAATTGTTCCTATAACTATTGTCGAGTAGGCAAAACCCTATGCAAATTATTATGGGAATCTATAACAAACGTTCCATAATTGCAGCGTACTATTAACTTAAGAATGAGTTAGATAGAAGGGGATTACAAACATATGACAGGCTGTCGTTTACCCCAATACCCATTATTGGGTATATTTAATCGGGTTTTATCACTAACTGCCGGATTTCGTTGATCAATCTTTCTATCTTACCTGCAAAAAATCAGGGATGAAACTACACAAGGAAGCCGTGAGCGTCTGGAACAAGATTGAGATCGGCGACATGGTTTCGGATCTTCATTTCCAGTTTGAAATACAAAAAGGTTTTCTTCAGTTTATATCGCCCGGCAACCTCTATTACTATCTGTTCGATGTCAGGAAAGCTGAATTTAATTACCTGAGCCCGGATGTCGAGAAAGTGCTGGGATACAGCAGTCGAGAAATGAATTTTAAAAAATATCTTTCATTGCTGCATCCTGACGACACGGAATATTTGATACTTTTTGAAAGCAGGATCGTCGCATTCTATCAAAACCTGATGCCGGAAAAAGTACCGACCTATAAATTTTGCTACGATTTACGCGTCAGGGCCAAGAACGGCAAATACCTGCGGATCTTACAGCAAACGATTCCAGTTAAATCGGTGAATGACGAGAATTCCATCCTGACCTTAGGCATCCATACCGACATCACGCACCTGAAGAAAAAAGGTATTCCAGTGCTGTCATTTATCAGTCAGGACGGAGGGCAGTCATTTTTTGATGTCTTCTCGGATACCGGCCAGGCAAATGCCGAATATGTCCTGACAACCCGCGAGAAGGAAATCGTGCGATTGCTTGCGGAAGGCTGTCAATCCAAAGATATTGCACAGCGGCTTTGCATCAGCAGCCATACGGTTAAGACCCACCGGAAAAACATCCTTGCAAAAACCGGTATGAAAACTACAGCCGAAGTGGTCCTGAAAGTAATGTCCGCCTAACAATTATAAGCGCTAATTTTGTCGTTTTCCGCAAGATGACAACCGTAAATATTTTAACGCCTTTGGGAGTTGCAGAAATCTGTGGCGACGATGACGGCATAAGCTCAATCTCGATAACCAATAAAACTGCAGCCGATGATGTGATACCATCGGTATTGGCAGATGCTGTTTCGCAACTAAGGGAATATTTTGACGGCAGCAGGAAAGAATTTTCTTTTCAACTCAATCCATCCGGGACAGTTTTCCAGCGTAAGGTTTGGAATCAACTAATGCAGATTCCCTACGGCAGGACAATGTCTTACGCCGAATTGTCGGTAAAATTGGGCGATATCAAAGCCATTCGCGCAGTGGCAGCAGCAAATGGGAAAAATCCTTTATGGATCGTGGTCCCGTGTCATCGCGTCATTGGTTCGGATGGTTCTCTTACAGGTTATGCAGGAGGGCTTCATCGCAAAAAATGGTTGCTTGATCATGAGAACCCTTTTAAGCAACAAGATCTGTTCTGATGACAAATTGCAGTAAAAAGCAATCTTACATTTACTCCCTGTACAATTTTCACTTTTAAATAAAAAAAGTTTAAAAACCGTAAGGCCCACATTGCATAATTACTAATTTCGTTTCAATACCAAACTATGCAGAGAATGAGAAAAGCGATGTTATGGATTGTTGGAAGCATCGCAGCATTGGTGGCTTTTGCCTATATCTTCGATGTTGATTATCTTTTTAAGGCCGTGCGTACCGTGTATTTCAATGGACATGTAACTGCTTTTCCGGACGATTATAAATATTTCGACAACCGCACAATAGACAACGGAGCTGCGCAGCCATGGCCAATTTCAAAAAAATATAATCGTGCGCTTGTAAGCGAACGCCTTGCGAGTCTTCATAAAGAGACCGGAACGTTGGCGTTTCTCGTGATAAAAAACGATAGTATCTGGCACGAGTCGTATTTCGAGGGTTACGATAAAACCTCGAAATCAAATTCCTTTTCCATGGCAAAAAGCATTGTTTCAGCCGCGCTTGGAAAAGCAATTATGGATGGAAAGATCAAAAGCCTCGATCAGCCTGTGACCGACTTTTACCCGCAATTCAAATCGAATGTTGGCGTGATGACGGTCGGCGATCTTTCTTCAATGTCGTCAGGCCTGAACTGGGATGAGAATTACTACAGTCCATTTTCGATTACCACACGCGCCTATTTCGACGACGACCTCAGCGAGGAAATGCTCGAACTTAAAGTAACTGAGGAACCCGGCAAATGTTTTAAATATTTAAGCGGAAATACGCAATTGCTCGCCATGATCGTTGAAAAAGCTACCGGCCAAAATCTTGCAGATTATGTATCGGAGAAGTTTTGGAAACCACTCGGCGCGGAAAATCCTGCTTTATGGCAGACTGACCGCGACGGCGGGATCGTTAAAGCATTTTGCTGCATTGCATCCGGTGCAAGAGATTTTGCCAGGTTCGGGAAATTATATCTCAATTTTGGAAATTGGAACGGAACACAGGTTCTCGACAGCGCTTTCGTTGCAAAATCGATTGTTCCAAAATTCCGCGATTCGCCGCAATATGGATATGGATGGTGGCTCGCCAAATATCAGGACAAGCAGATTTTTTACATGCGCGGGCATCTCGGCCAGTATACTATCGTAATACCTGATGATGATCTGATCATCGTGCGTCTCGGCCAGCGTCATTTAAAAAGTACCACAGGAGATCCACACAGCGACGATTTTTACATCATCCTCGACGAAGTTTACAAGATGATCAAACGATAATTCCTTAATTTATACGCCATGATAGAAAAAATCAAACTCGACCACATTTTATTTCTCGACATTGAAACGGTACCCGAAGTGGAAAGCTACGCACATCTCGACGACGAGATGAAGCTATTATGGGAATCAAAAACACAGTATCAGCGACGTGATGAATATTCACCCGAAGAATTTTACGAACGTGGCGGCATTTGGGCCGAATTCGGTAAGATCATCTGCATCTCGGCAGGTTTTTTCACTGTAAAGGGCGACATCAGGAATTTTCGTGTGACTTCATTTATCGGCGATGAGAAGAAAATCCTGAATGATTTCAATAATCTGATGAACAATCATTTCTGCCAGCCGCAACATCTCCTTTGCGGCCACAATGCAAAAGAATTCGATTTCCCCTTTATTGCGCGCCGGATGATCATCAATGGAATTCCCATTTGCCCAAAGCTGAATCTATTCGGTAAAAAACCTTGGGAAGTGCCGCATCTCGACACGCTTGAACTTTGGAAATTCGGCGATTACAAGCATTTCACCTCCTTAAAACTGCTGACAAAAGTCCTTGGTGTTCCCTCACCAAAAGGCGATATCGACGGCAGCCAGGTCGCTCACGTTTATTACGTCGATAAAGACCTCGACCGCATTGTAACGTACTGCGAGAAAGACGTGATTGCGGTCGCACAGGTGTTTTTACGCATGCGCAGGGAAGAGTTGCTTATCGACGATGAGATTATGCATGTTTGAGGAGCTCCAAAGCGACACCCGAGGCGCAGCCGAACTGAGCGAAGCTAAAGCGCTTAAGCGCCAAAGACCCAAAGCTCTAATGCTGTGCTAATAAAAGCAATTTTGGTCTTAGTGCCTTCGCGGCAAAAACTCTTATACTTTGTCACCTCGCCGCTTTGGTGCTAAGACCGTAATAACTATTTTTACCAAAAATCCCTTCCATGGTTTTAAGCAGGTTCTGGCTCGCCATTTTC
>CBDUBJ010000119.1:0-3821 GCA_965365355.1 uncultured bacterium
TGTCAACTGTCAACTGTCAATTATCTTCCTCGCTTTTTCAAGGTCTTCCATCGTGTCAATTCCGATGCTTACGTGCGATGTTTCAACCATTTTAATTCGTTTGCCGTTTTCCAGATAACGAAGCTGCTCCAGTTTTTCGGAAGCTTCAAGTGGACTTACCGGCAATTTTGAAAATTCCAATATCGCTTCGCGGCGGAATGCATAAACACCGATATGCTGAAAAAAGCGGATTTGCGAATTTTCATCACGCACGAAAGGGATCGGCGATCTGGAGAAATACAACGCGAATCCGGATTTATCCACAACAACCTTAACATTATTTGGATTATCGATTTCCGATCCTTCGGTGATCGGACGCATCAGTGAGGCGAGATCGATGCGTTTTTTCGGATCGTTTGCAAAAACGTCAATAAGTTTACCCAACGGCTCACGATCCATAAATGGCTCATCACCCTGGACGTTGACGATGATATCCGCGTCAATATTCTGAACCGCTTCTGCAATCCGGTCACTCCCCGATTCGTGTTCTTTCCCGCTCATGACAGCTTTGCCGCCAAACTTCGTGATCTCATCAAAGATCAATTCAGAATCGGTAACCACAAAAACATCATCAAAAAGTTTCGTCTCCACCGCAGCCTCGTAAGTCCGCCGGATAATTGTTTTGCCACCAAGATCCTGAAGCAGTTTTGCGGGAAATCTTGTAGATGCGTAGCGGGCTGGGATGACGGCGATTGTTTTCATGGTGATTGTAAAGTAACAAAGAAACCGAGAGACAAAGTAACAAAGTTTGAATGAGAAGGCTTGAACATTTAGTTAGGTGTTTGAAAAATATTTAATTGCCTCTGCTTCCTTCTTTGTCTCTCTGTCTCTTTGTCTCTCTGTCACTTTGCATCTCTGTTAATTTCAAGCTCTGGCTCTTTGGCGCTCTGGATTTTTGGTGCTATAAAAAGTTTTCCTCCTTAAACCCAATCAAATACAACTTCTCCTTAGCCCGCGTTACCGCCGTGTAAAGCCATCGGATGTAATCGCGGTTGATGCCATCGGGTAAATATGGCTGCTCGATGAAAACGGTATTCCATTGTCCGCCCTGCGATTTGTGGCACGTGATCGCATATGAGAATTTTACCTGAAGCGCGTTAAAATACTCGTTCTCTTTAACTTTCTGAAGCTTTTTGTATTGCGCGCGCTCGTCTTCGTAATCCTTCATGACCTCCGTATAAAGCCGGTTCCCTTCATCATATGAAAGTGATGGCGTTTCGCTCGTAAGAGTATCCAAAAGCAATACGGTTTCGAGCGGCTGCTGATTTGGATAATCTACCATTCGGATCTTAACGTGCGCAAACTTGAATGTATAAAGTTCCTTAAACGAAAAGATCTCAAGCACTTCGATAATGTCGCCATTCGCAATAAAACCGGCCTCACTCGAATCTTTAAGCCAGAAATAATTGTTTTTGACGACCATCAGGTAATCGCCCGTTGATAATTCACTTTCGCGATCTAAAATCCGCATTCTGATCTGCTGATTATATTGGTTTGCACGTTTGTTGGACCGTACTATGAAAGCCGTATCCTCGATGCTGTATTTTCCGTATGCCGAGTTGATTGCGTCCTGGATATCATATCCATCTGTAAGGCGGACGATATCCTTAAAACCTGAAAGTTCAAACTTCTGCGTCGGAATGAAATCATCACGTAAAAGTTCGCGTAAGCCGGTCGCGTTCCATAGAATTCCTGAATTTTCCGCCTGCCGCATGACTTCATCAAATTCAATAGAATGCACTTTCATGTCATATCGCTGCGCGAGGGCTTCAATATCCAGCGCCGGACTTACATCAAGATTGACCGGTGGAAGCTGCGCGGTATCGCCAAGCAGTATCAGTTTGCAATTCTGACCGGAGTATACATAATATATCAGATCATCGAGCAGCGAACCATTTTCATACATTGACGATTCCGTCGACGCATCCGAGATCATCGACGCTTCATCCACAAAGAAAATCGTATTCTTGTGTTTGTTCTGCGCCATCGTAAACTTCATTCCGCCACGATCCTTCTTTGGAAAGTATATCTTGCGATGAATCGTGTGTGCCGGCTTTCCCGAATAATTCGAAATAACCTTGGCGGCGCGGCCAGTCGGAGCAAGAAGAACGTACTTTCTGCTGATCGAAATCAGATTATTGACAAGCGTCGAAACTACAGTTGTTTTCCCGGTTCCCGCGTAGCCTTTCAATACAAAAATGCTGTCGTTGTCCGGATTCATGATAAAAGCGGACACCATGCGAAAAAAAACTTCCTGTTTCAGCGTGGGCGGAAATGGAAATTCTTTAAGCAGCGTGCGATGGAAAGCGGTGTCGTTCATTCCGGATCTGGCAGAGCATCAAATATAAGGATTGAAAGATGGTTTTCCGTCAGGATGCCGATTCGATTCACATAAAAAATTGTAAGTTTGCCCGACATGGCATCGGATAACGACATCACCGGAAAAAAGTACAGAAAGCTCGTTATGAAAGTCTCTCAATCGGGATTTTCCTTTTGCTATTTCGATACATTGACCGGGCGAATCAACGATTTCAAAGAAATCAGTTTTGAAAAATTTCCGCGCACAAACAAAGTCGAAGATCATTTTTGGAACGCGTTTGTCGACAATCACGAACTGACAAAGTCTTACGACGAAGTCCTGGTGCTTCACGATAATAATTTAAACTCCTTCGTGCCAAAAGCGCTGTTCGATGAAGATTATCTCGGAAGTTATCTCCAATACAATACGCAGGTCTTCGAGACGGATTATTTTACATATGATGAGATCGCAAACTACGACATTTGCAACGTTTACATTCCGTATGTCCATATCAACAACTTCCTGATCGACCAATTTGGGCCGTTTACATATAAAAGTGCAAATAGCGTTTTAATAAAATGCCTGCTCGACCTTTCCAAGAATATTGAGGAACGTCAGATGTTTGCGCATCTTGGCCGCGACCGTTTTGAAGTTGTGGTCGTCGAAAATCAGAAACTGCAGCTTTTCAATTCGTTTGACTATCGTACGAAAGAAGATTTCCTTTACTACTTATTATTTACCGCAGAACAATTGGGCATGAATCCCGAGCAGTTCAAGCTGCATCTTCTGGGGAATATTTCAAAAGACAATGATTATTTCAAGATCGCCTATAAATACATCCGCAATGTAGGCTTGTTGGATGTTTCGGATCTGAGGCGTCATAACGAATTCACATCCTCGGAAAATTTAAGGCACTTTATACTTTTTCAGCCATGAGGATCATTTCCGGGAAATACAAAGGCCGGAAAATATTCCCGCCAAAGAATCTGCCTGTTCGGCCAACGACCGACATGAGCAAAGAATCGCTGTTTAACATTTTGAACAACACATTTGACTTTGATGGACTGAAAGTTCTCGATCTTTTTGCCGGCACGGGCAACATCAGTTTCGAATTCGGTTCGCGCGGCGCCGGCCCGATTACCTGCGTCGATGAAGATTTTGGCTGCATTCGGTTCATCAAGAAGACTGCGGAGGAATTCGATTTCGATATCGAGGCGATCAAATCAAATGCATTCACATTTCTCGAAAAAACAAAAGCTTCATATGACGTGATTTTCGCCGATCCGCCGTACCATATGGAAGAATCTAAGCTTGTCAAAATCGTCAATTCAGTTTTCGACAACAACCTACTTGCCGATGGCGGCATGATGATCATCGAGCACTCGCGCCATACCAAACTTCAGGACGCGCAACATTTTTCTTATCAGAAGAATTACGGAGGCTCGGTATTTAGTTTTTTTGAAATTGCTTCAGACGAAGAAGA
>CBDUBJ010000120.1:0-3807 GCA_965365355.1 uncultured bacterium
TTTTTATCACTTCCATCCTATCGCGCAATGCAGGCTGGATCGTCTGCATGTTGTTTGACGTTGCGATAAACATCACTTTCGAAAGATCGAATCCCATTTCAAGGAAATTATCGTAAAAATCCTTGTTCTGTTCAGGATCCAGGACTTCCAGTAATGCCGATGACGGATCGCCATGATTACTCGTCGAAAGCTTGTCGATCTCATCCAAAACAAAAACAGGGTTTGCGGTTCCCGCTTTTTTAAGGCTTTGGATGATACGGCCCGGCATCGCGCCGATGTATGTTTTTCGGTGGCCGCGAATTTCCGCTTCATCGCGAAGTCCGCCAAGTGAAATCCTGACATATTCACGACCCAAGGCTTCCGCAACCGATTTTCCGATCGATGTTTTACCAACTCCCGGAGGTCCGGTCAAACAAATGATCGGCGACTTCATGTCGTTGCGGAGTTTGAGAACTGCAAGATGTTCGATCATCCGTTTTTTGACATCGTCAAGACCAAAATGATCGCGGTCCAGGATCTTTTGTGCGCGCTTTAAATCGAAATTGTCTACTGAATATTCGCCCCACGGAAGATCCAGTAACAATTCGAGATAATTTCTTTGTATTCCGAAATCCGGCGCCTGCGGATTCATACGCTGCATCTTCGACAATTCTTTGTCAAACTGCTTGCGTGTTTTATCGTCCCATTTTTTGGCTTTTGCCTTAATTCGCATATCGTCGATTTCCTGATCGTGCGAAACGCCGCCCAGTTCTTCCTGGATGGTTTTCATCTGCTGATGCAGGAAATATTCACGCTGCTGCTGGTCTAAGTCAAAACGGACTTTAGATTGGATGTCATTCTTAAGTTCAAGCTTCTGAAGTTCGACATTCATAAAGCGAAGCGTTTCAAGTGCGCGCTCTTTTAAAGTGTTCATCGCAAGCAAATCCTGTTTCTCCTTGACGGACAGGTTCATGTTCGATGAAACGAAATTTATCAAAAACGACTGGCTTTCGATATTGCGGATCGCAAATGTTGCTTCAGTCGGAATGTTTGGGCTTTCCTTGATGATCTTGATCGCAAGCTCTCGGATCGAATCGACGATTGCGGTAAACTCGGTATCGTGTTTTCCCGGACGCCTTTCGGGAACTTCCTTGACGTTCGCCATAATATACGGACGCTCGGAAATTACCGCATCGATCTCGAAGCGTTTTTTGCCTTGCAATATTACCGTAATGTTACCATCGGGCATTTTGAGTACGCGCAGAATTCGCGCAACGGTCCCGATTTTATTGATGTCGTTCTTGGTCGGATCTTCGTCACCTTCATTGATCTGCGCGACAACTCCGATGTCTTTTCCTGCCGAATTTGCGTCGTTAATAAGCTTGATCGACTTGTCGCGCCCGGCGGAAATCGGAATCACGACTCCGGGGAATAATACTGTATTTCTTAAAGGAAGTATCGACAGTGTGGCGGGAAGCTCTTCATTGTTCATTTCGGCTTCGTCCTCCGGTGTCAACAACGGTATCAGTTCTGCATCCGAATCGAATTCCTGAAGAGAGATATTGTCAAAAGAAAAAATCTTGGGATTTGACATTAAAAATTGAGTGCTAAGTTTCTAATTGGAATACAAAGTTAAAATAACTATTTACTAACTGATAATTAAAATCGATATATCGCATAATAATCCGATGCAAGAGAAACGCCTTGCAGTTCGTCTATAAAAAAATCCGCCGGAGCGGATTTTAAAATACAAATATGTTTTTAGATATCAATATGCGACATCAAAGCTTCCTTGTGTAATTGCAAAAGTTACGGTCCCGATGGTCACGGTACCGCCAAACGATCCTTTGATCCTGTCCGCCGTTTTTTCGACAATTGTCACAAATCCCGTGTCAGCCAAAGTGCTTTCCAATTCATCCCCTGCAGGGTCGAACATGATCTGTGCAGCATCTGCACCAACATCGCCTGTCAGGTTGTAAATTCCGACTCCAACGGTAGATTTAACGCTGACAGTCATCGCATTTCCATCGGCATCCGTAGTTCCAATCGAAATCATCTCCTGAACTCCGACAGTAGTAACCGCAACAAGCAGATCGTTTTCAACATATTCCTCGCCGTCAAGATTAGCAAAGAATGTATCTTCGGTCGGGCTTTGGGTTACGAATGGTATTTCGGTAAATGAACCGTTTACAAACTGTTTGATCGGTACGGTCGTATTATCTGCATCGCTCCAATATCCGGTAAATTCAAACGTTCCGGAAATGGTCTGGTTTAATGCGTCAATGGCGGTGATAGTAACAGTTCCGGTATCCATATTATCATCGGCAGGATTCACAGCCCACCATCCAAAATCAGAATTTGCAGGCGTGTAAGCAACGATGTTTTGATTTGCTTCGTAAGTTCCGACAGTGGTTCCCGAAAGCAGGAAGCCAAAACCGTCGCCGAGCGGGCGAAGTGCTGAAATCTGAATCGATCCGCCTGTAATGTAAACCTGAGTCGCAGTTGCAGTATATGTTCCGCCGTCAAAATCAACTTTGAAAACACCCGGGATCGGATCGGTCGGATCTGGATCAGTCGGATCTGGATCAGTTGGAATCACGATATTTGGATCGATCGGCTCAATATCGTTACATGATGTAAATGTTACGGCCGACATGACCATAAAAAAAACGGAAAGCAACTTAAGGTTCTTCATTCGCTGAAAATTTTTCAAATATATATAATTAATACTGTTGCCGAAAACGGTGCAAGTTAAACTTTATCAGGCTGTGTTGCGGCATTTTTTGGAACACGAAGCAACAAAATGATTCCTATCAGGAAAAATAATGCAAGAAATACAATGGAAAACCTTGGGCCGTACATTTGGTCGATAATTCCGTAAAGCATCATACCGATCACAATGCCGATCTTTTCAGAAACATCGTAAAAACTAAAAAACGAAGCTGTATCCTGGGTTTCCGGCAATAACTTGGAATAAGTCGATCTCGAAAGCGACTGGATTCCGCCCATTACAAGTCCGACGAGTGCCGCCATCACATAAAATTCAACCGGACGATAAATGAAAAACGCACCGATGCACATTACCATCCAGAAACAATTGATGGCGATCAATACCGGAATATTTCCAAATCTGGCCGATGCCCGTGATGTCAGGATCGCTCCCGCGACCGCGACGAGCTGTATCAATAAAATGCAGATTATCAAACCGGTGGTACTTTCACTTTCGTCTTTCCATCGAATTTCCTGCGCACCAAAATAAGTTGCGACGAGCATTACGGTTTGAACTGCCATGCTGTAGACGAAAAATCCGCCGAGATACCTTTTCAGAGAAACGTTTTCGCCAAGCATATTCCAGACCTTCCGCAGTTCGCGATAACCATCAAATAAGACCGCGCGTGAGAGTTTGCCGGAATTACCATTGCCTTTTGGAAGATGCAAATAAGTATACTGACTAAATATGATCCACCACAATCCAACCATTACAAAGGAAAAACGCATCGATTGCAATGCTTCCGCTTCGCTTTCGGCTGTCATCACCATTGCAAGATTTACCACTAACAGCAAAACGCTGCCAATGTATCCGAATGAATAACCGCGCGCGCTGATTTTGTCCTGCTGCTCGGGAAATGCGATATCGGGAAGGAAGGAATTGTAAAAGACAAGGCTTGCCCAGAATCCTATCAATCCCAGGAAATAAAATAATAACCCTACATAAATATTGTCCAGCTCGAACCAGTATAATCCAATGCATGAAGTCGCGCCGAGATAGCAGAAAAATTGGAGAAATGATTTCTTGTTTCCGATGTAATCCGCGATGCCCGACAAGAA
>CBDUBJ010000121.1:0-3805 GCA_965365355.1 uncultured bacterium
GAATGTCGAATGATAGGTGTCGAATGGAAGTGTGAATCCTAGCCCCGATGGGAAGCGGTATCCTTTTTTGCGGCCTCGAGCTTGTCGAGAGGCGCAAAAAAGATAAAGCGGACAGCGGGAAAAAGCTCCAGAATTACGACTTTATGACTAACCGACCTTACGACTTTATTACCTTATGACTTCAATTGATTCAAAACCTCCTTCACCATCACATCTTCTTTCAAAGTAATCTCAAAATACTTTGATTCGTCGTATAACTGCCGTGCGAATTCGGCAGCGAGATAGCGTTTAACCAGGGATTTGGTTCCGTTGAGATTCAGGTCAAGGCCTGTTTCGATCACATAATTTCGGAAAGCGATAAAGTATTTGTCCGTTTTGTCCATCTTGGCGAGAAACTGATCGAATGTAAGTCCGCCAAACGATTTCCTGTCGCGGTCAAGCTGCTCAAACACAAAATGCCCGACCAATCCGCTTTGCATCAGGTAAGCAATGCTTTCGGATCCGTGTTCAACTTCAAGAGGTACAAAAATATCCGGAACGATTCCGCCGCCGCCGTAGACGACGCGGCCTTTTTTGGTCTTGAATTTTAAAGTGTCGGCGATCTTAATGCTGTCTTTCGAATACAGTTCGCCGCTTTCAAATCGCTTATCGAAATCGCTGAAATATTCTTCAACGCCCTGATCGTAATGCTTTTGTATCGATCGTCCGCTTGGCGTAAAATAGCGCGCCACGGTAAGCCTTACGGCAGATCCATCTTCAAAGTTCATTTCGCGCTGAACGAGGCCTTTCCCAAATGAACGCCTGCCAACAACGGTTCCGCGATCGTTATCCTGGATGGCACCCGCAAGGATTTCGCTGGCCGATGCACTGTTTTCGTTGATCAGCACGAACACTTTCCCTTTTTCGAAAATTCCTCCTGAAATCGCATAACTCCTGTCGATCCGGCCTTTTTTGTTTTTCGTATAAACAATAAGATCTTTCCCGCCCAGAAACTCGTCGGCGATATCGATTGCTTTTTCCATGTATCCGCCGCCATTGTCGCGAACGTCTATGACCATGGTTTTTGCGCCTTTTTGAATAAGCGAACTCATTTCCGATTTAAATTCGGCATATGTCGACTCGGCGAAACGGTTGATCTTTACATATCCGATGCCCGGTGAAATCATTACTGCAGCTTCGACACTTTTGATCGGAACGACTTCACGCGTGACCTTTACTTTGATTTTCTTGTTTTCGCTCTTGCGGAAGATCGTCAATTCGACTTCCGAGCCTTCTTCGCCTTTAAGTTTTGAAAAAAGGCTGTCGGTTGGAAGATTGCGACCGAACAATTTATAATTATCAGCGTACAAAATCCTGTCACCCGCGCGCAATCCGGCTTTTTCTGACGGGCCATCTGCAATAGGTTTAATCACCGCTACGGTATCTTTATACATGTAAAAATTCACGCCGATGCCCACGAAATCACCTTTCATATATTCGGCAGTTTCGGATTGTTCCGATGGCGGAATGTAAACGGAATGCGGATCGAGCTTTCCAAGTATGTTGTTCACGGTAAGATCGACGATTGAATCGGTGTCGACATTATCCACATATTCACTTTCGATGAAATCGATGAGCCTGTTGAGTTTGCTTCGATAAGCGTTTTCGGATTTGGCAAGTCCGGGCCCGGGAAAATTCAGCAGGCTGCCAAGAATTATTCCTGCAGCCAGACTGGTAAAAATGTAAATCGGTAAAAATTTGTCCCTGTTATTCATCTTCATTTATTCCAATATCGGAATGTTCTCTACTTCGACGCCTGCTTTTATCAAAAATTCTATTCCCGACATATCGCGGTAACCCATCTGGTATACGACGCGTTTGATTCCTGCCTGATGTATCAATTTGCTGCATTCGCGGCAAGGCGATAATGTTATATATAGTGTGGCGCCTTCGCATGATTGCGTCGAACGCGCGACTTTTAAAATTGCATTAGCTTCAGCGTGCAGAACGTACCATTTCGTGTAGCCTTCTTCATCTTCGCAGCTGTTCTCAAAATTTGAGGGCGTACCATTGTATCCATCCGATATGATCATTTTGCCTTTTACGATGATCGCACCGACTTTCTTGCGATGGCAATGCGACAATTGTCCCCATTCGCGTGCAATCCGAAGGTAAGCCGTGTCGTATCGGCTGCGTTTTATTTGTTCCATCAACTCCAGATTGGATTTTCAATAATCATAGGCAAAACAACTCCGGCGACAAAGGCCGACATGACAAGCGCCCAGTCCCGTTTGGAAAACCGCAGGAATGTCTGGGCGATATATCCTAATATTAAAACTGCAATTACCACAATGACCTGTGCACATTCGATCCCAAGCGCAAATTCCAGCAGCGGAATCATTTTATCCGATGGCGTACCCGGCAATATTGATTTGAAATATCCGGCGAAACCGAGTCCGTGGATCAATCCAAAAAACAATGTAACAAACACTGCCGTCGATGCGCCTGAACCTTTGGCTGTTTTACCTGCCGTGAACAAACTGTATAAAGCCGTTGCCAGGATCGTAATCGGAATCAGGAACTCTACGATTTCCTCTTTGATCGACATGATCCCAAATACCGAAAGCAGCATCGCAACTGTGTGGCCAAGGGTGAACACCGATACCAGCAGCAATATCTTTTTCCAGTCTTTAAATGTATAGGGAACAGTAAGCGCAATCAAAAAAAGGACGTGGTCATATCCGTTGATATCCAGTACGTGCCGCAGCCCTTGTTGCAGGTAAATCCAAAATTCCGACATAGCTTTTCAGTACATCGGTAAACTTACAATTTATTTTGAAACAAAGCTGATGCATTAACGTGTCGTATCAACGATTGTTTCACGGCAATGAAACTTTATAAAAAATTTTAGAGACGTTTAAAATCGGATTATCTTTGTGAAAAACTACAATATGTCCTTTTCAGATTTATTTGACAGTGGATTCAAGACCCGTAATAAAGGTCACTTTTCAGCAATCGTTCGCGTAGCTTTAGCCGATGGCTACCTTGCGCCGGAAGAAAAAGAGTTCCTAGACAGGCTGGCGCACAGACTAGAGATTTCAGAAGAAGAATATTCAGAGATCATTGAAAATCCTTTAAAATATCCGATCAATCCGCCGGTCATGCATCTGCAGCGACTTGAAAGATTATATGATCTGACGCGAATGGTTCATGTTGACCATCATCTCGGTGACAAACAGGACATTTTACTGAGAAGGTTCGCAATGGCACTCGGTTTTACTCCCGGAAACGTAAATTATATCGTAGATAAAGCGCTAACATTGATCGATGCGAAAGCCGATTTGGATACGTTTATTTATGAGATGACGCATATGAATAAGTAGCTTCCGGCGCCAAAGATCCAAAGCACCTGAGCGCCAAAGCTGGCAGATACAGAGGAAAGTGAAACGTAGAGACACTCGAGGCGCAGCCGATCGAAGCTAAAGTGAAGTTCGATACGGATCTATCTACGAGATAAGGACTGCGCTATCTTTTAATATGAAAAAATCCTGCATTACGTAGAATCTTCTACCAATGCAGGATTTTTAATTTATTTTAAAACAGATTTTATAGCCTGTCTCTCGTCTGTTCCCTTCTCACTTTGTCCCATTATCCCTTTAGCCTCGCTCAGTTCTTCCTTCGACCTCGGGTGCCATTTTCGTATCTCTCACTGCTCTGGATCTCTGGATTCCTGGATCTTTGGTGCTTTGTTCCTTTAGCTTCGCTCATTTCCGCTGCGCCGCGGATGTTTCTTTGTTACTTTGTCCCTTTGTCGCTTTAGCTTCGC
>CBDUBJ010000122.1:0-3795 GCA_965365355.1 uncultured bacterium
GACATTTGACATTTGACATAAAAACCCGTTTCGTTTGAAGCGGGTTTTTTTATGGGCGCCACCTAAGGGTCTGGCTGTCTGCTTTATCTTTTCTATAGCGGTTCTCGATACTCGTCTTTCAGACGAACTCGAACCGCCCTAAAGAAGGATGCCGCTTCCATCCCCTGCGCAAGCCGCACAAAATCTTCCGTGAACTTTGCGCCGTCGCGTCTTCGTGGTGAAAAAATATTATATTTATGCGTATGTTCCAATCCCGCAAACAAACCCTCTTTATCATCCTTGCAGGAATCTTCATCACAAATGCGATCGTTGCAGAGATGATCGGCGGAAAACTGATCGATGTCGGACCATACTTAATGTCAGTCGGTATCTTACCCTGGCCCGTAGTTTTTGTTACAACCGATCTTATAAACGAGTATTTTGGGAAACGCGGAGTGCAACGGCTATCGATAATTACTGCATTTCTGATTGCATATTGCTTTTTCGTACTATATTTCGCAATGGATATTCCGGCCTCAACCCAAATTCCGGGCATTACCGACGATCAATTTAACGCCGTGTTCGGCCAAAGCCGTTGGATCATTGTCGGAAGCATCACAGCATTCCTTGTTTCGCAATTAATAGATGCCACACTGTTCCAATTTTTTAAATCTAAAACAGGCAACAAAATGATCTGGCTCAGAAGTACGGGATCAACAGTCATTTCACAGCTTTTTGACTCATTTATTGTACTCGGAATTGCATTTTACCTAACGGGCATTCTGACGTTCGATCAATACATTTCATCAGGCCTTACGGGATATTTTGTCAAACTTGCAATTGCCATACTGCTGACACCCGTAATCTATCTCGGGCATTTCATCATCAAAAAATTTATAAAAAATGACGCAGGATAAAATACGTTGCGGCTGGTGCGGTACCGATCCGCTGTACATAAAATATCACGATGAGGAATGGGGCGTGCCCGTTTATGACGACCGAAAGCTTTTTGAATTCCTGATCCTTGAAACGTTTCAGGCCGGTCTAAGCTGGATCACGATCTTGAGAAAGCGTGAGAACTTTCGACTGGCGTTCGATGATTTCGACTATAAAAAAGTCGCGGAATATGATCAGGACAAAATCGATGAGCTGCTGCAAAACCAAGGCATTGTCCGCAACACTTTAAAGATCAAAGCGGCAATTTCAAATGCGCAGGCTTTTATGGAAGTTCAAAAAGAATTCGGAAGCTTTTCAAACTATATCTGGAATTTTACTGGTGGAAAACCGATTATCAACGTCCGGCAAACTATGGCAGACATTCCTGCAACAACCGAACTATCAGATCAGATCAGCAAAGATTTGAAGAAACGCGGTTTTAAGTTCGTGGGTTCAACTGTGATCTACGCGCACATGCAGGCAACCGGAATGGTCGACGATCATGTCGCTGATTGCTGGAAACGCAGTTCGGCTATAGCCTAAAGCCAATCGGAATCACTTACTGTTATTGCCGGAATCACGAAGTATTTTCAGGTAATCCTGTCGCGGAATTTCAGTCGCACCCAAACTCGCCAAATGATCATTGTGAAGCTGGCAATCGAGAAGTTTGTAATTGTTCTGCCTCAAATAATCGACTAAGAATATGAACGCTGTCTTGCTGGCATTTGACACTTTCGAAAACATGCTCTCACCGCAGAAAATATGTCCAAGGTCGACGCCGTAAAGTCCGCCAACAAGCTTTCCATCCATCCAAACCTCAACCGACATCGCTTTTCCCATTTCGTGCAGCACCGTATACGAATCGATCATTTCCTGACTCAGCCATGTTCCGGCTTGCCCCTTTCGCTCGACCATTCGGCAGGCATTGATCACTGAACCAAAGTCTTTATTGATCGTCACATCGAATATTTTCCGGTTCACGATATTCCGCATGCTTTTCGACGGCTTAAAATCTTCAGGAAAAACCACCATTCTTTTTTCAGGTGACCACCATAAAATCGGCTCGTCGGCATCGAACCACGGGAAAATTCCCATTTTGTATGCAAGCATGAGCCTTTCCGGCGAAAGATCTCCGCCGATAGCAAGAAGTCCTGTTTTACCCGCATCCTCGACAGGTGGGAAATAAAGATCTTTACTTAGAATGTGCATTTTACATTAAAAAAACCCGGCATCACTACCGGGCTGTTTTATAAAGCTGCTTTACTTTAGAATGGAAGATCGTCATGGTCTTCCTCGTTAAATGTCGGTGCCGGCTCAAACTGTGTCGCTGCAGGCATCGGAGGCATGCCGGGCTGCGGCATTTCCTGCTGCACTTTCTCTATTCTCCAGCCTTGAATTTCATTAAAATATTTTGCTTCTCCTTGTGGATTGATCCATTCGCGTCCACGAAGGTTGATCGATACTTTAACCTGTTCGCCGGGTCTGTAACTATTAAGCAAATCGCATTTATCCTGAACAAAATTTATCAGCAAATGCTGTGGGTACTGCTCTTCCGTAGTGATAACCATATCCCGCTTTTTGAACGATGCGCTCACCTGCTGCTCGGGATTGATCAACTTAATTTTTCCTGTTACTTCCATCTTCTCTGTTTTTAATTTATAATTGCGGCTAATAATACTTTCCATGCCGAAAGGATGTCATCCTGATCCAAATATTCCTTCGCTTTAAGATGCAATTTTGTCTGATCGTCACTGCTTATCACACCTTTGACAGCGATATTGCTTCCGACAAATATATCGATTTCCTCCCGTGTGGGCAATGTTTCGATGTTGCCCAATTTACCCAAATCGTTGCCATTGAAGATGCGGCTTTTCCGTATAAATTCAGGTATCTGATCGACGCCGATACCAAGTGTAACCAAAGGTTTCGGAACCTCGAACAATCCCTGATTAGATCGCGAATACCAATTTCCTCCGAGCCTCGAAACAAGATCGATTTTATTTTGGTCGATGTTGCCGCTCTCATCCAGAATCTTTTCATCTATATGTAGTTTGACAACTTCACAGATGATCAGGTTACCTGCGCCGCCATTTTCTCCAAGCGGCACGATCGAATTGATTTTACACTCGAACTGCACCGGCGATTCGGCAACGCGATACGGACGCACAATATCAGAAGGAAGCATCGTAAGGCCGGCCTTAAAAAATTCGTTTACGCCTTCGGGATATTCCGTGCTTGACAGCGATGCCTGTTGCACGAGGTCGTAATTTACCACATTGATCACCACCTGCTTTGTCGCTTCCGCATTGAGCAAAGTATGCTTGACCGTATTGTCGCGGACACGCCTCGCAGGCGAGAATATCAAAATTGGGGGATTCGAGCTGAATACGTTGAAAAAACTGAACGGCGAAAGATTGGGTTTCCCGTTTTTATCGACAGTACTCGCAAATGCAATCGGCCTTGGAGCAACTGCACCCTGTAAATATGCCTGAAGTTTGAGCGGCGACAGGTCTTTAGGTTCTATGCTGATCATGGGTCGGGTTTGGGCAAAGTTAACGATTTACGATTGTTCGATGTTCGATTGTTCGACAGCAGATTAATTTGGGCGTGCCGGCTGCGCAAGCTCCGCCGTCGGGCCTTTCGCGGTACACGGTACCTTGCTCCAGTCCCTCACGCAGTACAGGCAGCATCATATTCTTCAGTTACACTCGAATTTATACATTCTTAATCTATACATTTTTTTGTTCCCAATAGTCAATTATCAATTGTCAATTATCAATTATATTTACCTCAAATCATATTTATGGATTTTTCCGCGAACCGGAACCGAACACGCTGGATCATAATCATCGCATCTTTTGCAATTGTCGTCTTGATCCT
>CBDUBJ010000123.1:0-3339 GCA_965365355.1 uncultured bacterium
AACCACTCAATGAGTGGCTTTTTCTTAAATGCAGGTAATACATTCACAATTGTCCCCGCAATTGCAATTTTCGCAGCTGCAATTTGGATTATTGCATTTTTGCGATTCGTTTGAAACCTTTGTCGTCCTTAAAACTTCTGTGTTCATAATCTTTGATTTTAAATTATTGATTTACTGAGGCAAAGATATATCGGGAATCAACCGACCTTGTTGTATTTCCTTGGGTTGAACTTGCACTATTTTGTGTAATTTCAGTTACTCAGATCTTGTCGAGCAATTCCCGTTTCTCAGAAGCTATTTTAATAAAATGCGTAGGTGTCAATCCGGTGACTTTCTTGAACTGCCTGCTTAAATGTGAAATACTGCTGTATTCCATATCGGCCGCAATCTGTGAGAGTGTTTTTTCTCCGTAGACCAACAATTCTTTTACACGTTCGATTCGGTGCTTAATGAAAAACTTCTCTATCGTACGGCCTTCAATAGAAGAAAACAAACTACTTAGGTAAGTATATTCGAGAAACAGATTATCTGATAAATAATTTGACAAATTTTTCCTCGCGTCCACCAGGTCAACTTCATTTCGGGCTTTTTTAATGATAAGCTGCTTGATTTTTTCCATCATAGCCTTGCTCCTGTTATCAAGCAATTCGAGGCCAATATCACCAAGCCGGTTTGCAAGTGCGTTTATCTGCGAATCATCGAGTTGACCCAACAAATGGATCTCTCCTATCGTTACCTTCTGAAATGGGATGCCAAGCTCGTTCAAGACATTTTCCACGGCTAGAAAACATCTGTGGCAGACCATGTTCTTTACTATTAAGATCTCGCTCTTCATATTTAGATGATGCTGGCTGACATCCGGGACTGCTGGATATCGAAATCTAAAATAAGAAATACATTCGAAATAATGAAGGTTCGTAAATAGCGGCGAACATTCCAACAATCATATAGATAACCTGGATTGGGCGAACGACTTTGTCCATGGTTGACTTTTCCATATTTCATTCGCATGCATGCATAAAAAAATCGCTAAGTTTGGATACTTAGCGATTGTCTTCAGTAGATAAAGTACACCCCGGGCAGCAGTTTAATTCAATGTGATTTTCTTGGTTGCGATTCCGCCGGCCGCAGAAACTTTCAAAATGTAATTTCCATTGGATAATCCACTTAAATCCATTTGTACGGCTGCACCGATGTTTGAGAAATCACTTGCGAATGCCGTTCTTCCCAACAAATCGTATACTTCAACTTTGACATCTGAAGTCTCAATGTCGGGAAATGCGATCGTAATGATTCCATCCGCCGGATTTGGATAAACCTGAAGCGCGAAATCCGAGCGGGCGTTATTCAATCCCAATAAGTAAATAACGTAATCATCTAACACCTGTCCGCGCACTTCACCATCCGGAAATGCGCTGTTTTCGACATCCAGATAGACGCTGTCGGCAGAAAATTGAGCGGCATTTGAAATTCCAAACGACGGCGTATCCATACTTGTCCAAAATCCATCTGCAAAAGCATTGTTTCCTATGACGGTCATGTCCGATCCCATACTGTAGATTACAGAACCATTCTGCCCTGCAACATTATTCTTAAAGTGACTTTCGGTAGCCGGTGCACTCAGATTCCCGGCAAGCCAGTTATAATGTACGTTTTGATTATCGCGGCTTATTGAAACGATGCCCGAACCATAAGCTCCGGTTGCAGTAGCCGGAACAACCTGCTGTCCTTCCATATTCACGGTAAAACCTTCGCGGGCATAGCGCACAACCTGGGACCGGACTTCGCCTTGCGGATATTCTGCAGTATGTATCAAAAGTGCAAGTTTGCTGGTCAGCAGCCTGTCTTTGTTGATCGCGGAAATATTGTTTTTTGTTCCCTTGATGCGGTTGCCGTCGATCGAGGCTGTAAAATCTACCTGAACACTCGTGCTATTGTATGGCATCCCGAATTCACCAATATGCAAATGGCTGTATTCGATTACAGACGGCACGCCATCAACCACGATATCGTAATGCATGGTAGAAAAATCGGGCGTAAACCGTATTACGCAAACTCCTTGGGCAGGCGTCGAAACAGGCGGAACCATCTGAGAACCGTCTAGCAAACCATCGAAAGTCAGGCCTTTGTGATTTACCAATTGCGCACGTAATTCTCCGGTGGGATTTTCATCGGTCGTAATGTTCAGGTAAACTTCGCCAATTAAAAGGTTGTTCAAAACAGTTGCCGACGGAACAATACTTCCGGAAATGACGTTTCCGTTGATGAATGACGATATATCCGCGATCTCCACACCAACCATTCCCATCATTCCGGCGTATAATTTTGCACTTGTAATCGAACCTGTCAATCCCTGGCAAATGATCCTGAAACTCAAATTACTTTGATCCATCGACAGGCCGAAAGATCCCAAACCATAAGCAGTAGCGACCATGATCATCGGTATCGTTTCCATTCCATTCAGATCGGCTACGAAATTCATATCGGTTTCCAATTTGATCTGTCCGCGAATTTCGCCATTGGGATTTGCGGCAGTTTTAACAAGGACATAAAGCTCGTCGTTAAAGTACTTTGCGAGATTGGCAGTTACGTCTGTTCCGCTGATTGTTGTGGCAATCCGGTTGCTTCCGATAAAAGATGTGAGATCGAGGAATAATGATCCGTTCGTTCCTTCGGCACCTTGATATATGCTGACATTTGTCGGAGTTCCGCTCAACATCGCGAGGCTGATATTTACTGAAATGGAATTTCGTTCTTTGTTGAGCATAAAGCTGCCGATGCCACGTGCAGATGTCGAAACAGCCGGGATTGCCTGCTGCCCATCCATTGTTGCGGTAAATAATAGATTTTCCTTAAATCCCGGTGCAGTGCTTTCAATCGAAACAGCCGCAATTGCTTGCGAAAACGCCGAGAGCAAAAATGCAATAAGTAATGTTTTTTTCATGATTTCAGATGTTTAATGCGTTATTCATTCGAATTTAAGCATCCGCAATCGTGAAAAATATCGGCTCAGTACCAATAGATCTGTTCTGCAGTTAGAAATTAAAAATCGCTGACAAACGTGAAAACGGCCTATTTTGTCATCAGAATCGATTGTTCGTCATCAAACTTCAGCATTAAAATCATTCATAAACCTCTGATGACGGTAAGAAAGCCGTTATAGAAATACAATTGTACAAATGTTGACAATCTGCGAGGAAACACCAGGACATGAATGCGCATACCATAATAAACGACCTGAAAAATCTAAATATAAATTTACGCTTGCCGGAAGAATTCGCAGCGCGATAAATAAGCTGCCAGAAGAGGAAAAGACCCGTTTACTGATTTCGCTGCGTG
>CBDUBJ010000124.1:0-3174 GCA_965365355.1 uncultured bacterium
TTATACCCTCACCAAAACCCTGAAAATTCTGTACACATTGGAGGGATATGCGAAAAAAATACAAATTTATTTTTTTTTTCAATAATACGAATTTTTCGGATTTATAGATCGAATGGATTACGGATGTTTTGAACAGAAGCTTCACTGACATGCGTGTAGATCATCGTTGTTTTCGGACTGCTGTGCCCCAATAAATTTTGGATGTATCTTAAATCTGTGCCATTCTCAAGTAGGTGCGTGGCAAAACTGTGGCGCAGACTATGAAGCGTAATTCGCTTCTTGATTCCCGCACGTTCAGCCGCTTTTTTTAATATTTCCTGTGCGCCACGTGAGGAGTATTGCGAGCGAAACTGACCCTCGAAAAGAAATGTCTGCGGCTTGTAAATCTGATAATATTCACGCAGTAGCAGAAGCGCTCGCTGTGATAACAATGTATACCGGTCTTTTTTACCTTTGGCCGAACGGACATGGATGAGCATCCGCTTGCTATCGATATCGATGAGTTTTAGGTTTAAAACTTCGCTTATCCTGAAACCGCCGGAATAAATTAAGCTAAGAAGTGTCTTGTGTTTTAGATTCGTGGCACAATCAATGATCTTTTTTACTTCATCCATAGTCAGAATGATCGGCAGCTTCTTTTCCTTTCGAGGCCGGTCCAGCTGACCAATCTCGAGGTCCAGCCGACAATAACTGAAGTACTGTTTTAACGCCGTTATCGCCTGGTTGTGGTAGGAAACCGACTTACCCGGTGCGGCAATGAATTCATAATTGAATTGCTCCACCGTACGCGCAGAAATTTCATCGCAATGCCTTTTCTTGATATATTTAAGAAAATAGCCAACAATACCAACATAAGTACTGATCGTTGCCGGACTATACCGTTTGGCTGTTAGCCATCTCTGGAAGCGGGATAAAGTCAGTGTTTCATCCGGAGTCAAATGGATTTGCACGAGATTATACGCATCATAAGCCGCCTTTTGTTCCAGCGGACGCCGGTCAACTTGGGCATGAGGCGTTAAAACCCAAATCACAGATTCGATGTTTTTTCGTGAGTATTCGAGGTAGAAAAATTTTTGTGTCTCACTCCAAATCGCATGGAGTTGATACTTGACAATTTTAGTGATCGACTCATCTTTTTGGAACAAAATACACAGAACATCCGATCCACGATGTACAGTTTTGTCCAAAACAACTAAAGGAAGTTTTGCTGGCATATAATTATTTTTTTGGCGTGTATAATGACGAATATAGCAATTTTTGGAAGCTGATACCTGCTGTTCGCTGCAATCTTTTTTAACAGGCAATAATTCGGCTTGCAGGATAATGTGCTTCTGAAGTCGCAAATTATCCCGGGCCGATATATAATGCCTGTTTTCAAAAGGATTTTCGCTGCCATCAGGGCTAGACATGCATCAAATTATAAATCCAAAGATTCTTTAACTTTGCATGCATGTATAAAGTCATAATCCGACCAATCTTATTTCTCTTTGATCCTGAGAAAGTGCACTATTTTTCCTTTACAGCAATCCGAATACTTAATGCGATTCCGGGAATTTCAGGATTGATTAAACGACAGTATCGTGTGTCGGATAAAATGCTTGAACGGAAGCTATTCGGAATCAAGTTTCCTAATCCTGTCGGACTAGCCGCCGGCTTCGATAAAGATGCAAAACTCTACAAGGAACTGTCAAATTTCGGATTTGGATTCGTTGAAATCGGAACACTTACGCCTGAACCACAACCCGGAAACCCAAAAAAAAGATTGTTCAGGCTGCGGGAAGATTCGGCGCTTATCAACCGAATGGGGTTTAATAACGGAGGAGTACAGGCTGCCGTGCAGAAATTGCGGACTAATCATCAGGTGATCATCGGCGGCAACATCGGAAAGAATAAACATACTCCTAATGATGAAGCTGTAAATGACTATATCAAATGCTTCGACGCTTTATTTCCGGTTGTTGATTATTTCGTGGTCAATGTGAGCTCGCCAAATACGCCGAACCTGCGCGAACTTCAAGATAAAGAACCACTCATGAACTTACTTCAAACTTTGCAGAATCGAAATGCAGACAGGGAAAAGGCAAAACCTATATTGCTGAAAATTGCGCCCGATCTTACCAATGAGCAACTCGATGATATTATTGATATCGTAGCAGAAACAAAAATTGCGGGCATTATTGCGACAAATACAACTATCTCACGGGACGGACTTCAATCAAACAATAAAGAACAAATCGGAGGACTATCGGGCAAACCTTTGTGCAATCGTGCAACCGAAGTGATTTCGTATCTTCATTCTAAGAGCCAAGGCGCGTTTCCAATTATTGGCGTTGGCGGAATACATTCGGCAGATGATGCTATCGAAAAATTGGACGCCGGCGCGAGCCTTGTGCAGCTCTACACAGGATTCATTTATGAAGGCCCGGCACTGGTAAAAAAAATCAATAAAGCGATTATTGCGCACGGGAAACAGATTCAGTAAATTTTACCATTATTTAATGGAGGCCGTTTATGTAGGCATGGTTTAAACGTGCCCTGCTGAAAATAATGATTTATTTCACTATTGGATATAGCGGTATTTTTTAAGGACATTCCGCACGGAGTTCTCCTCAAGAATTGAATATTTTAATCGGATTTCTCACCTTTAAAAAAAATTATGCTTCGAGTTTAAAGTGCAATCGTTACCTGTTTGTTCTTCGGACTATTCTCAATTTCCCGAACTGTATCTTCGGACACATATTGATTCAATTACCCATCCCATCTTTTCATTTATTATCCTTCAAGATCGCAACTATTTAAATGGCTTCGGCCAATAAAAAAAATCAAAAACCTCATCTCAATTTCATTTTTATTCATTAGGGTAACCCAATGTCCCCTACCCAACGATTAAAATTACTGTTTCTGACGAATCTACCCTGTGGGAAAACCACATTAAATCACAAAGTTAAAGGTCTGCTGGCAGCCGCAGTTTCGACTGAAATGTGTTTCCGAATTGCTTTCTGCATCTGTCAAAGTACCTGCGAAGCCTCAAAAAAAGCTGATAAAATGATCTTCCGATCGTGGCAAGTGTTGGGGAATGTTTGATTTTATAGATTCAAATAGACTATCAATTGATGTCTTACTACGGCCACTTTCACTTTCATCCCGGAATTTGAGTACGGAAGCTCTAAAATG
>CBDUBJ010000125.1:0-3165 GCA_965365355.1 uncultured bacterium
GCTGATAGCTGATAATTGAGGATTTACAGTTTACAGTTCACCAATTATCAATTATCAATTATCAATATCAATTAAATTATCAATTAAAATGTATCTCAACGCCCACTCCTATCACAGCCTTCGCTATGGCACGATTCCCGTCGACGAGCTGGCGGCAAAGGCTGCCTCGTGTGGTGTAAAGGCAATGGCGCTGACCGACATCAATACGGTTACAGGAATTTACGATTACATCAAAGCATGTGAGACGCATGGCATCAAGCCGCTTGTGGGAATGGAATTTCGCTGCGAGAATAATTTCAGATATATCGGACTGGCTAAAAATCGCGATGGCCTGGGTGAAATGTGCAGATTCCTGACAAAGCATAATTTTGACGAAACGGCTCTTCCGTTGAATGCTCCCGACTTTAAGAACGTCATCATCATCTATGCTTTTGAAGGCTTTCCCGAAGAATTGAAAAGCAATGAATATATCGGGATCCGCCCCGAGCAGCTTACCAAACTATTCCAATCTGAATGGTCGGGAAAAATCGATAAGATGGTCATCCTGCAGCCTGTTACATATCGGAATCCCGACGAATTCATGCTTCATAAAGTACTTCGCGCCATCGATCTGAACACGATTTTATCGAAACTTCAACCCACTGATCATTGCAGGGAATCGGAAATGATGATATCTGAGAATGAATTGCTTCAACAATACGGACAATATCCTAAGATCATTTCAAATACAAATGATATTATCCGGCAATGCAATTTCAAATACGATTTCAATTCGCCAAAAAACCGGCGGCATTATCTGGGAAATCGTGAACAGGATATTGCGCTGCTGACGAAACTCGCCTATGACGGGCTAAGATGGCGTTATGGAGAAAACAATACTGCAGCAAAAGCGCGTGTGGAAAAAGAGCTGAAAGTGATTGGCGACATGAATTTCTGCGCGTATTTCCTCATAAACTGGGATATTGTCCAATACAGCAACAGCCGCGGATTTATGCACATCGGCCGGGGAAGCGGCGCAAACAGCATCGTGAGTTATTGTTTGGGAATCACCGATATATGCCCGCTTGAGCTCGATCTGTATTTTGAACGCTTTTTAAATGCAAGCCGGAAAGTTCCGCCTGATTTTGATATCGACTGGAGCTGGAAAGACCGCGATGAAATATTGCATTATATTTTCGATCGTTTCGGACGCGAACATGTGGCATTTACGGGAACGATAGCGGAGTTTAAATACCGCTCGATCTTTCGTGAAGTCGGAAAAGTATTCGGACTCCCGAAACACGAGCTCGATGTGCTCGCAACAACAAATATGGAATCTCATGACAAGAATAAAGTTGTGCGCGATGTGCATCGATTTGGAAAAATGCTCGAGAAATATCCGAATCAGCGCAGCATGCATTCGTGCGGCATCTTGATTTCCCATGAACCCATTACCAATTATACCGCATTGGAAATGCCGCCCAAAGGTTTTCCGATCGTGCAATTTGATATGCATATTGCCGAAAATATAGGTTTTGAAAAGTTTGATATTTTGAGTCAGCGCGGTATCGGGCATATCGACGATTCTGTCAGCCTTATCGAGAAAAACCAAGGAATCCGGGTCGACATACGAAACATTTCCATGTCGAAAGACGAACCGAAATCAAATGAATATCTCGCGATCGGACGTACTATCGGATGCTTTTATATCGAAAGCCCTGCGATGCGAGGTTTGCTCCGGCGTTTGAAATGCGACAATTACCGGACTTTGGTTGCAGCTTCATCGATTATCAGGCCCGGCGTGGCGCAAAGCGGAATGATGCGCGAATACATTTTCAGGCACAACAATCCCAAAAAATTCGAATATTTCCACGATGTTTTCCGTGAACAGCTTGGCGAGACATACGGGATTATGGTTTATCAGGAAGATGTCATCAAGATAGCACTGCATTTTGCGGGCATGGAAGCCGTCCACGGAGATGTTTTACGTCGGGCGATGAGCGGCAAAGGAAGATCGAAAGCAGCTTTGCAACGGGTAAAAGACCGGTTTTTTGAATGCTGCGCCGAAAAAGGACATCCGATTGAGCTGAGCCAGGAAATTTACCGGCAGATCGAATCTTTCGCAGGCTACTCTTTTTGTAAAGCGCATTCTGCCTCGTATGCGGTGGAAAGCTATCAGAGCCTATACTTAAAAGTCCATTACCCCGTGGAATTCATGGCAGCCGTCATTAATAACCAAGGTGGATTTTATCGCACTGAAGTTTATGTTCACGAAGCCCGGATGTCGGGCGCTGTCATCAATAATCCGTGCATCAATAAAAGCCTTGTTGAAACGACGGTTTATGGCATCGATATATATTTGGGATTCATGCATTTGCAGGGATTGGAATCGGTACTGGCGCATAAAATCGTTGCGGAAAGAGAGCGAAACGGTGAATATTTATCGTTGGAAGATTTTATCGGACGCGTCGCAATTGGAATCGAATCCATTCAGATCCTGATCTTTATCGGAGCATTTCGTTTCACGGGTCAGACCAAAAACGAGCTTGTATTGGCGGCGCGGCTGCTGCTGACGAACTTCAAACCCGATAACCGTCAGCCGATGCTTTTGCAGGAACCGCCGAAATCATTCACTTTTCCGACACTCGAAAGATCGGTACATGAAGATGCTTTTGATGAAATCGAATTGCTGAGCTTTGCTGTTTCATGTTCTCCGTTTGATTTGCTGGTTACGAAATACCGCGGTGATGTGTTCGCGAAAGACTTGCTGCTTCATCATAAAAAACAGGTTAAAATGCTGGCATACCTGATTTCGCGTAAACATGTACCGACAAAGCGTGGCGAAATGTTCTTCGGGACATGGATCGACGCGAACGGCGAATATTTCGATACCGCGCATTTCCCGGATTGCCTCGAAAAATACCCTTTTCAGGGCGGTGGCTGCTATCTTTTGCTTGGGATCGTCGAAGTGGATTTTCATTTCCCGACGATTACGATCACCAAAATGGCAAAGATGCCGTTCATTCCCGATCCGCGATATGTGTCAACATCGAACAGGCCCGTCATCGAGGGCGAGCGCAAACAATTCAAACTCGAAGAAGAACAAAATTTACAATATGAAGTTTATCATAACATCCGCGAAGATGTATCATGGACACAGCGCGATCCATATCCGCAGGAACACGA
>CBDUBJ010000126.1:0-3097 GCA_965365355.1 uncultured bacterium
GCGCTGCCGTCAAAGGCTTTACGCTGCAATCGGGGCTAGAGGAATTTAAGATTTAGGCATTTAGGATTTAAGATTTTACAAAGTAGCATGCTGATTTATATAATTAATTTCCAGTTAAAGGCTGCACTGAAAGCTGACAGCTAATTATCACTTGTCAATTATAAATTATCAATTTAAAATGCCAAAAGACAATTCCATAAAATCCATTCTCATCATAGGTTCCGGCCCAATCGTCATTGGGCAGGCATGCGAATTCGATTACGCCGGGAGCCAGTCTGCACGCTCGATCCGCGAGGAAGGCATCGAAGTCATCCTGATCAATTCGAATCCCGCTACGATCATGACCGATCCGTCGATGGCCGATCACGTGTATTTAAAACCGCTGACCACCAAGTCGATCATTGAAATATTAAAAGCACATCCGCAGATCGATGCCGTGCTTCCCACAATGGGCGGCCAGACGGCACTCAACCTCTGCCTGGAAGCCGATGAAAAAGGGATATGGAATGATTTCGGCGTACGCCTGATCGGTGTCGATATCAATGCGATCAACATCACCGAAGACCGCGAGCAGTTCAAGCAGCTTCTCGAACGGATCGGCATTCCTGCCGCGCCGGCAAAAACGGCAAATTCATTTTTAAAAGGTAAAGAGATCGCACAGGAATTCGGATTTCCGCTGGTGATACGGCCGTCGTTCACACTAGGCGGAACCGGAGCGGCTTTCGTGCATCGCAAAGAAGATTTTGACGAATTGCTGACACGCGGACTCGAAGCTTCCCCAATCCATGAAGTTCTCATCGATAAAGCGCTTCTCGGATGGAAAGAATATGAATTGGAGCTTTTACGCGACCAAAACGATAATGTCGTCATTATCTGCTCGATCGAGAATATGGATCCTATGGGAATCCATACAGGCGACTCAATTACCGTTGCTCCTGCGATGACACTTTCTGATACGACTTTCCAGAAAATGCGCGACATGGCAATATTGATGATGCGTTCGATCGGGAATTTTGCCGGCGGATGCAATGTACAGTTTGCTGTTTCTCCCGATGAAAAAGAAGATATCGTGGCGATTGAGATCAACCCACGTGTTTCGAGGTCATCGGCACTGGCATCAAAAGCAACAGGTTACCCGATCGCAAAAGTGGCTTCAAAGCTGGCCATTGGATACAACCTTGACGAACTCAACAATCAGATCACAAAAAATACATCGGCGCTATTCGAGCCGACGCTTGATTATGTTATCGTAAAAATTCCGCGCTGGAACTTCGACAAATTTGAAGGTGCCGACAGGACGCTCGGGCTTCAGATGAAATCCGTGGGCGAGGTCATGGGAATCGGGAGATCCTTCCAGGAAGCGCTGCACAAAGCGACGCAATCCCTTGAGATCAAACGAAACGGAATTGGGGCAGACGGAAAAGGGTATCGCAACTACGAGCAGATCATTGATAAACTCACACATCCAAGCTGGGATCGTGTATTTGTAATTTATGATGCCATCGCACTTGGAATTCCGCTTAGCCGCATTCATGAGATCACAAAGATCGATATGTGGTTCCTGCGTCAGTACGAGGAATTGTACGCGCTCGAGAAAGAGATCAGCAATTACAAAATCGATACGCTGCCAAAAGAATTATTACTCGAAGCGAAGCAAAAAGGTTACGGCGATCGCCAAATCGCACACATGATGGGCTGTCTTGAAAGTCAGGTTTACAAACTCCGCGAGGAAATGAACGTAAACCGGGTTTATAAACTTGTTGATACATGTGCCGCGGAGTTCACGGCTAAAACGCCATATTATTATTCGACTTTTGAAGCCGAGATCGAAACTGCCGATGGCAGAAGATATGTCGAAAATGAAAGCATCGTATCTGACAGAAAAAAGGTTGTCGTTCTCGGATCAGGACCAAACAGGATAGGGCAGGGCATCGAATTCGATTATTCATGCGTACACGGCGTCCTTGCTGCCAAGGAAGCTGGTTATGAAACCATCATGATCAATTGCAATCCCGAAACGGTTTCGACGGATTTCGACACGGCCGACAAACTTTATTTTGAACCTGTGTTCTGGGAGCATATTTACGACATCATCAGGCATGAAAAGCCCGAAGGCGTCATTGTCCAGCTTGGCGGCCAGACCGCGTTGAAACTCGCCGAAAAACTCGACCGGTACGGGATCAAAATTTTCGGGACAAGTTATGATGCACTCGATCTTGCCGAAGACCGCGGACGATTTTCGACACTGCTGGAAGAATTGAAGATCCCGTTTCCAAAATTTGGCGTTGCCGAAAATGCAGATCAGGCGTCGCAGCTTGCCGATGTGTTGGATTTCCCGTTGTTGGTGCGTCCGTCGTACGTTCTTGGCGGTCAGGGAATGAAGATCGTCATCAACAAACAGGAACTCGAAGATCATGTCATCGATCTTTTGAAAAATATTCCGGGCAATAAATTATTGCTTGATCATTATCTTGACGGGGCGATCGAAGCCGAAGCCGACGCGATCTGCGATGGTGAAAATGTGTACATCATCGGGATCATGGAGCATATTGAGCCATGCGGAATCCATTCGGGCGACAGTAACGCAACGCTTCCGCCGTTTAATCTCGGTGAATTTGTGATGCAGCAGATAAAGGATCATACTAAAAAAATTGCTCTCGCTTTGCGGACTGTCGGACTCATAAACGTACAATTTGCAATCAAGGACGATATTGTATATATCATTGAGGCAAATCCGCGTGCGTCGCGAACCGTTCCTTTCATTGCGAAAGCTTATGGCGAACCATACGTGAATTATGCGACGAAAGTCATGTTGGGTGTAAATAAGGTTACGGATTTTAAATTCAATCCGAAGTTGAAAGGTTACGCGATCAAGCAACCGGTATTTTCATTCAGCAAATTTCCAAACGTCAACAAGTCGCTTGGACCTGAAATGAAGTCAACGGGTGAGAGCATCTTGTTTATCGATGATTTAAAAGACGACCAATTTTACGATCTTTATTCCCGCAGGAAAATGTATCTGACCAAGTAATAATAAAAAGCCCCATAATAGCGGGGCTTTTTTTATTCGGTTATTTAATCTTCATCAAATTGGTTT
>CBDUBJ010000127.1:0-3025 GCA_965365355.1 uncultured bacterium
ATTTTGCTCCGGGCGGTGATCACAACACGGTTTCCGGCGTGATCCGATATGATGCAGATGGAAATGGCTGCGATGCCGATGATGTCGTCGTGCCGCATGTTTCGATAGGAATTTCTGATGGAACGACAACAGGTTTGGCTTTTTCAAATCAGGATGGAAATTACATCGCTTATGCCCAGCAGCCAACATTAACACTGACCGCTCAGCCATATGACCATTTCAACGTTTCGCCGGCAACTACATCTATTGATTTTCCGGTTCCAAACGGCACAACCATCAATCAGGATTACTGCCTGACGCCAATCGGAATACATTCTGAAGTTGAAGTGATGATCGCACCGCAAGGACAGCCACGTCCCGGATTTGATTATCATCTGACGATCGTTTATACGAATACCGGAAATCAGATTGAAAACGGCGCCATCTCTTTCGATTATGATGATGATTTGATGGATTTGCTAATTGGATCCCAGGTCCCGAATGTGAGTTCAACCGGCTATCTGGAATATAATTATGGTTCACTGCTTCCTTTTGAAACGCGCGTAATCGAATTGGTATTCAATATCAATTCGCCAACTGATGCGCCTGCGGTGAATATTGATGACATCCTAACTTATAATTCGGCCATCACGACGGCAGGAAGCGATCCCGCCGACGAAACGACCTTTAAACCAATTGTCGTCGGGTCCTTCGATCCAAACGACAAACATTGCATGGAAGGGGCAATCGTTTCACCGCAAATGATTGGTGAGTATCTTCATTATATCATCAATTTTGAAAACACAGGAAATTTCCCGGCCGAAAATGTTGTTGTTGTTGACGATCTCGACGCAGTGAAATACGATCTTTCCAGCCTCAAAATTCTGCATACTTCGCATCCTTCACAGGTTCGTCTGACCGGCAACCGATTGGAATTCATCCATCAGGGAATTGACCTTGGTCCGCAGGAACACGGCTATGTTGTGTTTATGATCAAATCAAAACCGACATTAATTACGGGCGATTCTGTTTCAAACAATGCGAATATTTTCTTTGATTTTAATTTTCCTGTGGAGACGAATGTTGCGACGACGACATTTCAGGAATTATCCGTTGTCGGAAGCGATCTGATAAAAGTTTCGGTTTTTCCGAACCCGACATCCGGCAGCGTCAATTTTACCGGTACAGATATTTTGAGCGTCACACTTTACGATATCAATGGCAGATTGCTCATGACGAAAAATGCTTCGGATGGAAATATTGTCATAGATTTAACTGACCGCCAGCTAGGATTTTACTTTGCAAAAGTCGTAACTTCACAAGGGGACAAAACCTTTAAATTAATCAGAAACTGATGAAGATACTTTACGCTTTACTTTTATTTACATCAATTGGTTTTGCACAGGTGGAGCTGCAGCAGCCTACACCTTTGGATGTTTGCGATGATAATAATGACGGTTTCTCGGTTTTTGACCTGACCGTTAAAACACCTGAAATACTCGGAAGCCTTAATCCGAATGATTATATCGTCACATTCCACGAAACGCTGACCGATGCGCAAAATGGTACGAGCCAGATCGCCGAACCGATGACGTATTTCAATTTAGTTAATCCGCAGACGCTATATGTCAGGGCCACCGAAGTGCTCAACACTCTCAATTACGGAGTGGCCGAATTGACGATCCGCGTACTTCCGGGCCCGACGGTTCCCGAATTGCCGGCTTTGAGCCTGTGCGATGACGATAACGACGGTTCGCAGGAATTTGACCTTAGTTTTATTACAGAAATAGTACTGCTGAGCAGCCCGGATTATACAGTTACATTCCACGAATCTGAAGCTGACGCTGTTTCTGATCAGAATCCGCTTGGACAAACTTATCTGGCGACAATGTCAGCAACTACAATATTCGTGCGTGTAGAAACGACGCAAATGTGCAGTTTGATCTACCCGCTCGACTTGTTTATCAATCCAAATCCTGTTGTCGATCAGCCGCAGGATTATGTAATTGTAGAAAATCCAACTGACGGCTTTGCTGAGTTTGACCTCAATTCGCAGATTCCGGGCATCACCGGAGGAATGACCGACGTAAACGTAACTTTTCACCTGACGGCCGGCGACGCGCAAAGCAACAGTAACCCGCTGCCCTCGCCATTTACCAATACCTCAAATCCGCAGCAGGTATGGATCTCGATTCAGAATTCATCAACGGGATGTGTTTACGTCACCAGTTTTTTACTTCGTGTGGTCGATGAGCTTGGCGTCGATGATTTAACGGCTAATGAAATCTCGATTGGGCCGAATCCATCTTCGGGAATCATTTCCCTTACAGCAAATTCTATTGTCTATGATGTTGATATTTACGACCTTACAGGAAGATTAATGCAACGTCCGATGCTTGACGACTCGCTGATGATCGATCTTTCAGGATACGCTTCCGGCCAGTATTTGCTAAGGATCAGGACAGAAAACGGCATATCTGTCAAGAAGATCATTCTCAGGTAAATCTCAAATTCTAGTCAGAACATCACGAATGCTCATTTCACCTTTTCAGCCTGATGGGAAACATTACTTTTGTTTCAGCAACCGCAGGATTTTCATGATAAGGATCTCATTTTTACTGATAGTTATATTTCTGTTTGGAACAGCTCCGGCAGTTTCACAGCAAAAGCAAGCCGATAGTCTTGTCGCTCTGTTGGTTGGGACAAAAAACGACATCGACAAGGCAAGGCTGCTTAACGATATAGCGGTAAAATACCAGGCAGTCGATCCGGCAAAGACCATCAGTTATTCCGGGCAGGCGCTAAAGCTTTCGCAAAAGATCGGGTACAGGCTTGCAGAAGGAAATGCGTTGCTCAGCCTTGGAAATGCAAACATAATCATTGGAAATTATCCTGAAGCGCTTCGGAAATTTACCGACGCTCAAGCCATATTTGAAAAAGAAGTTGAATCCGGTGCACGCCGTGAAGCCGCAGAAATCAAGAACGGACTGGCGCGGACTTACGGCAGCATCGGAATCGTATTTTCAGAGCAAAGCAATTATCCGCG
>CBDUBJ010000128.1:0-3000 GCA_965365355.1 uncultured bacterium
TTTTTCAGATGGTTTATTGTCTGCCGATATTGGATATACGACAAGATCGTGCTCAGCGCACCGACAGCCACCAGTCCGACGCCAACAACGGTTGACATACTAACCGACGATACATCGCCGGCGAGCAGCTCTGTAGTTGCCGGATTTACCGATATTGAAAATTTTACGACTACGAATCCAAAAACCATAATACCTATTCCTGTGCGTACCCAGGAAAGCAATGTTCGCTCATTTGATAAATATAGGTTCGCGATATCCTGATCTATTTTGTCCATAACTTCGTTTCGAGTAAAAATAAAATCTTGAGTGAAGTTACATTTTACATAAACTTCAATAAGATTTACATTTAAAATCTAAGATAAATTCAAACTTTCTTCGACGCCTTCGAATTGATTGAATAACATGTCATGACTGCCGTCAACGAAAAAAAAGCGGCATTTCTACCGCTTCTTCCTTCAATCATAAACAATTTGCAATGGCTCCTAAGTCTTAATTCTTTAAACAGCGCTTCCCGGTGCGGTAGGATCCATATCGGGATCTCGCGTCCCGCCTTGCGGATCGACAATTCCCCAATCCTCAGCTTCTTCATCATCTTCATCATTGTCGTCATCGACATCTTCGACAAGCTCATCATCATCTTCATCTTCGCCTGCAGCATAAATCGCATATGTTGAATTTACATCGAATTCATTGGGCTCCTGGTTGGGATCAATGTTATACTTCTCATCCAAAAAATCGTCCTGTCGACTCCGCGAATTATTTTGGAGGTTGTCATTTGGGTTTGAAAATCGATCATTCATATTTTCCATGGCTCTATTTTTAAGGTTGGTTAATCGTCATCACGTGTAAGTTTTACATCTTCGATATCGCTTTCATGCCCGGTTTTCCGGTTTTCACCTATTCCGATCGGATCGGTAATGTCGCCATTGGCCGCGCCTGCGATATTCAGCCTGTCATCAACAGCATTAGACTTTAATTTGTACTTATCACTAATGATATTGTCTTTAATTTCGTTCTCCGCTTTTCGCGAATTTCCTGTATTTTCCATAATCATTTTATTGTGGTTCTTTCAAAGATACATCCATGATGCCGGTATTATTTTACGCAGTTTTGTGAAAATGTTGCGTGATTTCGCGGAATGTGTTTCAATTTCGGGCAGTATTTTTATATATTTTGATAATTCCATCAGAGATAAAACTTAAATTTAAGGATGCGGAAAAGGATCAGGAAACTATTCAATAATTATAAGTTCGAAATGGTCAGGATCATACCGTATCGCAGTTACGGTACAAATATCCGGCTGTACGTAAAGGGGCGGGCTTTGGATAATAACCCTTTGGAAATCAATGAAAAACACTCGTTCGTGCGAACAATCCAAAATGCATTTCGGCAATTTGATACTCATGAAATCGCTGATATAAAGATTAAATTAAAAGTAGGATCATTCGACCTTTCGACCGTAACAGATAACAAAGGATACTTTTTATTTGATGCGCTTCTACCCGAGGATATTTCTAAATTATCCGATCGTGAAGGTTGGGTGAAATTTCAATTGTTTGCGCATGATGATGATTTTCGCGACGAATTTCACGGTGAATTTTTAATTCCGGAATTGGAAGCGGATTACGGCATTATCAGTGACATCGACGACACGATCCTAAACACTGGCGTAACATCATTTCTGAAGTGGAAAGTCATCAGAAATTCGCTGTTTGTCAATGCATATCGACGCATGCCGCTTCCGGGCGCTCCCGATCTTTATCAAAAACTTCATCTCGGAATCGAAAATAAAGAGAAGAATCCGATTTTTTATTTAAGCAACAGTCCGTGGAATATGTATGATTACCTCAGCCTGTTTCTCGACCATAACAATTTTCCGAAAGGCCCGATCCTGCTAAGAAGTTTCAATAGTATTTTCCAGCGCGCAACCGAATCTGAAAAGCCGCATAAACAGAAAGAAATCTTTAATTTACTGGAAACCTATCCGAATCTGAAGTTTATCCTTATCGGCGACAGCGGCGAGCACGATGCTTCAATTTATACGGAAGTTGCCGCTCAATTCCCCCATCGGATACTTTGCATTTATCTGCGCACAGTAAAACACCGGAAGCGAATGCGGTGTGTGAAAAGCATTGTGGATAATTTCAGGACTGTACCGGTTTTATTGGTGGAAACTTCTCTGGATGCCGAGCAGCATGCTCGATCGCAAGGTTATATTTAAAAAAATTTCTTTCGCATCCTGTCGAAATATGCCGTAAGTCCGCAGCCCAATTGAGCAAGATTTTTCAGTGTTTCAACACGTTGTTGCCCCGCCGATCTGTAACTGAATTTGTACACTTTCCCATCGCGCAGCCTGATCTTGATGTGATCTTCGCCACATTTATAGCTTTCGATCACGGTAAACTGCTCGTCTGATACATAGGGAATGAACTCGTCCATCATGTGTCGGTCCGATCCATGTATTTGGTGACCACTGAAATCATGTCGTCCGAATACCGGTCGAGTTCCGAAAGCGATTTTAAGGCGACGATCGTTTCCACTTTTCTGGTGCTGATCATGCCTACAAATATCTTCTTTTTGAAATACACGCGACATATCGGCTGTCGGCCCAGTCCGTCAAACAAAATAGGAAAATAGGATTTGGCATTTCCATACTTAATCCTTTCCGGATCGACGCGCCTTTTGAGAATGTTCCTCACGATTCTCAATGCTTCGGCCTTGTCCGGGTGTTCGCGTAATAGTGATTCCATGGAAAAAAGGTTTGGTTTCGAGTCAAATCTACTGTATCAGATCCTAAAATAAATATGAAAAACCCCATTTTGCAATTAGGTTTTTACCTATTTAAGAAAATGATTGCTAAATGTTTAGCGATTTATTTAATAAATAATATATTCGCCTAAGGTAATAGGGTTTTATCTTTTTAAATTATGGTTTTCCCTATTTGCAGCAAAAAGTTTATTTGCATTTTTGAATTGAAACCAAAACACAATCGATATGAAA
>CBDUBJ010000129.1:0-2839 GCA_965365355.1 uncultured bacterium
ATTTTTACCAAAAATCCCTTCCATGGTTTTAAGCAGGTTCTGGCTCGCCATTTTCATTTCATCAATCATTTACATTGTCGTTACGCTTTTTGTCGGAAAAATATACTCGGTTGAATATGTTTTGAACGGCAAAAAGGACGAGCCGATCATGATCTCGGAAAAATATCTGGATGAGCTTCCGCGCGCCTTGCAGGACAGCATCAATAATGCGGAAGAAATGACATTTATCGTCAACCGGAATGATGCCGATGCCGACACGACCTACGTTTTCAAAAACAAGACAGTCAAGGTTTACAGCGGTGTCCAAAAATCCGACGGGCTTTTGCCGACTGCAAAAAATACAGTTATAGACCTGATCATTCCGCTGATTGCATACCTCGCATTTTTCTGCGGACTGATGCAGTTGCTCATCGATTCCGGTGCCGCCGAGATCCTGGCAAGGAAGTTAAGCCCTGTATTCGTTAAAGTCTTTCCGACTGTTCCCAAAAACCACGAATCGATTTCATATATGACGTTGAATTTTGCCGCGAATTTCCTCGGTCTCGATTCTGCCGCTACGCCTTTTGGCTTAAAAGCTATGCAAAGTTTGCAGGAGATAAATCCGGATAAGGATCGGGCAAGCGACGCGCAGATCATGTTCATGTGCCTTCATGCAGCAGGATTGACGCTTATCCCGACGTCGATCATCGGATACCGTGCCGCGGAAAATGCCGCCAATCCCGCCGATGTCATGCTGCCCTGCATCATTACCTCGTTTATTGGTACGATTGCCGCATTCGTAATTATCGGGATCAGGCAAAAGATAAACTTCAAAAGCGTTTCGCTGATTGCCGTACTCATGGGAATCATCGGAGGAATCGTGGGTTTGCTTTTCTATATCAACAACCTCGACCTCATCGGTAAAAATTACTTTACCGGAAATTTGTCCGGTCTGATGCTTATAGCGATCATTGCATTTACCCTGATCTTTTCATGGACAAGGGAATACAAATTTAAAGCGATCGACACCACGATATTCGATTCATTTGTCGTAGGCGCGAACAATGGGCTAAAAACGGGGATCATCATTTTTCCCTACGTCCTGGGAATGCTCGTCGCCATTTCATTTTTCCGCAACAGCGGACTTTTTGAAATCATCAGCAACGGGATCGCCTTCGTGTTTTCAAATGTCGGCGTCAGCAAGGAAATCACTGATTCTTTACCCGTCGCCTTATTGAGGCCATTCAGTTCGGGCGGCTCACGCGGTTTTATGATCGACGCGATGCGCACCTTCGGGCCGGATTCATTTACGGGCAGGCTCGTGACGATTTTCCAATGCAGCGCAGAAACGACATTCTATGTGATCGCCGTGTACTTCGGCTCGGTCAGGATCAAGAACACAAGATATACTTTGGGCGCGATGTTATTGGTTGACCTGATCTGCGTCATTACGGCAATTTTCGTGGCGGGCTGGTTTTTCTAAATTAAATTATATGGCGAATATTTTCGACAGGCAGGACAATGAAACACTGCTCCGACGCATCGGCAATCTCAGTGAGGTTTCCCAACCGTTATGGGGAACGATGACGGTATCCCAGATGCTGCATCATTGTCAGAAACCCATGGAAGTTGCGACTGGAAAATTAATTTTAAAACGCGGCCTGATCGGGTTGCTGTTCGGGAAAATGGCCAAAAAAAGTTTTCTCAATAAACCCGAATTTAAAAAGAATCTGCCAACAGTTCCCGAGTTCAAATCTGCACGAACGCCCGATTTCGACGGCGAGCGCCTGATGCTTTTGGGATTGGTCAAAAGATTCGGCGACGAAGGACCTTCGGTTATCGCCAATAAAAAACATCCTTTCTTCGGAGAAATGAACGATGATGAATGGGGAATTTTAAACTACAGGCACCTCGATCACCACTTGCGGCAATTCGGGGTTTAGCGTTTTGGGCAGCTGTTCCGGCTGTCCGCTGCAAGTCCTCGCTCAAACGGGGTTTTTAAATATTTCTTGCTGCAGCTCCTGTTGTCGCGGCAGCCTTCATATAAAAACTGCCTTTTGTGCTGTGGGCTTTCCGCTGCCATCCGGGCTGGATTGGCAGTTAGTTTATCGCCATTTCCGGAATTTCTCCTTCAATGATCAGTTCGGCTTCCGTCGATGCGATAATATGATCGACCGTCACACCCGGAGCGCGTTCCAAAAGTTTAAAGCCATTTGACGTGATTTCCATAACGGCAAGTTCCGTTACAACTTTCTTCACGCAACCAACGCCGGTAAGTGGAAGTGTGCATTTTTTCAAGATCTTCGATTCGCCCGCTTTGTTCACATGCATCATCGCAACAATGATATTTTCTGCCGATGCAACCAGATCCATCGCGCCGCCCATTCCTTTGACCATTTTGCCCGGGATTTTCCAATTTGCAATATCGCCGTTTTCGGCAACTTCCATCGCTCCCAAAATGGTAAGATCGACGTGTCGCCCACGGATCATTCCGAAACTTGTGGCAGAATCAAAAAATGAAGCTCCCGGCAAAGTTGTAATGGTTTGCTTTCCCGCATTGATGACATCGGCATCTTCTTCGCCTTCCACGGGAAACGGACCCATACCGAGTACGCCGTTCTCACTTTGAAACTCAACACTGATTCCCTCAGGAATATAGTTCGCAACCAAAGTCGGAATCCCGATGCCGAGGTTTACAAAATATCCGTCGCGGACTTCCTTGGCGATGCGTTGAGCGATTTGTTCTTTACCGAGCATAGTAATTTAATAATTTTTAAATTTAGAAATGTAGCAATTGCTTTCCTTGATGCTTTTTTGCTACTACTGAGTATTTTGTATAAAATTAATCCAAGTTCGTTGC
>CBDUBJ010000130.1:0-2819 GCA_965365355.1 uncultured bacterium
TTCTTCTTCGGCGCAATGAACATAATCATACGCTTTCCTTCAAGTACCGGAAGCGCTTCCACTTTTCCGAATTCTTCAAGATCTTGTGCCAGTCTAAGCAAAAGAATTTGCCCTTGTTCCTTATAAATGATCGAACGTCCTTTAAAGAATACGAATGCCTTTAATTTTGAGCCTTCCTTCAGGAATTTCTCGGCATTCTTCTTTTTGAATTCGTAATCATGCTCATCAGTCTGAGGTCCGAAACGGATTTCTTTTATCGTAACCTGGGTAGATTTCGCCTTTAAGACCTTGTCGCGTTTCTTTTGTTCGTAAAGAAACTTCTTGTAGTCCATTATTTTGCAGACGGGCGGCTCGGCATTTGGTGAAATTTCCACCAAGTCCAGTTCCTGCTGCTCTGCCATTTGCATGGCTTGCGAAGTTTTAAAAATGCCCGGTTCCACATTTTCACCTACGAGCCGGACTTCCGGAACGCGGATATGGTGATTTATCCTGTGTGCATCTTTTTTTTCAACCCTGGGCTGATAGCCCCTGTTATTCCTGATTGCTATGACTTACTGAATTTATGTTAAACGTCGAATGTTTTTAATGTTTTTGCGGTTTCCTCGCCGACCAGCTTTGCAAATTCATCGATGCTCATGCTTGCATTACCGCGTCCTTCCTGGCCATGGCGGCGAACCGATACCGTACCGTTTGCTTCTTCTTCCTCGCCGACAATGAGCATGAAAGGATATTTTTTGGTTTCGGCCTCCCTGATTTTCTTCCCGATCGTCTCGTTCCGATTATCAATTAGGGCGCGAATTTCGGCATTTTCCAGCAAATCCAAAACTTTTTTCGCATAATTTTCATATTTCTCGCTGAGGGACAAAATGATAACTTGCTCAGGCATCAACCAAAGCGGGAAATTTCCGCCTGTATGTTCGAGCAGGACTGCAATAAATCTTTCCATCGATCCGAACGGTGCGCGATGGATCATGACCGGGCGGTGCAGCTCATTATCAGAACCTTTGTATGTAAGGTCGAATCTTTCAGGAAGATTGTAATCAACCTGAATAGTTCCTAGTTGCCACGGGCGGCCGAGCGCATCTTTAACCATGAAGTCGAGTTTCGGCCCGTAGAATGCCGCTTCGCCGTATTCGACAACCGTTTTCAGGTCTTTATCTTTTGCCGCATTGATGATCGCGTTTTCGGCCTTTTCCCAGTTTTCATCGGATCCGATGTATTTTTCGCGGTTATCTTTGTCGCGCAGGGAGATCTGTGCGGTAAAGTTTTCAAAGCCCAACGATCCGAAAACGTATAGTACAAGGTCGATTACCTTTTTGAATTCGCTGTCCAATTGGTCCGGCGTACAGAAAATGTGCGCATCATCCTGCGTAAATCCGCGAACTCGTGTGAGTCCGTGTAGCTCGCCGCTCTGCTCATATCTGTAAACTGTGCCGAATTCCGCATAGCGCTTGGGCAGGTCTTTGTATGACCACGGTTTATTGTTATAAATTTCGCAGTGATGCGGGCAGTTCATTGGCTTTAGCAAGAACTCTTCGCCTTCTGCCGGCGTGTGGATCGGCTGGAAACTGTCGGCGCCGTATTTTGCGTAATGTCCGGACGTGACATACAATTCCTTCTGACCGATATGTGGCGTAACAACTTGTTCGTATCCGGCTTTCTTCTGTGCTTTTTTAAGGAATTGCTCGAGACGGTCGCGAAGTGCGGCACCTTTTGGAAGCCATAATGGAAGTCCTTGTCCGACGCGTTGCGAAAAAGCGAAGAGTTCCAATTCTTTTCCAAGCTTGCGATGGTCGCGGCGTTTTGCTTCTTCGAGAAGTTCGAGGTAATCTGTCAGGTCTTTTTGTTTTGGGAATGATATTCCGTAAACCCGTGTTAATTGTTTGTTCTTTTCGTCACCACGCCAATATGCGCCTGCAACGCTCATGATTTTCACGGCTTTGATAAGTCCGGTATTCGGAATGTGTCCGCCGCGGCACAGATCGGTGAAAGTAGAATGGTCGCAGAATGTGATGGTTCCGTCCTCGAGGTTTTCGATGAGTTCGACCTTATATGGATTGTTTTCTTTCTGATAAAATGCAAGCGCATCGGCTTTGCTTGACGACCTCATTGTGAACTCGTGCTTTTCGCGTGCGATTTCGAGCATGCGGTCTTCGACTTTTTTAAAATCGGCATCCGACATTTTCCCGTCGCCGAAATCAATGTCATAGTAAAATCCATTGTCGATTGCCGGACCGATAGTCAGTTTGACATCCGGATACATTTCCTGGATGGATTGTGCAAGCACGTGCGAACTTGAATGCCAGAACGCTTTTTTGCCTTCCTTATCGTTCCATGTATATAGGATAAGCGAGCCGTCTTCGTTCAATTCGGTCGAGGTTTCAATTGTTGTTCCGTTGAATGAAGCTGATATGATATTTCGCGCCAGCCCTTCGCTGATGCTTTTTGCAACGTCCATTGGGGTTGAGCCATTTTCGAATTCGCGCACTGAGCCGTCCGGCAATGTAATCTTGATCATTGATAGGATTTTCTGAGGCGCAAATATATGCCATTCGCGAAAGAGATACAACGGGGCATCGGGCATTGTTTTGTCGAAAATATTTTTTGTTGAAATTTTAGCGGATAAAAATTTGGACGGAAGTTGATTTTCGTTATATCTTTGCCATCCGTCTTTTGAAAGTCTGCCGAGAATTATATAAAATTGATGTGGATATTTGATAATCAGGCGGTAGAAAAATTTAAGAATTATTTTTAGATTTTTCTCTTGCGAAAGTAAAAATGTATTGTACTTTTGCACCCGCTTTGAGAGGGAAGCCTTT
>CBDUBJ010000131.1:0-2744 GCA_965365355.1 uncultured bacterium
TTCAGCCACCCGTAATCTGCTTTGCCGCGGTCGGCGGATGGATACAAACGTGTATTCATAATTTGTTGGTAAATTACTTGAAAACAGCCGGGAAATGTACCGTATGATTGATACTTTTACAAAGTTCGATAATATATAAGCCTTTCCCTGTTATAAATTCGTTAAATGGCTGAGCCGAGAATTCCAGTTTATTTTGTCCCGGGACTTGCGTCAAGTCATTTGATTTTTGAGCACATCAAGCTTCCAGAGGATATTTTTGAATGTATTTATTTAACGTGGGATATTCCGGAAAAAGGGGAAAGCCTTAATGATTACGCAAAAAGGTATTGCCGTCATATCCTTCATGATAATCCGGTGTTGATCGGGTGTTCGTTCGGCGGATTGATGGTCCAGGAGATGAAGGAATTTGTGAACCCGCGGCGCGTCATCATTATCTCGAGCGCGAAATGCAGGCGCGAGTATCCGAGACGTTTTCGGGTTGCGAGGCTCACGAAACTCTACAAGCTGCTGCCGATTTCATTATTGATTAACATCGATCAGCTTGCGAAATACAATTTCAACCGGTATATTAATGAACGATTGAAATTGTATCATAAATATCTTGGCGTTCGTGAGAAAGCGTATTGGTATTGGGCAATTGACAAAGTCATTAATTGGGAGCGGACCAAGATCGATCCGGATGTCATTCACATCCATGGCGATAAGGATGAGATCTTCCCGCCGCGGTACATTACGAATTTCATTCCCGTGCCTGACGGAACGCACATTATGATCATCACGCGCGCCAAATGGCTGACAGAAAATTTGCCGAAGATTATCATAGAAGGGAAATTATAAAAGATCACTTTTCACTAAGTTTACGAATCAAAAAATATGGTCATGAAAAGATTTAAAGAAGCCGGAGCCATTGTAATGCTCATAATAATTAGCGGATTGCTCATCAACGCTGTTCCCGAAGGCGCTGACGAAAAAAAGTCTGCTACAGAGAAAAAAGAAGTCAGGTATTATCCGACCGCTGTTGATTTTGCCGGTGAAGCCGCGCCTTTGAATATCGCTGATGTGCGTGAGCGCTTTGAACGGGAATTGATTGTCAATGCGAATCTCGATGCCACTACGCTGCTGATCATCAAACGGGCAAACCGTGCTTTTCCGATCATCGAACCGATATTGAAACAATATAACGTCCCTGATGATTTTAAATACCTTGCCGTCATTGAAAGCGGATTGGTTCATGCCGTTTCGCCTGCGGGCGCGCGCGGAATATGGCAATTCATGCCTGAAACTGCGAAAGAAAGCGGCATGGAAGTCAATGAATACGTCGATGAAAGATACCATCTTGAAAAATCGACGATTGCGGCATGTCAGTATCTGATTAATGCAAAGAACCGTTTCGGGTCATGGACGCTTGCAGCAGCAGCTTATAACGGTGGCCAGGCCGGAGTAACGCGTCAGATCGATATGCAGCAAGTGACAAATTATTACGATCTGCTGCTTACTGAAGAAACTGCCCGATATGTTTTCAGGATCCTTGCTTTGAAGGAGATCATGCGCAACCCGCAATTATATGGTTTTGAATTTACGCCCGAGGAATTATATACAAATCTGCCGGTCAGGAAATTGGAAGTCGACAGTTCAATTTCAAATCTTGCAACGTTTGCAAAATCACAGGGAATCAATTACAAAATATTGAAAGTCCACAACCCTTGGCTACGCGATAAAAGACTTCCTAATTCTTCGCGCAAAAAGTATTTTATAGAAATCCCGACTGCAGGATATTAATCGCCTGTATCGGCTGTAAGCTGCGGACGAACGATATCTTTTTTCAGAAGATAATCTGAAATTCTCTGGTTGAACAAAGCGTAGTTCAATGCAAAAGCTTCTTTTTGGTTAAACTCCGGGCCGATCGATGCGCCACCGCGTTTGATATCGACAACTTCAAGGTTGCTGTTCAGAAAATAGCTTGTCGGAAATCCAAGGGTATGCTTCAGCGTTGATACGATCTGGACATCGTTGCGATAAGCTTCGTTTGCGTAGCAGACTTTCACGCGCCCACCGAATTTCCGCCCTACAGATTTCACGTTTTCCTTTTTGTCCCAGAACAGCACCACGAATTCGACATGCTTTCCATGTTTGCGCGACAGCTTGTTAAGCGCGCCGATTTCGCCTTTATTCAAGACGCACCAGGACGCATACGTGATCAGAAATACAGGCTTTTTGCTTTTGCCTAATTTAACTTTGCCGCCGCTGACATTTTTCAGCGAATAATTAGAAAACTTCGAACCGACCAGATAATTCCGTACTAGCGAGTCGAAAAGCGCTTCACCTTTGGCGATGTCACCGTTCTCATAAACAATGTCGCTCTGGATGTTGTACTTTTTTAAATGTGGTTTTAAAGCGTCCTGAAAGGAGATGGCTTCGTCCTGGCAGAATGCCGTAAAGGTAATGAAGCTGAAAGTTGCAAGTAGAATTAATCTCATAATCTAGGGTAATTAAGGATTAAACACATGGCAAACATAACTAATTTTTGTTCACGAAAACAAAATAGTTTGTTGATAAGTTTTTTGAAAGGAGATTTTTAGCGTTTTGTTGTTAGCTCGCTCCCTGGTCTCTTTTAGATTGTTGGAAAGTTCCAACCCGAACAATCGAATCAGATACATTGCAAATCCACTAACGACTAAAAATCTTGAATCTGAAAATCTAACAATCCAAAATTGAACAATGGGGTATTGAACCCTTAAAAAAAA
>CBDUBJ010000132.1:0-2673 GCA_965365355.1 uncultured bacterium
AAAAAAGAAAGACATATCATTTTGCCAGATTCGTCAATTTATATAAATTAGTCCGTTAAAATCAAACCGGATGTCACTCACGCCATTTACAGCACAACAACTCCTTCCACAGGAAGAAAAGCTTGAAGTTGCACGGCATAAAAGCGAACTTTTTATTGGCATACCGAAAGAGACGAGTTTTCAGGAACGCCGCATTTGCCTCACGCCGGATGCTGTCAGTTCGCTTGCTTCTCATGGCCATCGTGTGATGATCGAAGCCGGAGCCGGACTCGCAGCCGGTTACTGTGATAAGGATTACAGCGAAGCCGGCGGTGAAGTGACATCAGATGTGAAAAAGGTTTTCCGTTGCCCGATTCTTCTGAAAGTAGAACCGCTTACCATGGATGAGATCAAACTGGTCAATTCGGGTGCGATCGTCATTTCAGCATTGCAGATCAAAACACGCAAAAAAGAATATTTCGAAGCGCTTTCAAAAAAGAAAGCGACTGCCCTTGCATTTGAATACATCAAAGACGACGATGGTTCATATCCTGCGGTGAAAACATTGAGCGAGATCGCCGGAACCGCATCGGTATTGATCGCTGCAGAACTGATGATCAACAATGAATTCGGCAAAGGACTTCTGTTCGGAAACATCACAGGCGTTCCTCCTACCGACGTCGTTATTCTTGGCGCAGGCACCGTTGGCGAATTTGCGGCGAAAACTGCATTGGGTCTTGGCGCCAGTGTCAAAGTTTTCGACAATTCTATCACAAAACTTCGCAGACTGCAGAATAATCTCAGCCAGTGTATTTTTACTTCAACAATTCAACCCAAAGGATTATTGAAAGCTTTGCGTCGCTGCGACGTTGCCATAGGTGCGATGCGTGGCAAGGAAAGATGTCCCGAAGTTGTCACCGAAACCATGGTCGAATACATGAAACGCGGAGCTGTTATCGTCGATGTAAGCATCGATACCGGCGGATGCTTTGCCACATCAGAAGTGACTACGCACGAAAATCCGACCTTCATCAAACACAATGTCATCCATTATTGCGTACCCAATATTCCATCGCGTTACTCCAAAAGCGCCTCGATGTCGATCAGCAATATTTTAACGCCATATCTGATCAATATCGCGGAAGACGGAGGTCTCGAAAGCGCCATCCGCATGAACAAAGGATTGAAGAACGGGGTTTATCTTTACCACGGACTGCTGACAAACAAAGCAATCGGCGACTGGTTTTCGCTTCCGCACCAGGACATCAATTTAATTGTGTTTTAGAACTTCGAAGCGTACATTTGCAAAAAAATTAAATGAAGTTCAGATACAGGCTCGGATATTATCTTGTTGGATTTTCAATCGGCCTTTTCTTCGTCGCCGCGATCTGGAGCGGAAAAGATACACGCTGCAACTATTTCCCGAATTCACGGGTATTGAATAACCTTCGCACCAAGCCCTTTTATTATTCCGAAAAAGCTTCCGAAGTTCTCGCCCAGCCTTGGATCGATACGGTTGATATCAAAAACACATTGAAGTACGGCGATGTGGACTTTGACCGCAGCAACATTGAATACCAAAACGGTAAACTTTATACTGTTGAAGGAAAAACGATGAAAAATATTCCAATTGAACTGGAAATCGTGAATTACGACAAACGTGCGGTGCTTGTTTCCATTCTTAAAAAGTGATCATCCTCGCGCGCCCATAACGATTCCGACCACGACTCCTGCCAGAACGCACAGGAATAAAAATCCGCAAACGGATATGATTACTTGGAGTAATATCTTAAGAATAATTTTGCCGGTCGGATGGTTCTGATACAATCCAAAATACATCCAGAGATATGTCCCCAACATAATTACTAATGCCAGCATACTGGGATAAAATAAAAAGGCCGACTCGTTATCGAGCAGCAAAGCCTGAAGCGGCAATACCAGCGCTATATTCAAAACCAGCGATAAAGCCTGGTAATAACAATTGATCACAACGTTTTCGCAGTAATTGTAACCCCAATTCTTAAATACAAGCCACGTAAAAAAACTCATTACCGGAATCGTGAGCACCATAAAGAATGAATAATACTTCATTGTGAATGCCATTGCCGACGAAGCAATTTCAGCGGCGCGCCTGCCCTTCTCATCATCAGGCATCATTTCGGCATACTGATTTGCAAAGACTGTCGCATAATCAAACATCAAACTGGACAGAAAAACATAGAGCCCGGACAACACAAAAACCAGCAAAATCGGTTTATAATGCCCAACCCTGTTACCATTAATGTATTCGCGGACAGTTTTTCCAGGATTGTTAAGCAGATGCTTCAGGGTATAAAAAAATCCGCTGTTCGTGTGCAGCAGCGTATATTGCAATTCCTCCTTGATGTATTTTCCATCGATGCGGCGATGTTTTTTCTGTCCGCATACAGTGCAGAAAGTCACCGGGATCAGTTCCGCGCATTTTTTACAAGACTCACTCATGGTCAAGGTTATTTGGTTGCGATAAAAATATCGATTTCTTCGAAAATGCAAAATATTTCAAATAAAATTGCACAAATAAAATTTCACCGTATTTTTGCGGCCTCGGGCGATTAGCTCAGCTGGTTCAGAGCACTACCTCGACAAGGTAGGGGTCACTGGTTCGAACCCAGTATCGCCCACGAAATCCTCATGCGAAAGTGTGGGGATTTTTTT
>CBDUBJ010000133.1:0-2625 GCA_965365355.1 uncultured bacterium
ACATTAACATTACTTTACCAATACGACCAATCTAAAAAAAGTAATTTTAAAGAAACAAGTAAAACTAAAATTCTCTTATCATGGACAGCCAAATGTATCATTACGCCACAGTTTCAAAGGCATTGGAAGAATTATATGCAAAAGGTTTCCTCGTGGATTTCAACCTTCAGGAAGAACGCATCGTCAATAACAGCAGCGATTTCGAGATCGTACATATATATAGGTATGAAGGCATCACGGATCCTGGAGATGAAGCGACCGTATTCGGCATCCAGACAAAAAGCGGAGAAAAAGGCGTTTTCGTTGCAGGCCTGGAAGCTTATGCCGAAAGCGAAGCAGCACGAACACTTCACGAAATCAGCATCCGCGGCCGCGAAAACAAAAACTAGATGAATCGTCTGCATTCCAGGCTTGAAAAAATTGGCCGGGATCCTAAAGTCACCGCGAAAGCGGTCGGATTAAGATACTCAGCAAATTACGGTAAAGGCTATTTCCGTTTTCGCAAAGGCGATAAATTTTATTACCAAGACGAAGCCGGAAATAAAGTCACCGACAAATCCATACTCGAACGGATCCAAAAGCTCGTCATTCCACCGGCGTGGCAAGATGTCTGGATCTCGCCGTACGAAAATGGCCATCTTCAGGTTACTGGCACGGATGTAAAAGGCCGGCGCCAATACCGCTATCATCCCGAATGGAACAAGATCCGGAACCAGGCGAAGTTTTTCCGCCTTCGAAGATTTGCCGTAGCATTACCGGAGATCCGCGAACGTGTAGGAGCCGATCTTCGAAAAAAAGGAATGCCTTACGAGAAAGTCGTTGCTCTTGTTGTCAAGCTTATCGAAATGACAAACATCCGCATTGGAAATGATGCTTACAAAAAGCTTTACGGATCATTCGGGCTCACGACACTTCGCGATAAACACGTCAAGTTTAACAGTGCATCGACAATCTATTTTGAATTCGTCGGAAAAAAAGGGATCAAGCACAAGATCAAGCTCCAAAGCAAAAGACTCGCAGGCCTCGTCAAGAAGTGCCGCGACATACCGGGACAGGATCTGTTTCAATATCTCGACGATAACGGAATCAACCGGACCATAGGATCGGGCGATGTCAACAATTATCTAAAGGAAATTACCGGCGAAGATTTTACCGCAAAGGATTTTCGCGCCTGGGCAGGAAGCGTAAATGCACTGTGTGCGTTTCGTGAAGTCGGCGATTTTACAAGCGATACCGACTGCAAGCGCAAGATCGTCGCAGTAATTGATTCTGTTGCCGAAAAATTGGGGAATACGCGAAGTGTCTGCCGCAAATACTATGTCGATCCAACCGTTATTGCTTCGTATGAAAACGGAACCATAAAAAATTATCCTATACGCGACAACATATCCGGAAACTGCCTGAATCCCGATGAAGAAGCGTTGCTTAAGCTTCTTGAAAACGAGAAGATCGCCGAGGTCGTGTGTTGATAAATCCTGAAAAGTCCGCATCTCCGATCTGCATCCAATTCCTATATTTGTGCTTCACATAATTCGATGGAGCAATTTGTAGTATCGGCGAGAAAATACCGTCCGCAGACATTTAAAGATGTCGTCGGGCAACAGGCCATTACCAACACTTTGCTTAATGCCATCGAGACAAACCATCTTGCCCAGGCACTGCTTTTTACCGGGCCGCGTGGCGTTGGAAAAACTACCTGCGCACGAATTCTTGCAAGGAAAATAAACCAGCCGGGTTACGACGATCCTAATGAAGATTTCGCGTTCAACGTTTTCGAACTCGATGCGGCTTCCAACAACTCTGTCGACGACATCCGGAACCTGATCGATCAGGTACGCATCCCGCCCCAAACCGGGCAGTACAAAGTTTACATCATCGACGAGGTTCATATGCTTTCGGCAGCTGCATTCAATGCATTTCTGAAAACACTTGAAGAACCGCCCAGACACGCGATTTTTATCCTTGCGACGACTGAAAAGCACAAGATCATTCCGACGATATTATCACGATGCCAGATATTCGACTTTAAGCGGATAACCGTGCGCGACGCGAAAGAACATCTTGCGGAAGTTGCCAAAAGCCAGGGAATTGAATTTGAAGATGACGCTTTGCACATCATTGCCCAGAAAGCAGATGGCGCAATGCGCGACGCACTTTCAATTTTTGACAGAGTGGTCTCGTACTGCGGAACCAACCTGACGCGCCAGGCCGTTACCGAAAACCTGAATGTCCTTGACTACGAAACATACATCAAAGTAACCGACTTGATCATTTCCAACAATATTCCGGAATTGCTCATCACTTATAATGAGATCCTCGCCAAAGGATTCGACGGTCATCATTTCATTTCCGGATTGGCATCGCACTTCAGGGATTTGCTGGTTGCCAAAACACCTTCGACATTATCCTTACTGGAAGTTGGCGAACAGGCGCAGCAGCTTTATGGCTTACAGTCGCAAAAAGTTTCTCAGGAAGTTCTTTTAAAGGCCATCGACCTGGCAAACGATTGTGATTTAAAATACAAAACCAGTCATAACCAGCGACTTTTGGTTGAGCTTTGCCTTATGCAGCTTGCCTCCATCACTTACGATGGAGAAAAAAAAAAGTTGACGGATTTATAATCCC
>CBDUBJ010000134.1:0-2536 GCA_965365355.1 uncultured bacterium
GTGTATTCGCAGAAGATCGACAACACTGCAGGATTTCGAAATATAGAATCCGACCGTTACTTCAGGTTCAATTATGATAACGACTTTTTTGCATCGGCCGATAAGGATTATACGCAAGGCTATAATTTTGAGCTTGCCGCACGTTTTCTAAAAAAGAACCCGATCAATTATTTGTTTTTCATCCCGGAGCAGGCGAGATCGAAGTACGGATTGTCATTCGAGCATATCGGCTATACCGCAAACGATTATGAAAGCCCGGAGATCCAAGATGGCGACCGTCCTTTTGCCGCCGCATTTATGCTTAAGAGTTTTGCGCAGGCAACCGATATTGCGCGGAAGCAGCGGCTCAATTATACGTTCAATATTGGACTGATCGGCCCGGGTGCCTTTGGCAAGGAAACCCAAGTGACCATCCATAAAGCAACCGGAAACGATATTCCGAAAGGTTGGGCAAACCAGATCAAGAACGATCTCGTGCTGAACTATGAATTCGGATTTGAAAAACAGCTCGTGCGGTACAGGGATTTGTTTGCCATCCAATCGAGTTCGAATATCCGGCTCGGCACGCTGTTTACCAATGCTTCTTTGGGCCTGACCGGAATGCTGGGTCTGATCAATGACCCGTTTGACGAAGATACCCGCAAGAACTTTAAACTGTATATATATTCGCAGCCGCTCGTGAACGTGATCGGCTACGATGCAACGCTTCAGGGCGGGATGTTTAACCGCGAAAGTGTTTATACCATTTTTGAAGACGACATCGAACGATTCACTGGCCAGAATACTTACGGGATGATACTTCAGATTCGGTCACTTCATTTCGAATATACGCGAACGATCATTACGCGGGAATTTAACAGCGGCCGATCGTCGAAATGGGGCGGATTTCGGTTCGCGTATTTGTTTTAATGTTTTTTCGCGTGGGCTGTAAGGGATGTTATTATAATTTATATCGATTGGGAGATCATAACTCTGTGATCTAAATATTCATACTGATACCTAGTCCATTCTTTCAAATTTTGTTCTAGCTGTAGCTTTGAAAGCAAAGGGAGTTTGATTTTTACGAATTATTGTCTTTATGTCATCCCATTCCGAGATTAATTTTTTGACCAATTCCCAGTACGAAAAACCAGAATTTGAAGGTGCTTTTAAAAAAAGGATACCGACACCACATTCGATATATAACTCACGTTGATGCCTTTGTGATTGTATTCTGAAGTCCTGGGTGATTACGATTCCATGCTCCGCGCCAACTTTTGGAATCCAATCTTCATCTTGTTCTCCAGTACCGAATACATCTTTAATCGACAACACCTCAATTTCGACGTTCTCCTTTTTGTTTTGAGGCTTTTGCAATTCATTTAGGCCGCGTGCTAATTGAGATGGAAGGTTTTCGTCAATGTAGATCTTATAATGCCTCATTAAGCCGCCGATTTGTGAAACTCGATTGCATCTTTTACATTTTGGTTTGAAACTTCATACAATGACGCAATGAACTTAATAGGCTCATTTGCCAAGTACATTCGATAGATCGCCTCCGATTGGATACTTGTTCCTTCGATGATTGGCTGACCAAATTTTCGATGGGGATCACAGACAATTTTCTTCTCCTTTCCCATTGGCCAAAAGCGGGACGCCAGCATATCGTTGTCGAAATCCAGCTTCTTGAAAAACATTTTTACAAGTGAAAGATTAAACTGTTGACTTCCGTCAAGAGTAATTATCGACCCATCGATATTAAAGAATATTTTGGTGCCGTCGGTGGTGATGTTTTCAATAACATCTTTAACCGCGAATGGAAATTGCGTATCGAATTTTTTAGCGAGTTCCTTATGTGCGTTTAAAACCTCACGTGTTTTAACTCCTGCTTCGGCAAACTGCATCATAACATAGAATTCGATAAGCGTATGAAATCCTACAGCTTTTGTATTTCCAACACTCCATGAATAGTTCTTTTTATATACCTTACCGAGTTCGCCATCCCAATAATTTTTAATCCAAAAATAGACTTTAGAATAGGGCAGACGGAGGATCTGCGCAATTTCCTGCGTGGTATAGATACCATTCCCTAATTTTAGGCTATTCTCGAACATGAAGAGGATTTCCACAAAGATAATTTTTTTAAATGCCTATTAGTGTAAGACCTCTTTATTTTTAATGCGACAGTTGGTGCCCGTTTTATTAAATATGCTTGTGCTATAAAGTAATCGCTTTTAACTTGTTTTCGATCAGCTTTTCTTCAAAGGCAAGTACTTCTTTTTGCAGTTCATATTCGATCGACAGTTTCTCAAAATCTACCGGCCGGCTTTTACGGGTTTTTGATTTGGGCGGGACGAACCGCACCTGCTCAGCATCTTTTCGTGCGTTTTGGGTCGAAAGAAATTCTATTATCTGCGCGCGGCGCATTTCCGATTCCCGCTTCTTTTCCAAATTATCGATCTTGCGCGCGAGTTTCAGCTGCTCGAATTCATTTGCCCGAAGGCGCTGTTCCAGGATGTTTCGCCGCTTCTCGCCGGTAAATTCCATACCGGCTGAT
>CBDUBJ010000135.1:0-2516 GCA_965365355.1 uncultured bacterium
TTTCTTCCGCTATTGATCAGCAGCCGCAATCGTGACAATCTTGGCATTGTCGCCGAGGGAAAAACCTGGCCATCGATACGTGATTTTTTTGCGATACTTTTCACGTTCATGCTGACCACATTTGCATGGATATTCTTTCGCGCCAAAAGTCTGTCGGAAGCATTTGATTACATTTCAGGCATCTTTGCATTGTCCTTCAATAAAATATTGGTCTATCTTCCGACAAACAGATATTCACTCGAACTGATGGCAATGCTTGCGATTTTTATATTAATTGAATGGATGTCGCGGACGCATGAGCATCCGATGCATGGCCGTCGCAGAACTGTGAAAGCAGTCGGAGTTGTATTTGCAATTTTGATTTTCGGATCATTTTCAGAAGTCCAGCAATTCATCTATTTCCAATTCTAGTGAAAAGATTTTTAATTCAAGTTTCGATGATTTTGCTGACTGCACTTGCGCTGATGGCTGTGCTGGACGTACTTTATACGTACGTTTATGAAACATCGAAACCGAAGAACAAGATTCAATATTTGCTTCGGATGAAGCCGCAGAAAATCGATTATGTTTTTTTGGGATCATCGCGGACACTAAATCATATCGTGCCGGAAACTGTTACGGAAATTACCGGAAAGTCGGCGATGAATTTTGGAATTGAAGGCTCAACGTTACGTGACAATCTGCTTGAGCTCGAAATACTACTGAAGCGAAACGTAAAGATGTCGGCCGTCTTTATCAATGTCGACAATGTATACAACCGCGAATCCGCGTCGACACTGGTCATGACCGATGCGATGCCGTTTATCCGAAATCCGCTGTTGGTTGAATACTTTCGCGAAAACGCTGAAGATTTTCATCTTAAATATTATATTCCATTTTACAGATATATGTCGGCCGATTACGCACTTGGCATCCGGTCGGTTATCCAAAGTGTCATCGGCAGTACGCAGTTTGTCGATCATCGAAACGGATTTAAGCCGCGATTGGTTGTCCAGCAGATGAAATCATTGAGCCTGCCTGATGAAGCGCCTGCAAAAAACCAAAGCCTTGAACAGATCAAACAATTGTGTCAAAAGCATGATATAGATCTTGTTTTGTTCTGCTCCCCGATCTGTTCAAAAACCGGTAAGATGGATTACGTTCAAAAACTTAAAATACGTCTGCCCGAACTAAAGGACTATTCTACGACCGCGCACGACAGCCTTTTTGGAAACTGCAAACATTTGCTTGAAAAAGGCGCGGTGATCTTTACCCGTCAATTAATGCTGGATTATCAGGATGATTTAAAAAGAAAATCCGGCGCTAAACCGGACTGACTTTCTGCTTTTTAGTTTCTTCGATATTCGCAATGAACTGATCGAAAAGATATGACGCGTCGTGCGGGCCGGGGCTGGCTTCGGGATGATACTGGACCGAAAAGCAATTTTTGTTCTTCATGCGCATCCCCGCAACCGTCTGGTCGTTGATGTGAAGATGCGTGATCTCAAAATCGGGATGGTTTTCGAGTGCTTTTTTATCGACAGCAAAGCCATGGTTTTGGGAGGTTATTTCTCCTTTACCTGTCAGGATGTTATCTATCGGATGATTGATGCCGCGATGGCCATTATGCATTTTGTAGGTAGGAATTCCGTTTGCAAGCGCAATGATCTGATGCCCGAGGCAAATTCCAAACAGCGGCTTGTCGTTCGCAAGAATTTCCCGCGCGGTTTCCTGCGCTTCGGTTAGCGGATCCGGATCGCCGGGGCCGTTTGACAAAAAGTAGCCATCCGGTTCGAATTGGCTCATTTCATCGAAAGTCGTATTGTATGGATAAACCTTTATGTAGCAATCCCGCGTTGCAAGATTTCTCAAAATATTTTTTTTGATGCCGAGATCGAGCGCGGCAATCCTGTATTTCGCATTTTCGTCTCCGATGAAGTACGGCTCGGTTGTCGATACTTTCGATGCGAGTTCGAGGCCTTCCATTCCGGGTGCATTTTTCAGGATTTCCTTCAATTCTTCGATCGGAGTTCCATCCGTTGAAATTACCGCGTTCATCGCACCGTTGTCGCGGATATACCCTACAAGCGCCCGCGTATCGACATCGGAAATAACCACCAGATTCTGTTCGCGGCAGTAATCCTCAAGGCTGCCGGCAGCATTCGGGCGTGAATGATTAAAGCTGAAATTTCGGCATACCAGTCCGGAAATCATAACGCGGTTCGCCTCGGTTTCCACGTCGTTCACACCGTAATTCCCGATGTGCGCATTGGTGGTAACCATGATCTGCCCGTAATACGATGGATCGGTAAAGATTTCCTGATAGCCTGTCATTCCTGTGTTAAAGGCGACCTCACCGGTTACGGTTCCGGAAATCCCGATGGATTTGCCGTGGAAAATGGTGCCATCGGATAGGAGCAAAATGGCTTTTTGCCGTGTTTGATATTTCATAGTTGTGGAGTTGTGCAAAAATAAATATTACTTTCTTTTGTCTGGCAACAAAAGAAACAAAAATGCCTGACGCCTATTATATTTCA
>CBDUBJ010000136.1:0-2460 GCA_965365355.1 uncultured bacterium
TTTACCATTCTCGGTAACTTTTGCGCGTGCAAGGATTCCATCTTTATCATCATTAAAAAAGGCTGGTATGACATGCTTCATAAACATTTCTCCAAAGCCTTCGCTGGCGTCTCGAGGCAATTCGCAGGGCAAGTTATCGACCGCCATGACCACAATCGCGGCCGGATGAAACATATCGACCTCCTGGTTGGTTAGCGGCAGATATCCGTAAAATGGCTCGGCGATGGTCGACGAACGAATTGTAGATGCAATCGGACCATCAACATCGCAGGAAATATCTGCAACAACTTTGATCTTATTTGCCGGCGACACAAGCATTTCTCGCGTTAGGATTATTGGCGCATCGCTGGCTGCGAAATGACCTGCAACAAACATATCTGAAACCTTCGCAAAGCGTTCAAAGTTCGAAACATAGCTTCTGGGATTGGAATAAAAATCCTTTTTGTCGAAATCCGTTCCGTCAATGCGTTTATTATAATCTGCGACGTCGATCTGGACATAAACAGCATCGTTATAATTTTTGTTCAGATAATCCTCTACAGAAACCTGGCGGATTTTCATTGCATCAAGCATTTCTTTCGCTCCGATTGCAACTTTCCCTTTTCCGGTAAGTACAATTTTAATTGGCGGAAGAACGATCCGGCGAAGCTTTTCGATCAGCGTGTCCTGATCTGGAAGTGTTTCGGCTTTTGGCAGGTTAAATAACTCAAATTTTATCCCGAAGGCACGAAATCCGTTGTACGCACCGACGATGCCCGCGTATCGCCCGAATCCGATAAGGCGACGATTGTCTGCGTCGACAATGGTTTCGTGATCATACAGATCGATTTTTTTATCGAGGATAGCGCGCAGAAGTTTCTGGTTGTGGAGTTGCTTCTTTATTGTATGTGAAAAGAAGAAATATTTTTTGCCTGGAATAAGTGCATCAACAGGAACTTCCTTTACGCCAAACAACACATCGCAATCCGAAAGATCGTTGGATACATCGATTCCTGCAGCAGCATATTCCGAATCGGGAAAAATCCGGATGTCTGAGCTTTCTACACTCACTTTCACATCGGGATATTCCTTCTTCAACCGATGCAATTCTGCAGGTGAAAAAACGACACGGCGGTCAGGTGGATTTTTTCGCTCTTTAAGTATCCCGAATTTCATTGGCTAGAATTTGCGCAAAAGTACGCTTTCAAGTTGCGATGACAAAACGATCACGCTGCGGAAAGTTATCAATAATCGTTTATAACTTTTGGCATCCGTTAACATACCACAAAAGTTAGAGGTTCGTTGTTTGGTTATATTTGCTATTCAACTTTTTTAAGAAATGTTCAGAATTCTGCCCCGATTTTTTGTACTTGTCCTCATGTTTCTCGCCTTAGCCTGCTCAAAAAAGGAAAAGGAAAATAAACCGAAAGATGCCAAGCCCACAGATACGCTTGCGCATATGGAGCCTTTCGAAATCAAAGAAACTTTGGCGGCTGACTACGTCACCGATAAAAAATACCAAATCGGTAAATTCATCAATAAAAACTGGCGCAATGAAACTGAAAGCCTGAGTTTTCTTGTCGCACAAAACGGGAAGATCATTTATGAGCAATATCAGGGAATTGCCAACAAAAAAGATAAATCGAAAATAACTGCGGAGACGCCGCTTCACATCGCGTCGGTTAGTAAGGTCATGACCGCGACGGCTATTCTCGAACTTGTCGATGCGGGAAAGATAACTTTAGATCAGAAAGTCAATACCATCCTCACAGGATTTCCTTATGAAGAAGTGACCGTAAAAACATTATTGAACCACCGCAGCGGAATCCAGAATTACGCTTATTATTTCGATCAGCCCGGCAAATGGGATAAGAAGAAAGCCATCACAAACCAGGAAATACTGGATCTATACATCAAGAATGACGCGCCGCTGGCGTTTAAAACCGACAAGAAATTTACGTACTGCAATACCAATTACGCTTTTTTGGCGCTGATCATTGAGAAGGTCACGGGTCTTTCCTATCCCGTCGCGATGAAACGCATGATCTTCGATCCGCTTGGCATGAGGGATACTTTTGTGTATGAGCATGAAAAGCATAAGGGAAAAATCGTTCCTTCATATTTTGCCAGCGGTGTCGAGATCGCAAATGACTTTTTGGACGCGGTTTATGGCGATAAAAATATCTATTCGACACCGCGGGATATTTTAAAATTTGATACGGCGCGATACAGTCCGGATTATTTGTCGCCCGAACTGAAGAAGCAGGTTTATGTAGGCTACAGTTTTGAGAACAAGGGCGAAAAAAATTACGGGCTCGGCATCAGGATGATCGACTGGGTTACGGGTCAGCATTTTTATTTCCACAACGGCTGGTGGCATGGCTTCACGTCGGCATATGTGAATTTAAAAAAGGAGAAAGTGATGATCATTGCGTTGAGCAACAAGTTTAGCAGGAAGCCGTATAAGGTGAGGTTTTTGGC
>CBDUBJ010000137.1:0-2150 GCA_965365355.1 uncultured bacterium
AAATGCGGCACGAATGCACGGCTTTTCGACACTAGCTCGATCGTTTCGTTTTTCAGCAGATTCGGTTCTATCGATGAAATCCTGAGCCTCTCGATGCCATCAACATCATCAAGCGCGCGAACGAGATCCAGAAAAGTATGCTCATGTCGTTTGTTTCCAAATTCGCCCTTGCCGTAATCGCCGATATTCACACCGGTCAACACGATTTCTTTGATTCCCTGAGCAGAAATTTCCTTGGCATTAAGCAGCACATTTTCCATCGTATCGCTGCGTGAAATCCCGCGCGCAAGCGGAATCGTACAGTATGTACATTTGTAGTCGCAGCCGTCCTGGACTTTCAAAAATGCCCGCGTCCTGTCGCCTATCGAATAACTTCCGACATAAAAATCGGCCTCCGAAATCTCGCAGGAATGAACTTCACCCATGTCATTTTTCGAAAGGTCGTTGATATAATCGGTAATCTTAAATTTCTCGGTCGCGCCCAAAACCAGATCGACACCATCAACCGATGCCAATTCCTCAGGTTTCAACTGCGCATAACATCCAACCGCCGCCACGAACGCCTTATCGTTCAGCTTCATCGCCTTGCGCACAACCTGTTTGAACTGCTTGTCGGCGTTTTCCGTAACCGAACAAGTGTTGATCACATAGATATCCGCAACATCTTCAAAATCAACACGATCAAAACCCTCGTCCGTAAAATTCCGCGCAATCGTCGATGTCTCCGAAAAATTCAGTTTACATCCAAGCGTATAAAAAGCGACTTTTTTTCTTTCCATTTCATTTTTTGGGCGGTCCGGCTCCGTTGCACTGCGCCGTCGCGTCTTCGGCTGCACGCGGTGCCTGCCTCAACCGCTACCGCGCTCCATAATTGAGGCGGCAAATTTACGAAGAATTGTCCATCTTTAAATGATGTTCCGCAATTAATCTTCTCCCGGGCTTTCCGATTTTAAATTGCTATGCGCTTCGGGATCAATGGGTTTCGGCGCAAGCATATGAACAGGATCGAGTATTTCATCGATGCGCTCTTTGGTCAGTATTTTTTTCTCCAAGACAAGGTCATATACATTTCTTCCCGTTTCCAAAGCTTCCTTAGCGATCTCGGTGCTGTTTTTATACCCGATATATGGATTTAACGCCGTAACCAATCCAATGCTTCGTAAAACCTGGTCTCGCGTATGCGATTCGTTTGCCGTGATGCCGTCGATGCAACGCACGCGCAGCGTATCCATGCCATTAGCCAAAAGCATCATCGATTCCAAAATTGAGTACGTCAGCACAGGTTCCATCACATTGAGCTGCAATTGTCCGGCTTCGGCCGCAAAAGTCACGGTTAGGTCGTTGCCGATGACCTTAAAGCAAACCTGGTTCATGACCTCGGGAATTACAGGATTTACCTTTCCGGGCATGATCGATGATCCGGGCTGCATCGGCGGCAGGTTGATCTCATAAAATCCGGTTCGCGGCCCGGAGGAAAGCAGCCGCAGATCGTTGCATATCTTTGAAATTTTAACCGCCATTCGCTTTAAGGCGCCGGAATATATGACATATACGCCCGTATCGGGTGTCGCCTCAATGAGGTTTGGCGCCGTCACGAACGGATGCCCGGTAATCTTCGCGAGGTTGATCGTACAAAGCTGTGAATATCCCGGAACTGCGTTCAGGCCTGTTCCGATTGCGGTCGCGCCCATGTTGCTTTCGAGAAATAATCTTGCATTTTCATTCAGCCGTTCAACCTCTTCATCGAGCGTAGCTGCAAAAGCTTCGAACTCCTGGCCAAGAGTCATCGGAACCGCATCCTGAAGCTGCGTCCGTCCCATTTTCAGGACACGCCTGAACTCTTCACCTTTCTTTCTGAAAGAATCTATCAGCAACTTTAAATTGCTTAAAAGCTGCGTGTTCGAATTATAGATCGCAAGTTTTATCGCCGTAGGGTAAACATCATTGGTAGACTGCGACAAGTTGACGTGGTCGTTCGGCGAACAATACCGGTAATCGCCTTTCTTGTGTCCGAGCAACTCCAGCGCACGATTCGCCAGCACTTCATTGATATTCATATTTGTCGATGTTCCGGCGCCGCCCTGAATCATATCCACAGGGAACTCAGCGTCGAACTTTCCATCAATCACTTCTTTTGACGCATCGATGAT
>CBDUBJ010000138.1:0-2143 GCA_965365355.1 uncultured bacterium
AAATGTCCACCGACTACATCAAAATCAACAAAAATCTCTGGAATGCCCGGCTGCAGTCTCATCTGGAATCGGATTTTTATGATATGAATGGTTTTTTGGAGGGCAGATCTTCGTTGAATCCTATAGAATTGGAATTGCTGGGAGATGTCAAGGGGAAATCTATTCTGCATCTTCAATGTCATTTCGGACAGGATTCGCTTTCCCTGTCGCGAATGGGTGCAAAGGTTACGGGTGTCGACTTGTCCGACAAGGCAATCAATAAAGCAAAAGAATTGGCGGAAGATCAAAATCTTGATGCCCATTTCATCTGCTGTGATGTTTATGACCTTGAAAGCCATCTCGACGAAAAATTCGATATCGTATTTACAAGTTACGGAACGATCGGCTGGCTTCCGGATTTGAACCAATGGGCGCAGCTGATTTCTAAATATTTAAAACCTGGTGACCAGTTTATATTCGTCGAGTTCCATCCTGTAATTTGGATGTATGACAATGATTTTAGTGAAGTCAGATACAACTATTTTAAAGCAGAGCCTATTATCGAAGACGAAGAAGGAACATACGCCGACCGCAATGCAGCTATCAGCAAGAGATCGGTAACCTGGAACCATGGATTGTCGGAAGTTGTTACAAGCCTAATTGAAAATGGTCTCCAAATTACTGTCTTTCGCGAATACGACTATTCTCCGTACAATTGCTTTGCAAACACTTTTGAACCTGAGCCAAATAAGTTCAGGATAAAAACGTTTGGAAACAATGTCCCGATGGTTTACTCAATTAAAGCCATCAAAAAGTAACTTGTAACATCTATGAAGCGTTTTGCTGTAATCGTTTTGCTTTTTATTTCGGCGATGGCCCACGCGCAGCAACATTGTGGTTACGACTTCACATCCTATATCGTACTGCATGTTCACGAGGATGGAAAAAAGGATAATATTGCCGATCTAAAGATCACTTTGGCAGATAGCGTTGGGAATGATGTTCTGAATATTGATAATAAATACAGCTGGAAGAATAAACATCAGGTGCTGTTCTTTACGCGTAACTATAAAATCGACACCGATGGCAAACCCGTGCCGTATGACACTGAAACTGAGAGTACACGATGGTTTTTTCCTTTTTCGAAAGATGTCTGGCTTTTATCTGTTACCAATGAATTTCCTGCCGATCAGATGTTTGTAAAAATCTCGGATCCTAAAGGAAGATACGAAGACCAACTGGTTCAATTGTTCGCATTCAATATGTACATTCTTTGCACCACGCAGGCGCAGCAGCAGGCCATGCAGTTCGGGCGCCGTACCAATAAACCGATTGATGTGGTTTTGAAGAAGGCGAGATAATAATTAGATTATCAGATTATCAGATTATCAGATTATCATAATTGGTAAACCTAAACTGCATTTGTCTAATAATGAAAAGCGACCGATCTTATTTCTGAAAGCGCAGCGATCTGCAAATGCAGCTGTCTAACAGTCTAACAGCGAAGCGATCTAAAAATCTGATCGCGCAGCGCTCTGTTCCTAATTATTTCCATTTAATGCCGCAACCAATACTGGGTTTCTGTTCGACGGTAAATTTTCTGTTATAAATTACGGAGTCGATCGCATTCCGAAGGTCGCTTCCACTTAAAGGGATTCCGTTACCGGGCCGCGAATCGTCGAGCCTTCCGCGGTAAAACAATTTATCCTGCGAATCAAAAAGGTAATAGTCCGGTGTGCATGCCGCGTCGTAAGCTTTGGCAACTTCCTGGGTTTCGTCGTATAAATAAGGGAAATCGATCCTGTTCTTAAATGCAAATTCTTTCATTTCATCCGGTCCGTCTTGCGGATATTTAAACACATCGTTGCTAGAAATTGCAATGATGCCGATTCCCTGAACCCTGTAATCATTTACGATCATCTGTATTTCTTCAAGGGCATGATGCACAAAAGGGCAGTGGTTACACATAAAGATCACGAGCGTACCTTTCGAACCGCGCAAGTCGTTAAAAGAAAACCAATCGTTCGAGTTGGTATCCTTTAAATAGAACTCAGGTGCGGCAGTTCCAAGCGGAAGCATTTTCGATTCGGTTTGAGCCATGTAATTTTTGAGCTAAAGATAGTGGAAAGGGTGGAAAGTCGGAAGGTCATAAAGTCGTAAGGTC
>CBDUBJ010000139.1:0-2129 GCA_965365355.1 uncultured bacterium
AAGCTCGTAAGAGATTCCAATTCTCGAAACGTTAATTTATGTCAAATGTCGAATGACCGAAACAACGACAGGCATATTCAAAATTTAAAATTTAAATAATAATTCAGTTATTGTTGCAATAGTTTAGCATCTAAATGAAGCCTTGCTAAAGTGCAAATAGGCGAAAGCCGACAGCCAAAGGGAACATTGCTAATTCAACAGAACGTAAACTAACACATTAAAATGGCAAACAAAGTAGACGTAAAAGAATTGCTGGAAGCCGGAGTTCACTTCGGACACATGACCCGCAAATGGGACCCGAATATGGCTCCTTACATTTACATGGAGCGTAACGGCATCCACATTATTAACCTATACAAAACCGCGGCAAAGATCGAAGAAGCCAACGAAGCGCTAAAGAAAATCGCGTCTTCTGGCCGTAAAGTCCTTTTCGTGGCTACAAAAAAGCAGGCGAAAGATATCGTAGCTGAAAAAGCTGCGGCTGCAAACATGCCTTACATCACTGAAAGATGGCCAGGCGGTATGCTTACCAACTTCGTAACGATCCGTAAAGCTGTCAAAAAGATGGCGATGATCGACAAGATGAAGAAAGATGGTACTTTCAATACCCTGTCTAAAAAAGAAAAATTGCAAATCGACCGTCTTCGCGCCAAGCTTGAGAAAAATCTTGGTTCGATCGCTGACATGTCAAGGCTGCCTGCAGCACTTTTCATTGTTGATATCAAAGCGGAACATATCGCGGTTAAAGAAGCTCAGAAATTAAACATTCCGGTTTTCGCCATGGTGGATACAAACTCCGACCCTCGTGAGGTGGACTACGTAATCCCGGCAAATGATGATGCTTCTAAATCGATCGATAAGATCCTTTCTTTGGTAACAGGTGCGATAATCGAAGGCCTTCAAAACAGGAATTCAGACGGTGGCGCAGAAATGCTTCCTGAAGCAGAAACTGCAACCGAAACTGAGACTGCAGAAGCTCCACAAGCTGAAGCTGCTCCTGAAACTCCGGAAGCTGTAGCTGAAGAAGTTGCTCCTGAGGCATCAGCGAAGACTGAAGAATAATTAATATCAGATTCCAATAATCAAATTCCAAGTTCCATTAAGCATCGCTTAAAACCGGAATTTGGAATTGACGATTGGAATTTTCTCATTAAACTTAAATCACAAATCTTAAATCTTAAATCAAGATATGGCAACTATAACTGCTGCAGACGTAAATAAATTAAGGACCGCTACAGGTGCCGGAATGATGGATTGCAAAAAAGCGCTTGTTGAAGCTGACGGCGATTTCGAACTAGCTATCGAAAACCTTCGTAAGAAAGGCCAAAAGGTAGCCGCGAACCGTTCAGACCGCGAGTCGACTGAAGGTGCTGCAATTGCTGCTGTCAATGCTGACAAAACTGAAGGTGTCGCGATCACGCTTAACTGCGAGACTGATTTCGTTGGGAAAAACGAAGGTTTCGTGAAACTTGCGACAGACCTTGCAAATCTGGCTTTAAAATACAATTCTAAGGAAGAACTACTTGCTGCTAATTACAACGGAATCCCGGTTTCTGAAAAACTGATCGAGCAGACAGGGGTTATCGGAGAAAAAATCGAAATCGGTTCATTCGAAAGATTGAGCGGCGCTTTCGTTGGATCTTACATCCACGCAGGTAACAAGATCGCCACTTTGGTTTCGCTTTCTGCAAACGTTTCCGGTGCTGACGAAGCTGCGCGCAACGTCGCGATGCAGGCTGCTGCCATGTCGCCAATCGCGTTGGACGAATCGGGTGTTGATGCCGATACGGTAGCGAAAGAAATCGAAATCGCAAAAGATCTTCTTCGTCAGGAAGGTAAAGCTGAGGCCATGCTCGACAACATCGCAAAAGGAAAACTTCAGCGTTTTTTCAAGGATAACACTCTGGTAAACCAGGACTATATCAAAGACAGCTCAATGAGCGTGTCAAACTATGTGAAATCTGTTGATGCCTCATTGACCGTTACAGGATTTAAGCGTGTAGCTTTAGGTTAAACGATTGTTCAATGTTCGACCTTTCGACATTTGACATTTGACTTTCGACATTTGACATTTGACATTTGACATTTGACATAAAAACCCGTTTCGTTTGAAGCGGGTTTTTTTATGG
>CBDUBJ010000140.1:0-2115 GCA_965365355.1 uncultured bacterium
GTGAGGTCGTAAAGTCATAAGGTCATAAAGTCAACTTCAAAGCAATTGTCAACTGTCGACTATCAATTGTCAATTACAAAATGTGTTTCGTATTTATTGGATTTTTTATAAGTTTGAAATTATTTACTCAACAAACTAAACTTTAGTGCCTTAGCGACTTTACGGCAAAAAAAATGGACATGCCAAAACCAAAAACTATCGACGAGTACATTTATCAATTTCCGTTTGAAGTTCAGGAAAAACTGCAGCTGCTTCGGGATTCCATACGACGTATCGTACCAAATGCACGCGAAAAAATGAGCTACGGCATTCCGACTTTTGCATTGGAGAAAAACCTGGTTCATTTCGCAGCATTTAAAAACCACATTGGCTTTTATGCGCTTCCGACTTCGAATGAAATGTTTGCCGAGGAGCTTTCGAAGTATAAAACCGGAAAAGGTTCGATCCAGTTTCCAATCACCGAAGAACTGCCTTTGGATTTAATAGAAAAACTCGTGCGATTCAGGATCTCAGAACTGGAAACAGCAAAACCCTGATTGTTGCTCGTCCCTCTTTGTTCCGTTTATTCTTTCTTCTTTCTTCTTTTCTCTTTACTCTTCCATCTTTAGTCTTTCATCTTTAGTCTTTAGTCTTTCCTCCATTTCCCAACCAAGCGGGAAAAAGCTCCTGAAAAAGAATTTTCGAGAAATTTTCGGAACATGACAAATGTCATATTTTACCTTACGGTGCGGCAGTAATTTTACTTCATCAAACAAATGGTAAAGATTATGAGCACTTACGAAAAAATGTACGGGGAATTTAAAAATGAATTTTTTGGCAGCATCGCTATCGGTGTTTTGGTACAGAGCATATTGGGTGGAATTGCGGCGATGGCAGTGCTGACACACGGCACGAGTTTCATTCAGATGCTGCAATTGATGCTTGTCGTGGCAAGCTGCATGGTGTTTAATGGCTCTGTATTATCTAATCAGAAGCCTAAAATAATTTTTAATGTTTTCTTTATCGCCACTCTCATTAATGTGACACTTGCGACAATAAATTTTATAAGGTAATTCGAGTTTTATTAATTGAAAATGCCCTTCAGTTTTGAGGGCATTTTTTTTAGTTGCTGCGGTAATTTGCGCAGAAAAAGGTCGATACGCATTCGACGCGCTCAAGTTTCTGATATAGATTGTCCATCGGGCTAAAAACGCGTTTCCTTTCGTATTGCGCGACATGCAGATAGATCAAGGTAGTTTCGATCGCCGAATGTCCCAGAAGTTCCTTAATGCTTACGATATCCAAGCCGTCTTCAAGCAGGTGCGTTGCATAAGTATGCCGCAGCGTATGGATCGAAATTTTTTTTCGGATCCCGGCCTTTCTTGCGGCCTGCTCGATTGCCCATCGGATTCCGTACTGACTGAAATGGTTTGTCGCGCCGTCAGATCGTTCGCTTATTCTGCCGTTAAAGAGGTATTCCTGCGGATCGTAGAGATCGAGGTACTTTATAATTTCTGGAATCATCACCGCACTTATAGGAACATATCTGTCCTTGTGGTTTTTTCCGTCGCGAACATGCACGAGCTTCCGGTCGAAATCCAGATCTTCAATTCTTAAATTCTTGATTTCGTTGCGGCGCAACCCGCATCCGTACAATAGCATGATAAGGACTTTGTGTTTTGGCGACTTCATATTATCGATCATCTTTCTCACCTCATCTCGGCTCAGGATTACAGGCAGTCTTTTATCGCGTTTTAATTTGGGAAGTTTGATGTGGTGGCTTTCAAAACCCGACATTCTGTACATAAACCTCAGGCTATAGACCAGAAATTTATATTGTGTTATGGATGGCGCCGGCAGCCTCCTTGCAGTTATAAAGAGATATTCGTTGATTTGATCCTGCGTAAGATAAAGTGGGTTCACCTCAAAATGCATTGCAATCTTTGCCAATTCGCGGCTGTATCCCATGAGCAGGCTTTCGCTTTTCGCAGAAATAATTATTGATTGCTCAAGCTTCTTGTACATTTCAAGAAAGCCCGGTACGCGATCGCATGCTGTTTCAACCAGTGTTTTTTTTGATTCATAATTATTGATTTAAAGTTTTTGAAGATAGTGGTTATTTAGGTTTACCACGAA
>CBDUBJ010000141.1:0-2067 GCA_965365355.1 uncultured bacterium
TGAAAAACGAAACGATCGAGCTAGTGTCGAAAAGCCGTGCATTCGTGCCGCATTTTCATATACCGTTGCAGTCCGGAAGTAATGAGATCCTGAGGAAAATGAAGCGCCGTTATATGCGCGAACTTTATTCGGACCGTGTGGCGGCGATCAGGAATTTTATGCCCTATGCGTGCATTGGCGTCGACGTGATTGTTGGTTTTCCGGGTGAAACCGATGAGCATTTCCTTGAGACTTATCATTTTTTGAATCAATTGGACATTTCATATCTGCACGTTTTTACGTATTCGGAACGTGAAAATACTGAAGCCGCTTCGATGGATGGTGTTGTGCCGGCGAATGTCCGTGCAAAACGAAGTAAAATGCTGCGCGCTTTATCGGTTAAAAAACGCCGTGCTTTTTACGAGAGCCAAATCGGTACGAAGCATGCCGTGCTTTTCGAAGCTGAAAACCGCGAAGGATTTATCCATGGTTTTACGGAGAATTACGTGAAGGTCAAAACTTATTGGGATCCGTCGCTGGTGAATACATTGCACGAGATTGTTTTGAAGGAAATCGATGATGACGGGCTGGTTCGGATGGAGTTTTGTGGACTTGGTGAATTGGCTAATTAGCTAATCAATACTTATAATGAAACTTGATCTTCGTGATGCGGAAAACACTGTTTCCGTATAATTCCACAAACTCGAACGTATTCCTTGCCGGCTGTTTAAAATCGATGATCAGTTTTGCCGACATTTCATAGTACATTTTTTCGCCCTCCATCATCAGCCGGTCGCCGCCATTGCGGTATGCAGACCGAAGCAGTACAAATTCGGATAAGTTCCAGGTCGTAAGATTTGCGTCGAAATCGTCGTATCGCGAATATAAACCTTCGGTGATTTCGGTTTTGGATCCGTAATACTTCGGGATATTCTCAAAAAAATCGACAAGTTTTGCTTGGTTTTCGGAGGAAATCATTTGTCAAAAATAGCGGCTATAATGTAACGAAAGTTTTATGATTCCAGTATAATGTGATCTGGTTTGGAGATCTATAAAACTCAATTAAAATTGGAAAATAGAGTTTGCTATATTTTTATCCCCGGAGGCAATAACTCTTTATACATCGGATTTTTTCGAAAAAACGCCGCAATCTTTGGAAAAACGGGAACAACTTTAAGCTTGCGTTCAACTGCAATGGCAAGGATCTCCTTCAGGAAGTCGGCAATGAAATCTTCATCGACGGTCTCCGGTTTATTGATCCTTGTCAGAAATATTTTTCGTTCCTGAAAAGAATATTCCACGGTTACTAACTGACCTTCGAAATAAGTCTCAAATTGACGTTGGAATGTATTGTCTTTGATTTCCATTAGAGTTGTGTTGACATTGGTACTTCGATTAATAGAATTTTCGATTTTTCCCGGATCTTGATATCGACATGATCTGATCCGGTAATTCCCATCGCATCGCGTTCGTGGAGTGTTTGATTGTCAGTAATGATCTCGCCTTCGATTACAAAAATGTAAACGCCATTTCCATTGATCCGCACATCGTAGCCAATGCTTGAATCCGCTTCAAATACTCCGAGGCTGAAATATGCTTGCTGATAAATCCATAGCGAATCTTTTTCAGGTTTGTCATGCGGCGAAACGACGGTCACGAATCGATTGACATTTTCCTGAAGATCGAATGCCTTTTGATCATAACGCGGTTCGACATCATTCATTTCAGGAAATATCCAGATCTGTAGCGTTTTCATCAGGTCCTGATGGCTGGCGTTCATTTCCGAATGTTCTATTCCGGTTCCGGCGCTCATGACCTGGACTTCACCAAAACCGATAGTGCCTTCATTTCCCATTGAATCGCGGTGCCGCAATGAACCTTCGAGCGGGATCGTAATGATTTCCATGTTTTCGTGCGGATGTTTGCCGAATCCCATGCCCTGCGCAACGACATCGTCATTCAGCACGCGAAGCACGCCGAAACTGACTTTATCCTGGTGAAAATAGTTGGCAAAAGAGAATGAATAGTTTGCCTTCAGCCACCCGTAATCTGCTTTGCCGCGGTCGGCGGATGGATACAAACGTGTAT
>CBDUBJ010000142.1:0-2017 GCA_965365355.1 uncultured bacterium
ATTGGAAGAAACATAAGAAGCACAAGAATCACGGACACAGGGTTCGTGAGGTAGCAAGAAAAAATAAATAAAAAAAGGTCTGCAATCGCAGACCTTTTTTGTTGGATCAATGTGAACCTTCAGATTCAATTGAATCTATATCTATATTTTGTTTGCGTAAAATCGACTTCACGGCCAGTGCGAAAATGGCCAGGTATGCAAAACATACGACTGTGATGATATACGAAGAATGTATCCCGATAATATCCGACAATTTACCCTGAATTGGCGGGATAATTCCTCCACCGAGAATCATCATCACAAGAAATGCAGATCCTTGAGCCGTATACTTTCCTAAACCTATAATCGATAGGCTAAAAATGGCGGGCCACATAATGCTGCACGCAAGTCCGCCCGCGAGGAAAGCGTATATCGCGACAGTTCCTTCGGTCATCAATCCAATTACCATCGCAATCATCCCCAGTACAGCAAAGACAAGTAATGTCTTCGCAGGCTTGTCTTTACAATAAAAAAATGCCGCGATTTGAATCAGAACGCAGAAAACATAATAATAAAGCGGTGTCATATCTTTTTGCGCAATCGTATTAACGCCAATAATGACCGAAAACGCCAACAAAGGAATCAGGATCAGTGCGATTGCTTTTTTGTTTCCCGATAAGTGAAATACGCTGATCGCTCCTGCCCAACGGCCGATCATAAGGCTTCCCCAGTACATTGAAACGTATGGAGCTATGTCGGAAGATTGATGCGAACCGAACTCGGGAAGCTTTAGCAACTCACCGAGATTGCTTCCGATGGCAACCTCAACACCAACATAAGTAAAGATCGCCAGCATTCCCAATACGAGTTGAGGGTACTGCATCGCACCCCAGCCTTCGGGCTTCTTTCGTGCGCGCCAGTTTATGGATAGCAAAGTTCCTACAACTATGACAAGTGCAACCAAAAGCCATGTCATGCGAACATTTTCAACTTTATCCCGCATATTTCCTGCATCTTGCTGTGCGTTTTCAAGCTGTTGTTGTTTTAAAAGCAACGCCTCCGAACCGACTGCGTATAATGTTACGGAAAGATGCTGTTGTATTTCTGCAACAGTTCTTTCGTAGTTTTCAAGCTTTTGGGCTTCATCGCTACGATAACTATGGAAGACAAGACTGAAAGCAACAGCGAGTCCCGCGGTCATCAGCAACAATTCGCGAAGCGCCTTATTGGCTTTTTCCATTGGCTCGATCGAAACGCCATGCGGCACTTTCCTGGAGAAATAAAACAGTGCGGCAGCAGCTATGAAAAGCAATCCTACACCGATGTACAATAAAATTACTTTGTCTAATTCAAGCGCGGCAATTTGCTCATCTTTGACAGTCGCGGTGGTGCCAAACAAGGCAAAGGCAACTATCAGAGGTCCGATCGTAGTTCCGAATGAATTGATGCCGCCTCCAAGATTTACGCGGCTTGTGCCGGTTTTAGGATCGCCCAGCAAAACAGCAAACGGATTTGCAGCAGTTTGCTGCAGTGAGAACCCCAATGCAACGATAAATAACCCTACCAGCATCCCTGTGTAAACGTTCGACTCTACTGCAATGATCATTGCCGCAGCGCCCAACGCCGAAAAAAGCAATCCGTATACAATGCTTCTTTTGTAGCCCCATTGTCCGATGAGATCACGGCCATTCATGGCTCCGAATGCAAACAGAAGCAGCGCACCCAAATAATAAGCGGTATAAAAAGCAAAGTCAACTAACTGTGATTGAAATTGGTCAAGATCAAAGTAAGACTTGCAAAACGGAATGAAAATGCTGTTTCCGGCAGCAATGAATCCCCAAAAAAAGAACACGGTAATCAGGGTGTAAAGCGCGGGATAGTTTGTTTTGGTGTTTTCGGCGATCATGGTTGTTGGTTAAGTACGCAAAATAAAAAAAGGCTGCCGTTAATGGACAACCTTTTGAGAAAGTTATTTACAGTTTACAGTTGACAGTTTGGAGTACAGTTGACAGTTGAGTTTACAGTTTACAGTTTACAG
>CBDUBJ010000143.1:0-1795 GCA_965365355.1 uncultured bacterium
GAAAAATTTTGTGGGGAGAGCAGGATTCGAACCTGCGAAGGTTACCCAGCAGATTTACAGTCTGCCCTCGTTGGCCGCTTGAGTATCTCCCCCAATTCCAATATTTTAAAGAACTTCCCGATTTCCGGGACATTTTGAGCCGATAGAGGGACTCGAACCCACGACCTGCTGATTACAAATCAGCTGCTCTAGCCAGCTGAGCTACATCGGCAAAAACTACAAAAAAAGTCCGCTATTTCTAACGGACTGCAAATGTATATCATTTTGTTTTTTAATCAAAACAAATTTTTAAAAAAAATCCAATTAAATATAAGTGCGGATTTTTTCCTTTCTCTTCACCAATAAACGCTCCATGGCATCGGAAGCCTGATCCATCGCCGCCTCAAAACTTTTGTCCTGTTTCTGCACCCTGAAATCGTCTCCGGGCACATTCATCACGATCTCCGCAATCTTATTCTCCTTTTCGCTTGTATTGTCGAGTTTCAGGAATACATCGGCGGCCACTACGCGGTCCCAATACTTTTCCAATTTATCCATTCTCTCCTGGATGAAATCAACCAGCTTCCTGTCAACAGTAAAGTTGACCGCATGAACATTAACCTTCATAAGCTTCATTTTAATGATTAGACATTGTGGAATTAATCGAGGTTCCTGGGGTGAGCGCCATTGTATACTTTCTTTAGCTCTGCGAGGCTGCTGTGCGTATAAACCTGCGTCGACGCCAAACTTGAATGCCCCAATAATTCCTTGACTGAATTTAGATCGGCTCCGTTGTTTAGCATGTGAGTCGCGAACGTATGACGTAAGATATGCGGACTCTTCTTAACCTTCTCGGAGACATTACTAAAGTAGTTATTTATCAACCGATATACAAAAGAATCATTTAATTTAACGCCCTTATCATTTAAGAAGAAATATTCCTTATCGATAACTTTCTCAAGACGAGAACGTTGTGATGTATATGTAATAATTTGCTTATCAATTACCGGCAGTACCGGAATGATGCGTTCCTTGTTCCTCTTTCCAAGGACTTTCATCGCATTCGAACCCACATCTGCAAGTTTCAGATTGATCAGCTCAGCTCGCCGAATGCCTGTCGTATAAAACATATCGATGATCAGCTTGTCGCGAATGCCCTCAAATCCGTCGGGATATTTGATCTCATTCAGCACACGGTCCAATTCCTTCTCCGAGAACGGCACCTGGATCTTTTTCGGCGTTTTGAGCGCTTTATGCTTAAGCAGCGGACTCACATCGATCTGCTTGATCTTTAAAAGAAACTTATAAAACGATTTTAATGAAGATATTTTTCGATTAACGGATGCATTCCCGATTCCGGAGTCGACCATCGAAATGATCCAGGCTCTGATTTGAGGATAGGCAACATTGTCTGCGGAATCAATATCGAACTCGGTCTTCAAAAACTTTTCGAAAAACCTGATGTCGTCAAGATATGCATTCACCGTATGTGGCGAATAATTTTTCTCGAGCCGGAGATAATCGCGAAAAGCGGTTTTGTTATCCATAAAAAAAGCGTCAGCTCAAAGTTACTACTTTAAGCTGACGCAATATTTTTCAAATTTAGAATTTCTTATCCTTCTACTTTGTCGCGCAATCCCTGGATATACGCAGCTTTTTGAACTTGAGTCCTTCTAACGACAGATGGTTTTACAAATGCCTGACGCGCACGGAGCTGACGTACGGTTCCCGTTTTGTCAAATTTTCTCTTGTAACGCTTCAGCGCTCTGTCAATGTTCTCTCCGTCTTTAATTGGTATGATTAGCATATGGACACC
>CBDUBJ010000144.1:0-1661 GCA_965365355.1 uncultured bacterium
GTAAATCGCATGTCGAGCGCGATATCGCGAACTGCCAGATTTCTGCGAGTATATTTCATTGCTCCGTCATCAATCTGTACGATGCCCTCAACAATTGGCTTTGCGATCTTGAAATTTTCAATATCGGCAACATATGTAAGGTCCACATTCGCCCGACCTTTTTCAAAAGTCATAAACGTGCTGTCGATAACATTTTTCAGATCGGCAATTTTAAAATCCGATTTAAAATCTCCTTTTGCAATGGGATTTTCCAAGTTTAAAATCGACGTTTTTTTCATCGATACGGGAATGCCGGAGTAACTGCCCGTAAAATTTGTCAGGATGATCGCCGAATTTGCATCATTATTTCCCTTTTGACTGACAAAATGGTTGGTAAATTTTCCATCAAATCCGCACTGCGTTACTGTACCGCCCGGCGTTTCCAATATACTTTCGCGAACTTTTGCTGTAACCAAAATCCTGGGATCGCCCGCTACATTCAGATCTCCCGAAATGCTGCACCCAACGGCAATCGGTTCCTTTAGATCGAACATATCTAGACGCGAACTGATATTTGGCGACAGCAATCGCGACGCATTCCGCCAAAGAATCTCATCGTTCTTAATAGAAATATTAAACGCTGAATTGGTTTTTGCAAGATGGAAATCAGCCACAATTTCAAAATCCTCATCCGCAATCGAAAAGTCATCGGCATCAACTGTAATCTTTTCGTTTGTTTCATCGTAACCGATATTCAAATTTCCTTCGACGGTTTTGCTCTTGATAAAACTTCCCTTTTTCGTACTGAAAGCCATACTTGTGACAAAAGTGTTTACGTCGATGTCGGCATCCCAGCCAGTTGCAGTATAGTCGATATCGCCTTTTAAGTTGGCAACTTTAAAATCGAATAGTTTATTCCTGAGCCGGTTATCGATCGTTAACCGAACGTTTCGAAGTATAAAATCTTTAATTTCCGGATACGTCGCATCGCCTCCCTCGCTACTATTCTTGCGGGACTTAAAAACCGATGTATTGCTATAACCTGTGGAATCTGTATAAAGATGGATCGCGGCCTCAGTAATTTCGATCTTTCGCATTTCGATTGCGCCGCGAAGAAGCGCCAAAGCATTTACTGACACATTGAAATCCTTCGCCCGAAGCAATACCTGATTATGGTTTTTAAAAAGCGAATCTGTTATGACTACATTTTGCAATCGAAGCGAAACCCGGGGAAAGTTCTGGATCAAAGCCGGATCCATCCGTTCAATGGTAATATTACCCTCGATCGATTCATTGAGCTGCGCTGTCACCAAAGCAAGGAGTTCCGCCCGATTGTTATTGACGTACCACGCCATGAAAAAATAGCCTCCGATAAAGAGTATGATCAGTAATGCCAGCCCGCGAATGACATATTTGTACCATCGCGTCGATTTTGCATTTTGGTAAGCGGCTTTTATCTTGTGTTTTGGCATGAGGCTTTGACGTACATAAATTTACGTCGGAAGTCTGCGCAAAATATTTAAAGTCTGTTAAATAATGATTTGTCCGCACTTCGCCTGCCTTCGGCACATTCCGGTTGGTTTGGAAGCAGTAACCTTGCTAATTCAATTGCCGGCAAATCTGCGAGGAAAAGTCGAAAATCAGTTTTACAGCGGCAACATTAAAAATTAAAACCGCAACAA
>CBDUBJ010000145.1:0-1611 GCA_965365355.1 uncultured bacterium
ACAGTTTACAGTTGGCACGTTTTACTCATTTTCGATTGTCCACATCTCTATTTTCAAAAATTGTCAACTGTCAATTTTCAATTGACAATTATCACTTATCAATTGAAATTGTATCTTCGCAATCTGTGAACGAATTTTGAACCTAGTTCCGGAGCCTAGCCCCGATGGAAGCGGCATCCTTTTACAGACCTTACAGGTTTTAAAAACCTGTAAGGTCTGTAAAAGATATAGCGGACAGCGGGAAAAAGCTCCAAAATCTGATCTGGATGGCGGGCAAACCGATTCTTTATTTCATGCTATTGATTTCCACGGTGAGCTTCGGCCAGGTTGGAGGACAGCATGTATATCAATTCCTTAATCTCGTTACGTCGCCGCGTCAGGCCGCTCTGGGCGGAAAAGTCCTTACTCTTTACGATGCCGACGTCAACCAGGCGCATTTCAATCCGGCTGCGATCAATGTGGAAATGGACAATCACCTGTCGCTGAATTACGGAAGTTATTTTGGTGAAGTGACTTATGGAACTGCGGCGTATGCGTATACTTACGATCGTCATGTGCAGACATTTCACGCGGGAGTCAATTACGTTAATTACGGAGAATTTGAAGGGCGTGACGAGAATGGCGAACTCACATCTGACTTTACCGGCAGTGAAGTCGCGTTGTCATTTGGTTATTCTTATAATATTCCAGCGACCGATATTCATGTTGGCGCCAATGCAAAGGTCATATCGTCGACGCTGGAAACTTATAATTCGTGGGGTGCGGCTGTTGATCTGGGCGGACTATATGTCAATGAAGATTCGGGTTTAAACGTAGCGCTTGTCATTCGCAATGTCGGAACGCAAATCACCACTTATGCAGGAACGCGTGAGACTTTACCGCTGGAGATCATGGCGGGAATTTCACAGGAACTTGCAAATGTGCCGATCCGCTGGCATCTGACATTGGAAAACCTTCAGCAATGGAATGTTGCCTTTTCCAATCCGGCGCGCGCAGTCGGAACGATTGATGGCGGGAATGAAGAAGAGAAAGTTTCAGTATTCAATAATGCCCTCCGACATGTGATTTTTGGACTAGAATTGTTTCCGCGTAAAGGCTTTAACCTTCGCCTTGGCTATAATTTCAGAAGAGCGGAAGAGCTGCGTTTGCTTGAGCAAAGAAATTTTTCGGGATTGTCTGTTGGTTTCGGACTTCGGATCAATAAAATGAAATTCAATTATTCATATTCGCGCTATACTTTGGCTGCAAATACAAGCCTTTTTGGACTTACAATAAATTTTGGCGACGAGTGAAGCGCAACATCACCATAGCGATCGACGGTTTTTCATCGACCGGCAAAAGCACACTTGCCAAACAGCTTGCGAGCCATCTCGGCTACATTTATGTCGACACGGGCGCAATGTATCGCGCAGTAACTTTATTTGCGATGCGCAACGGGTATATCGATGGTGAGTTTTTCGATATCGATACGCTGGTTCAAAGCCTCGAATTCATTAAAATCCATTTTGAATTCAATCCCGATCTCGGATTTGCCGAAGTATTTCTTAACGGTGAGAATGTAGAAACTGAAATCCGTACGATCGAAGTTTCAAATTATGTAAGCCGCATCGC